>NZ_JXQX01000038.1:0-596739 GCF_000834175.1 Microbacterium sp. MEJ108Y | reverse complement strand
TGCAGCTCATCTTGGACGCGATCCTCAACCCGAAGGGCGACGGGCCGCCGATGCCCGGGGTGTTCTTCGCCCCGACCGGGGCCCCCGGTGCCGACACCGATTCTTCGGACACCGACTCTTCTCCTGCTGGTGCTGGTGCTGGTGCCGGTTCTGGCGTCGACGCTGACGCCGAGAGGGGGCGCGATCCGGAGGAGACCGATCCGTTCAACTCCGACCCGCGGTCTGTGCTCGATGACCGCACCGCAGCCCAGAAACGCCACGACGCCCTGACCGCAGCGCTCGGCATCGCGGCCCGGCACAAGGACATGCCCACCCTCGGCGGCGCATCACCGGTCGTCGTCGTCACCGTCGACGCGAACGACCTCGCCACCCACGCCACTCATGCCACCGGTGCTGCCTTCGGAGGCGCTGCCTTCGGAGGTGCCGGTGCTGCGTCTGGAGCGAGCGGCAATGGTGGGTGGGCGGCGATCCCCGGCTCCGGTGCCCATGTTCCCGTCTCCGTCGCCGCGCAGGTCGCATGCTCGGGGGCGATCCAGCGCGTGCTCATGGACGAGGGGCGGATCATCGGGATCACGACCACGGATCGGATCTTCACCGTGCACCAGCGTCGGGCGATCATCGCCCGCGACAAGGAGTGCCTGATCCCCGGATGCCACGTCCCCGCATCATGGTGTGAGATCCACCACGTCACCGAGCACGCCAGGGGCGGCCCGACGCACACGGATAACGGTGTGCCGTTGTGCTGGTGGCACCACCGCTCCCTCGGCACCTCAGGGTGGGAGATCCGGATGAACGACGGCCTCCCGCAGGTGCGCGGCCCGGCATGGTGGGATCCCGGCCAGCGATGGCGCACCCCACGACTCAGTGCAGCGCAATTCAAAGTTCCCGCGCGCTTCGCCCGCGCCGGATGACATGGGCGAAATCAACCACACCGCCACGAACGGTCAGAGCACGCCTCAACGGTGCTCCGCCGAGGAGCTACTCGCGCGCCTCCGACGTGTCGGGTCTCAGCGCGTCGTCGGAGCGGCGTCACGCCGCACTGCCGATGCGATGATCTCCCGATGCGATGGTCTCGCCGCAGCGCCGCAGCGCCGCAGGCCGCAGCGCCGCAGCGCCGCAGTCCGGCAGTCCGGCAGTCCCGCAGTCCTGCACTCGCCGCAGCAGCGTCAGCGGGTCACTGCGTCACCGCCGTGCCCACGCCACCGCATCATCGAACGGTGAGCTCGAACCCGTCAGCGGTCGGAACCACGGCCACCTGCGTGAGATCGTCGACGTGGAAGGTCGGCTGGTGAGACGTCGCGTGAGAGCCCACGCCGACGACTCGCATCCCTGCAGCATGGGCGGCCTGGATACCCGCGCCGGAGTCCTCGAACACGACGCAGTCGGCGGGGTCGATGCCGAGCAGCTTCGCACCCAGCAGGAAGCCTTCAGGGTCCGGCTTCGATGCCGACACGCTCTCTGCGGTCACGGTCAGCGAGGGCACCGTGAGCCCCGCCTGGCCCATGCGGGCGTTCATCAGCGTCACGTCGGCGGACGTCACGATCGCATGCGGATAGGGGCGCAGAGCATCGAGCAGCACGTCGGCGCCCTCGATCGCGATGACGCCATCGACGTCCTTGCTCTCGTTCGCCAGCATCACGGCGTTCTCTCGGATGTTGATCTCGTGATCCCGCTCCGGAAGCATGATCGCCATGCTCTGATGTCCCTGGCGACCGTGCACGACATGCAGCACCGTCGCCGGGTCGATTCCGTGCGGCGCGGCCCACTCCAGCCACAGCCGTTCCACGACGGCGGTCGAATCGACGAGAGTGCCGTCCATGTCGAGCAGGACGGCGCGGGCGCTGATGGTCTCAGTCATCCCCTCAGGCTACTGCGCAGCAGCCGGAGTCCGAGGCGACCGACCATCACCCTCCGAGGTACGCGCGATGCAGCAGTTGCGAGTCCTCTTTCAACTCCTCGGCGGTGCCCTGGAAAGAGACGCGGCCGCCGGCGACCACGACGGCCTCCCGAGCGAGCCCGAGGGCGAGCTGCGTGAACTGTTCCACGAGCAGCACGCCGACGCCGGATTCGGCGATCGACTTCACGATCGGCATGAGCCGCATGAAGACCACCGGCGCGAGCCCGAGCGACATCTCATCGATCAACAGGATCCGGGGCTTCGCGGCGAACGCACGGGCGAGCACCACCATCTGCTGCTCGCCACCGGACAGCAGAGCGGTGGGGGAGTCGATGCGCTTCTCGAGTTCGGGGAACTGCGCGAGCGCAGCATCCAGTTCCGCAGGCGTCCGCGCAGTGAGCGAGATGTTCTCGCGCACCGTCAGCGACGGGAACACGGCTCGCCCCTGCTCGATGTGCACGATGCCGCGGCGCGCCCTCGACACCCGGGACAGCTTGTCGATCGGCTCGCCGTCGAGCATCAGCGACCCCGAGGAGTGCGGGGTCACGCCGGACACCGATTCGATCAGGCTCGTCTTGCCCGCTCCGTTCGGTCCGACCAAGGCCAGCACCTCTCCACCTCTGACCGTCAGGCTCACATCCGAGATCACGGGTCCTGCGCCGCGACTCACGGTCACCGAATTCAGCACGAGTTCGCTCACTTCAGCAGCTCCGTCTCTCCCATGTAGGCCTTCACGACCTCGGGGTTCGCGAGCACTTCTGCCTGCGGCCCACTCGCGAGCACCCGACCGAAGTCGAGCACGGTGAGCGTCGGGCACACCGAGCGCACCAGATCCAGGTCGTGCTCGATGATGATCAGCGCAACGCCGTAGCGAGCGGGCAGCTCACGCAGTCTCGCGGCGAGAGCGAGGTGCTCATCGTGCGACAGGCCGGCCGCCGGCTCGTCGAGGATCAGCAGTCGCGGCCGCGAGATCACGTTCGCCGCCACCTCGACGAGCCGTCTGGTGCCGACATCGATGCTCGAGAGACGCGCACGCGCCGGGGGGCATCCGAAGAACTCCAGCACCTCGTCGATGTCGGAGGCAGCCAGTCGCCGCCGCGCCACGAACCTGACGTATGCGCCGACGGTGAGCGCCGGCGGCACCCTGTCCTGCTGGAAGGTGCGGCGCAGACCGAGTCGTGCGCGACGCGTGGGCGAGAGGCCGGCCAGGTCTCGATCTCCGAGCAGCACCCGCCCTCCGTGCTTCGGCAGGAACCCGCTGATCGCATCGACGAAGGTCGACTTGCCCGCTCCGTTCGGGCCGATGAGTCCCATGATCGACGCCGCGGGCACCTGGAACGACACGTCGTCGAGTGCCTTGAGCGCGCCGAACTGCACCGTGAGCCCCTCGACCGTCAGCACGGGTGCGCCGTCGAGCGCGCGCTCGTCGACGGTCGCGGTGGTCGTGGTCGTGATGACCGTGTCGCCCGCCTCGGCATCCGGAGGCAGCGCCGTCAGGGTCGCCGACGCCGTCTTGCGATCCGTGCGTTTCCAGAGGAGGGTGCGGATGCCCTGCCCGAGGTTGGTTCCGCTGGTGATCGCCTGCACGCCGAGCACTCCGAAGACGACGAATGCCCAGTCCTGCGGCACTCCCCAGCGCTTCAGGAGCTCGGGGACGAGCACCCAGAGGATGCCGCCGAGGATCGCCATGTCGATCAGATGCGCTCCCGACATGACGGCGAGCACGTAGAGGGCGAGTGACTGCAGCGGGGTGAAGCTCGATGCGAACGGAAGCTGCACCTGACCGGCGAGCAGCCCGCCGGCGATGCCGCCGAGTGCGGCCGAGACGGCGAACGCGGTGAGCTTCGCGCTCTGCACGCTCTGGCCGGCAGCCGCGGTGCCGCGTTCCGAGAAGGCGACGGCCTTCCAGCTCGAGCCCCAGCGTCCGCGCTGCAGGAAGAACACGCCCAAAGCGCAGACGGCGAGCACCACCACCGAGAGGAAGAAGAACTCTCGGTCGTTCGAGAACAACGTGGGGCGCTCGACGGCCGTGCCGTCGGCGGAGCCCGGGAACTGGATCTGCACGAGGGTGACGTCTGCGGCAGCGGCGAATCCCAGGGTGACGACGGCGAGGTTGACACCGCGCAGCCGCAGCGCCGGAAGACCGACGAGGATGCCGACGAGGCCCGCCGCGATGCCACCCACCACGAGCCAGACGACGAAACCGCCCGGGGCCTGCATGACGTTCAGCAGGGACACGATCCAGGCGCCCACCGCGGCGAAGGTGAGTTGGCACAGCGCGATCATTCCGGCAGACCCGGTGACGATGCCGAGTCCCAGGATCGCGATGGCCGCGACGACCGCGCTGATCGCGAGGAAGACGAAGTAGCCGGGAAGCGCCGTGCTCAGGACGGCACCCGCCCCGACCGCGACGGCGGCGACGGCGAGAGGCCAGGACAGACGGAACCAGGGACGATCAGCGAGCGGCATCCCACACCTCCTTGCGCTGCGTCCACAGGAGCAGGACGACGATGAACAGGAACGGGAGGAAGTTGCGCACGAGCGCGACCTCGTCGATCTGCGCGACGAGACCGCCGAGCACACCGAGCACGACTCCGCCGACGACGGCGAGATCGAGTCGGCGGAAGCCCCCGAGCAGCGCGGCGGCTGCGGCGGGGACGATGAGCATCGCGAGGCTGGTCGCGTCGTTCGACTGCGACGGCGCGACGATCATGATCGCGATCGCGCTGATCACGCCGGTGACGAACCACACGGCGATCGACAGCGGGCGCGATCGGATGCCGAGGAGTTCGGCGGTCGTCGGGCGTTCCGACAGCGCGCGCAGCTGCGTGCCGACCCTCGTTCGGCGCAGGACGATCCGCACCGCGACCGCCGTCACGATCGCCATGACGACTGTGGCGATCGTCACCTGACTGATCACGACCCCGCCGAAGGAGAACGCAGGACCGGCGATGATCGGCGTGAAGGGCTGCGGCTTGTTGCCGAACAGGATGAACGACATCGAGATCAGCAGCAGCAGGGGACCGACGGTCATCGCCGATCGGGTGGTGGTGGAGGCCTCGGAGAGCCAGGTCGCGGCGATCCATCCGATCGCGGCTGAGAGCACCCCGCCGATGAGCACGCCGAGCACGGAGCCGAGCCAGATCGGCAGCCCCAGTTCGCTGACGAACCATACGGCGCTGAAGGCGCCGAACATCCCGGTCGCGGCCTGGGCGAAGTTGACGACACGCACGAGGCGTGACATCAGGGTCAGGCACACTCCGAGGACCGCGTAGAGACCGCCGGCGGCGAGACCGGCGATGGCGCCTTGCAGCATGAGGCGTCCTTTCTGGTGTGAGGGGGAGGAGACCTGCCGCCGAGAATGCGCTCGGCGGCAGGCGAGGGGCGGCTACTCGCCGATGCGGAGCCAGTCGTCGGCGACCTTCTCCCAGGCGTTCGTGCCGGATTCGAGGATGATCGGCCAGCCGGCGGTGTTCTGCGTGCCGAAGGCATAGGGCGTTCCGACCATGGGGTTCTCGATCGGTTCCATCCCTCGCAGCGCCTCGGTGACGGTCTCGCGCGTGATCTCGCCGTCGATGCCCTCGAGCACCTCGATGAAGTAGGTCGCCGCGAGGTATCCGCCCTGACTGAACGAGGTGAGGGGGATGTCGTTCGCTTCCATCAGCTCCCGCCAATCGGCGTTGATCTCGTCGTCGTCCGTGAACGGATAGAACTCGGCGGGGACGTAGATGCCGGCGCCCGCAGCGTCGATCGCGTCGGCGAAGTTCTCGCTGTAGACGCTGGTCAGGTAGAGCCAGGTCACGTCGTCCCATCCCTGGGCGTTCGCAGCCTTGACCTGGCCGATCGCGTCGGGTTCGACCGGATTGATCGCGAGTGCCTTGCACCCCTGCTCACGGGCCTTCACGATGTAGGGCGTGTAGTCCGATGCGCCGTAGGGCACGGTGTCGTCGACGTACTTCGGCTCCTTGCCGGTGATCTCGGTCCATCTGTCGATCGCGGCCTGGTAGGTCGGGCGCGTGGAACCTGCGATCTCCAGCAGGATGCAGATGTCATCGAGCCCGAGCACCTCGGAGCCGTACTGCAGGGTGAGGGTCATGTCGTTGAACGGGCCGACGTTCGCGGGCGAGATGTTGTCGCTGGCGAAGCAGCCGGTGTCCACCCCGATGCCGGGAAGCGACAGGATGTCCTCCTGCTCGTAGTACTTCGCGTTGATCTCGCACTCGATCAGGCTCGCCGATCCGACCAGGGCGACGGCCCCGTCGCTGCCGACGAGCTCGCGGGCGGATGCCGTGGCGGTCGCCGGGTCTCCCTTGTCATCGAGGGTCTTGTACTCGATGGTGCGTCCGTCGAGGCCGCCGGCCTCGTTGAACGCGTCGAACACGGCGGCGGTCGCGAGGGATGCCTCGGGGAACGTCGCCGGGCCGCTGATCGTGTTCACGGAGCCGACGACGATGGGGGAGCCCTCGCCGCCCCCGCTGCCGTCTCCGCCGGCGCAGCCGGCCAGGGTGAGGGCCGCCACGGCGATGAGCGCCGCAGTGCCGGATACTCGCTTGTTCATGTGATTCCTGCCTCTCGTGTGCTTCGGGACTGCTGCGGTCAGTCGCGCAGCGCGCGGTTGACCAGTTCGGTGTCGGTGAACTGCTCGAAAGCGACGACCCTGTGATCGATCAGGCGCCAGACGTGCGCGACGCGGGCGGCGAAGAATCGGCCGGTCGCTCGGTACGTACCCGAGTAGGTGCCGATGCCCACGACCACGTCTCCGCCGTCGATGACCTCGTCGATGGCGACCGTGTAGTCGTCCCACTCGTCGTGGATGCGCTGGAAGACACCCGCAGCCACCGCATCCGGTCCCAGGTATGTGCCGGCGTAGGGGAAGCCGGCGGCCTCGGTCCAGCTCACGTCGTCGGCGAGCGGTGCGAGCATGCCGTCGAGGTCGCCGCGGTCGCTCGCCGCGTAGTGCGCGGTGATGATGTCTGCGTTGCTCATCGGAGTCCTTCCTGAAAGTCGTCGGTCAGACGGGCTGAGCGTCGGGGTACTCGACGGACCCGAGCGGATAGATGTGGCCGCCGCCTCGTGAGTGCTCGGCGTCGCCGTCGCCGTTCAGGCCGAGGAAGATCCCGGTCGTCATCAGCTGGTAGCCGAGGTCGTGCAGCCAGACACTCGCGACCGCGATGCGGAACTCACGGAAGCAGAACAGGTAGAGCCCGTCGGCGAACTTCCAGACCGTCGAGAGGTCCATGTCGCCGTGCCCGCGCTGCACACCCTCCAGGCACTGCCATGCATAGCGGCGGCTCGAGATGTACACGTGCTCGTAGAGGTGGTGCGGGCTGTATCGGTAGACGTTGCGCTTGCCGATGAGGTCTCGGCTCGGCCCGGGCACTGAGCCCGTCGCGGTGCCACCGTCGGTGGTCGCCGCCCAGAAGTCCTGCCCGACCTGCGGGATGCCCTCGACGGCCTCGGCCGCGATCCGCGACCGCACGACGGTCGCCCGGTGCGTCGTCGTCGAGTACACGACGGTGATGGCCTCGCGCTCGCGGCTCTCGAGCGGGATGTTCACGAACACCACGTCGTCGCGCACGGCCACGGCGTCGTACGGGTCGGTGCCGTCTGCTCCGAGGCCCGACCAGGTGACGGCGATCCCGTCGAACGTCAACGAGAGCGTCGAGCCGTCATCGAGGGCGAGCGCCAGCGCGGTGCCCGACAGCGAGGCGTTCGGCAGTCGGAAGGTGTCGATGCCCGCGGCGAACTCGTCGTAGGTGCGCCATTCGTCGAGGGCGGAATCGGTCGTGACAGGGGCGATCATGGGGGTCCTGACGTCGCATCCAGCGGAGCATCGTCGCTCCGGGCATCGCGTCATCGCGGTGCGCTTGCCCCATGCTCCGGCCGGGCACGGCATCCGCTCAAGAGAGGCGGCGCCATCGCGCGCCGACAGTCAACCGGCGTGCCCTGCAGAGCAAGGATGAGGCGGGAGTCTGCCGTGCCGTCGTCCTCGCCGCGCTCTCGGCTGTCAGGATGAGGCATGCGAACAGAACCTCGGCCGGCCCTGTCGCCGGCGGTCAAGGCAGTCGCCTGGACGGCATCCGTCTTCTTCGCTCTGCTCCTCTTCGCCGTGGCGTGGGTGTGGTGCGGAATGTCCTACGAGGAGCAGTTCAGCGAGCAGTCCAAGGCCGTCAGCGCCGGGTCGACGATGGAGGGCTGGGGATTCACCGTCGGCCTCGTGCCGGTGCTGGTGTTCCATGCCCTGGTCGCGATCGGAGCGTTCTTCGCCGTCCACGACGGTGGACGGCGCGGAGTGCCGGCAAGTCTGGCGCTGGCGGTGGTGCTCGTCGTTGCGGTGTCGCTGCCGGGTTTCGTCGCGGTGCAGCTGCTCTACGGAGGCACGATGTTCGCACCGCCGGTCTACGTTCCCTGACAGGCCGTACGCCGAGCGCCGTTCGACGGGCTGAACGGTCCCGGGTCAGTGCGCTGCGCGGTACTCGCTGGGGGAGATGCCGAAGGCGGTCTTGAATGCGCGACTGAAGTGCGCCGCATCGACGAAGCCCCACCGGGCGGCGATCGCGGCGACGGGACGATCGGCGAGCATCGGGTCGAGCAGATCACGACGGCACTGCTCGAGGCGGCGCGTGCGGATCCACGTCGAGACGGTCACGCCCTGCTCCTGGAACAGTCCGTGCAGGTGGCGGGTCGAGATGAAATGCGCCGACGCGATGGTCGCAGGTCCGAGGTCGGTCGAGGCGAGGTTGCGGTCGATGTACGAGCGGATGCGCTGCACGAGAGCGCGATGAGGATCGGCCGACGCTTCGTCAAGGCCGAGTTCGCGGGTGAACACCGTCGTGACGAGGTCCAGCGCGCTGTGCGCCAGCCGGGCTCCCGTCGTTCCGGCGAGCTGATCGAGGTTGCCGGCGAGTTGCGTGAGATAGGGCACGACCATCCCGCCGAGACCGCCCTGACCCGAGATCCGCACAGCGGTGAGCTGCCCGATCATGTCGGAGGGGAGGCTGATCAGATGCTTCGGGAACATGACGACCATCGTGCGGAAGTCGTCGTCGAAGACCAGGGAGTAGGGACGATCGGTGTCGTACACGGCGAGATCCCCGGCCTGGAGCACGGCTTCCCGTTCGTCCTGGATCAGCATCCCGGTGCCTGCGAGCATGAGGCTGAGCTTGAAGTACGACCGGTCGCTGCGCGCGATGAGCTCGGGCGTCCGCTCCACGACGTGCGACGTGGCGCGCACCTCGTTCACGTGCACCTCATCGACCGACGCGCCGCGGATGATCCCGCGGAAGTGGTCGGGCCCGGCGGTCGAGACCTGCAGCGGCACGAAGGACTCCGAGACGGCGGCGCGGAATTCGCTGATGTTGCGCGCGACGAGCGTCGACACCGATTCGGCGGGGGCGGCGAGTGCACCGTTCATGACTGATCACCTCGGGTGGTGGAACGACGACGTTGTATACGATCCGTGCCGTGATGTTATCACCGGCACCGTCCAGAGGGCGAGGCTTCTATGATGTGGGCGGAGGCCAGCGATGCGATATCTCGGTGACAAGGTCATGCAGGTCCTGCGTCAGCTGCGGGGACCCGACACGGCGGATGCGGTGTTCGAAGCCACCGCGCTGATCGTCGGGGCGGTGTTCTTCGTGCTCGGGTTCGCGATCGGGTGGCCGGTCTTCTGGGGCCAGGAGATGGCGATCAGCGGCACCGGCTCGATCGGAGCGTTCGCAGCTTATGGGGGTGCGATCACCGCGGTGCTCGCCTTCGCGCTCGGCCGCCTCGTCGTCAGGCCCGCGACGATCGCGCCGGACGGCACCCGCGACGGATTCAGCGTTCCGGGGGATCGGTTGCGCTGGTACGACCTGGCCGCGATCGCCTTCGCGCATGCAGCCATCGCCTACCTGGGGTGGCTCGGCATCGCCGAGCTGCTCGAGCGCAGCTTCACCGACGCCCCGGTCTTCGCGTTTCCGGGCGCGGTCCTGGTGGCTGTGGCGTTCGCCCTCACCGCCTATGTGACATTCCTCAGCGCCGTGGCGCTGACGCCGACAGTGCTGTCGCTCGTGCTCGCGGTGTTCCTCGTGGTCGGCGCATTCGCCGCGATGCTCGCCTCCAGCGATGTGCACTGGTGGCAGGACAACCTCTCGGCGCTCGGTATGAGCACCAACAGCGCTTCGGCCGCCTTCAACATCACACTGATCATCGCCGGCGTCATGGTCACGACGATCGCGCGCTACGCCACGGCGGGGCTGCCGGTGGACGACCCGATCGATCGGCGCGGCCGCTTCATCGTGCGCGGCGGTCTGATCCTGATGGGCATCTTCCTCGCGTGCGTCGGGATCTTCCCCGTCGACGAGTTCTTCCTCGTGCACAACACGGTGGCCACCGGCATGGTCGTCGTGTTCGCGGTCGTCGTGGTGGGTCTGCCGTGGTTCCTGCGCACGATCCCTCGGGTCTTCGTGGCGTTCGGCTGGGCCTACGTGCTGGTGATCATCCTGCTCGCGTCGTTCTTCGCCGTCGGCTACTACAACCTCACAGCGGTCGAGCTGATCGCCGCCGTGCTGATCTTCAGCTGGATCATCGTGTTCCTGCGGACGGCTGGATCGGTCGATCCGGAGCGTCGGCACGAGCCGGTTCCGGCCTGAGAGCCGCCTGTTCAGCGCAACGGCTGCGTGGCGTCGGCGGTGCGCTGGAGGGCGTGGATCGTGTGCGCATGTCGGCGCTGCGCGACGCCGACGAACAGGCAGTCCACGACGGCGAGCTGCGCGATCCGGCTGACCATCGCCCCGGCGCGGAGTCGCGGCTCGCGGGCACGAGTCAGCAGGGCGTGATCACAGCTCTCGGTGACGGGTGATGATGATCCTCCCGTGACACCGATCGTGACGCCGGCCGCGGCGCGCGCGGTCTGCAGGAAGTGCACGGTCTCGCGGGTCGTCCCCGAGTGCGAGAAGCCGATGGCGACCGTCTTCCTCGCTCCGAGCGATGCGGCGGCGCTCGCCTCGTGAGAGTCGGTGAGCACGATCGCCGCGTGTCCGATGCGGAGCAGCTTGCGGCCGAGGTCGGCAGCTGCCTGCCCGCTCGCTCCGATGCCGAACAGCAGCACGCGATCGGCGTCGTCGATCGCTTCGACCGCAGCGGCGAGGCTGTCGTAATCGAGGTTCGCGATCGTCTCCTCGATGGCCAGCAGCTCCAGCGCCGCGAGCTTCGCCGTCGCTTCGCGCAGCGTGTCGGCCGCGGAGATCTCGGAACCGAAACCGGATGCCGCAGGGAACTGCACCGACTCGCGGCCGAGCTCGGTGGCCAGCGCCATTCTCAACGCGGCGTAGCCGTTCACCCCGATCGTGCGGCAGAAGCGGACGACCGAGGCCACCGAGGTGTCGCACCTCGCAGCGATCTCGGTGATCGTGCTGTCGACGACGAGGGTGGGATCGTCGGCGATCGTCCGAGCGATGCGCGCCAGCGACGGCGGCAGCTTCTCGGCCGCTGTCGCGATGGTCGTCTGGATGCTCATGGCTCTCCTGGCGGGGGGCGGATTTCGGTCGTGTGAACAATTCTTTCATGCCCGACCGCTGGTGCGTAGACTATTTCCATGTCTGCTTCGCGAGCCCATGTCGCCGTCGACCTCGGCAAATCGCGATGCCGTGCGGTGATCTCGGGGCCGTGGGGCGCGAACGATCTCCGCCCTCAGCGCCGGCCCGTGTACGACGGCATCGGGGCACCCGGTCTTGCGGCCGCAGACGGTGTCGCCGCAGCACTCGCCGCGATCCTCCCGTTGAGAGAGCGACTCGATGAGCCGATCTCAGACGTCTCGGTGGGCGCTGCGGGAGCCTGGGCGGCCCCCGAGGCCGCATCCGAGCTCGCACACGGGCTCGCCCGAGCGATGCGGGTGCCGGTGTCCGTGACCTCTGACGTCGTGTCCGCCCACGCAGGAGCGCTCGGTGGCGGGGCAGGCGTGCTCCTGATCGCCGGGACCGGCGCAGCGGCCCTCGGCATCGACGGCGAGGTGGCCACCCTCGTCGACGGGTGGGGACCCGAGCTGGGGGATTTCGGCAGCGGATCCTGGTTCGGGCGAGAGGCGCTGCGCGCTGTCCTGCGTGCCTCGGTCGGCCTCGCACCCACGACAGTGCTCACGGATGCCGTGGGCGCGACGATCGGCGGCCCTGCGGCGATTCCCGCCTGGCTCGCGACCGATGGCCCGCTGCCCCGTCGCCTCGCGGCACTCGCACCGCTGGTGCTCGATGCGGCAGAGAGCGGCGACCCCGTCTCGGTGGAGATCGTCGCCGAGGGCGTCCGTCTCCTGGTCGCATCGGCGGTCGCCGCGTCTGCGGACAGCCGAGATGTCGCCCTCCACGGCGGACTCACCGCACATGTCTGGTTCCGCTCGGCACTCGACCGGGCGCTGGGCGCCGCGGGCCGCGCTGTCGCCGCCTCAGCCGGTGACGCCATCGACGGAGCGCTCCTGCTCGCGGAGCGCACTGATCTTCCCCATGAAAGGTTCGTGCATCGTGCCGAATGAACACGCCAGACTGACCGCCCTCCTCGACGTCCTCTCGACGCTCGGCACGGAGGCGTCGACGACGGAGCGGGGCGATCTCGACCTGCTCGAGACAGCCGAGCTCGTGCGGCGCATGAACGCCGAGGATCACCGTGTCCCGACCGCGGTCGGAGAGCGCAGCGCGGAGATCGCTGCAGCCGTCGACGGCATCACCGAACGCTTCCGCGCCGGCGGGCGCCTCATCTACCTCGGGGCGGGCACCGCGGGCCGCGTCGGAGTGCTCGACGCCAGCGAATGCCCGCCGACCTTCGGTACGGACCCCTCGATGGTCGTGGGGTTGATCGCCGGCGGGGAGACGGCTATCCGCGCTGCGGTCGAGAACGCCGAGGACGACGACGAAGCCGCGGCGGCCTCGCTGCAGGAGCTCGGGCTCACCGAGCGCGACACGGTCGTCGGCATCTCGGCGTCCGGTCGCACCCCCTACGTCGTGGGCGGCCTCGAGTTCGCGCGGAAAGTCGGCGCGCTCACCGTCGCGATCGCCTCGAACCCGGCATCCGAGATCGGGGCTGTCGCCGAGATCGCGATCGAGGTCGTCACCGGGCCGGAGTTCATCTCGGGGTCGACGCGTCTGAAGTCGGGAACCGCGCAGAAGCTCGTCGTGAACATGCTCACCACCCTTTCGATGATCAAGCTCGGCAAGACGCACCACGGCGTGATGGTCGACCTGCTGGCCACGAACGAGAAGCTGCACGCGCGCTCGATCCGCACGGTGACCGAGCTCACCGGCGCCGGGGTCGACGAAGCCTCCGCCGCGCTGGACGCGGCCGGCGGCTCCGTCAAGCTGGCGATCCTGATGATCTCCACGGGGGCATCGGCAGATGACTCGGCTCAGGCGCTCGACGAGGCTGACGGAATCCTGCGCGTCGCGATCGCCCGACTCTCTTGAGGGGCACGTTCGCCGCGTGCTTCCGCCAGGGGCTTCCGGATGACGACGACGCGCTGACCTACGACAGCGACGCCGAGGGTCAGTGGTCGCAGGTGCAGGATCCGCCGCCTCCGCAGCATCCTGCATCCGCAGAGACGTGCGCCTGAGACGACTCCGGGACGTCCATCGCGGGGTTCTGATCGAGGAACCCGTTGGGCTTGAACCAGAATCCGGCGTAGTCGACGGGCATGATCGGCCAGTCCTCGGGGCGAGGGAAGTGCGTCAGGCCGAACGTGTGCCACAGCACGATGTCCTCGCCGTCGAGCGATCGGTCTCCGGCGGTGTATTCGGGCAGGCCGGAGCCGCCCTGATGCGCGTTCGGATACCGGCCGGCGGGCCAGATCTGCCCCTGCTCGTGCTGCGTCGCCCACAGGTGCCTGGTCGCGAAGGCTGCTCGCGCCGCCACGGATGACTCGGGGTCGGCCATCAGCAGTGCGGTCGGCTGGGGGATCAGGTGGTACGCGGTCGGGCGCCCGACATGGTTCGTGCGCGATGTGCTCTGCACCTCCCAGGCGCGCGCGACGGACGAATCGGCATCGCGCTGAGCGGTGGACTCGGAGGAGAGCTGAGTCTCCGACCAGGTGAACGCGTTGCCGAACGGGTTGTCGGGCCCCATGGGGATGCGCTGAGCGTCGATCTCGAACAGGCGGTTCTTGTCGCCGTCGATCGCGACGTCGAGTCGAGCGCAGAACAGGTGCTGGTGCACGGGGGCGAACACCCCTGGGGCGAGCTCGGTGGCGTGCTTCTGCTGCACGCCGGGTTCGCCGGCACCTGCGAACACGATTCCCGTCGCCTTGGCCACGACCTCGATCGAGCCGTCGAGGTAGAAGTGCCAGTAGAAGCCGTAGTCGTAGTTGCCGATCGTCGAGAAGTACGACACCACGAAGCGTCGCGAGCGGCGCACATCCGAGCGTCCCGCGAGGTCGGTGTGCTTCCAGAGGATGCCGTAGTCCTCCTCGTGCATGCAGACGACGTTGGGGATGCGCACGGGGTGACCGTGATCGTCGGCGACGTAGCCGTCGAGGTAGCGGATCACGCCCAGGCAGTCGCAACCCAGCTCGAGGTGGTTCGCGTTCTTGCCGAGCAGGTACTCACCGGCATCGAAGTAGCTGATCCAGAAGCGACCTGGCGCGGTGTCGCCGTAGGGCACGACCATCTCGGGCACGCTCGCTCTGCTGAGCACCGAGCGTCCGTCGAACGCGACGTCGTGCAGCACGAGCCCCTCGCGCGCATTGAAGCTGACCCGCATCGACCAGTTCTCCCACTCGACCAGAGATCCGGTGACGGCGAAGCTCGGCCCCTCCGGCTGGGTGATCTCGGTGGGCTTGAGCGTCGTGCGCGCCGCGCCCTGCACCTCGGGGTAGTAGTTGCCGTGACCCGCGGGCACCGGCACATCGCCCTCGTCGTCGATGCGGATGACGCTGCCCGCGGTCAGATCGATGTGCACCACGAGGCCTTCGACCGGATGCGCCCAGGGGGAGTCGTTCTCGTCGTACCTCAGGAAGGTGAGCGAGCGGATGACGCGGCGACCCACCTCGTCGGCACGGCCGGTGTAGCCCGGGGCGAGCGGGCCGCAGAACGCGAGCTCCATGTGATCTGCGAGTCCGCGGCGCGTCATCGCCGCCTGCCACTCGGGCGAGGCCTTCGCGATCGCCTCCGCGCGCTCGTACTCCTCGAAGAGGTACTGCGGCTGGCCGTAAGGGGGCGCGTCGTTGGGCACCCTTTCGTTGCGCAGGACCTCGCCGCGGGTGATCGAGACGACCACCTCGGTGGCGACCCCGGTCGCGGTGTCGAGCAGGGTCGCGTCGACCCGCCGGTCGATGGGGGAGCCGGGCGTCCACGCGGCGAGCTCCTGCTTGGTGGGCTCGTCCGGCAGGAGCATCGGCACGCGAACCGTCTCGCCGAGCAGCCCGGCGGATTCGAGCACGGCGCGGGCTGCGGCGATCTCGGCGCCGGTGAGCGGGTCGAGCGGATGCGGCGTCGGGATCCGGTCGATGGAGACGGGCTGGGGGTGGGACATCGTCGTACCTCACTATTTCGAGCGAGCGCTCAATAAACGGATTGGCTCGATGGTACGACGGTGTGGCGGGGTGCACAAGAGCCTGCTGACGATCGACTCTGCGCAGAGCGCGAGCGCGGGCGCGGGGTGTTGGGTGGGCGCGAGGGGTTCAGGCGCGCCAGGGCGAGAGGATGCTGTCGAGCACTGCGAGATGCGCCTCGGCGCCGCGCGGCTCGGTGACCTCGAGCACCTGCTGCCCGTACGTGATCGATCGGAGCAGCGACATCACCGCCTGCTTCGGCGTGGCATCCGACAGCTCGCCGTCGACGATCGCCTCATCGATGGCCTCGCTGATGCGGTCCTGCCAGGTCGCGAGCGTGGGGGATCCGGCGTCCGGGGAGGACGCGAGCGTCGCGAGGCGTCCCCAGAATCCGACGACCACGTACGCCTCGGTGCGTGTCTCCGCCTCGACGGGAAGGACTTCCCGCATCAGGGCGTCGAGTCTGGTGAGCCCGCGGAGCCCCGCGGTCACCGATCGGATGCGCTCGTCCGTGCGCCGGGTGATCTCCGCCGCCGCCGCGCGGATCACGTCGTCGAATCCGTCGAAGTAGTGCCAGAGTGAGCCCGTCGCGACGCCGAGCTCCTTGGCCACGGCGCGAGACGACACCGCCTCGTGCCCGTCGCGGGCGGCCACGGCGAGCAGCGCCTCGGCGATCTGCCGGCGGCGCTCATCGTGGTCTACGACGCGGGGCACACGCCCATCCTCGCGCATCCGACGCAGGTATCGCTATTTTGAGCAGTCGATCAATATGATGCGTGTGTGGATCACCTCCTCCCCGCAGCACCGTGGCTGATGGCGCTCGCCGCCGTCGTCTCGGCCGCGGCGTGCGTCGCGGTCTGGCGGGCCGTGCCGTGGCAGGGGAGGCAGAGCGCGCTGATCATGGCCGGCGCGATGATCGTCATCGCAGTGAGCGGCGGCGACGCGATGATCGGTCTCGTGCTCGGGATCGTCCTTCTCGCGTCTGCGATGCTCGGCACGGCAGGCGTGCGGGGAACGCCGGCGGCGGCCACCTGCTGCCACCGCGCGCTGGTGTCGCTTGTGATGGCGATCTGCTCGTTCGAGAGCCTGTCGACGGGCGAGGCGCTGGTCGAGTCGGGCGGCCACGGCGGCCACGGTCTCGACGGACTCCTGTCGGTGCTCGTGGTGGCGGGGGTCATCGGAGTGGTGCTCTGGACGGTCGTCTCCGAGTGGGTGATCGTGCCCGTGCACCAGGGCCGGACCGCCCGCCTGCTCACGGTCGAGTCGTGGGCGATGGCGGCGGGAGTCAGCGTGATGTGCGTGGGGTTCTGAATTCGACCGCCGTCTTGACGCGCAGCGCCGCAGGCGGGAAGCGTCAGTGCGATCCGCCGAATTCGATCAGCAGCACACCCAGAGCGATCAGGGCGACGCCGATCGCCATCAGCACCGAGAAGTGGTCCTTGAAGATCACACGGCCGAGGATCGCCGTGATGGCGACGCCGGCCGCTGACCACACGCCGTAGGCGACGCCCACAGGCATGCCCATGGCGAGGATGGTTCCGAGCAGGGTGAAGGCGGCGAGGTAGCCGACGACGATCACGGGGATCCACCGCAGGATTCCCTGTCGCGCAGGTGAACGGCGGGCGGAGGCCGCGATTTCTGAACCCCGCAGCGCGGCGCGTACCCTGGAGGCATCCCCCGAAGCTCACCCGGCAATCTCGCGCGCCGGCGACCTCGGCGCGCTCACACATGCAAGGACGCAGATGAACGTAACCGCCGCACCCCATGACGACTGGACGGCGAGAGAAGAGCTGGCCGAGCGGATGATCCCGCTCATCGGCGCACTCAAGCGCGAGCGTGACGTGGTCACGTCGCTCCACGGACACCGACTGTTGGGACTCTCCGCCACCGGCATCGTCGAGGTGCACGACCGAGTGGCGCAGCTCGGGCACGAACGGCTCGCGGTGGATGAGACCCTCGCGGTGCTCGAGGGCGTTCATGACCTCGCCCCGGGTGCATCGTCGCTCGACCTGGCGCGCCTCGTCGCAGGTCACGCCGACAGCGACCTGCCTCTCGACGTCTATCTGGCCGACGCCCTCGCGCCCGCGGTCGGTGCGGTCGCTGCGGCGCCCACCGATGTCGTGCTCTACGGCTTCGGACGCATCGGGCGCCTGCTGGCCCGCATCCTCATCGCGCACAACGGCGGCGGCAGCGGTCTGCGGCTGCGTGCCATCGTCGTGCGCCGAGGCTCGGAGAACGACCTCGTCAAGCGCGCATCGCTGCTGCTGCGCGACTCGGTGCACGGCCGCTTCGCCGGTTCCGTCACGGTCGACGAGGACGCCGACCAGATCATCGCGAACGGCACCCGCATCCAGGTGATCTACTCCGACGACCCCGCGACGATCGACTACACGGCATACGACATCCACGACGCGATCGTCGTCGACAACACCGGGCGCTGGCGCGACGAGGCGGGTCTCAGCCGCCACCTCGAATCCACGGGCGTCGCACGGGTGCTGCTCACCGCCCCGGGCAAGGGTGCACTGAAGAACATCGTGCACGGCATCAACGACGGCACGATCGAGCCCGACGACCGCATCATCACGGCGGCCTCGTGCACCACGAACGCGATCACGCCCGTGCTCAAGGCGGTCGACGAGGCGTACGGGATCGTCCGTGGGCATGTCGAGACGGTGCACTCGTTCACCAACGACCAGAACCTCATCGACAACTTCCACAGCGGTGATCGCCGGGGTCGCTCTGCGGTGCTGAACATGGTGATCACCGAGACCGGAGCAGCGAAAGCCGTCGCACGAGCGCTCCCCGAGCTCGAGGGCAAGCTCACCGGTTCCGCGATCCGGGTGCCTACGCCCGACGTCTCGCTGGCCGTGCTGCACCTGAGCCTCGAGCGCCCTGCGGTCAAGGACGAGCTCAACGACTACCTGCGTCGGGTCTCGCTGCACTCGAAGCTGCGTCAGCAGATCGACTACGTCGAGAGCCCGGAGGTCGTGTCGACGGACTTCGTCGGCTCGCACCGCGCGGGCATCGTCGACGGCCTCGCGACCATCGCCAACGAGACGGACGTCGTCCTCTACGTCTGGTACGACAACGAGTACGGATACTCGTGCCAGGTGATCCGCGTGCTCGAGGTCATGGCCGGCTCGCATCCGATCGTGCTCCCCGAGCGCCGAGAGGTGACGCTGCACGGGTGAGAGCGCTGTCGGCGGCACCGGGCATGATGAGGGCATGAAGTCCGCATCCCTTCTGTCCGAGCGTCTGCGCTCGCATCGACTCACGGCTCCCGCGGCCTCGGTGACCGACGCCGCGTCGCACATGCTCGCGGTGCAGAGCCAGGACTTCACCGCCGGACGCTGGGCGCTCGCTGCGCGCACACGCAGAGAGCCCACGCTGCACCTGGTCGATCGCGCCTTCGACAGGGGAGAGCTGGTGCGGGCGTGGACGATGCGCGGAACCCTGCACATCATCCCGGCCCGCGATCTGCGTTGGGTGCTGTCGGTGACCGGCGACCGACAGCGCCAGCAGGCGGCAGGCAGGCGACGCGATCTCGGGATC
The DNA here is from genome assembly GCF_000834175.1 of Microbacterium sp. MEJ108Y. Taxonomy (NCBI): domain Bacteria; kingdom Bacillati; phylum Actinomycetota; class Actinomycetes; order Micrococcales; family Microbacteriaceae; genus Microbacterium; species Microbacterium sp. MEJ108Y. The sequence goes on along the minus strand of NZ_JXQX01000038.1, from coordinate 577,783 downwards.
GACCGGACGATGGTCGACGCCGCCGTGGCTGCATTGGTGCCGCGGCTGAGCGACGGCGGCCTCACGCGCGCCGAGATGTTCGAGGTCTTCTCCGGTATCGGCATCGACCCGAGCGGGCAGCGCGGCATCCACCTGCTGAGCGAACTGACCCTCGACGGCCTGATCTGCCAGGGACCGGTCGTCACTCGAGAGCGGGTGAGCCGCGAGCAGCGCTTCGTGCTCGTCGACCAGCACATCCGCGAGCATGCGGCGCCGGACGACCCACTCGCAGAGCTCTTCGTGCGCTACGTCGACGGGCACGGCCCGGCCGGGGTCGCCGACTTCGCGTGGTGGTCGGGGCTCACGCTCGGCCGGTCGCGAGAAGCGCGCGACAGAGCCGCGGGCAGGGTGGTCGAGATCGAGGAGGGCCTGTTCGTGTCGGGCGCTCGCCCCCGTCGCTCGCCCTCCGTCGCCGACGTGCTCGCGCTCGGAGCCTTCGACGAGTACTACATCTCGTATGCCGACCGCACGGCGGTGTGCGCGCCCGAGCATCTCGCGCTGGTCGGACCGGGCAAGAACGGCATGGTGCGGGCGACGATCATCGCTGACGGTCGGGTGATCGGATGCTGGACGCACGCGAGTGCCTCGCTCGGCTCGGCCCCCGAACTCTTCGTGGCGGACGCCGACGACGAAGCGGTGCGCAGCGCTCTCGCGCGATTCACCCGATTCCTCGGCGGCTGATCCGGCCTGCCGTGGCTCAGCTCACTCGCTCGCGTGGCGCCCGAGGAAGTTGTAGACCTCGTTGTCGTCGACGCCGGGGAACGCCCCACGGGGCAGCGGCGAGAACATGTGCGTGTGCACGCGGGCGCTGGGCCAGGCCTTGCCGTTCCACCGGTCGGTGAGGTCGGCGGAGGGGCGGCGGCAGCATGCCTCGTCAGGGCAGGTGGAGACCGCGCGGTCGGCGGTCTCGCGCCCGCGCCACCAGCGGGCGTCATCGAAGGGCACGCCCACCGTGATCGAGAACTCGCCGTCGGTCGATGCGCCGGTCTGCGTCGAGCACCAGAACGTGCCGGAGGGCGTGTCGGTGTACTGGTGGTGCTCGTTCGTGCGGTTCTGCTGCGTGAACGCCGCCCGTGCCTGGAACTTGCGACACACCCGCTGCCCCTCGACGGCGCCGGTGACATCCATCGGCAGGGGCAGATCGTCGTTCTCGTAGACGCGTGTGATCGCGCCGGTGGCATCGACGCGGAGGAAGTGCAGCGACATCCCCAGGTGCTGCGTGAGCAGGTTGGTCATTCGCATCCCGGCGGCTTCATGGGTCACGCCGAACGCATCGCGGAAGTCCTCGACTGCGAGGTTGCGGTCCTTCTTCGCCTGCTGCAGGAAGGCGACCGAGGCCGTCTCGGGCATCAGGCACGAGGCGGCGAAGTAGTTGATCTCGAGCCGCTGCTGCAGGAAGTCGGCGTAGTCGGTCGGCGGCGTGTGGCCGAGCAGGCGGTGCGCCATGGCCTGCAGCGCCATGGAGCGCAGGCCGTGGCCCCCCGGGATCGATGCCGGAGGCAGGTAGATCCGCCCGTTCTCGAGGTCGGTGACCGATCGCGTCGAGTGCGGCAGGTCGTTGACGTAGATCAGCTCGAAGCCGAGCTTCTCGGCCATGATGCTCACCGTGCGGTGGGTGAGGGCCCCCTGCACGTGACCGGCCGACCGCAGCTGCTTCTCAGCGAGCCTCTCGATGTCTGCGAGGTAGTTGTTCTGCGCGCGCATTCGCAGGCGCAGTTCGGTGTTCGCGCGCCTGGCCTCTTCGGGAGTCGCGATCGCCTCGCGCTCTCGGCGCTGCAGCTCGCGGTGCAGGCCGAGCAGCGACTCGATCGTCTCGTCGCTCATCCCCTTGGTGACGCGCACCGGGGCGATGCCGAGCTGCCGGAACACCGGGCTCTCCTGCGCGCGCTCGAGCTCGATCTCGAGAGCGGCGCGTCGGTTCGGCGGCTCGCCGGAGATGAGATCGGTGACCTCGGTGCCCGTGGCCAGCGCGATGCCCTGCAGCAGAGAGAGCTTCGGCTCTCGCTTGCCGTTCTCGATCAGGCTCAGCTGCGATCCCGCGACGCCGACGAGCGCGCCCAGCTCATCGAGCGTGAACCCCTTGTCGAGGCGGTGGTGCCTGATTCGGTGGCCGAGGGTCGCGAGGTGGATGCCGGAAGGAGCCATTCCTTGATCCTATCGAAAGAACTGCGATTCTTATCGCATGAAATGACGAAAAGTCGGGTATGAACCAGAAGAAGATGGAGGAAACGCCCCTCACTTCAAAGGAGTAGTCATGGCGATCGCCGAAGTCTTCACCCCCCGAGCATCATCTGTCGCACCTGTGCGCACCTTCGGGACGGCTCCGACGTATGACACCCCTGCGATGGCTGAGCTCGCCGCCTGGGTCGATGAGATCGCCGCTCTCACACAGCCGGCGTCCATCCACTGGGTCGACGGCTCGCGAGCCGAGAACGACTGGCTGCTGCGGGGGCTCGTCGACGAGGGCAAGCTGATCAAGCTCAACCCCGAGTGGCGTCCCGGTTCGTACCTCGCCCGCTCGCACCCCAGCGACGTCGCGCGCACCGAAGGCCGCACCTACATCTCGTCGGAGAACGAGGAGGATGCCGGTCCGACCAACAACTGGGCGCCTCCTGCGCAGATGCGCGAGAAGATGACCGAGATCTTCGAGGGCTCGATGCGAGGCCGGACGATGTTCGTCGTGCCGTTCTCGATGGGGCCGGTCGGCGGGCCGCTCTCGCACATCGGCGTCCAGGTTACCGACAGCGCCTACGCAGTGGCATCCATCGGCATCATGACTCGCGTCGGTGACGCGGTGACCCGTCAGATCGCCGAGGGCGCACCCTGGGTCAAGACCGTGCACTCGGTCGGCGCACCGCTCGCCGAGGGAGAGCCCGATGTCGAGTGGCCGTGCAACGACGACAAATACATCGTGCACTTCCCCGAGACGCTCGAGGTCTACTCGTTCGGCTCCGGCTACGGCGGCAATGCGATCCTCGCCAAGAAGTGCTTCGCATTGCGCATCGCCTCGGTCATCGCCCGTGACGAGGGCTGGCTGGCCGAGCACATGCTGCTCATCCGCGTGATCGATCCGGCGGGCAAGGCCTACCACGTGGCTGCGGCGTTCCCGTCGGCGTGCGGCAAGACGAATCTCGCCATGCTGCGCCCGACCATTCCGGGGTGGCGCGTCGAGACCCTCGGAGACGACATCGCGTGGATCCGACCGGGCGAAGACGGTCGCCTCTGGGCGATCAACCCCGAGGCAGGGTTCTTCGGCGTCGCGCCGGGCACGGGTGAGTCGACCAACGTCACGGCCGTCGAGACGCTCTGGGGCAACACGATCTTCACGAACGTCGCACTCCGCCCCGACGGGGACGTGTGGTGGGAGGGCCTGACCGATCAGGCTCCGCCTCACCTCACCGACTGGGAGGGCAACGCATGGACGCCGGAATCCGGTCGCCCCGCCGCGCACCCGAACTCGCGCTTCACGGTCTCGGCTGCCCAGTGCCCGCAGATCTCGGAGGACTGGGAAGAGGCGGTGCCGCTCGACGTCATCCTCTTCGGCGGACGACGTGCGACCAACGTGCCGCTCGTGGTCGAGGCCACGGACTGGACGCATGGCGTGTTCCTCGGATCCAACATCTCGTCGGAGCGCACGGCGGCCGCCGAGGGCACGGTCGGCGAACTGCGTCGGGATCCGTTCGCGATGCTTCCGTTCTGCGGCTACAACATGGCCGACTACTTCGGCCACTGGCTGAAGGTCGGACGGGGCCTGCGTTTCGACCGCGCACCCCGCATCTTCCAGGTCAACTGGTTCCGTCGCGGTTCGGACGGGCGCTTCCTGTGGCCCGGATTCGGCGACAACTCGCGCGTCGTCGACTGGATCATCCGTCGCGTGTCGGGCGAGGTGTCGACGATCGACAGCCCGATCGGTCGCCTGCCGCTGGTCGAGGATCTCAATCTCGACGGCATCGACGTGCCGGAGGCCGACCTCGAGGAGCTCTTCTCGATCGACACCGAAGCCTGGAAGACCGAGGCCGACCTCACCGAGGAGTTCTACGACACCTTCGGAGACAAGGTGCCTGCCGCGCTGCGCGCCGAGCTCGCCTCGCTGCGCTACCGCCTCGACAAGGCCTGACAGACCGGGCGCCGGTTCGGGGGAGCCGGCGCTCTACACTCCAGATCCCCCTACCCCCAGACCGCGAAGGCGGGATGGCTGAGGCGAACCCATGGCTGAGTGGTCTCTGACATCCCGCCTTCGCGCATGTGTGTGCGCGAGGTGACCCTGGTCAGGCGAGGAGCTGGTGCCGCGCCAGATCGCGGTAGAGCGGCGTCGACTCGATCAGCTCGGCGTGAGTGCCCTGACCGACCACGGCGCCGTCCTGCAGCACCACGATGAGGTCGCTGTCGACGACGGTCGACAGCCGGTGAGCGATGACGATCAGCGTGCGATCGGTCGACACCGCGTCGATGGCTTCGCGCATGCGCTGCTCGTTCACGCCGTCGAGAGACGACGTCGACTCGTCGAGCAGCAGGATCGGCGCATCGGTGAGCAGGGCGCGGGCGATCGCCAGACGCTGACGTTCTCCGCCCGAGAGCATCACGCCGTCTTCTCCGACGGCGGCCTCGAGTCCCAGCGGGTCGCGTTCGAGCACGTCGCCCAGGTTCACGGCGCGAAGCACCTGCTCGCAGTCCTCATCCGAGGCGTTCGGCGAGGCGAGACGCAGGTTGTCGCCGAGGGTCCCGGCGAGCGTGGGGGCATCCTGCTCGACATAGCCGAACTGCGCGCGCAGCTCGTCGCGCGGATAGGTGCGCGAGTCGTGGCCGTAGAGGCGGATCGACCCGCCCGTCGGGTCGTAGAAGCGCTCGACGAGGGAGAGGATGGTGCTCTTGCCTGCACCGCTGGGGCCGACGAGCGCGACGCGAGCACCGCGGGGCACTGCGAACGAGACTCCGCGGAGGACTTCACGCTCCGCCGTGACAGCCGAGTCGTCCGTCGGCTCGAGGTGCGCATCGGCGAGAAGCGTCTGCGCCTCCTTCGCGGCCGCCAGGCGTGCGGCGACCACGTTCTCGGGGTAGCGGAAGCGCACGTCGCGGAACTCGATCGCGGGGGCGAGGGGGTCGGCGGTGTCGCGCGGGAAGGACGCGGCGATCTCCGCATCGTGCTGGGTCTCGATCGGCAGGTTCAGCACTTCCTGGATGCGACCGAGAGCACCGAGCGCCTGGTTCACCGAGGTGATCGCGCCGAACGTGGTCGCGAGCGGCATCACGAGCATGAACAGGAACAGGATGAACGTGATCAGCGACGCGATGGTGATGGTGCCGGCCGCGACCCTGAAGCCGCCGACGCCGAGCACGACGAGCAGTGAGACCTGCAGCGCGACTCCCGCGATCGGAACCACGAGCGAGGAGATCTTGGCGATGCGCACGCCGATGCCGTAGGCCTCGGAGGCGAGGGCCGACACCGTCTCGGTCTCGCGTTCCGTCGCCCCGGATGCGCGCACGGTGCGGATCGAGCCGACCGCACGCTCGACGCCCGAGGCGAGCTCGCCGACCTTCTCCTGCTGGGCGGTGGATGCCGTGCGGATGCGGCCGCTGAGCGCGGTGACGACGACGACCGAGGCGCCGATCACGACGACGATGAGCAGCAGCAGCACGGGGTCGATCACGAGCATCGCGATGAGAGCGCCGAGGAACAGGATCGCGCTGCCGACGGCATCCGCCAGTCCCTGCGTGAGCACGGCGTAGAGCAGCGTCGTGTCGGTGCCGACGCGCGACACCAGGTCGCCGGTGCGTCGGGCGTCGAACTCGCTGATCGGCAGGTGCAGGATGCGCGAGATCAGCTTGCGCCTGCTGGAGTACACGACCGCGGTGCCGGTGCGCTGCAGCAGGTAGTGCTGGTAGCCGGAGATGATCGAGGACACGATCACGAGACCGACGAGGGCCCAGACCAGGATGCCGAGTCCCTGATCGGACTGCACGGCTTCGATGAGCTGACCCACCAGCAGTGGTTGGGCGAGCGACGTGGCGGCTGCGAAGACGCTGAGCACCGCGACGACGATGAGCGTGCGCTTGTGCTCGAAGAGGAAGGGGAGGAGCTGGCGGAAGGTGGCGCGCGGACCGTCGTGCTGCGCGCCGCGTCCGCGTCGGCGTGATGTCGCCGTGCTGGACATGCGGAACCTCGTTCTGAAAGGGGGTAGTTCGACCGTACTTCGTGCGAGGACGGATTCTGTGGATGGGCTGTATGCGTTTCAGTGCTTGCCGAATCGGCGGTGCGCCGCCTGCTTCGAGACACCGAGTGAGCTCGCGATCGCCTGCCACGAGTACCCGAGATTGCGCGCGCGTCTCACCTGGGTCTCTTCGGCGCGGGCCAGTTCACTGCGCAGGGCGGCGAGGCGGTGGAGCTCGGACAGTGGCTCGCCGCCGTCATCCTGGGCGATCGCGGTCTTCATGGTCATCGTGAACCTCCTGCGTCAATATTGGTTGACGGTGCAGCAGATGTCAACATAAATTGACGGATCGCGCGGCGTGCGCGATGCGAGACTGGACCGATGCTGTCTGCATCGAAACCCGTCCCCGGCGACCGAGTCGCCGTCCTGTCGCCCGCCTTCGCTGCTCCTGCGGTCGCGCCTGAGATCCACGAGCAGGCTCTCCGACGACTCGAGCAGCTGACCGGACTGATCCCGGTGGAGTATCCGACCACCAGGCAGCTCGACGCGAGCCCTGAAGCCCGGGCCGCCGACGTCAACGCGGCCTTCGCCGACCCCGGCATCCGCGCGATCCTCGCGACGATCGGGGGCGATGACCAGATCCTGGTGGTGCCGCACCTCGACGCCGCACTCGCTCAGGCCGATCCCAAGCCGTTCCTGGGCTACAGCGACAACACCAACATCCTCAACTGGCTGTGGGGGCTCGGCATCCGCGGCTACTACGGAGGGTCCACGGCAGTGCACCTGGGGCCTGGGCCGGCGGTCGACGACGTGCATCTGCGCTCACTGCGCGCTGCGCTGCTCGACGGCGGCACGATCGAGATCACCGAGCCAGGCGAGTCGGAGGACGTGGGACGGCGCTGGACAGACCCCCTATCGCTCACCGAGTACGGCGACCGGATCGCGACCGATGAGTGGGCCTGGGCCGGGCCGGCATCGCGCGTCGAGGGACGCACGTGGGGCGGGTGCCTCGAGAGCATCGACGCGCTCGCGCTCGCAGACCGGCTGCCCACGACATACGACCTGCGCGGCGGCATCCTGCTGCTGGAGACCAGCGAGGAGCGTCCGCCGGCGAGCTGGGTGGCACGCTGGATGCGCGGTTTGGGAGAGCGCGGGATCCTCGATGCCGTCGCGGGCGTGGTCGTCGCGCGTCCGCCGGTGAGCGACTTCGAATTCCTGCCGTCGCCGGCAGAGGCCGATGCGCTGCGCGCGGCGCAGCGAGACGCCGTCATCGAGACGGTCTCGCGGTACAACCCCGACGCGGTCGTCTGCGTGGGCGTGCCGTTCGGTCACACACGGCCCCAGTGGATCGTTCCCTACGGGGGGACGATGGCGCTCGACGGGTCGACGCGGACGATCACCGCCTCCTACTGAGCCCGACGACCACCCCGAGCACCCGAAAGGGCGGCACCCCCGAGGAGGTGCCGCCCTTTCGCGTGAAGTGACGTGTCAGAGTTCGACGGCCGCCGCGACTCCGAGGTCCTCTTCGTAGTCGTTGTCCTTCGTCTCCTTCGACAGGAGCAGCGCGATGAACGTCAGCACTCCCATCGCCGACAGGTAGAGACCGACGAGCCACGGGGCGCCGTCGCCGAGTTCCCAGAGCCACAGCGCGATGAGCGGGGCCACGGCGGCGCCGAGGATCGAGGAGACGTTGTACGAGATCGCGGAGCCCGTGTAGCGGACGTTCGTCGGGAACAGCTCGGGAAGCAGCGCGCCCATCGGACCGAACGTCGCGCCCATGAGCATGAAACCGAACACGAGGAACGCCTGCGCGAGTGCGCCCGTGAACTTCGGGTCCATCGCAGGCAGCAGGAAGGCGTTGAACGTGAAGCCGAACACGATGATGAGCCCGGTGACCCACAGGAGCAGCTTGCGTCGGCCGACCGAATCGGCGATCGGCCCGGAGAGCAGGGTGAAGATGCCGAAGAACACCACGCCGACGATCTGCATCAGCACGAAGTCGGTGTAGGCGAATCCGAGACCCGGATAGAACTGCGCGGCGAAGGCCGACGCGTCGAAGTCCTTGCCCGTCGCCTCGGCAGCGGCCTGCGCGGCGGCGGACGCCGTCTCGAGCGTGGCCGGCTTGGTGCCGTACGCCAGGGTGAAGTTCGTCATCAGGTAGAACAGCACATAGGTCGCCAGCATGATGAACGTGCCGAGGATCAGCTGCTTCCAGTGGTGGCGGAACACGGTCGCGAGGGGCAGCTTGCGGATCGCACCCTTCTTCTCGGCCTTCTTGAAGGTGTCGGACTCGACGAGCTTGAGTCGGACCCACAGGCCGATGATGACCATGACGGCAGAGAAGAGGAACGGGATGCGCCAGCCCCACGACAGGAAGGCTTCGGACTTGAGCGCGGGGTTCTCGGAGTGCGGCAGCAGCCAGTTGATGCCGAGGAAGAGGAAGTTCGCGATGATGAAGCCGAGCGGCGCTCCCAGCTGCGGGAACGTGCCGTACCAGGCGCGCTTGCCCCGGGGTGCGTTCTCGGTGGCGACCAGCGCGGCCCCCGACCACTCGCCGCCGAGCGCGAAACCCTGAGCGAGACGCAGGATGAGCAGCAGGAGAGCCGCCCACCAGCCGATCTGCTGGAACGTGGGCAGAAGCCCGATGATGAACGTCGCGATGCCCATCGTGAGCAGAGAGGCGACGAGCGTGGCCTTGCGGCCGAACTTGTCGCCGAAGTGACCGAAGACCACCGCGCCGATCGGGCGGGCGACCATCGCCGCACCGAACACCGCGAACGACGACAGCAGCGAAGTGGTGTCGTTGCCCGTGGGGAAGAAGAGCACCGGGAACACGAGCACGGCCGCTGTCGCATAGGCGTAGAAGTCGTAGAACTCGATCGTGGTGCCGACGAGGCTCGCCGTGATGACGCGCGAGCGCGGATTCGCGGGCGCTGTGGTCGTACTCATGCTGCTCCTTAGATCCATGGCCCGGTATACCAAGGCACCGAGAGATCCTACGCCTTCCTGAACGTTTGCTGGGTGCGTGTGACGTCCGCGGGGCGCGCGTGCGTAGAGTCGGAGACGGATGCTGATGCCCGGGGCGAGGGGAAGACCGTGACGACGAGACTGCTGCTGATCGCCGACACCCACGTTCCGAAGCGGGCCAAGCGGCTCCCCGACGCCGTGCTGCGGGCGGTCGACGACGCCGACATCGTGATCCACGCGGGGGACTGGGTCGACCTCGCGACGCTGGATCTGCTCGAATCCCGCTCGCGGGTCCTGCATGGCGTCTACGGCAACAACGACGGCCCCGAGCTGCGCGAGCGCCTGCCCGAGATCGCTCGCTTCACCGTCGAACAGGTCGACGTCGCGGTGGTGCACGAGACCGGCCAGCGGCAGAAGCGCGAGGAGCGGATGGATGTCGCGTTCCCCGGCGTGGATCTGCTCGTTTTCGGGCACTCGCACATCCCTTGGGACACGGTCGCCCCCTCCGGGATGCGCCTGATGAATCCCGGGTCGCCGACCGATCGGCGCCGTCAGCCGGTCTGCACGATGATGCGGGTCACGATCGACGAGCGGCGGATCGATGCCACGCTCGTGCCGCTCGCATGAACGCCTCACCTGGCGGAAGCCACGATGCAGAGGTGCCCTCGGCATACCGCGCTCCGATGCGCTCGCGCGACGACGACGTGAGCGACGGCCCGGCTGTCGAGCGGGCACTGGAGCTCGGCGTGTGCGGAATGGGCGGCAGACTCGACGACGTACCGCACTCGATCGCCGATGCGCTCGCCGCGGTGGACGCGGTCTACGGAGAGCGGATGGCACGCCGACTCGAGCGGTTCGCATCGGTCGCCGAGGGCGTCTTCGTCTGGACGCGCGACGCCGATGGCCTCCTCTGGCTGGGACGGATCACCGGACCGTGGCGCTACGACGCCTCGGCCGACGCGCGGGATGTCGACCTCGTGCACGTGCGCGCGTGCGACTGGCTCGATCGTCCGATCGAGGCGGCCGCGGTGCCTCCCGGCGTGCACGAGGCCTTCGCGCGCGGCGGTCGCAACTGGCAGAGCATCACCCGAGCCGACGCCGCTCGTCTCACGGCAGCCGTCTGGAAGTCCCGACGCAGCCGGCCGTGAGCCGTTCAGTCGGCCTGGCGCAGGTCGCGGACGATCGCGTCGTATCGGGTGAGGAACGCCCGTTCGTCGAGTCGCTTGCGTCGCATCCACGACGTGACCTCGTCGTTGCGCTTGCTCGCGTTGCACGACCCGCATGCAGGAACGACGTTCTCGACGGTGTACCGCCCGCCTCGCGAGATCGGCATCACGCAGTCGCGTTGCAGTGCGATGTCGCCCGCTCCGCAATACGCGCATCCTCCCCAGGCCTCTCGCAGCGAAGCCCACTGCTCGACGGTGAGGTCGTTGTCCGCCCGCGCCACGCGGCCCTGGCGCCGCTTGGCATAGCGCGCGCGAGCGGCAGGTGAGGGAGTGGAGAACCTTCGAAGCGGCACAGACACACGGTACCGGGTCGAGTCGCCCCCGGAGGGCTATTCCTCGGTGTCGCCGAGGTCGAGCGACGGGACGAAATCGGCGGTCGCGTCGAGCAGGTGCTCGAGTTCGAGGACGACGAGTCGGTTCGCTCCTGTCTTCGTGGCGGGCGCGGGCACGAAAAGGGTGCGCTGCGGGCCGTTTCGCCAGTATCGACCGAGGAAGAAGCCGTTGACGAACGCGTAGCCCTTGCTCCAGGCGGCGGTGTCGAGGAACAGGTCTGCGGGGGCATCGAGGTCGAAGTCCGCCACCCATGCCGACGGACCGGTCGTCGCCGCGGCGGACGCGTCTGCGGCGCGGGATCCGATCTCCGCAGCCAGGGCCGCGACGTCGAGCGGTGTCGAGTGCCAGCCGGTCAGCGCGACACCGTCGAGTGCAGGAGCGCCGATGAGGCCCTTCTGCTCGCCGAGCCGGTGGTCGTAGTTCACCCTGCCGCCCTCTTCGACGAGGATGCTGAGCGTACGCCCCGCGGGGATCCGCAGAGAACGGTCATGACGGGTGCGCGAGAGGGTGCCGACGGGCTGGCCGTCGACGCTCACCCAGGCGAGGTCGCGAACCTCCTCGAGGACGAGCTGCCCGCCCCGGCCCTCGGGCAGGGAGACGTCGTAGCGGACCAGGGCGCTCAGGTGCTCCAGCTCGTCGAACGTGACGGGCTCTGACGACGAGGGAGCGCTCGCCGCAGCATCCGTCCATGCACCAGCCGCGCTCAGCGGCACCGAGAAGACCGGCGCGGGCTCGGCGGCGGCCGGAAGCTCATCCGGCACCGGGGCGTACTTCGCGATGACGTCGCGGAATGCGAAGAACTTCGCGGTCGGGTTCCCGGCCTCGTCCAGAGGCGCGTCATAGTCGTACGACGTGACGATGGGCAGGTAGCGGCCCTTGTGGTTGGCGCCGTTCGTGAGGCCGAAGTTCGTGCCGCCGTGGAACATGTAGATGTTGACCGACGCGCCGGCAGCGAGCAGCTCGTCGAGGTCGGCGGCGGCGGCGGTGACCTCGGTGGTGTGATGCACGCCGCCCCACCAGTCGAACCATCCGTCCCAGAACTCCGAGCACATCAGCGGACCAGTGGGCTGGTGGCTGCGCAGGGTCGCGAGGCGCTCCGCGCTGCGCGAGCCGAACGAACCGGTCTTGTGCAGCTCGGGAAGGCTGCCGTCGTCGAGCATCTGATCGGTGGGCTGGTCGACGGTGGTGAGGGGGACCGTGATGCCCGACTCGCGGGTCAGCGCGACGAGCGCCTGCAGGTACGCCTTGTCGGAGCCGTATGCGCCGTACTCGTTCTCGATCTGCACGAGCACGACCGAGCCGCCGCGGTCGATCTGCCGCGGAGCGACGACCTCGTAGACCCGACGGAGGTACTCGCTCACATCGGCCAGGAAGGTGGGCTCGGACGAGCGCAGCTCGCGCTCGCCCGCGGTGAGCCAGTTCGGCAGACCGCCGTTGTGCCATTCGGCGCAGATGTAGGGGCCGGGGCGGACGATCGCGTCCATGCCCTCGGCCTGGATGAGGTCGAGGAAGCGCCCCAGGTCGTTCCACCCCGTGGCATCCCACTCGCCCCGGCGGGGTTCGTGGGCGTTCCAGGCCACGTACGTCTCGATCGTGTTGAGCCCCATCAGGCGGGCCTTGCGGATGCGGTCCTGCCACTGGTCGGGGTGCACCCGGAAGTAGTGGATGGCGCCGGCGATCACCTGGTGGGGGAGCCCCGCGCGGAGGAAGTCGGTCTCGCCGATGGAGAAGGAGGTCACGATGTGGTGCTTTCGATGGGAGGGCCGGACGGGGAGGGAGTCCCCGTCCGGCCCGGACGTGCGATTACTGGTTGACGGCGAAGCCCTGGGAGTTGCCGTACTCGACCAGCGCGTCCTGCCAGGTCACCAGCCCCTCGTTCAGGTCGGTGCCGTTCTGGTACGACTGGCCCACGGTGTCGCCGAAGATGCTGTTGCCGTAGACCTGGTAGGGCAGGTAGCTCCAGCCTTCGACGACGTCGTCGGCCGCGGCCGCGAGGACCTCGTTGATCTTCTGGCCGCCGAAGTACTCGGGAGCGTCGGCGAGGAACTCCTCGCTCGAGAGCTCCGCCGTGGTCGACGGGAAGCCGCCCGACTCGAGGAAGGTCGAGATGCTGTCCTCCGAGTTGTTCAGCCACCACAGGAATCCGGCTGCGAGCTCCGGGTTCTTGCTCTGCGTCGTCACGGCCTGGCCGCCGCCGCCGTTCTCCGCCGTCGCAGGGGTGCCGTCGTAGGTCGGCATCGGCGCGACGCGCCAGTCGCCGGCTCCGTCGGGAGCGCCGGTGATCAGGTTGCCGGGCATCCAGGCGCCGATCACGAGGGTGGCGAGGCTGCCGTCGCCGAGGGCGCGGAACCACTCGTCGCTCCAGCTGCCGTAGGGGGCGAGCAGATCCTCCTCGACGAGGCGGTTCCAGTTCTCGGTCCACTTCTTCGAGCCGTCGTCCTGCAGGTCGATCGTGACATCCGTGCCGGAGGTCTCGAACGGCTTGCCGCCGGCCTGCCAGATCATCGAGGTCGCGAAGCCGGCGTCGCCGGTGTCGTTCGTGATGTAGGCGTTCGGGTTCGCGGCGTGGATCGCCTTCGCGGCCTCGTAGTACTCGTCCCAGGTGGTGGGCACAGTGACGCCCGCGGCGTCGAACACGGCCTTGTTGTAGAACAGCGCCATGGGGCCGGAGTCCTGCGGCAGCCCGTAGATGGCGTCGCCGTCGGTGACGGAGTTCCACGTCGACGCGGTGTAGTCGTCCTCGAAGTCGGCGAAGCCGTACTGCGAGAGGTCGACGAACGCATCGGTGAGGGCGAACTGGGGGAAGGCGTAGTACTCGATCTGCACGACGTCGGGGGCGCCGGAGCCCGCCTTGATCGCATTCTGCAGCTTGGTGTACTCCTCGTTGTTGGTGCCCGCGTTGACCACGTTCACCGTGACGTTGGGGTACTCCTTCTCGAAGGCCTCGACCTGGGCTTCGGCCGAAGGGGTCCACGACCAGTACGTGATCTCGCCGCCCTTCTCGAGCGCCGCCTCCACGGAGTCGAACGAGCCGTCGCCGGCAGCGCTGCCGCCTGAGCCGGTGTCGCCGGTGCTGCAGCCGGCCAGCGCGAGCGCTGCCACGGTTCCGGCCGCGAGCACCGTGAGGGTGCGCCGTGCGGCGGGTGAGGGAAGGTGCTTCATTGCTGTGTCCTTTCGGGGGTGCGGTCCGGCATCGGACCGACGTGTGCGGTGCGGAGGGATGCCGGGGGCTACTGCTTGACGCTTCCGGCGGTGAGACCTGACTGCCAGAACCTCTGCAGCAGCAGGAAGGCGATGACGATCGGGATGATGGTGAGGAGCGAACCCATGATCACGAGGTTGTAGATCGGCTGCGACCCTGCGCCGATCGCCTGGTTGCTCCACTGGTTGAGGCCGACCGTGAGCGGGTACCAGTCGGGGTCGGACAGCATGATCAGCGGCAGGAAGTAGTTGTTCCAGGTCGCGACCACGGTGAAGAGGGTGACCGTCACGATTCCGGGTGCGAGCAGTCGCATCGAGATCGTGAAGAAGGTGCGGAACTCGCCGGCACCGTCGATGCGCGCCGCCTCGAGCAGCTCGGTCGGCACCGAATCCGAGGCGAAGACCCAGATCAGGTACAGGCCGAACGGGCTGATCAGCGAGGGGATGATCACGGCCCACGGCGTGTTCGTGAGGCCGAGCTCGCTGAAGAGCAGGAAGGTCGGCACGGCCAGTGCGGTGCCGGGCACGGCGACCGCACCGAGCACGACGGCGAACACGGCGCGGCGACCGGGGAAGCGGTACTTCGCGAGTCCGTAGCCGGCCATGGTCGCCAGCAGGGTCGCGCCGCCGGCTCCGACGACCACGTACAGCAGCGTGTTGCCGAGCCAGCGCAGGAAGATGCCGTCCTGGTACGAGAACGTGGCCACGAGGTTGTCGAAGAACGCGAAGTCGTCGGAGAACCACAGACCGAACGAGCTGAAGAGTCCCGACTGCGTCTTCGTCGAGCTGAACAGCAGCCAGACGAGCGGCACGAGCGTGTACAGCGCGTACGCGACCATCACGATCAGCAGGATCTTCGACTTGCGCGGATTCATCAGATCGTGGCGCTTCTGCGAGGGGCGGGCGAGGGGGAGTGCCATGTCAGCGCACCTCCGACTTCGAGCCGCGCAGTTGCACGACGTAGGCGATCACTGCGGTGATGACGCCCATGATGATGGCGATCGTCGCGGCGTAGTTGAACTGCTGTCCGGCGAACGAGAGGTTGTACGCGTACATGTTGGGTGTGAAGTACGTCGTGATCACGTTCGGTGCCAGAGGCCGCAGGATGTTGGGCTCGTTGAAGAGCTGGAAGCTGCCGATGATCGAGAAGATCGTCGCGATCACGAGGGCGCCGCGGACGTTGGGGATCTTGATCGAGAAGATCGTGCGCCAGGCGCCGGCTCCGTCGAGCGATGCCGCCTCGTACATGTCGGTCGGGATCGTCTTCAGCGAGGAGTAGAAGATCAGCATGTTGTAGCCGACGAACTGCCACGTCACGATGTTGCCGATCGAGACCAGGATCCACTCCCGGGCGAAGGGGGTGATGAGGTCGCTGCCGAGCAGGTCGTTGAAGTTCGACGTCAGTCCGAACTGGTCGCCGTAGATGTAGCCCCACATGAGCACCGCCACGACGGCGGGCACCGCATAGGGCAGGAAGATCAGGATGCGGAAGAAGGATGCTCCGCGCAGTCGCGCGCTGTCGAGTGCCAGTGCCGCGGCGAGGGCCAGGACCAGCATGATCGGCACCTGCACGACGAGGAACAGCACGACGCGGCCGAACGCCTCCCAGAACTGCGGGTCGGTGAGGGCGCGCACGTAGTTGTCGAACCCGACGAACGCGGTGCCGCCGATCAGCTTCTCCTGGAAGAAGCTGAGGTACAGCGCATAGGCGAGCGGTGTGAGGAACACCAGGGCGAACACGACCATGAACGGGCCGACGAAGGCCCATCCCGTCCAGTCGCGTTTTTCACGCCGGCGGATGCCGTGGTCCGCCAGGGCTGCGGAGTCTTGAGTCGTCATCGACGAGAACCTTCTTAGAGATCGGGCGCTCACGGCGCCGTGTGTCAACGTCAACATATTCGATGCGCTGCTAGTGTGTCAACGTCAACACATGAATGGATGAGTGCTCGTGACCTCGGAACAGTCGGCAGAGCCGCCGCAGCGGCGGCGAGACCCCTCCATGGAGGACGTGGCGCGAGAGGCTGGCGTCTCCGGGCAGACCGTCTCGAGGGTCGTGAACGCGCGCGGGTACGTCGGCGCCGCCACCAGGGAGCGCGTCGAAGACGCCATGCAACGGCTCGGCTATCGGCCCAACAGCGCGGCCCGCGCCCTGCGCTCGGGCCGATTCCGCGCGATCGGTGTGATCATGTTCTCCTTCAGCTCATACGGCAATCAGCGCACGCTCGATGCGATCGCGGTGCGCGCGTCGCAGATGGGATACGCGTTGACTCTGATCCCCGTGGAGTCCAGCGCTCGTGACACCGTGGCAGGCGCCTTCCGCCGCCTCGAGGAGCATGCGGTCGACGGCATCATCATCGTGATCGAGGCGCACCAGCTCGATGAGGCCGAGGTCGAGATCCCCGACGGGCTGCCCGTCGTGCTGGTCGACTCCAACCGTGGAGCGAGTCATCCCTTCGTCGACACCGACCAGGCGCAGGGCGCGCGGCTCGCGACCGAGCATCTGCTCGACCTCGGACACCGGACCGTCTGGCATATCGCGGGTCCGGCGAAGTCGTACTCCGCCGAACGTCGTCGCGAATCCTGGAGGCGCACCCTCGAATCCCGCGGGGTCGTCGCGCCCGAGCCGCTGCAGGGCGACTGGTCCGCCGAGTCGGGCTACCGCGCGGGGCTCCGGCTGCGTGACGACGACGCCGTCACTGCGGTCTTCGCCGCGAACGACCAGATGGCGATCGGCGTCGTGCGGGCCTTCCGTGAGGCCGGCCGTGATATTCCGAGGGACGTCAGCGTGGTCGGCTTCGATGGCCTGCCGGATGCCGCACAGCTGTGGCCGCCCTTGACCACCGTGCAGCAGCATCCTGAGAAGGTCGGCGCGCTCGCGGTCGACGCGCTGCTCGCCGAGCTCGACGGGGGAGAGCGCATCCAGACCCCGCTCGTCGGCACGGAGCTCGTCGTCCGCGAGAGCACGGCGCCGCCTCGCGTCTGACCGCAGGCAGCGGGTGCGCCGGCGGTCAGGACCTCTCGGCCGCGCCGGCGCTTTCTCTTCGCCGGATCGACACGTGCGCCGGGATGCCGCGTGAGAACAGGATCGACAGCAGGCTGATCAGGATCAGCCCGACGAAGGACACACGGAGTGACGAGAGCTGCGACTCTCGGTAGATGTCGGCGAGTTCGCTCGAGTCGTCGTCGCTGAGGCCGGCCGCCTCGCCGATCCCGGCGACATCCGCCGCGGGCACCACCGTGACGCCGCGGTCCGTCGCAGCGCTCACGGTCTCGCGCACGTCGCTCGGAAGATCGCTCACGGCGACGCCGGACGCGAACGAGGTCGACAGCGCTCCGATCAGCAGCGATCCGATCAGCGCGGTTCCGAGCGATGAGCCCAGATTCTGGAAGACGCCCTGCAGCCCGCCGACCTCGCTCGTGTCCTTCTCACTGACGCTCGACATGTTGACATTGCCGAGCTGCGAGGCGAGGAGCCCCAGGGCGCTGCCGGCGAGCAACATGCCGGCCGCGAACAGAACGCCGCGAAGGTCCTCGGTCACCGCACCGAGCAGCAGCACGGCGCTGAGCACGAGGGTCGACTGCCCGACTCTCACGATGCGGCGAGGGGACCACCTGCGGGACAGCGCGGTGCCGACGATCGAGAAGAGGATCAGCGAGACCGAGAGCGGGAAGATCTTGAGGCCCGTCTCGAGCGCGTCGTATCCGAGCGTCATCTGCAGGTACACCGGGACCATGAAGAACAGCCCGGCCGTCACGGCGTACTGGGCGCCGAGCACCGAGAGCCCGCTGCGCAGAGTCGTGATGGAGAACAGATCCGGCTGCATGAGAGGAGAGCGGCCGTCGCGTATCAGCCGTCGCTGCCAGCTGATGAAGAGCGCGATCAGAGCGGCTCCGAGCGCGATGCACCAGGTCGTCAGAGAGACTCCGAGGGGCGCGATGGGGACGCCCGCGATCTCCGGCGTGTACAGGGGGACCACCCATCCCCAGGTCTTGCTCTGCAGCATGCCGAAGACGATCAGGACGAGGCCGGCCGAAGACAGCAGGACGCTGCCGATATCGATGCGGATGCTCTGCCGTGGGGTGGAGTCGGTGATGATGCGAGCGCACAGGACGACGCCGAGCATGATCACCACCTCGGCGACGAAGACGAACCGCCAGCTGGAGTACGTGGTCACCGCCCCGCCGATGAGCGGACCGGCCGCGACCGCCGCACCCGACACGGCGCCGATGACGGCGAAGGCGGTGACGCGCTCAGCACCTCGGTAGTTGTCGGCGACGAGTGCGGCGATCGCGGGGATCACCAGCACCGCGCCCAGCCCCTCGATGATCGACCAGCCGAGGAAGAGGAACCCCACGGACGGACTCAGCGCGGTGATGAGGGAGCCTGCGGCGTAGACGCAGGAGCCGATCACGAAGGCGCGGCGTCGTCCCCACACATCGCCGAGCTTGGCGCCGAGGAGCATGAACGCCGCCATCGTCAGGGTGTAGAACGTGATCGCCGCCTGCATCGCCGTCACGGACGTGTCGAGATCGCTCACGACCGTCGAGATCGATACGTTCATGACCGTTCCGTCGAGCACCATGACGAACTGCGCGGAGCCGAGGACGATGACGACGTTCCACTTCTTCACGAGGTCTCCTCGGATGCGGGTGCAGGTGCAGGCGCGGGTGCGGGTGCGGGTGCAGGTGCGGGAGCTGTCTCGTACGCGGGCCGGCGGTTGCCGCGCATGATCCGCGCCACGGCCGTGATCAGGAACAGCTGACCGGTGATCGCCTCGGCGACGGCGATCCCCTGCACAGTGGGGCTCGCCGGCACGATGTTGCCGTAGCCGGTGGTCGTGAGGGTGGTGAACGAGAAGAACAGCTGGCTCGAGAGCGAGTCGACGACCGTCGGGCCGAAGGTCGGCGCGACGGTCAGAAGTGCGACGAGGTTGTAGACCAGGGCGAAGAACATGCCCACCAGGGCGTACGCCGAGATCGCGGCGAGCAGAGCCTCGGCGTCCAGGCCCCGGCGCCGCACCTGGTGTCGGATGATCGCGACCGGCGCGATGAGGAAGGCGAGCATCGAAGCGGCGGACAGCGAGATGTCGAGGGCGTGTCCCTCAAGGTCGAACACCGACACCACGACCGCGGCGATGCCTGCCGCCGCGAGCACGATCCAGGCGATGCGCTGCACCCGAGTATGCGCCTCGGTCACTCGAAGGACGACGGCGACGGTGACCAGCTGCAGCACGAACGCCGGTGGGCTCGGGTCGGTCGTCCCCTGAGCGGCGCACAGCACATAGCTGAGCACGAGGAGTGCGAGCACGACCCAGTACCCGGACGGCCGGCCGACCACCTGTCTCGCGACGTGTGAGCCGAGGGGCGAGGGCTCACGCATCGTGTCGCCGGATTCCATGGAGGCGCCTCACACGGTTCCGTGCTCGTTCGGCAGACGCCCCGACGCCAGAGCTGCCTTCAGCGCCAGGAAGTCACTGTGGTTCTGATCCGCGTAGGCGACGGCGAAGTCCGAGATCGCCTCCTCGAACGTGTCGCTCCGCCCCAGATACCCCGCGATCTGCACCCGGTCTCCGGATCGGGAGTGGGCTCGCGCCAGCGTCTCGCCGCAGATCCGCGCATACAGGGTCGCACCCCGCACGGTCATCGTCTCCGGATCGATGCCCCCTTTCCCGTCCTGCAGCTGCCGGATGTAGAAGTCACGGTGCTGCCCGTCGAGGCCGACCACGGATTGCCACCCGAGGAAGATGTCGCTGGATGCCTGCATCAGTCGCTGCCCCCGCACGACGCGCTCTGCGTGGTCGTCGAACTCGCTCGGACCGAGGAAGCGCTCGAGGACGGACGCCTGCGCCTCCTTGGCCTGGAGGAGCAGCGGGTCGTCGTCGTCGCGTCCGCTGAAGAGGATCACCCAGGCTCGCGTCCCGACGCTTCCGACCCCGACCACCTTTCGCGCCATATGACGGTACCGGTACTCGGCGAACGGATGCCGTTCGCCGACGAGCGTCGTCCGATACGCGCCGAGCACCTGATGCATGACATCCGCTTCGTCTGCGGCACGCCCCGCTTCGCGGATGAGATCCTCGACGGGGACGATCAACGGCGGCGCCGCGACGATGCGCAGGCGGCCGTCGACGATGCGCACCAACTTCTTGAAGGCCTTCCGATGATCGCGTCTTCGCGCCTTCTCGATCGTCGCGTCCAGCCGACGCACCTCCTCGTCTCCCACCAGCTGGTCGAGCTGCGCCTGGCGGATCGACGCTCTCGCACGCTCTGCGTCGAGTCGGTCGTACCAGGCATCGATCACTCTCGACGTCGCTGCCCTCCTCATCGCCATCCGGTAGCCGTGCGCCGCGGCCACGATGCAGGCGCGCTCCTCCTCGGCGCTGAATCCGCGTTGCCTGCCGGCCACCGCGAAGCTCGCGGCGAGCCGTTTCACATCCCATTCGAACGGGCCGGGGAGCGTCTCGTCGAAGTCGTTGATATCGAAGATCAGGTGCCGCTCCGGGGTGCTGAACAGGCCGAAGTTCGACAGGTGCGCGTCTCCGCAGAGCTGCGCGATGATCCCGGTGTGCTCGGAGGAGGCGAGATCCGATGCCATGAGCAGAGCCGCGCCGCGGTAGAAGGCGAGCGGCGACACCGCCATCCGTGCGTACCGCACCGGCGTGAGCTCCTGAACCCGTGACCGTCCTTGCTCCTCCAGCAGAGCCACGGGGTCCGGGCGGTCCGGGGCAGGTGACCACGCACCGAGATGCGCCCGAGGCACACGCGATCGAGCGGCGCGTCCTCTCTCGCGTCGCTCTGCGAACGGCTTCGCGACCTCAGCCGGCCGGGTCATGAGCTGGCCGGACCAAGGGGGTCGGCGGAGGCGAGGGCCGCCTTCTCACCCGCGACGTCGTGGAGCGCGTCGTCCTCGGACGGCACGACGTCGATGACATCGGCATCGGCATCGGCATCATCCGACGGCGGACGTTCGACCACCTCCAGTATCAGGACGGCGAGGAGCGACAGCGCCAGTGTCCACAGCACGAGCGCGGGGCTGAGCGGCCGCACGAGCAACACGACCGCCGCACCCGCCAAGATGATCACGCCCCTCAAAAGAGCGCGTCGCGAGTGCAGCCACGCGCCGACGCGCCCGGTGCTCAGACCGCGCCGCTCCAGGGTGCCGCGTAGCGAGGCGGCGCCACCGTGGACGACGGCTCGAAGTCGTCGAGGAACGTCGGAGGGGCCGGCGAACCACGCGACCACGGCCGTGACGAGCGCGAGCACGAGCACAGCCACGGCGGTGTCGCGCATGGCGCCGCCGACCAGTTCGTAGATCGCGCCGCCGGCATCCGCCGGGATGCCGTTGCTGCGCAGGGCCGAGTCGAAGAACACCCTGCCGACGGCGAGGCCTGCGAGCACGATGAGCATCACGAGACCGAGGGAGAGCGCCGCGGTCACCAGCGCGACCGAGCGTCGTCGCGCGACGACCACCCCGGCGGCGAGGAAGAGGATGGCCACCCAGGGCAGCCACAGCCCGGCCGCCACCACCAGCTCGTAGGCGAGCTGGACGGAGGCGAGGGAGTCGACCTGCGCGACGGTGATGGTGCGATCGACCGTCGGGATCGATGCCGCGAACCCGACGCCCTGGTCGACGAGCACGTCCTTCGCGGCGTCGATGATCGGCGCCAGCTGGATCCCGATCGTGCCGTCGGACCCGAGCGCGATGGTCGCATCGGGATCGTTCTGCAGCGCGGACACCACCTGCGAGTGGCTGATGCGAAGCGCGGATGCCCAGACGTTCGCGAACGCCTCGGACTCGACGAAGCGCTCGACCACGGTGCCCACGAGCGATTGGAGTCCCTGGGCGGCTGGGCCCTTGAGCAGCTCCAGCGCGCGAGTCGCCGCGGGGCCGGTGCCGAGTTCGATGACGCCGTCGATCACGTCCGTGGTGAGGGTCGGTATGTCCACCTGCCCCTCGATCGCCTCGACCACCTGATCGGTGACCGCGGACTGCACCGCAGGATCGCTCGCGAGCACGGAGTAGCTCGCGACGAACCGGTCGGTGTCGGTGAGCTGCACGTTGCCCCAGGCGGCCACCAGGGCGACGGGTGCGATGAGCGCACCCAGCACGATGAGGACGGTCGCTGAGAGGGTGCGTCCCCACCCGCGGGATCGGCGGCGCGACTCGACCGGACCGGGCGTCGGGGCGGGGGTGGCCGCCGGGATGCCGCCGCGGAGCGCGCTGTTCTCGGCTTCGAGGGCAGCGAGGCGCCGTTGCAGCTCCTGGACCGTGGACCGTGCCATGAGGGTTCTCCTTCCTCAGACTTTTCGCGTTCTGACGGGGATAAGCACCTGCGTGATGACCAGCAGGATCGCTGCGGTGATCGGGATCGACACCAGAGCACCGAGCACGGCCTCGCCGATGAGCGCCCCGATGATGAGGGGTGACTCCTCAAGCACGTTCGCATGGCTCACGGTGCCACTCTCGGGCTCAGGACGTGCGGCCGCGTCACCCTTTCAGGGCGATATACCGCGGCGTCAGATCAGTCCGAGATCCTGGGCGCGCGCGACGGCGGAGTTGCGGTTGGGAACCGCCAGCTTTCGGTAGATGTGAGCCATGTGGGTCTTGATCGTGTTGGGCGACACGTAGCAGCGGGCCGCGAGCTCGATGTTGGTCATCCGGGTCGGCAGGTACGCGAGGATCTCGAGTTCGCGATCCGTGAGCTGCTCGGCCAGCTCGGGCGAGGATGAGCGGGCGCGACGGAGCAGGCTCGCCCGTTCCAGCACGGTGGCGCGGAACGGCGTCGGGGTGCCGGGGAGGTCGGAGATCAGACGCGTGACTTCGGGGCCCGCGCGCACGAAAGCGGCGACCAGATCGTGCTGCGAGGCCAGGTCGAGGGCCCGGTGCATGGCGTCCGCGCCCGCGCCCGCGCCGCGCTCGCGGGCATCGAGCCACGAGCGGAGGATGAGCTGCTCCACGCCGGCGCGAGGCACCGACTCAGACGGCTCCGGGGAGACAGCATCGAGGTGGGCGCGAGCGAGGTCGGGACGGTTGCGGGTGAGTGCGGCGGCGGTCGCCTCGAACACCAGAGGCGACCAGCGTCCTGCCGACGGATGACGCAATCCACCGTTCGACGCATGCGCGAGGCGCAGCGTGCGAGCCTCCTCGGCCTCGAGCGCCGCCGCGACGATCGGCGGCGGCGTCGACGGAAGCGGATCGACCGGGTCGACGACGTCTCCCTCGCTGAGAACCCTCGTGAGGTGCGCGATCCACATGAGCTGAGTGCGGTGGTTCGCGGCGGCGCGGAGTGCGCCCTCATGCAGGGGTGTGGCGGCGGCGGACGGGGTGCCCCGCTCGATCGCTGCGAGCGCCGCGGCCAGGAAGGCGTCTGCCGGTGACGGATGTGCGAGCAGGCGGGTCGCGGCTGCGAGGTCCAGTGCCTCCTGCGAGATCGCCGCGGCAAGACGCAGCCGTCCGGCCCACGCCTCCAGCAGCGCGAGAGAGCCGAGGAGATGGATGCGGTACAGGCTGTACTGGGCCCCTGGCTCGGCCAGCGCCTCGTCGAATCGTCGTCGCGCAGCGCCGAGATCACCGGCGAGGAAGAGCGCGCGGCCCGCCGAGGTCAGCGAACTCGCGCGCAGCAGGTGCGGGTGCGTGAGACCCAGCAGCTCTGGCGGGTGCAGATCCGGATTCTCGCCGAGCAGCGTCACCGCTGATTCGGCAGCCTGCAGGGCGACGCGGGGATCAGGCCGGAACTGCACCCGCGCGGCGAGATACGTGTGGATGATCGCCGATCGGCCCGGTGTGAGGGTCGGCCGATCGGCCTGTTCGCGGAGCACGTCCTCGGCTCGGGCCGCATCCCCGTTCATCATCATCAGCATCCCGCGCAGGATCTCGACGTCAGGACGGGGCGCACGGAACTCTCCCGGCAGCGCATCCAGCCACCGGCTGACCGACACGGTGTCGTTGCGTTCGAGCATCTCGCGGCCGCATCCGGAGATGACGGTCGCCGCACGCTCCCACGAGCCGGCTTCGAGAAGGTAGTCGATGGCCGACGATGCGTCGCCCCGTGCGATATGCCAGTCGGCCGCGGCCGTGAGGATCTCGGTCGCCGCTCCGGGGTGCTCGGCCTTCAAGCGATAGCGCAGGAGCTCTCGGAACATCGGGTGGAAGCGGAACCACTCCCGATTCTGATCGAGGGCGACGAGGAACATCGACTCTCTCTCGAGCTCCTCGAAGAGCGACGTCGCGTCGTCGACGGAGAGGATCGACTCGACGAGTTCTGCGGACATCCGGTCGAGGACCGACAGGCGCAGCAGCAGTGATCGGCGCTCGGGAGGCTGTTGGGCCAGAGCCTGTTCGCTCAGATACTCGGAGATGAGGCGATCGGTGCCGCGCAGCTCCCTCGCGAACTGCTCCGGATCGGCTTCGCTGCGCAGACCGAGACCGGTCAGCACCACGCCGGCGGCCCACCCCTCGGTGCGCTCCATGACTGCTGAGAGAGTGCGGGGGCTGACGGGAGCGCCGATGATCCGTTCGAGCAGCGTCGCGCTCGCGGCCTCATCGAGCGCAAGGTCGCTCTGTCGCAGCTCGATCAGCGAGTGGCTCAGCCGGTGACGCCCCCAGCCGAGGCCGTAGTCGATGCGTGACGAGAAGATGAAGTGGGTGTGCTCGGGAACGTTGTCGGCGAGCCACCAGAGGTCTGGCAGCAGCGGCGATCCGGCGAGGTGCTGCAGGTCGTCGAGCACGAGCACGACCGGGGGATGCTCGCGGAAGACTCCGACGAGAGACTCGAGGACGGGGCGCCCGAAGGCTCGCGCGGTGACTGCGTGCGGTCGTCCGAGATCCGTCGTCCCATGGCCGGGAGGCAGCACCGCGCTCAGGAGATGGTCGAGGAGACGGCGCGGATCGCTGTCCGCCTGCTCCAGCCCGATCCAGATGACACGCACGTCGGGGTGCGATGCCGCCCACTGCGACAGCAGCACCGTCTTGCCGGAGCCGGCCGGGGCGACGACGACGCTGAGGGGCGCGTTCAGCGTCGCGTCGAGTCGGCTACGCAATCGTGGTCGCTCGACGGCGTGGGCCGGCGGGGGAGGTATGGCTGTCATCGGCGATTCCGCTGTCAGTACGGCAGGGCGCGGTCGCATCATCCACAGCCGGTTCAGATCATCCGCAGAGGATGAGGACGGCCGTGATCCGCGCGTGCATCATGGGACGATCGCGCTCGCGCCGATGTTGCTCGTGCTCCAGAGAGGCTGCCGTCATGACCCGGGTCTTCGAAGTGCTCGTCCGAGGACGGATGAGCCCGCAGCTCGCACAGGCGCTGGACGGCTTCACGGTGCAGGCCCGACCAGGCGGACTCACGAGCATCCTCGGACCGGTCGATGATCAGCCGCGTCTGCTGGGCCTTCTCGGGGCTTTCGACGACCTCCACATCGAGGTCATCTCGGTGAATCCCGTCCCCGCGGTGCAGGACGGGTCACCCAGGCAGGGTGACGCGGGCGCATCCGCACGTGGCTAGCTTCGGAGCTGGTACTCACCACCTCCGACCGAAAGGCATCGCGCATGTCCATCTGGGATCTCGTGGCCTGGTTCTTCTGGGCCTTCGTCTTCATCTCGTACCTCATGGTCGTCTTCACGATCATCGGCGACATCTTCCGAGACAGCTCTCTCAACGGGTGGCTGAAGGCGGTGTGGATCATCTTCCTCGTCTTCCTCCCGTTCCTGACATCACTCGTGTATCTCATCGCCCGCGGGCAGGGGATGGCGCAGCGGCGCGGCGAGCAGATCGCCGAACTGCAAGCGGCCCAGACCGCCTACATCCGGGAGACCGCAGGCTCTTCGCCGGCGGACGACATCACGAAGGCGCGGGGTCTGCTCGACTCGGGCGTGATCACCCAGGCCGAGTTCGAGACGCTCAAGGCGAAGGCGCTCGCGTCCTAGCCGATCCGGGGAGCGGCCGACGGGCGGAGGACGTCCGTCGACCACCTGGACGGGCGAGCCTCGTCACCCGAGAAGTGTGATGACCCCGTCGAGAGTCCGAGGCAAGCTGGAGGCCGACGAAGGGCGGGAGGCCGGGCATGACCGAACTGACCATAGGCACGATGACGGATGATGCGGGAACGTCTGTGCAGCTGGACGCACGCCGCTTCAACCGACATACGTTCTGGTGCGGCCAGAGCGGCAGCGGCAAGACATACGCGCTCGGCGTCGTGCTCGAGCAGCTCCTGCTGCACACCGAACTGCCGATGCTCATCCTCGATCCGAATGCCGACTTCGTGAGGCTGGCGGAGACGAGAGCAGGCGCTTCGACCGAGCATGCGGCCGCCATCGCGCAGACCGACATCCGCGTGTTCCGATCGGGTCACGGAGAGGGAGACAAGCTGCACGCCCGATACATCGATCTGTCTCCGGCAGCCAAGGCCGCGGTTCTGCAGATCGCCCCGATCGCCGATGCCGAGGAGTACAACGTCCTGCTCCACTGGCCCGTCAGCACCACGGACTTCGACGCCGACGACATGCTGAGACAGTTCCGCGCGACAGGAGACCCGGCGCATATCCGGCTCGCGAATCGCATGGAGAACCTGCAGGTGCTCGAGTGGGACCTCTGGTCCAGAGGAGCCGGATCCGTCGTCGATGTGATCGCTGAAAGGCCGAGGGCCACCGTCCTCGACCTCGGGGGATTCGACCACCCTGCGGAGCCGAAGGTGGCGGCGCTCGCCGTGCTCGAGGCGCTGTGGATGCAGCGAGAGAGCCGTCGGCCGCTCCTCATCGTGATCGACGAGGCGCACAACCTCTGCTCACCCGAGCCGCGCACCGCCGTCGAGAAGGCTGTCACCGAGAGGCTCGTTCAGATCGCGGCCGAGGGACGCAAGTTCGGCCTCTGGCTCCTCCTGTCGACGCAGCGCCCGACCAAGATCCACCCCAACGTGCTCTCGCAGTGCGACAACCTCGGCCTCATGCGCGTGAACGCCCCGCGGGACATCGCCGAACTGGCGGACGTGTTCGGCTTCGTCGGGGAGGACGACATCCGCCGGGCCCAGGGATTCGCTCAGGGACAGGCGCTGTTCGCCGGTGGGTTCATCGCGCAGCCGACGTTCGCGCAGATGGGGGAGCGGCTGACCGAGGAGGCCGGAGCAGACGTGCGAGTACCGCTGCGCTCGTGACCGAGTGATCCGCGGTTCAGCGCCAGATGACCGCGATGCCTGCGTTGAGCGCCGTCAGGATGCCGACGAGCCAGAACATCGCGACGGGCACGGATCCGGACTTGCGCTGCTTCGAGGTGCCGATGCCGAGGAGCGCACCGATCACGAGGAGCACGACGAGCTTCGTGCCGATCTTGGCGAAGTTCATCTCGACGCCCTCGGGGAGACCCCACGGTGCTGCGAGTGCGAGCCCCGCGACCGCGGCGATCGTCATGCCGATGCTCATCAGACGGGTGAACTCGCGCTTGCCGCCGAAGGCCTGCACCGCCCAGGCGCCGAAGAGCACGGCGAAGCCGATCAGGTGGACGAACAGAACGACATGACGCAGAGTCTCCATACCCTCACGCTAGGAGCACGCGAGGTGCTCGCGCCAGCAAGGGCAGGCTGACCTCTCAGCCCCGCAGTGCGCGCACGAGGAGCGCGGTGCGCAGCGCGGCATCCGCAGCCTCCGCGCCCTTGTCCTCCTTCGAGCCCTCGAGACCGGCGCGGTCGAGGCCCTGCTTCTCGTCGTCGAGCGTCAGCACGCCGAAGCCGACGGGCCTGCCCGCATCGAGCGAGACGCGGGTCAGTCCGTCGGTCGTCGCGGCCGAGACGTACTCGAAGTGCGGGGTTCCGCCGCGGATGATCACGCCGAGGGCGACGACGGCGTCCGCCCCGCCCGCGAACGCGGCCTGCGCGGCGAGAGCGAGCTCGAACGAACCCGGCACGCGCACGAGCCGGTATGCGGCGTCGGCCTCGTCGAGGACGCGCTGCGCACCGGCGATCAGGCCGTCGGTGATCACGTCATGCCACGTGCCGGCCACGATGACGACCTTCAGTCCGCGTCCGTCGATCTTCTCGGTCTTGGGTGCTCCTGCGCCGCTCATGCGTCGTCCTTCCGTCCGTCGGCAAGAGCCTCTGCGAGCTCCGCCTCTCCGATGATGTGACCCATCCGGTCACGCTTGGTCTCGAGGTACTGGTGGTTGTTGGGTCCGACGCCGACGATCAGCGGCACCTGCTCGACGACATCCAGCCCGAGGCCGCGCAGCTGGTTCACCTTGTCGGTGTTGTTCGTCAGCAGGCGCACCTTCGACACACCGAGGTCGGCGAGGATTCCCGCCGCAGCCGCATAGTCGCGGGCGTCGGCCGGGAGCCCCAGCGCGAGGTTCGCGTCGACCGTGTCGAGGCCCTCCTCCTGCAGGCTGTACGCGCGGAGCTTGTTGATCAGGCCGATGCCCCGGCCCTCATGGCCCCGCATGTAGATGACGACGCCGCCGTCCTGCTCGATCGCGTCGAGAGCGGCGTCGAGCTGGGGGCCGCACTCGCACTTGAGCGACCCGAACGCCTCGCCCGTCAGGCACTCCGAGTGCACTCGCACGAGAGCGGTCTCGCTCAGCTCGCCCGACACGACGGCGATGTGATCGGTGCCGGTCACCCTGTCTTTGTACGCCAGGAAGCGGAACGTGCCGTGCGTGGTGGGCACGGTCGCATCCGCGCGCAGGCTCACGCGCCTGCTGGCTCGTTCGGGAGACCAGCCGGTGGGGTCGGTCTCGTTGAGATGCGCGATGAGCTGCTCGATCGTGATGACCGGCACGCCGTCGCGCGCACCCAGCTCGATGAGCCCGGGAAGCCGCATCATGCTGCCGTCCTCGGCGACGACCTCGGCGATCGCGCCGACCGGGCGCAGACCCGCGAGCTTCATCAGGTCGACAGCGGCCTCGGTGTGACCGCTGCGCTCGCGCACGCCGCCGTCGACCGCGCGGAGAGGAAGCACATGTCCGGGGCGGATGATGCTCGTCGCGGTCGACTCGGGGTTCGCCAGGACGTTCAGCGTGTGGGCGCGGTCGTGAGCGCTGATGCCGGTGGTCACGCCCTCTGCCGCGTCGACGCTCACCGTGTAGGCGGTCGAGCGTGCGTCCTCGGATGCCGCGACCATCGGCTGCAGGTTGAGGTTGTCGGCGAGGTCGGCGGGCATCGGCGCGCAGATGAAGCCGGATGACCAGCGAACCGTCCAGGCGACCCATTCGGGCGTGGCGAGCTCGGCCGAGAGGATGACGTCGCCCTCGTTCTCGCGGTTCTCGTCGTCTGCGACGAGGACCGGTCGCCCGGCGCGGAGGGCCTCGAGGGCCTCGGGGATGGTGGAAAGGCTCATCGCGAGCCTCCTTCCGGTGCTGCCCTGAACGCCAGCAGACGTTCGACGTGCCGGGCGAGGATGTCGGTCTCGAGGTTCACGCGGTCGCCGACCGCACGCGAGCCGAGGGTGGTGGCGGCGAGAGTCTCGGGAATGAGCGAGATCTCGAACCAGTGGACATCGACGTCGACGGGGCTGACCGCGCTCACCGTGAGCGAGGTGCCGTCGACCGAGATGGAGCCCTTGTCGACGACGAGCGGCGCGAGGTCGTCTGGCAGCGAGATGCGCAGCACGCTCCACTGCTCGCCGGGGCGCACCTCGAGCACGCTGCCGACACCGTCGACGTGACCCTGCACGATGTGACCGCCGAGGCGGGCGCCGACCGGCATCGCCTTCTCGATGTTCACGCGAGTGCCGACGGTCGCTCCGCCGAGGGCGGCGACGTCGAGGGTCTGCTTCATCACATCGGCGTCGAACGTGTCGGCTGTCGAATCGACGACCGTGAGGCAGACGCCGGAGACCGCAATGGATTCGCCGTGCACGGCGTCGGACACAGCTCTGGGGGCCCTGACCGTCAGACGCCACCCGTCTCCGGCGGGCGCGATCGCGGTGATCTCGCCGATCTCCTCGATGATTCCGGTGAACATCAGGCGGCTCCTTCTTCAGTGGTGAGCACGGGGTGTGCGACGGCGAGCAGGTCTGCACCGAGGGGCAGCCACTCCTCGATCGTCAGGCGTCGGGCGGCGTCGATGGTGTCGACGCCGATGTCGGTGAGCGCCAGTCGATCGCCGCCGAGCAGCACGGGAGCGACGTAGGCGAGCACGCGGTCGGCGAGTCCGGCTGCGATGAACGCGCTCGCCAGGGTCGGACCCCCTTCGACGAACACGCTCTGGACGCCGCGTGAATGCAGGTCGGCGAGCACGGCGCTCAGGTTGTGCGTGTCGAAGAAGAGAGGTGTCTTCGGGTGCCGACGGATCGACGCGTCGTCGGGGGTCGAGCGCGAGCCGATCACGACCGGGATCGGCTGCCGGTCGTAGAGCAGGTCGCCGTCGCGGGCCGTCAGCGAGGGGTCGTCAGAGAGCACGGTGCCGGTTCCGACGACGATCGCATCCGCAGCGGCTCGACGTCGATGAACGTCGGCCCTGGCCTGCGGTCCTGTGATCCACTGGCTGCTGCCGTCGGATGCCGCAGCCCGACCGTCGAGGGACTGGGCCCACTTCACCGTGACGTGCGGGCGCCCCAGACGCTGAGCGGTGAGCCAGTCCCCGATGATCGCGTGCGCGGCATCGGCCTGTTCGCCCGAGTCGACGCTCACCCCCGCGGCGCGGAGACGCTCGCCGCCGCCGCCCGAGACCTCGCCCGGGTCGTCGAGTGCGTAGACGACGCGCGAGACGCCCGCGTCGATGAGCGCGACGGCGCACGGGCCGGTTCGCCCGGTGTGGTTGCAGGGTTCGAGGGTGACGACAGCGGTCGCGCCGTCGGCCGCGCCGGGTGCGAGCTTCGAGAGCGCATCGACCTCGGCGTGCGGCGTGCCGGCACCGTGGTGCCAGCCTTCGGCGATGATCTCGCCCTCGGGGGAGAGGATGACGGCGCCGACCTGAGGGTTCACGCCTCGTGGGCCGAGCGTCGCGAGCTCGAGCGCGCGGGTCATCGCCCGCCGTTCCGCCTCGTTCACTGCCATCCGTGGTCCTCTCTGAGGCTCCGGGGATTCTCCTCGGGAGGAGACGTCGGCAGAACGCGCGCGCAGCGGCGCACCGTGCTGCCTCCCTTCCGGACTAGCGAGGCTGGGCCTCGCACCACCGTCGGTCCCGGAATTCCACCGGATCGGCATCTCGGAGAACCGAGACGCTCGCGGACTGTCACCGCCGGTTCGGATTCTCACCGACCCCGGAGCACGTTGATGCTCTGAGTGTACTCAACACATCCGACTGCGTTTCATTCCGCGTCGAAGTGCTACTTGAGCAGCCGCGACAGGCGGCGATCGGCGAGCGGCTTGCCCCCGGTCTGGCAGGTCGGGCAGTACTCCATCGAGCGGTCGGCGAAGAAGACGCTGCGCACGGTGTCGCCGCACACCGGACACGCCTCGCCGCGACGAGCGTGCACCTGCATCCCACGGCGCTTCGCGTCTTTGAGGTCAGCCGGCGGCTTGCCGGAGGCCTCGGCCACGGCATCCGTCAGCGTCGTCCGCATGGCGGCGTACAGCCGATCGATCTCGTCGCCGCTCAGCGTGGCGGCGATCGCGTACGGCGACATGCGCGCGGCGTGCAGGATCTCGTCGGAGTAGGCGTTGCCGATCCCGGCGATCAAGCTCTGGTCGCGCAGCAGCCCTTTGATCTGCGTCCGCCGGCCGTCGAGCAGCCCGGCGAATACATCACGCGTGAAGGTCTCCTCGAGTGGATCCGGGCCGAGGCGGGCGATGCCGGGCACCTCTTCCGGGTCGCGCACGACATAGACGGCGAGCGACTTCTTCGTGCCCGCCTCGGTGAGGTCGAAGCCGCTCTCGTCGTCGAGGCCCACCCGCACGGCGATGGGTGACTTGCCGGGCTTGATGAGCGTCGTCGGCAGTGTCTCGTACCACCGCAGCCAGCCTGCCTTGGCGAGATGGAACACGAGGTGCAGGTCGTCGCCGCACGAGAGCACGATGAACTTGCCTCGGCGAGATGCTGCGGTGATCTCTGCCCCGTGCAGAGCCGTGTTGGGCGGGTCGTAGGTCTTCAGAGCAGCGATCGCGCCCACGCTCGTCCGGACGATCGTGCGCCCCACCGTGCGTTCGGCGAGAAAGGCGGTCAGGCCCTGGACCTCCGGCATCTCAGGCATGCGCTCATCCTGCCACCGACGTCGGACACGCGGCTAGGGCGCTTCCTCAGAGGATCGACCAGTCCACCGGGGTGCGATCGTCGGTCGCGAGGAGCCCGCCGAACCATCCGTCATCACGCCCGCGGTCGCTCGTGAGCGCTTGTCGCCCCAGACCCTCATACCGGAACCCGAGGGCGCGGGCGGCTCGGGCCGACGGGACGTTGCCCGCGACCGCACGCCAGCCGAGGCGGGCGAGGCCGAGCTCGTCGAACGCCCAGTCGACGACGGCGCGCGCAGCCTCGACGAGGTAGCCGTTGCCGCGGGCGGATGCCGTGACCCAGTAGCCGATCTCGGCGTCCCCGCCGGTCGAGTGCTCGACGATGCGGTGCAGTCCGATCGAGGCCACCAGCTCGTCGTCGCGATAGGCGCACCAGATCGCCTGACTGCCATCGGCCCACCACTCGCCGATCAGGCGGACGTACCCTTCGCCGTGCTCGCGCGTGTACGGGCTCGGCACGGTGGTCCATCGAGGGATCTCCGGATCCTGACAGGCCGCGGTGATCGCGTCGATGTCGGAGTCGTCCGGCACGTGCAGGACGAGGCGCTCGGTGGTGAGAGTGACCGGTTCCATCCCGGCATCCTACGGGTCTCGCCGCGCGGGTCCGGGACGATCCCGATGCCGGTGTCTGCGGCCGCGGCTAGGCTTGTCCGGTGACTGTGCCGGGGATTCTGCGCGCCTTGGAAGAGGCATCTCTTTTTCGTGACGCCCTGACGTGGGCCCAGACCGATGCCGATCTCGGTCTGGTCGACGGACTCGACGCTCCGGCGCTCGCGGGTCTGCTCGAGAAGCGCCGGGCAGCGGGGCATCCCGCCGCGCTCCTGACCGTCGTCCCGACGGGCAGGCGGGCCGAGAGTCTCGCTGCCGCGCTCACCGCGTACATCCCCGATGCCGAGGTCGTGACCTTCCCCGCGTGGGAGACGCTGCCGCACGAGCGACTCAGCCCCAGCACCGACACGGTGGGTCAGAGACTGCAGACCCTGCGTCGCATCGCGGAATGGTCGGGCGATCACCCCCTCGTCGTCGTTGCCTCCGTGCGAGCCGCCCTTCAGCCGATCGCGGGCAACCTCGGTGAGATCGCGCCTCTCGAGCTGCGCACCGCGAGCCGCGGTCACGAACTCGACCACGTCGTCGAGCAGCTGGTCGAGCGCGCCTATTCGCGCGTCGACATGGTGTCGCGCCGAGGCGAGTTCGCCGTCCGAGGCGGCATCCTCGATGTGTTCCCCCCGATCTCGGAGCATCCGTTCCGCGTCGAGTTCTTCGGCGACGAGATCGACCAGATCCGCTCGTTCTCCGTCGCTGATCAGCGCTCGCTCCCGGGCGACGTCGACGGCGTCGATCTGCCGCCGAGCCGCGAGCTGCTGCTGACTCCTGACGTTCGCGATCGCGCGCGAGCGCTGATCGGCGGGTTCCCGGCGATCGCGGGGATGCTCGAGAAGATGGCCGAGGGAATCCCGGTCGAGGGCATGGAGTCTCTTCTTCCGGCGGTCTCCGGTCCGCTGAAATCGCTCGCGGAATACCTGCCCGAGGGCGTCGCGACGGCCGTCGTCGACCCCGAGCGGTCGAGCGCCCGTGCGATCACACTGGGCGAGACCAACCGCGAGTTCCTCGACGCGGCCTGGAGTGCGGCGACCTCCGGCGCGTCGGCTCCCATCGATCTCGGTGCCGGTGACTTCCTCACCATCGCCCGGCTGCGCGAGGTCGTCCGCGATCGCGGCGGCGTCTGGTGGCGACTGAGCCCGTTCTCGATGGGCGGCGAGGACGCCGAGACCATCGACGCCTCGGTCATCCCGTCGTTCCACGGCAACGTCGACGGTGCGATCTCGTTCGTCGAGGCGAAGGTCGCAGACGGCTGGCGGGTCGTCGTGATCGCCGCCGGAGCGGGCCTCGTCGACCGTGCCCGCGACGTGCTGTCCGACCGAGGGATCGCCGCCCGCATCGTGTCCGAGCTGACCGACGCGCCCGACACCGGCGTCGCGACTCTCGTCACCGGCTCGGTCGAAGCCGGATTCCAGATCCCCGAGGCCAAGCTCGCCGTCCTCACCGACAACGAGTTCTACGGGCGCACGATCGGCGGAGACCAGCGCGTCGTCAAGAAGCTCGCGTCGCGTCGCAAGAACGTCGTCGATCCGCTGCAGCTCAAGCAGGGCGACTACGTCGTGCACAACACGCACGGCATCGGCCGATTCGTCGAGATGACGCAGCGCGAGGTGTCGACCGGCGGGCGCAACGCGACGAAGTCCGTGCGCGACTATCTCGTGCTCGAGTACGCCCCGTCGAAGCGCGGTTATCCCGGCGACAAGCTCTACGTGCCCACCGATCAGCTCGACCTGCTCTCGAAGTACGTCGGCGGCGAGGGGCCGACCCTGTCGAAGATGGGCGGCAGCGACTGGTCGCAGGCGAAGGGCAAGGCTCGCAAGGCCGTGCGCGACATCGCCGTCGAGCTGGTCAAGCTGTATTCGGCGCGGATGAGCGCGAAGGGTCACGCGTTCGGCCCGGACACGCCCTGGCAGCGCGAGCTCGAAGAGGCGTTCCCGTTCGCCGAGACCCTCGATCAGCTGCAGACCATCGATGAGATCAAGGCCGACATGGAGCGGCCGATCCCGATGGACAGGCTGCTGTCGGGCGACGTCGGCTTCGGCAAGACCGAGGTCGCCGTGCGCGCGGCGTTCAAGGCGATCCAGGACGGCAAGCAGGTCGCGATGCTCGTGCCGACGACGTTGCTCGTCAAGCAGCATCTCGAGACGTTCACCGAGCGCTTCGCCGGATTCCCCGTCAAGGTGCGTCCGCTGTCGCGCTTCCAGACCGACAAGGAGGCGCGTCTCACTCTCGACGGCCTGCTCGACGGCACCGTCGACATGGTGATCGGCACCCACCGCATCCTCACCGATCAGGTCATGTTCAAAGACCTCGGCCTGATGATCATCGACGAGGAGCAGCGCTTCGGCGTCGAGCACAAGGACACCCTCAAGAAGATGAAGACGAATGTCGACATCCTCGCGATGAGCGCGACGCCCATCCCGCGCACGCTCGAGATGGCGGTCACGGGCATCCGCGAGATGTCGACGCTTGCGACGCCGCCGGAGGACCGGCATCCGATCCTCTCGTTCGTCGGACCCCGCAGCGACAAGCAGATGGCGGCGGCGATCCGTCGAGAGATCCTGCGCGAGGGCCAGGTGTTCTTCGTGCACAACCGCGTGCAGTCGATCCAGCGCGTCGCTGCCCAGCTCGCCGAGCTCGTGCCCGAGGCGCGCATCGCCGTGGCGCACGGTCAGATGGGCGAGCACGCGCTCGAGCAGGTCGTCGACGACTTCTGGGAGCGCAAGTTCGACGTGCTCGTCTCGACCACGATCATCGAGACGGGTCT
Organism: Microbacterium sp. MEJ108Y; assembly: GCF_000834175.1. Taxonomy (NCBI): domain Bacteria; kingdom Bacillati; phylum Actinomycetota; class Actinomycetes; order Micrococcales; family Microbacteriaceae; genus Microbacterium; species Microbacterium sp. MEJ108Y. Next base: position 542,352 of record NZ_JXQX01000038.1, on the reverse strand, counting down.
CGACATCGCGAACGCGAACACGATCATCATCGACAGGGCCGACAAGTACGGGCTCAGCCAGCTGCACCAGCTGCGCGGACGTGTCGGTCGAGGTCGCGAGCGCGCCTATGCGTACTTCCTCTACGACGAGATGAAGCCTCTCAGCGAGACGGCGGCCGACCGCCTCCAGACGATCGCCGTCAACAACGACCTGGGGTCGGGAATGCAGGTCGCGCTCAAAGACCTCGAACTGCGAGGCGCCGGCAACCTGCTCGGCGGTGAACAGGCCGGACACATCGCCGGGGTCGGATTCGACCTCTACCTCCGGATGATCGGCGAGGCCGTCGCGACGTTCCGTGGCGAAGACGTCGAGTCGGGCCAGGAGCTGCGCCTCGAGCTGCCGTTGGACGCGCGCATCCCCGAGTACTACATCGACAGCGAACGACTTCGTCTCGAGGCATACCAGAAGCTGTCAGCGGCGTCGACGGCGACGGCGAAGGACGACGCGATCGATCTCGTCATCGACGAGCTCACCGACCGCTACGGCACCCCTCCCGACGAGGTCACGGGCCTGATCGCGGTCTCCCGCCTTCGCCGTCGTGCAGCCAGAGCCGGACTCTCCGACGTCGTGGTCATGGGCTCGAACCTGCGCATCGCGCCGGCTCGACTCGAGGACTCGATCAAAGTGCGCCTGCAGCGGCTGTACCCCAAGGCGAAGCTGGTCGGCGGGGGCGAGGCGCTCGTCGTGCCGATGCCGACAGTGCCCGCCGCCGTGGGAGTGGGACTCGAACCGCTGCAGGCGGCCGAGCTGCTCGACTGGGTCGACCAGCTCTTCACAGCGATCTTCCCCGAGCCGGCGAAGGTCGAGTGACGGGAACCGGCTACAGCGAGAATCCGCCGTCGGTGGTCAGCACCTGACCGACCACCCACGAGCCGGCGTCCGTGCACAGCCAGCCGATCAGGCGGGCAGGGTCGTCGGGGCGACCGACACGGCCGAACGGCGTGCCCGCGATCCAGTCCTCGACGCCCGACAGATCGCGATCCGTGGTGTCGGCATCGAGGTAGCCCGTGTTCACCGGACCCGGATTGACGGTGTTCAGCACGATCCCGACATCGAGCAGCTCGGCCGCAGTCGAACGGGTGATCCCCGCGAGCGCGGCCTTGCTCGTCGCGTACGAGATCTCGCCGCGCATCGCCCCGTGCCCCTGACCCGAGGTCATCCAGACGACGTGAGCGGTCGGCTTCTCGAAGGGGCCGAGCGACGGGATGCTGTCGCCGGGGCGACCGACCGGAGTCTCTGCACCGCCGAGTTCTCGGCGTACTCGATTCGCCAGCCCGGCTGTGAGCAGCAGCGAGGCGCGGGTGTTGGCCTGCCAGTGCGCGTCGAGTCGGTCGGCGGTCATGTCGAAGATCGTGCCGTCGCCGCCGCTCATCGCCTGGTTGCAGATGACGATGTCGAGCCGACCCGAGAGCGCTGACGCCGCGTCGAGCAGAGGGTCGATGCTGGCCGGGTCGCGGAGATCCGCCTGGGCGTCGCCCATCACGGCCCCGGATGCGAGGGAGTCGTGGATGCCGGCGCGAACCGCGTCCAGGTTGTCCCCGCCCCACGGGTGGTCGAGATCATGGGGGCGGAAGTGGTGGAAGAACACGTTCGCGCCGAGGGACGCGAGCGTCGTCGCGGTCGCGAATCCGATGCCGCGTCTGCGGGAGACGCCGGTCACCAGAGCAGTGCGTCCGAACAGGGGAAGGTCGTGGGAGTGCATGGCGATGCGCCTTTCGATCGATGGAGCCCCGGGCACGCCGAACGGCGGTCGGAGGCGGGGGAGGGATCGAGTCAGCTGCACTTCATGGGCGTCAGCGTAGCAGGAGGCTCGGTCAGCCTTCTCGACACGTATGCGGCGGCGCTACGCTGGCGTCATGTTGTACGAGCACCTCGGGGCTCGGCCCCGGATCCATGACACCGCCGTCGTCGCTCCCACCGCCGTGATCTCCGGAGACGTGACCATCGGCCCTGACTGCCAGGTGCTCCATGGCGCCGTGATCACCGCAGAAGGAGGGCCGATCACGATCGGCGAGCACGTGATCGTGATGGAGAACGCGCTCATCAGAGCCACGGCCGCGAACGCCGTGCACATCGGTGCGCACACCCTCGTGGGAACGCTCGCGAGCATCGCCGGCGCGACCGTGGGCGAAGAGGTCTTCTTCGCGTCCGGGGCACGGATCTTCAACGGTGCGCTGGTCGGGGATCGATGCGAGGTGCGGGTGAACGCCATCGTGCACCGACGAGCGGTGCTCCCGGCCGGAACGGTCGTGCCGATCGGCTGGGTCGCGGTCGGAGATCCCGTGCAGCTCCTGTCTCCCGACAGGGAGGAGGAGATCTCCGCCGCGCAACCCGAACTCGACTTCCCCGGGCACGTCTTCGGCGTGGATCGCGACACCCCCGACCTCATGGTGCAGCTCACCGAGCGCTACGGCAGCTCGCTGGCCCGGCACGCCGACGATGTGCGTCTCGACGCCGACGGTCGCGCGGCGGGTCGCGGGTGAGTGACGGCGCGGGGCTCGTCCGACCGGACATCAGCACGGACGACGCCGCGCTGATCGCTCGCGAATGCTACGGAGTCGAGGCGGTGGCGACCGAGCTCGGCAGCAATCAGGACCGCAATTTCGTGCTGGTCGAGCCGGACGGCTCGCGCAGCGTGCTGCGCGTCGACAACCCCGTCTTCGGTGACGACGCGAGAGCCGCGCAGCATGCGGCGCTCGACGCCTATCGCGCGGCCGGCGTGCGGGTTCCCGCGGTGCTCCCCGGACTCGACGGTCAGCTCACGCAGCGCTGGCGGGGATTCGCGGTGCGCCGCAGTGAGTTCGCCGCGGGTGAGCCGATGGTCGATGCGGGGTATCTGGCTCCCGTGGTCCTCGCCGAGTTCGGCGCGCTGGCGGCGGCATCCGTGAACGCGCTCGCGGGTCTCGCGCATCCAGGGCTCGAGCGCGACCAGATGTGGGACATGCGCGTCGCCTATGCCCAGATCAGCGCGCTCGCCCCGGCGGTGACGGAGGCCGAGCTGCGCTCCCGCGTGCGCACGGCCGCGGAGGACGCGCACAAGGCACTGTCGATCGTGGCCGCTGCGTTGCCGGTGCAGCCGATCCACGGCGACCTCACCGACGACAACGTCACCGGGACGCGCGGTGACGATTCCCGGCTGCACCCGCACACCGTCCTCGACCTGGGCGATCTGGGGCTCGGCTGGCGGGTCGCCGAACTGGCCGTATGCGTCTCGTCGATGCTGCACCACGAGCCGGAGCGCCCGCTCCGTGCCCTCGATACCGTGGCCGCGTTCCATGCCGACGCGCCGCTCAGCCGTGACGAAGCGCTCGCCGTGTGGCCACTGGTCGTGCTGCGAGCGGCTCTGCTCGTCGCCAGCGGGTGGAGACAGCTCGCGATCGACGGAGACAACGACTATGCCCGCGAGCGGATCGCCGGCGAGCAGGCGATCTTCGACGCCGCGACGGCGGTTCCGCTCGCCGAGGCGACCGAGCTGGTCCTCGCTCGGCTCGGGTTCGAGTCGCCGGAGTTCGAGGCGCCGACGCCGACCGCCTCGCACACGGCGGTGCCGGAGCCGGAGACCCGGGAGCCCGAGGCGCAAGAGCCCGAGGCGCAAGAGCCCGAGGCAGCAGTGGCGGAGGCTCCCGAGCCCGAGAAGACCGAGCCCGGGACTCCTGAGCCCGAGACTCCTGAGCCCGGCCGTTCGCCACTCGACGCTGCTGACGATGAGCGCCCCGAGCTGTCGACCCTTCTTCCGGAGCTCGACGGTCGCGTCGTCGTGGTCGACCCCGGTGTCGAGGCCGAGGGGCTGGGCGCAGGCCGGTGGGCGCATCCCGACGCCGAGGCGCTCCTCGTCGCCGAGGCCCACGCGCGGGGTGCGCGAGCTGCCGTCGTGCCCTACGGCGTGTTCCGGCTCACCCGCACGGCGGTCGACACCGCGAGCGCTGCGGCCACCTGGCCGATCGAGACCGAAGTGCACGTCGCCCCTGGGCCGTCGTCGCGGATGATCGCGCCGGCAGAGGGCGAGCTCAAGACCACAGAGGGTGGGGTGCGCATCGCGCTCGACACCGGGTGGGTGCTCGAGCTCCGGGGCGCCGACCTCGAGCCGAACCGCAGCGGCCGAGTCGAACGGGGCGAGAGCATCGGCAGGCTCGCGGCATCGTTCGAGAACAGGACGATCATCATCGGTCTCAGCCGAGCCGATGCTCCGCCACTTCCGGCGCCGCGGCCCGATACGTCAGTCACCGCGCATCTCGTGGCACCCGATCGCGTCGCGGCGTGGTGCCGCTTCACCGCCGACCCGGCTGCGTTGCTCGGGCTTCCCTCCCACGCGCAGCACGACGAGGCCGCCCAGGAGCTCGAGCGCAGGGAGCGCATCTTCGCGAGCGCTCAGGAGCGCTACTACGAGCATCCGCCGCAGATCGAACGCGGCTGGCGGCACCATCTCGTCGACACGACCGGTCGCAGCTATGTCGACATGGTGAACAACGTCGCGGGACTCGGCCATGGTCATCCCGGAGTCGCGGCGGCCGCGAACCGGCAGCTGAAGACGCTCGCCACCAACTCGCGGTTCCTGTTCCGCGATCTCGCCGAGTACAGCGAGAGGCTGATCGCGCTGATGCCCGAGGGGAGCGATCTCGATACGGTGCTGCTGGTGAACAGCGGCTCGGAGGCGGTCGATCTCGGCATCCGTCTGGCGCAGGCGGCCACCGGACGACGCACGGTGGTGGCGCTCCGAGAGGCCTACCACGGGTGGACGATGGCAAGCGACGCGGTCACGACCAGCGCCTACGACAACCCGCATGCTCTCGAGACGCGGCCCGACTGGGTGCACGTCGCCGACGTGCCCAACCCGTTCCGCGGCACCTACCGCGGAGACGACACGGCCGGCCGCTACCTCGCCGATCTCGCCGCAGACCTCGACGGTCTCGTCGCGGACGGCCGAGAGCCCGCAGCCTTCCTGTGCGAGTCCGTGCTCGGAAACGCCGGGGGAGTGCTCCTGCCCGACGGCTACCTGGCAGGCGCCTACGAACTCGTGCGCGCGCGGGGTGGCCTCTGCATCGCCGACGAGGTGCAGGTGGGCTTCGGTCGCATGGGATCGACCTTCTGGGGGTTCGAGCAGTCCGGAGTGGTCCCCGACATCGTCACGATCGCCAAGCCGATGGGCAACGGCTTCCCCATCGGGGGCGTGATCACATCGAAGCGGATCGCCGACGCGCTCAGCAGCCAGGGGCAGTTCTTCTCCTCAGCGGGTGGCAGCACCCTCAGCAGCAGCGTCGGCCTCGCCGTGCTCGACGCCATGGTCGAGGACGATCTGCAGCGCAACGCCCTCGAGGTCGGTGGACATCTGGCAGACGCTCTTCGTGCGCTCGCGGAGCGGCATCCGCTGATCGGTCCCGTGCACGGCCAGGGGCTCTATCTCGGCGTCGAGCTGGTGCGCGATCGCGAGACGATGGAGCCGGCGGATGCCGAGGCCGCAGCGATCTGCGAGCGGATGCGGGAGTTGGGCGTGATCGTGCTCACGACCTCCGAGCGATCGAACGTGCTGAAGATCAAGCCTCCGCTCTGTCTGACGATCGAGAGCGCCGACCACGTGGTCGCGATGCTGGATCGAGTGCTCACCGACGGGTGGTGATCGGAGGCCGGATCTTCGAATCGAGTCGGTTCGCGGCATGTTAAATGCGTATTTCGAATCAGATCTGCTCTTCCGCTGAGGAATATCCCGGGTACATACTGAGCGTCAGCGTCGGATCGCCCGAAGTCCGACCCATGCGCTGTTCCCGAAGGAGTACTCATGGCCACGCCCATCAAGACGAAGCCGCTCGCGCAGGGCGGCGGAAGACTGCGACGCAACCTCGGTCTCTGGGCGATCGTCGGTCTCGGTCTCGGCTACATGACGCCGACCGTCGTCTTCGACACCTTCGGCATGGTGGCTCGCGACACCGACAACGTCGTTCCCGCCGCCTACCTCGTCGCCCTCGTCGTGATGGTCTTCACGGCGATCAGCTACGGCAAGATCTCCCGTGCCATCCCGAGCGCCGGTTCCGCCTACACCTACGTGCGCGAGTCGATCCATCCGAACCTCGGCTTCATGGTCGGCTGGACCTCGCTCATCGACTACGTGCTTCTCCCGATGGTCAACTGCCTCATCATCCGCAGCTACCTCGAGGCGCTGTTCCCCGACATCCCCGGCTGGATCTGGGTGGTGCTCTACTGCATCCTCGTCACGAGCATCATCTACATGACCATGCGCGGCACCTCGAACATGAACATGATCCTGCTCGTGTTCTCGATCGTCGTGATGGTCGTGTTCGTCGTCATGGTCGTCGCCCAGCTGATGCGTGGTGAGGGTGCGGGGACGATCGCGTCGGCAGCTCCGTTCATCCACGACGGGGCGACGATGAGCGCGGTGCTCATGGGCGCCACGATCGTCTGCTTCTCGTTCATCGGCTTCGACGCCGTGACGATGTACGCCGAGGAGGCGAAGGACCCGAAGATCATGCCGAAGGCGATCCTGCTCACGGTGCTGCTCGGCGGAGCGATCTTCCTCGTGGCCGCGTACGTGACGCAGCTGCGGTTCCCGGACTGGAACGAGTTCGCTCCCGGTGGCGACATGCAGTACGTCGAGGACTCGACCCTGCCGATCATCGGCAACCTCGTCGGCGGCAACGTGCTCATGGCCGTGCTGACGGCTGCGGGCTTCTGCGCGACCCTGGCGTCCGGGCTCGCCTCGCACGCATCGGTGTCGCGCATGCTCCTCGTGATGGGACGCAACAACGTGCTGCCGCAGAAGGCCTTCGGCTACATCAACCCCCGCACGCACACGCCGACCTTCAACATCGTGCTGGTCGGCGCCATCTCACTGCTCGCCATCCCCTTCACGCTCGAGCTGATCGCGGCGTGGATCAACTACGGCGCGCTGATCGCGTTCACCTTCGTGAACATCTCGGTGATCGCCTGGTTCGCGATCCGCAAGGGTCGGCGTCACACGCCGCGCGACATCTTCTCCTACATCGTGATGCCGGGAATCGGCATGCTGCTCACCGGACTGCTGTGGGCGAACCTGCACGCGGACGCCCTGACCGGTGGTCTGATATGGACGGCGCTCGGGCTGATCTACCTCGCTGTGATCACGAGGGGCTTCCGCAAGAAGGTCGTCGCGTTCGACGAGAACCAGGCGGTGACCGGATTCAACAAGGTCGTGAAGGTGCCGGTCGACGAGAGCTGACGACGCGGGATGCAGAAGAGCCGCCACCCGTGAGGGAGGCGGCTCTTCACCTGTGTGCGGGACGCGAGTGGGCTCAGATCACGCCCTGCGCGAGCATCGCGCCGGCGACGCGCTCGAAGCCGGCGATGTTCGCCCCGGCCACGTAATCGCCCGCGACGTCGTAACGCTCTGCGGCGTCGAACGCGGCGCTGTGGATGTCGGCCATGATCTCGCGCAGCTTGTTCTCGCTGGCGTCGAAGCTCCACCGCTGACGCGAGGCGTTCTGACTCATCTCGAGTGCGGAGGTCGCCACGCCTCCGGCGTTCGCGGCCTTGCCGGGCGCGAAGAGCACGCCGGCGCCCTGGAACGCCTCGACGGCGGCGGGGACGCAGGGCATGTTCGCGCCCTCCGAGACGGCGCGCACGCCGTTGGCGATGAGCGCCTCGGCAGCGTCGAGGTCGAGCTCGTTCTGCGTGGCAGAGGGCACGGCGATGTCGACGGGAACCTCCCAGACGCTGCCGCCCTCGACGAAGCGCGCGCCGGGGCGACGGTTCGCGTACTCGACGATGCGGGCGCGCTCGACCTCCTTGATCTGGCGCAGCAGGTCGACGTCGATCCCGGCGTCGTCGACGACGTATCCGGAGGAGTCGGATGCGGTGACAGCGGTCGCGCCGAGCTGCGATGCCTTCTGGATCGCGTAGATCGCGACGTTGCCCGAGCCTGAGACGCCGACGCGCTTGCCGTCGAGCGAGTCGTTGTGGACTCCGAGCATCTCCTGCGCGAAGAACACGGCGCCATAGCCCGTGGCCTCGGTGCGCACCTCGGCGCCACCCCAGCCGGTGCCCTTGCCGGTGAACATGCCCGACTCATGACGGTTGGTGATCTTGCGGTACTGCCCGAAGAGATACCCGATCTCGCGGCCGCCGACGCCGATGTCACCCGCGGGGACGTCGGTGTGCTCGCCGAGGTGGCGGTAGAGCTCGTTCATGAACGACTGGCAGAAGCGCATGATCTCGCCATCCGATCGGCCGTGCGGGTCGAAGTCGGAGCCGCCCTTGCCGCCGCCGATGCCCTGACCGGTCAGCGCGTTCTTGAAGATCTGCTCGAAGCCGAGGAACTTGATGATCGACAGGTTCACCGAGGGGTGGAAGCGCAGTCCGCCCTTGTACGGGCCGAGAACCGAGGAGAACTGGATGCGGTAGCCGCGGTTGACCTGCAGGCGACCGGCGTCGTCGACCCAGGGCACCCGGAACAGGATCTGCCGCTCCGGCTCGACCAGGCGGTCGAGGATGCCGCCGTCGACGAACTGCGGGTTGCGTGCCAGCACAGGGGCGATCGAGTTCAGCACCTCGTGCACGGCCTGCTGGAATTCGGGCTCGTGCGGGCTGCGGACGAGCACCGTGTCGAACACGGGCTGCACGGACTCTGCGAGCGGGTGGAAGTCGGCGGATGGCGAAGAGGTCACGCGAAAGAGCTTTCTGATCGGGGGATGGTGCTGCGTGCGATCGTGTCGCGTGAGGGTACGCCGGATCGGGCGGAGTTTTCACTCTAGCGGGCACGCCGATGTGAGGACCTTCGCACCGGCATGCGCTCGTTCAGGCGCGATGGGCGTCGATCACCCGGTGTTCTGCAGACCGGCCGCGACGCCGCTGACCGAGAGCAGCAGCAGGCGCTTCTGCTCGTCGTCGGCTCCGGATCCGGTCGCCTCACCGGGGTCGCGCAGGGCGCGCAGTGCGCGCAGCTGCAGCAGCGACAGCGCGTCGACGTACGGCGTGCGCAACTGCACCGCGCGCTGCAGGATCGGCTTGTTCTCGAGCAGCCCGACGCCACCGGTGAGGCGGATGACCCATTCGCGGGTGAGCGCGAGCTCGTCCAGCACGAGCTGGGCGAGATCGTCGCGGTCACCGAGTGCGAGGTACTGGCGGGCGATGCGCTCGTCGGTCTTCGCGAGGCTCATGGCGACGTTGTCGATCATGGTGCGCAGCAGCGGCCAATCGCGGTAGGCCTCGATGAGTCGTGCCTCGTCGCCGACGGCGGCGAGAGCCGTGCCGAGGCCGAACCAACCGGCCAGGTTGATGCGGGCCTGGGTCCAGGCGAACACCCACGGGATGGCACGCAGGTCTTCGAGCGACTCGACCGACAGCCCTCGCCTGGCGGGACGCGAGCCCAGGGCGAGCAGACCGATCTCCTCCAGAGGAGTCACCGTGGCGAACCAGGGAGCGAAGCCCTCGGCCTTCACGAGCGAGAAGAACCGCTCGCGTGACGAGGCGTCCATGACGGCGGCGATGTCGGAGAAACGCGCCGCGGCGTCGCTCGTGTGCTTCTCGACGCTCGGCGAGGACGCGAGCAGGGTCGCCGCGGCGACCTGGTCGATGTGCCGCATGGCGATGGCAGGCTCGCCGTAACGGGCGAAGATGACCTCGCCCTGCTCGGTCAGCTTGAAGCGCCCGTCGACCGAGTGCGGCGGCTGCGCGAGGATCGCCGAGTTGGCCGGTCCGCCGCCGCGTCCGAGGGCGCCGCCGCGTCCGTGGAACAGCGTCAGCTCGATGTCCGACTCCTGTGCCCACTGCGCGATCTTCTCCTGCGCCTCGTACAGCGCGAGGTTGGCGGCGACCGGGCCGACGTCCTTCGACGAGTCCGAGTAGCCGAGCATGACCTCTAGTCGGTTCCCGGTCGCTGCGAGGCGAGCCTGGAACTCGGGGAAGGTCACCGCCTCGGCGAGGATGCCGGGAGCCGCCTGGAGGTCGGCGAAGGTCTCGAACAGGGGCACGACGTCGAGCACGGGCGCATCGTCGCCGAGCGCATGCGCCGCGAGCCTGTGGACGTTCGCGAGGTCGGAAGCGGCCTGCGTGAACGACACGACGTAACGACCGGCGGCACGGAGTCCGCGGTCGCGCTGGATCTCGGCGATCGCGCGGAAGACCTCGAGCACCTCTTCGGTCTGCGTGCTGATCGCCTCGCCGCTCTCGAGCTCTGCGAGGGCCTTCGCGTGCACCTGCGAGTGCTGGCGCACCTCGAGCTCGGTGAGGTGGAAGCCGTACGTCTCCACCTGCCAGATCAGGTGCTGCACGCCTCCGAAGGCGTGGCGCTTCGCACCCGCATCCGACAGCGACGACTGCACCACGCGAAGGTCTTCGAGCAGCTCCTCCGGGCGGGCATACCCCTCCTCGTCGCCGTGCCTGGTGGCAGCGACGCGATGTGCCAGGGCGAGCAGCACCCGTCGGTGGGGCTCGCCGGGGGAGCGGGCGGCCAGTTCGTGCGCGACCCGCGGCTCGGCGGCCGCGAACGAATCCCAGAGCGCCGAGACGGCGTCACTCGGGGGAGTGTCCTCGGCGCTCAGGGTGAGCGTGCGGCCGATGCGCTCGAGAGCGCGCTCGAGACCGCGCAGCACATGGTCGGAAGCGATCTGCGACGCCTCTCGGGTCACGGATGCCGTCACGAACGGGTTGCCGTCGCGATCGCCGCCGACCCAGGAGCCGATGCGGACGAAGGCCGGGACGACCGGTGCACTCGAGCCGGAGTCGTCACCGCGCAGTGCGTCGTCGATGCGGCGATACACGTGCGGCACGGTGGTGAAGAGCGTCTCGTCGAACACGCCCATGACCGTGCGCACCTCGTCGGTCGGCGACGGCTTCTCGGCTCGCAGCGGTGCCGTGCGCCAGAGGGTGTCGATCTCCTCCAGCATCCGACGCCGGGCGCGGTGCTCCTCGGACCCGCCCTCGCTCGCCGCGTCGTGCTGCGTGAGCAGATCGGAGAGGCGGCGGATGCTCGACGACACTGCGCGACGGCGCGCTTCGGTCGGGTGGGCGGTGAACACCGGGTGGAAGCGCAGGCCCTCGAGACGACGGCGAGCCTCGTCGTCGCCGACCTCGGTCTTCAGGCGCGCGTACGCGGTGGCGACCGTGTCTGCCGCATCCTCGCGACCGGGCTGGCCGGCGCGCTCGCGCAGAACCCGCACGCGCTGGTGCTCCTCGGCGAGATTGACGAGGTGGAAGTAGCAGGTGAACGCGCGGGCGACCTCGTCGGCGCGTGCGATCGTGAACGACTCGGCGATCGCCGCAGCGCGGTCGAAGGCGTCGGACGTCTCCTCGTCATAGGCCTGGATCGTCGCCAGTCGCAGTCGCTCCACGTCCTCGAAGAGGTCGTCACCACCCGACTCGCGCAGAACCTGGCCGAGAAGGGCGCCGAGCATTCTCACATCGGTGCGCATGGCATCAGGAATGCCGCGGCCTGCTTCGAAACGGCCGATGATGCGGATGGCCGAGGTGTCAGTGGGCTCGGGGAAGGCGTGTTCGGGGGTCACCGTTCGAGAGTATCCCGGCTCGGGGCCGTGCTCTGAACGCATGACGATGTGAGACGCGCGAGACAGCCGCAACTACCATGGGGGCGATGCGCATCTCCGCGAACCCCCTCCGTGGTCAGCAGTTCCCCGCTGTCCTCCTGCTCGTCGCGGCAGGACTGGGAATCCTGCTGGCGAACCTCCCTTCGCACGATGCGCTCGCCGCAGTCCTCGACTTCCATATCGCGATCCCCGGCACCGTCCTCGACCTCTCGGTCGAGCACTGGGTGTCCGACGGGCTGCTCGCGGTGTTCTTCCTCGTCGTGGCGATCGAGCTGCGGCATGAGCTGACCCACGGTGAGCTCGACTCGCCGAGCAAGGCCGTGCAGCCGGCCATCGCCGCCGCTGGTGGTGTGCTGGTGCCGATCGCGGTCTATCTCCTCATCGCGGGCGACTCGGCGACCGCGACCGGTTGGCCCATCCCGACCGCGACCGACATCGCCTTCGCGCTCGGCGTCCTCGCCATGTTCGGCCGGGGGCTTCCGTCGAACGTCCGGGTGTTCCTGCTCGCGCTGGCGATCCTCGACGACATCATCGGCATCATCTTCATCGCCGTGCTGTTCGCGCACGATGTGCAGTGGCTCTTCCTCGCGCTCGCCGTCGCCGCCGTCGTCGCCTTCTGGCTGCTCAGCAGGCTGCTGCATGCCAAGGGGCATCCGGCGGTCGCCGTCGCGATGGTCGTGGTCGGCATCGTCGCCTGGGGCCTGGTGGCGTCCTCGGGGATCCATGCCACGATCGCGGGCGTGATGCTCGGGCTCGTGATGTCGCCCGTTCCCGCCGCACGCACCCGACACGCTCTCGAGCCGACGGTGAACGGCGCGATCCTGCCGATCTTCGCGTTCGTCGCCGCCTTCGTGGTGATCCCCGCGCTCTCGCCGACAGAACTGTCGCCCGCCTTCTGGGGAATCGCCGTCGCACTGCCCGTCGGCAAGATCATCGGCATCTCCCTGTTCGGGTGGCTGGCGATGCGGATCCGCCCCCGGGGCGCGGCGCCCGCCCTGCCGTTCGCCGACATCGTCGCCGCCGGCGCACTCGGCGGAATCGGCTTCACCGTCTCGCTGTTGCTGGCGAACCTCGCCTTCGCGACCGATGCCGGCATCCGCGACCAGGCGATCCTGGGCGTGCTCGTCGGCTCGCTCGTGGCGCTCGTGCTGTCGGGGATCATCGTCTCGCTGCGTGCACGCGCGTACCGACGCCAGGGCGTCGTGACATCGTGATCACGAGACAGAGACGAAGAAAGCAGGCACGGTGATGTCCGAGGAAGGGCCAGCGAGCGCAGAGTCGCACCGCGACCCGCTGCGCGCCGCCGCCGAGACGATGCGCGAGGTGCGAGAGCGCTGCGTCTGGTCGCAGCAGATCACCCACCGCGACCTCGTGCCGTACCTCATCGAGGAGTCGCACGAGGTGATCGACGCCGTCGAGAACGGCACGAGAGACGATCTGCGCGAAGAACTCGGCGACCTGCTCTGGCAGGTGCTGTTCCACTCCGCGATAGCTGCGCAGGATGCGGACGACCCGTTCGACATCGACGATGTGGCCGCCACGCTGACCGAGAAGATGGTGCGGCGGCATCCTCATGTCTTCGCCGGAGAGGTCGCGACGACGCCCGAAGAGGTCCTCGTGCACTGGAACGCCGCGAAGGCGGCGGAGAAGCGCACGAGACGGAGCGTTCTCGACGGGATCCCGCGCGGGATGCCGGCGCTCGCCCTGGCGCAGAAGATCGTCGGTCGGGCGGCGGGGGCCGGTGTCGTCGCCGGGGCGGATGCGGCGTCAGGTGACGCGAGGCCGTCCTCGGAGACCGAGCTGGGCGACGCTCTGCTCGCTCTCGTCGCGGTCGCCCGTGCCGAGGGCTGGGATGCGGAACGGGCACTGCGAGAACGGCTCAGAGCGGTCGAGGCCGAGGTCCGCGAGGCGGAATCGGGGGCCTGAGGCCGCGGGCCGCCCCGCCGACCTGGAAAGATGGAGGCGTGGCTACTGTGAACCCGCCGCGCGGAATGCGCGACATCCTCCCCGCCGACAAGGCCCGCCGCGAGCGCGTCCTCGCCGTCATCCGCGATCGATACCGCTCGCATGGCTTCGACGAGATCGAGACCCCCGCGCTCGAGGAGTACTCGCGACTGCACGCCGGCATCGGCGGAGACAACGAGAAGCTCGCATACAACGTGCTGCGACGCGGCCTCGACGCCGAGGCGATCCGTGACGCCGCCGGCGATCAGAGCGCCTTGGCAGACCTGGGTCTGCGCTACGACCTCACGGTTCCCCTCGCGCGCTTCTATGGGAGCAACCGCGGGCAGCTCCCCGGTGTGTTCCGCGCCATCCAGATCGGGCCGGTCTGGCGCGCCGAGCGCCCCCAGAAGGGCCGCTACCGCCAGTTCGTGCAGTGCGACATCGACATCATCGGCGACGACTCCTCGCGCGCAGAGGCCGAGCTCATGGTCGCCTCGCTCGACGCGGTCGACGCGCTGGGCCTCGAAGGAGCGACCGTTCGCATCAATGATCGGCGTGCGCTCGACTGGATGCTCGACAGCTTCGGCTTCACCGGCGACGAGCGCCCCGGCGTTCTGATCACGATCGACAAGCTCGACAAGATCGGTCCGGACGGCGTCGCCGCCGAACTGCGCGAGCGCGGCTCGGCAGCAGCGGCAGTCGACGCGTTCGAGGCGTTCCTCCTTCGCCCGCAGACCATGGAGTACAACCCGTTCGGTGAGCGACAGATCCGCAAGGCGCTCCCCGAGAACGCTCCGGAGGAGATCGTCGGACACCTCGTCGGCATCGGCGAGGCCGTCGCCGCGGGGCGAGGCGCGACCGACATCCCGCTGGTCTTCGACCCGTTCCTCGTGCGCGGCATGGGCTACTACACCGGCACGATCTTCGAGCTCGCGCATCCGTCTGTGTCGTACTCGCTCGGCGGCGGCGGCCGCTATGACGGCATGATCGGGCGGTTCCTCGGTCAGCAGGTCCCGGCCGTGGGCTTCTCCCTCGGCTTCGAGAGGCTCGTCGATCTCGTGACGGCGGGAGCGGATGCCGGCGAACGCGCCGTCGTGCTCATCCACGACGCCGACGTGCCGGTCGCCGAGCTCGTCACGCACAAGGCGGGGCTCGTGGCATCCGGGGCCAGGGTCAGGCTCGAGCGGCGCACGAAGAACGTGAAGGCACTGCTCGAGCGCTCGGCCGCCGACGGATACACCGAGTTCGCGACCGTCTCGGCGGGCGCCGCCGAGCTGGAGCTCAAGCCGCTGGCCTGAGGCGCGGCTCTTCCTTCGCATTCCGGGCACGGCGTTCGAACTCTGGGTCCGTCTGCAGGAAGACCGCACGGGATGCAGGGGCAGACCGCTGGTTTCGTCCTGCGGACGTGCCCCGGTCCTGCAGACGGACACTGCGGATGCCGTTCACTCGGCGTTCACGCGGGTCGGATCGAATCAGGGCATGAGCCGACAGTACTTCGTCGCCTTCGCCGCGATCGGTGCCGCGTCGGTCTCGGCCGCCGTCGCCATCCGGTTCGTGCTCACGCGTCAGGCGGCGATCGCGCGTCGGCGCATCGGCAAACCGCTCGGCGAGCAGTCGATCGATGCTGATCGCGTCTGGCGCCGTGCGCTCGACGGCGATCCTGTGCAGCTTCTCGTGCTGGGCGACTCGGTGGCGGCGGGTCTCGGCGCCGACCGCCGCAAGGAGACGCTCGGCGGACGGCTCGCGAAAGGAATGGCACGGCGGATGCGGCGGCCCGTGCGCCTGCGCACTGCCGCGGTCGTCGGTGCGGAGTCGCCCGATCTCGCCGCTCAGCTCGCGGGTCTGCCCGATGGCTACGCACCGCACGTGGCAGTGATCGTGGTCGGAGGCAATGACGTCACCCACCGACTCCCGATCGCCGTCTCCACACAGCACTTACGCGACACGATCGTGCACCTGCGCCGCCAGGGCACCGAGGTCGTGGTCGGCACATGCCCCGACCTCGGCGCGCTGCGCCCCGTGCCACAGCCGCTGCGGAGGCTGATCTCGAGCGTGTCGCGCAGGCTGGCCGAAGCGCAGGCCGAGACCGCACGCTCGGCCGGGGCGCGGCCCGTCGATCTCCGCCGAGCCGTGGGCCCGATGTTCTTCGACGATCCCGATGCCATGTTCAGCCTGGATCGCTTCCATCCGAGCCCGCTCGGCTACCGGCGCACGGCCGAGGTGCTGCTCCCGGCCGCGTGCCTCGCGGCAGAGGCGGCTCTCAGCTCGCGTCGTCAGACGGTGCCGCGCTGAACGACGCGGCCCAGTCGGCGACGCGACGCGCGCTCTCGTCGTCCGAGAGGTCTTCGACGCGGGTCATCACCGACCACCTCACGCCGAAGGGGTCGCGGATGCTCGCGAATCGGTCGCCCGAGACGAAGGCAGACGGCGCTTCGCGCACGGTCGCTCCCGCGGCGACCGCCCGCTCGACCACGGCGTCGACGTCCGAGACGTAGAGGCCCATCGAGTAGCAGTCGTCGTCACCCGACGGCGCGGGAACCAGGTGATACTCGGGGCTCGGTTCGCCCAGCTGCAGGCGACCGAGGCCGAAGTCGAGATCGGCGTGGGCGACGACGCCCCCGAACTCCGTGACGTCGACGACGCGGGCGCCGAAGACGTCTCGGTAGAAGTCGATCGCCTCTCTGGCTCCGGCGATCGCGAGGAACGGAGTGAGCGAGGTCGCGCTGTGCGGGCGGCCGTCGGTGGTGTGTTCGCCGGTCACGCCGGTCGTGTTCTCGGTGGTCATGCGTTCACGGTACGGAGCCCTCGGGGTGTGCGCTTGAACATCGACGACAGACTGCGGAGCGCGTCCTCTGCGCGTGGCGCGAGGGTCGTAGGGTCGAAGACATGGATGTCGAATACCTCGGACCGACGGTGTCCGCGATGTGGCTGACCGTGGCGATCCTCGCCGGCGGGTTCGCCCGAACGCGGAACAGGTCTGCGCTCGCATGGTTCGTGCTGACCGTGTTCCTCGGGCCGATCGCGGCGTTCCTGCTCGTGGTGTGGCCGTCTGCCGACCCGGTCCCGGCGCCGGCCCCGCGTGTCGCGGGGCCTCCCACAGCTCGCCCGAGCGACGAATAGCGACAAATAGAGATGCGTCCGACGCGTGGAGTGCTCTACCCGGCCCGGCTGCCCGAGTTCCATCGGCTGCCGCCCGCGGCGGGCGCGCGGGATCTCGCCGTGTGGTTCTGGATCCCGGAGTGGTCGATAGAGCCCGGCCGGTCATCGCGGCAGGAGATCGTCGGCTACCCGGCGCTCAATCTCGTGGTCGAGCAGGGCGCGGTCACTCTGTCGGGCGCGACGACGCGGGCGTCGCATCGCGACCTGCGCGGAACCAGCTGGGCGGTCGGCGCGCTGTTGCGGCCAGCGGCTGTGGCAGCGCTCGTCGACGACCCGGCTGCGCTCGTCGACACCGAGACGATCATCGACGCGCCTGACCTGGCGGATGCGATCGGTGCCGCCATGAGCACAGGGGAGGGGCGCCGCGAACGCGCCGTCGCGGTCTTCTCCGACTGGCTCGTGCGCCGGGTCGGGGCTGTCGACGAATCCGCACGGCACGCGAACGCGCTCGTCGACGTGCTCATGGGTGATGATGCCGCCGGCAGCGTCGAAGAGGCGGCGATGCGTCTGGCCGTCTCGGTGCGCACACTGCAGCGGATGGCCCACCGACACGTGGGCGTCTCACCGGCGGCGATGATCCGCCGGCGTCGCCTTCAGGAGGCCGCCGAGCGGCTGCGCCTCGATCCGGGGATCGAGCTGTCGGGCCTTGCGGCAGACCTCGGATACGCCGATCACGCGCACCTCACACGTGACTTCCGCAGCATCCTCGGCATGGCCCCTCGCACGTATCGCGCAGGATCGTCCGAGCAGTCCCCGGACGAGAATGCGCGCATGTGATCACCGCGACAGTCTGAGGCGAGTCATCCGATAGAGCACTCCGACGAGCACGACCGCGGTTCCGATCGCCGAGGCCACGACGGGCAGCGTGTTCACGAGCAGCAGGCAGCCCAGAGCTCCGATGACCTGCAACGCGCGGGGATAGCGGCGAGCAGCCGCCTGCTGTCGGAACGCCGCGGCATTCGCGATGAGGTAGTACAGCAGCACCCCGAACGAGGAGAACCCGATCGCGTCGCGAAGGTCGGCGATGACCACGATCCCGACGATGATCAGCGCGATCGTGATCTCGGCACGACGCGGCACCTGCCAGCGCTCGTCGACCTTCGCGAGGAACCGCGGCAGGTCCTGCTCGCGGGCCATGGCCAGGGTCGTCCGCCCGATGCCGGTGAGCAGCGCGAGCAGAGCGCCGAGCGAGGCCGCCGCCGCCGCGATGCGGATGACCGGGGTGAGAGCCTGCCACCCGGTGGCCGCTGCGACGTCGGACAGAGGCGTCGTGCTCGTCGCCGCGTCGCCACCGAGGACGAGGACGACCGTGATCGCGACGAGCGTGTAGACGACGACCGCACCGCCCAGCGCGAGGGCGATGGCGCGCGGGATCGTCCGGGCAGGGTCGACGACCTCCTCGCCCATGGTCGCGATGCGCGCGTACCCTGCGAACGCGAAGAAGAGCAGTCCTGCGCCCTGCAGCACGCCGTACGCGCTGGCATCGGGAAGAGGGGCGGGGGTCGCCGTAGACGATCCGCCGAGTCCGGTCGCGACGACGAGCGCGAGCCCCAGCAGGGAGCACGCGACGAGCACCCGGGTGACGAGCGCGGTTCGCGTGACGCCGAAGCAGTTGACGGCTGCGAGCGCGACGACTGCTGCCACGGCCACCGGCACCTGCCAGCCCTCGGGCGCCGCGTAGGCGGCGAAGGTCATGGCCATCGCGGCGCAGCTCGCGATCTTGCCGATCACGAAGCTCCAGCCGGCCACGAAACCCCACCACGGACCGATCTCTGCTCTGGCGTACGCATAGGTGCCGCCGGCAACGGGGTGCGCTGCGGCGAGCTGCGCCGACGCGGTGGCGTTGCAGTAGGCGACGATCGCGGCGATCCCCAGGGCGATCAGGATGCCGCTGCCGGCGACGCCCATCGCGGGCGCCCACACCGAGAACACGCCCGCACCGATCATCGAGCCGAGTCCGATGGCGACGGCGTCGCCGAGTCTCAGGCGGCGTGCGAGGGGCATCCCGTCATCGTGTCATGCGAGGGTGAATTCGCGGTGACTTCCTCGCTGCTCAGCCGCGAGCCGCGGTCACGCGCTTCTTCTCGCGGATGTAGACCTCGCGTCGCACTTTCGCGACGACATCGCCGTCGCGGTCGGTGATCACGGTCTCGAACCACTCGAGCACCTTCGTGCCGCCGTGCGCGCGCTCGCGGATCTCCTCGACCCGCTCCCTGCTGACCTCGAACTCGGCTGTGAGGATCCCGCGGCCGGGCTTGAGGAACTCGATCTCGCCGCGGGTGTCCCACACCACGTAGTCGCGTCCGAGCTGGTGCATCACGAGCATGAAGAAGTACGGGTCGGTCATCGCAGACATCGAGCCGCCGAACGCCGTCTTGACGTAGTTGCGTGTGAAGACGTTCACATGCAGCTCGACTGTCGCGTGGGTCCAGTCCTCGCTGAATCGGCGGATGCGGATGCCGCTGAAGAGATTGGGGATCCACAGGCTCATGCCGATGGCGAGGCGTCGGGGAGTGATGCGCATGAAGTCAGTGTGGATGATGCCGGGATCGCCACAAAGATCACTGGAGGGATCGAACAGTTGTTATAGTTTGTGTAGAACTAGTAGAAGAGAGGAGGCGGGATGCTGATCCGCATAGACCCCGACAGCGCTCGGCCGCTCTTCGATCAGGTGGCGGCGTCCGTCCGCGCCGACGTCCTCGCCGGCCGGCTCACGCCGGGCGACCGACTCCCCTCCGCCCGCGAGCTCGCGGATGCGCTCGAGATCAACCTGCATACGGTGCTCCGCGCCTACCAGCAGCTGCGAGACGAAGGGCTGATCGATCTGCGACGGGGCAGGGGAGCCGTCGTGTCCCCGACCGCCGCCCCACTCGCCGAGCTCTCCCACGACATCGCCGCCCTCGTGGCCCGTGCGGCGTCGCTCGGCCTCTCGCCCCCCACCCTGGCCGCCCTCATCAAGGAGACCGAAGCATGACCGCCGAGATCCGCCGAGCCCGCACCGCGTTCTGGTGGGTGGGGGTGATCGTCCCCGCGGCCCTGATCGCGCTCGCCGCAGTCGTCGTCGTCGCCTGGCTGCCCGAGATCCCCGATCCGGCGGCGGTCCACTGGGGCCTCGACGGGGTCGACGGCTTCGGGCCGCGGTGGACGCCGTTGGCGTTGCTCATCGGTCTGGGCGGCGGGACGATCGTGCTGTTCGCGATCATCGCCCTGTTCTCGCACAGACTGCCCGCGCACGGTGCATCGACGTCGAGTGCACCACCGCAGTGGTCGACGACCGCCCGTCTGCTCGGAGCCGCAAGCCTCGGCATCGCGGGCATGATGTCGATGCTCGCCGTCGTCTCGACCGCCGCTCAGCGCGGCCTTTCGGATGCGGCCGAGGCCGCCGACATCGCGCCGTGGGTCCCGGTCTTCTTCGTGGTCTCAGCCGGGCTGGCCGCCGCCGGGTGGTTCCTGCAGCCGAAGGTGCAGTTCGCGTCCGCAGCATCCGAGCCACCGGCTGAACCCCTGCCGCTCGCCGATCATGAACGCGCCGTATGGATGAAGACCGTCGGCATCGCCCGGAGCGGTCAGGTGGTCCTGGGGATCGGCGTCTTCCTCACGATCGCGATGAGCGTGCTGCTCCTTGCACGGGGCGTGGCTGCCGGATGGATCGTCGCGGTCATCGCGCTGATCCTCGTGATCCTCGTGGCGAGCGGTCTCTCGTTCCGGGTCCGCGCCAGCGCCGCGGGTCTCCGGGTGCGCTCGGCAGCGGGTTGGCCACGACTCGAGATCCCCGCCACGGAGATCGCGAGCACCCGGGCGGTTCAGGTCAACCCCTTCGCAGAGTTCGGAGGCTGGGGCTACCGCTTCGGCACGGACGGGCGGCGAGGATTCGTCCTGCGCACCGGAGAGGCCCTCGAAGTCACTCGCACCGACGGCCGCGTCTTCGTCGTCACCGTCGACGACGCGGCCACTGCGGCATCCGTCCTGGCCTCGGCCGCATCCCGATGACCACGCCCCTCGGCGAACCCGAACAGGGAGAGAACCCATGACTCGCATCCGAGCCGCAGCCATCATCGTCTTCGTCGCACTCGCGTGCGGACTCGCGTGGGTGGTCGCCCTCCCTCTCTGGCTGGGCGACGGACTCGCCGAGCCGAGCACCTGGTTCCTCCTGCCGGTGATGATGCTGACCCCCGCGATCGCCGCACTGGTGGTCACCTTCACGATGCGAATCCCGTCGAGGGGCGAGCGGGCGCGATTCCTCGGGCTGTGGCCGCTGCGTCCGGCGAAGCGGGTCGTCTGGCTGATGGTGGCCGGCTGGCTCGTACCGCCCCTTCTCGTCGCCCTCGGCATCGTGCTCGCGGCAGCGCTCGGGTTCGTGCAGCTCGACCTGACCTTCGCCGCGTTCTCCGCAGAGGTCGCGAAGGCGCTCCCCGCCGGTGCGCCGATGCCGCCGATCGAGGTCGTCGTGATCTCGCAGATCGTGATGATCCCCTTCGGCGCACTCCTCAACAGCGTGCTGGCGTTCGGCGAAGAGCTCGGATGGCGCGGATGGCTGGTGCCCGCGCTGCGTCCGCTCGGCACCTGGCCCACGCTGCTCCTCAGCGGAGCGATCTGGGGCGTCTGGCACAGCCCGCTGATCCTGCTGGGCTACAACTTCGGACGCACAGACATCACCGGTGTGCTCTTCATGATCGGTGGCTGCATGGCCTGGGGTGTTCTCCTGGGCTGGCTGCGCCTGCGCTCCGCCTCGGTCTGGCCGGCTGTGCTCGCCCATGGCTCCCTCAACGCCGCCGCCGGGCTGATCGTCATCTTCGCCGCATCGCAGCCCGATCTCGCGCTCGCCGGACCGCTCGGCCTCGCGGGGTGGATCGTCGCGGCAGCGGTCATCGCCGTCCTCGTCGTCACCGGGCAGTTCCGTGAACAGCCCGAGCTCGCCGACGGGCCCGGCCGACTGCTGTCCGCTCCGCGCGCGGATTAGCCTCCGCAACCCTCTTGACGCTCCCGAGGCGTCACGGTTTGCTGAGGGCATGGATTCCACTCCCGCAGCCTGGTCGAACGCCGATGCCTATCTCGCCGAGCTGCTCGTGGGTCACGATCCGCACCTCGAGTCGGCGCTGTCGGCCCAGCGCGACGCCGGTCTTCCCGAGATCGAGGTCGCGCCCGTCGGCGGCAAGATGCTCAACCTCGTCGCGCGCATCAGCGGCGCTCGCCGCGTGCTCGAGATCGGCACGCTCGGGGGCTATTCGACGATCTGGCTCGCTCGGGCCGTGGGGCCGGAAGGCCGCGTCGTCACGGTCGAGGCCGAAGCCGACAACGCCGCCGTCGCGCGGGCGAGCATCGATGCCGCCGGGGTCGGAGAGCGTGTCGACATCCGGATCGGCCGGGGTGCCGACGTGCTCCCGACGCTGGTCGGCGGCTTCGACCTGGTCTTCATCGATGCCGACAAGGAGTCGAACACCGTCTACCTCGACTGGGCGGCGAAGCTGGGGCATCCCGGAACCGTCATCGTGCTCGACAACATCGGACGGGAGGGCGAGATCGTCCGTGCGGACTCGACCGACTCCAAGGTCGTCGGCACCAGAGACGCGCTGCGGATGCTGGGGGAGGATCCCCGCTTCGACGCGACCGCCCTGCAGACGGTCGGCGCCAAGGGCTGGGACGGCTTCGCCCTCGCCGTCGTGGTGTGAGCCGCCGAGACGGACCCGGGAGGTCGAGCGCGGGCGGGCTAGACTGGGCGCGGATCGACGACGCTCCACACAACCTTTTCTCTGAGCAAGGAGCACATCAGTGGCACTGATCGAGGCTGTAGGCGCACGCGAGATTCTCGACTCGCGCGGTAACCCGACCGTTGAGGTGGAGGTGCTCCTCGACGACGGTGTGGTCCAGCGGGCGGCCGTCCCGTCCGGTGCATCCACCGGCGCATTCGAGGCGTACGAGCTCCGCGACGGCGACAAGAGCCGCTATGGCGGAAAGGGCGTCCTCAAGGCGGTCGACGCCATCATCGACGAGCTCGGCCCGGCGCTCGAGGGTGTCGAGGCGAGCGAGCAGCGCATCGTCGACGCGATCCTGATCGAGACCGACGGCACCGACAACAAGCAGCGCACCGGCGCCAACGCGATCCTCGGCGTCAGCCTCGCGGTCGCCAAGGCCGCGGCCGACTCCGCAGACCTGCCGCTGTTCCGCTACCTGGGCGGCCCGAACGCGCACCTGCTGCCCGTTCCGCTCTTCAACGTCATCAACGGCGGCGAGCACGCCGACAACGGCATCGACATGCAGGAGTTCTTCCTCGCCCCGATCGGCGCCGAGACCTACTCCGAGGCACTCCGCTGGGGCGTCGAGACCTACCACGTGCTGCGCGGCGAGCTGAAGGCCGCAGGCTACGCGACGGGTCTCGGCGACGAGGGCGGCTTCGCCCCCGATCTGCCCAGCAACCGCGAGGGTCTCGACTTCCTCGTCAAGGCGATCGAGAAGGCCGGCTTCACGCCGGGCACCGACATCGCGCTGGGCCTCGACGTCGCAGCCACCGAGTTCTTCAAGGACGGCGTCTACCGCCTCGACAACAAGGACTGGAGCGGCCCCGAGCTGATCGAGTACTACGAGGGCCTGGTCAACGACTTCCCGATCGTCACGATCGAGGACGCGCTGGCTGAGGATGACTGGGACAACTGGAAGCTCCTCACCGACGCTCTCGGCTCGAAGGTCCAGCTCGTCGGCGACGACCTGTTCGTCACGAACCCGACCCGTCTCGCCGACGGCATCAAGCGCGGCGTCGCCAACTCGCTGCTCGTCAAGGTCAACCAGATCGGAACGCTCACCGAGACGTTCGACGCGGTCAGCCTCGCGCAGCGCTCGGGCTACACCGCCATGCTGTCGCACCGTTCGGGTGAGACCGAGGACACCACGATCGCCGACCTCGTGGTCGCGACGAACGCGGGTCAGATCAAGGCTGGTGCGCCTGCTCGCAGCGAGCGCGTCGCGAAGTACAATCAGCTTCTGCGCATCGAGGAGGAGCTGGGCGACGCGGCTGTCTTCGCCGGCCGTTCCGCGTTCCCGCGCTACCAGGGCTGAACACAGCAGAGACAGACACACGCCGCCTGAGCGGCACGTACGGAGGAGGAGCCGTGGCACGACGACCGGCTCCTCCTTCGGCGTCTTCGGGCGCATCCCGCACCATGCCGGCGGCGAAGTCGACCCCGCGTCCGTCCGCCCGTCGGCCCAGGGGAGCCGCGAATCGAGGCTCCCAGGAGCGTCGGGTCGACGTGCGTGAGTGGGCCTCCGGCATCCGCCTCTCGGCGTTCTCGGTCATCATGCTGTCGCTCGTCGTGCTCGGGGCATGGGTGCTGGTGCCGACGCTGGGCACCTTCATCGACCAGCGGCAGAAGATCTCGGCTCTGGAGCAGTCGATCCAGGTCTCCGAAGACCAGATCGCGGCGCTCGAGAAAGAGCGTGAGCGCTGGAGCGACCCGGCCTACATCACCACCCAGGCGCGCGAGCGCCTGTACTATGTCAAGCCCGGCGAGGTCGTGTATCTGATCGACAACGATCTCGACCCCGCAGCGCTCCCGCAGCAGCAGGGGCCGGTCAGCGACACCCTCGAAGAGACGCCCTCCGACTGGATGCCGCAGCTGCTGCGCACGCTGACGTCCGCGGGGCTGAGCGACACGGCCGCCGTCAGCCGCTGACCGTCGGGCGTCGCCGAGCGGGGAGCGCGCTCAGAGCATCCTCCCGGTCGGCTCCCGTACGCTGGATAGGTGACCACGCCGCCATTCCCCGCCCCCACGACCGCCGAGCTCGCCGTGGTGTCGGCCCAGTTGGGCAGGACCGCCCGTGGCGTCGTGGGAATCGCAGCCCGCTGCGAGTGCGGCAACCCCACGGTCGTCGCCACGACACCCAGGCTCCCGGACGGAACACCGTTCCCCACGTTCTACTACCTGACGCATCCGGCCGCGACGGCCGCGATGTCGACCCTCGAGGCCACGCAGGTCATGCCCGAGCTCTCCGCGCTGCTCGCCGAGGACGAGGGCGTCGCCGCGGCGTACCTCGCCGCGCATGAGGCGTACCTCGCCGACCGGGCGCAGTTCGGCGAGGTCGGCGAGATCGATGGGATCTCCGCCGGCGGCATGCCGTCGCGCGTCAAGTGCCTGCATGCTCTGGCCGGTCACGCTCTCGCGGCAGGTCCCGGCGTGAACCCGATCGGCGACGCGGCGCTCGAGCGCTCGACGTGGTCGCCGGAGAAGTGCCGGTGCGACGACCCCGGTGCGGCCCTGCGTGACGTCGAGGCATCGACCGCATGAGGCGGCCGCGGATGCTGCGCAACGGCGTCGCGATGGCGACGATCGTGGCATCCGTCCTGCTCCTCGGCGCGGCAGCGACCCCGCCGCCGGTGCCGGACGACCCCGCAGATCCGGATCGCGCCGCTCAGTACTGGCTCGACGGAGCCGGCATCCGCGACGCCTGGCAGACCACTCGCGGCGACGGGGTCACGATCGCCGTCATCGACACCGGGATCGGCAAGGTCCCTGGCGTGTTCGATGACGCCGTCGTGGGTGGCACCGACGTGTCCGGCACCGGAACCCCCGACGGCCGCACCCCGGTGGGTGCCATCGACGGCAATCACGGCTCGTGGGTGGCCTCGCTCGCCGCCGGACGCGGCTCCGCCGACGGCAAGGGCATGATCGGAGTCGCCCCCGAGGCCGATCTGCTTTCGATCTCCGTGGGCTTCGGCGCCGCCGCCGCAGTGCCGTTCACCGAGCAGGTCGCGAAGGCCATGCGGTGGGCGGTCGACCATGGGGCCGACATCATCAACCTCTCGTTCACCACGAACACGCTGGACTGGGACAGGAGCTGGGACGACGCGTTCCTCTACGCATTCGAGCATGACGTGGTGGTGGTCGTCGCCGCGGGAAACCGGGGGAGCGGCACCAACATCATCGGCGCTCCCGCGACGATCCCCGGCGTGCTGACGGTCGGCGGAGTCGACCAGACGGGGACAGCGAGCATCGAGGCGTCGACCCAGGGGATCACCATCGGGATCGCCGCGCCCAGTGAGGGGCTGCGGGGCGTCTCGGCGGACGGCACCGTCGTGCCCTGGAGCGGCACCAGCGGTGCGGCGCCCATCGTCGCGGGCATCGCGGCGCTCGTCCGGTCTGCGCACCCCGAGCTCGATGCCGCCAACGTCATCAATCGCATCATCAAGACCGCGATCAAGGTGCCGGGCATGGCCGACCTCCCCGATCCTCTCTACGGCTACGGGCTGGTGGATGCCGACGCGGCGATCACCGCGGACGTGCCGAAGGTCTCCGAGAATCCGATGGGCGACCTCGCCGAGTGGGTCCGCCTGTTCCGACGCGCAGAGAGCGTTCCGCAGCCCGAACCCACCGCCGCGCCGGTCGAGGTGCCGCCCCTGCCGGATGCCGACGCGCCGACCGAGCCCGGTTCACCGCTGCTTCCCAGCGCTGATTCGCTGCGCTACGGTACCCTGCCGCTCATCGCGCTCACAGTCCCTGGTATCCTGATAGCGCTTGGCGTCACCGCAGCTGCCCGGCGCATCCGATCGGCGCGCGCTCGCACGCCACATCCCTGACTCCCGAGGAGTTGTCCCCCTGTGCCTCAGAACAGCACTGTGCCCAAGATTCTGATCGTCGGTGGAGGCTATGCAGGCTTCTACACGGCGTGGAAGCTGGAGAAGCACCTTCGCAAGGGTGAAGCAGACGTCACCATGGTCGACCCGCTGCCGTACATGACGTACCAGCCGTTCCTTCCCGAGGTCGCCGCCGGCTCGATCGAAGCCCGCCACTCGGTGGTCGCGCACCGTCGTCACCTCAAGCGAACGAACGTGCTCACCGCCAAGGTGACGGGCATCAACCACGCTGAGAAGGTCGCGACGATCACCCCTCCGGTGGGAGAGCCGTACGAGTTCTCGTACGACCAGATCGTGGTGACCGCTGGCGCGGTCTCCCGCACCTTCCCGATCCCCGGCATCGCCGACAACGCGATCGGTCTGAAAACCATCGAAGAGGCGGTCGCGATCCGCGATCGCCTGATGTCGAACTTCGACAAGGCGGCCTCGCTGCCCGCCGGACCCGCGCGCGATCGTCTGCTCTCGGTCGTCGTCGTCGGTGGTGGCTTCGCCGGCATCGAGGTCTTCGCAGAGCTCCGTTCGCTCGCGTCGTCGCTCGTGGGCAAGTACCCGCAGATCAGCTTCGAAGACACGCACTTCCACCTCATCGAGGCGATGGGCCGCATCATGCCCGAGGTGTCGCTGCCGACGAGCGAGTGGGTCCTCAAGGACCTGGCGAAGCGAGGCGCCAACGTGCACCTCGACACGCAGCTCACCAGCGCCGTCGACGGCAACGTCGAGCTGTCGACCGGCGAGGTCATCCCCACCGACCTGATCGTCTGGACCGCCGGTGTCATGGCGAACCCGACTGTCGTGCGCGGCGGCGATCTGCCGATCGAAGAGCGCGGCCGCATCCAGACCCGCGCAGACCTCCGTGTCGGCACGCCCGAGGCCTTCGTCGAGGGCGCCTGGGCCGCCGGTGACGTCTCGGCCGTTCCCGACCTCTCGGGTGGTGGCGTCGGCGGCTTCTGCGTGCCGAACGCGCAGCACGCCGTGCGTCAGGCGAAGCTCCTCGCGAAGAACCTCGTCGCCGTGCTGCGTGGTGAGGACCCGAAGGAGTACTTCCACAAGAACCTCGGTGCCGTCGCCGGCCTCGGGCTCTACAACGGTGTCTTCCAGTCCGGCAAGATCGCGCTCAAGGGCTTCGTCGCCTGGGTCGCGCACCGTGGCTACCACGGTCTCGCTATGCCGACGTGGGAGCGCAAGTTCCGCGTGGTCTGGGGCTGGTGGAACAACCTGTGGCTCGGCCGCGACCTGGTGAACCTCGAGACGGTGCAGAACCCGCGCTACGTCTTCGAGGAGTTCGCTGCACGCCCGCGTCCGGCCGCTGACGCTCCGGCTCCCGCCGTAACGGCTCCGGCCGCTCAGGCGACCGCCTCCGACAAGGCCGCCGACGAGAAGCCGGCAGGTCAGAAGACCGCCGCCACGAAGCCGGCTGCGAAGAAGACCGCTGCGACGGCTGCCGCCAAGTAGTCATCCCCTCGAACGCCCCGACTCTTCGGAGTCGGGGCGTTCCTCGTCTCCGGCGAGGGCGTGTCTTGCACCGGCCTCATAGGCGCGCTTGCTAGCCTCGGCAGCGCAAGGGGAGTACTCCCGTCTGCGGTGGCGTCGTCATTACGGACACGAAGTCGTGTTCCGGCCCACCGGCCCGTGAGGGTGGAGGAGACCTGGCGTCCGTATCCGCGGACGACCATGGACCCTCACTGCCCCGCTGTCGAGTTCCGTGGTCGTCCACACCCACGAAGGAACCGTCACCATGGGAAAACTCAACCGACTGCTCGGGATGGCCGCTCGCGCCCTCGATCTCGACGAGAACGGATCCCGCACGGATCGCACCGGTTCGCAGGCAGCGACGCCGTCTTCACCGGTCGGGCGTCAGGCCGGACCCGATCGCTACTCGCCCCCGCCCGCGCGTCCGTCGGGCCGGGATCCCTACTCGCCGCCTGCGGCCGGCGCGCGCGGTGCAGCCGGTGCGCGCGGTGCGGCCGGTGCGGTGTCGGATGCCGACCGGGCAGCCATCGCGCGGTACGACTACCTGCTCGAGACTGCCGATCCGCACCGCGTGGAGCAGATCCATCGCGAGGCCTTCGCGCGCCTGACTCCCGCGCAGCGTGCGCAGGTGCAGGAGCGCATGAACGCAGAACTCGCTCCGGGCGAGCGCCCGGCATCGGCATCGGCCGATGATCTCGCCCGCGCCGCCGGTCGGTCCGAGGCTGCCCGTCCGGGGCGCATGCGCGGCATCCTCTCGCGCGTGCGCGGGTTCGGTGCTGCCGGTGCGGTCGGCGGAGCCGCGGTGGGCGCGCTGGGGGTCGTCGCGGTGGGCGCGGTCGGCAGTGCCGTCGCCGCTCCTCTCCTCGAGCAGGCTGCCGGTCTCGGAGTCGACTTCGACGCCCTCGCCCAGGGCGTCGACGTCGAGGCGATCGCGAGCGGCCTCGGCGGCGAGGAGCTTGCGGGAGCGGCGGAAGGCGTTCTCGGGTCGGCGGGCGAGACCGTCTCGGGCCTCGGCGACACGGCGAGCGAATGGGGACAGCGGCTCGGTGATCTCGGCATTCCGGGCATCGGCGATCTGTTCGGTCGATGAGCACCGCCGGCATGAGCACCGCCAGCATGACCGCCGCCCCGTCGGCGTCGGATCACGGGTTCTCCGGCCTCACCGGATTCGCCGCTGACGTTCTCACCCAGCTCGGCGACATCGGGGTGGGTGTGCTGGTGTTCCTCGAGGTGCTCGTCCCGCCCATTCCCAGCGAGGTGATCCTGCCCTTCGCGGGGTATCTGAGCCAGAGCGGCGAGCTCACCCTCGGATGGCTGATCGTCTGGAGCACTCTGGCGTCGTGGATCGGCGCACTCCTGCTCTATTGGCTCGGTGCGGCGATCGGCATCGATCGGGCGGTACGGCTCCTCTCCGCCACCAAGCTGGTCAGCCGTGCGGACCTGGATCGCGGAGTGCACTGGTTCCGGCGAAGCGGCGGGTGGACGGTGCTCGTCGGCCGGATGGTTCCCGGCGTGCGCAGCCTCATCTCGATTCCCGCGGGCGCGACTCGCATGAACCTGACCCGCTTCAGCGTGTACACGATCGTGGGCAGTGGCCTGTGGAACACGCTGCTCATCGGGGTCGGTGCGCTGCTCGGCACTCAGCACGAACAGCTGGAGCACCTGCTCGGCTACCTCGACTACGCCGTGTACTCCGCGCTCGCCGTCGCGCTCGCCGTGCTCATCGTCCGACGCGTCCGTGAGGCACGTGGGTCGAAGGCGCGGAGCACGCGTCCACCCGATCTCGCGGACTGGCTCGTGGAGGACTGAGCAGAGCACGACGTGCCCCCGCTGGGACTCGAACCCAGACTGAAGCGATTTTAAGTCGCCTGCCTCTGCCATTGGGCTACGGGGGCTCCATGCCGTGACTGGCTCAGAGTACACGGGGGTCGCATCTGGGTGCGCGACAGACGCGGTGCCACGCTCGCCGTGCTGCCCGAGCCGCGCGAGGGGAGGCGGGCGCCCCCCGCGCCCGCCTCCCCGTGATGCTGATCAGACAGCATCGCCGCCCCCCGGCGACCGGCCGGGCATGGCCGGTGAGACCGCCGTGAATGGCGGCCTCAGAGATCAAGACGGCGATCCGTGCTGTTCATTACGACGATCGCCGCTGATGTATCGGGATTTCCAGATAGGGGTCGCGACAGGCAGTGCAACTCGATCTCAGAAAGACTGAATCCGAGTCCGCCCACCCCATAAGGTGGGGGAGTGCTCGACCTCACCGCCGATCTGAGCCCCGATCAGGAACGAAACGCCGTTTCCCCCGAGTGGCTCGACCCGTCACGATTCTGGCCGCGCCTGTCTGCGGCGACCGGCCATCTGCCGGCTCCCGTGGCAGTGATCGATCGAGAAGCTCTGCGCTACAACGCCCTGGATCTGCTGGTTCGCGCGGGCGGACTGCCGATCCGCGTCGCGTCGAAGTCCGTGCGGGTGCGCTCGGTGCTCGACGCCGTGCTGCAGCTGCCCGGGTTCAGAGGGATCCTCGCCTTCACGCTGGCCGAAGCTCTGTGGCTCGCCGAGACGCACGATGACATCGTCGTCGGCTATCCGACGGTCGACCGCGCGGGACTCGCACAGCTCTTCGAATCCGAGGAGGCGGCGCAACGGATCACGTTGATGGTCGACGATCCGGCGCACCTCGACATCATCGACAGCGTCGCGCCCGCAGGCAGCCGCCCGGACATCCGGGTCGCGGTCGACGCCGACGCATCACTGCGATCCGTCGCGCTCGGCCACATCGGGGTGCGACGGTCTGCTCTGTTCACCGCGGGCGAGGTCGCCGCCTTCGCACGCAAGATCGTGCGCCGCCCCGGGTTCCGGCTCGTCGGACTTCAGATGTACGAGGCTCAGATCGCGGGCCAGGGAGACAACGCCGGAGCGGATGCGCCGGTGATCCGTCTCATGCAGGCGCGTTCCCGATCCGAGCTGCGTGAGCGTCGAGCCGCGATCGTCGGCGCCTTGTCAGAGGTCGCATCGCTCGAATTCCTCAACGGCGGCGGAACCGGTTCGCTCGAGTTCACTGGCAGCGACGAATCGCTGACCGAGGCGAGCGCGGGCAGCGGACTGCTCGGCGGGCATCTCTTCGACGGCTATCGATCATTCCGCCCCGCACCGGCGTCCGCCTTCGCGTTCGACGTGGTGCGGCGCCCCGCGGCCGACATCGCAACCGTGCTCGGCGGCGGATGGATCGCTTCCGGCCCCGCTGTCGCGTCGCGGCAACCGCTGCCCGTCTGGCCGCAGGGGCTGCGCACGCTGTCCCGCGAGGCCGCAGGCGAGGTGCAGACACCGCTGCAGGGCCGCGAGGCCGAGCGGCTCGGAGTGGGCGACCGTGTCTGGTTCCGCCACGCGAAGAGCGGCGAGCCTGCCGAGCGCATCGACAGCTACCAGCTCGTGTCGGGCGATGAGATCGTCGACGAGCTTCCGACGTATCGCGGCGAGGGGAAGGCGTTCCTGTGACCCGGATCGGGGGCACCTGGCAGAACTGGGCGAGGTCTGCGCAGGTCACACCGCTGCGCGTCGAGCGCCCGCGAAGCCCTGAAGGCGTGCAGCGCGCGGTCCGCGCCGCGGTCGCGCAGGGGCTCACGGTGAAGGCGGTCGGCGCGGGACACAGCTTCACGGGCATCGCCGTCGCTCCCGGCGTGCTCCTGGAGCTCGACGACATGCAGGGCCTGGTGTCGGCGGACGCGGCCACCGGACGAGCGACGCTGCTCGCGGGCACACGACTGCACCGCATCCCTTCGCTCCTCGCACCGTTCGGCCTCGCGATGGAGAATCTCGGCGACATCGACCGGCAATCCATCTCGGGTGCGGTCTCGACGGGGACGCACGGTACCGGCGCCGGCTTCGGCGGCCTCGCGACCCAGGTCGTCGGCGCGACGCTGGTGACCGCCGCAGGGGAGTTCCTCCGGGTGGACGAGGGACAGAACGCAGACCTGCTCCCCGCTATCGCGCTGGGTCTGGGCGCGCTCGGCATCCTGGTCGAGGTGACGCTGCAGTGCGTGCCGATCTTCCTCATGGAGGCGATCGATGAGCCGGAACCGCTCGACGACGTTCTCGAGGCCCTGCACGACAGGGTCGAGGCATCGGACCACTTCGAGTTCTACTGGTTTCCGCACACCGACATCGCCCTGACCAAGAGACAGACGAGGGTGCCGGAGTCGACGAGGCGGCAGCCGCTTCCCGTCCTGGGGCGCTGGATCGACGAGACGGTGCTCTCGAACGGCGTGTACCGAGCGGTGTGCGCGACGGGACAGGCGATGCCGGCCATCACCCCGCCCTTCAACAGGCTTGCGGTGAAGCTCACGGGCGACCGGCGGTACACAGAGCTCTCGCATCGAGTCCTGACCCAGAGCCGTACTGTCAGGTTCCGTGAGATGGAATATGCGGTGCCCGCCGAGAACGTGGTGCCGGCGTTCCGCGCGGTCCGCGACCTCATCGAGCGACGCGGGTGGCGCATCGAGTTCCCGATCGAGGTGCGCTTCGCGGCGGAGGACGACAGGTGGCTGTCGACGGCATACGGCAGGGCGAGCGGATACATCGCGGTCCACCGCTACTGGCGCGCCGACCCGTCCGCCTACTTCGAGGCCGTGGAGCAGATCATGCTCGAGCACGGCGGGCGCCCGCACTGGGGCAAACTGCACACGCAGACAGCCGAGCAGCTGCAGGAGCGCTATCCCCGTTTCGGCGATTTCACCGCGCTGCGCGACCGGCTCGACCCCGAGCGTCGGTTCACCAATCGATACCTCGATCGGGTTCTCGGCGCATGATCCGGGTTCTGCGCCTGACCGCCGCACCCAGTCGACGCGCAGGCTGCGCCGATAGGATGAGACAAACACGAGGAAGGGTGGGCCTCTGATGGAATGGCTCGTGCCGGTACTGATCGTCGTCGGTGTGATTCTGCTCATCGGAATCTACCTCTGGGCGACCTACAACTCGCTGGTGCAGCTGAACGTCCGCGTCGACGAGGCGTGGAGTGGCATCACGGTCCAACTGAAGCGCAGGGCAGATCTGATACCCAACCTCATCGAGACGGTCAAGGGTTACGCCTCGCATGAGAAGGCGGTCTTCGAGAACGTCACTCGTGCGCGAGCGGAGACGCTCTCGGCCGGCAGCCCGGGTGAGGCGGGAATCGCAGAGGGGCACCTCCAGCAGGCGCTTCGCAGCCTCTTCGCGGTCGCGGAGGCCTATCCGCAGCTGCAGGCGAGCCAGAACTTCCTGCAGGTGCAGCAGGCCCTCGTCGACACCGAAGACAAGATCCAGGCCGCGCGCCGCTTCTACAACGGCGGGGTCCGCGAGCTGAACACGAAGATCAAGGTCTTCCCGAACAACCTCTTCGCGAAGGGGCTCGGATTCACCGAACGCGAGTTCTTCGAGGTCGCCGACAGCGGCGCGATCTCCGAGCCGCCGCGCGTGCAGTTCTGACCTGCGGGAAGGCCCGATGCGCATCGTCGCATCGGGCCTTCTGCGTATTCGGGCGCTGACTCGGAGCGCTGCTCACCACACGTCGAGATCGACGTCCCCATCCTCGACGCTCGCGTCGCCGCGGAGCGTCCACGAGTCCGTGCGATAGGTCTCGGTTCGCGGACTGCCGTCTTGTCCGGTGCCCGACACGGTCGCGACGAGGATGCCGCCTTCGGCGATGAATCCGTCATCGGTCAGCTCCAGCACCGGCATCCGCTCGACGCGGAAGCGGACGTCGTCGACCGCGGCGAACTCGGTGCCCCACGGGATCCTGATCCCGCACCCCTCGGGGACGACGCCGTCGGTGAGCTCGGCAGAGGTGCAGTCCTCGAGGTGATCGTCGAGCGCCCGCTGCGCCAGAGCCCGCGGATCGGCATCGGGTGTCGGCGAGCTCGTCGCGGTCGGCGTGGTCCGTGCCGAGGGGATGTCGCTCGACGCCTGCCAGAGCCACACGGCTGCCCCCGCGACCAGGAGCGCGGCGACACCGCCCCCGATCGTCCACGCGAGGCGGCGATTCACCCGGATGCCTCTCTGGCGTGCACATGGCGACGCACGGATGCGTCTGCGCGACCGGACAGCGCCGCATGCAGAGCCTCGGACGCGGTGCCCCAGCGCGAGACGGAGACGTGCGCCAGTCCCTGCCACGCCGCCGCGAGGGCGAGCTCGGCGGCGATCTTCTCGGCATCCGCGCCCGGCTGGCCCTGAGGCTCCCACCAGGCCGATTGCACCTGGAGCGTCGACGTCGCGCGGTCGGCCTTGAGATCGACACGCGCCACGATGCGGTCGCCGACGAGCACGGGCAGCGAGTAGTACCCGTATCGCCGCTTCTCGGCAGGAACGTAGATCTCGATCCGGTAATCGAGCTCGAAGGCGCGCAGAGCCCTGTCACGGAACCAGACCACGGGATCGAAAGGCGTCAGGAGCGCGGCGGCGTCGATCCTGCGCGGCAGCACGGCGTCGCGGTGCCTCCAGCTGGGCAGCGGACGACCGCCGCGGTCCCAGCCGCGCACGGAGACCGCGAGGATCTCGCCTGAGTCGACCAGATCCGCGATCGACTGCGACACCGCCGCTCGGTCGCGGATGCGGTGGTAGTCCGCGAGGTCCGACTGGGTCGCGACCCCCGACGATCGTGCCGCGCGCCGGGTGAGCTCGCGGATCGCGTCCTCTCGGGGCACATGCTGCGACAGGATGGCGTCGGGGATCACCTGCTCGGCGAGCGCGTACGTGCGCTCGAAGCCCTTTCGACCGCTGATCGCCACGTCGCCGGTGCGCCACAGGTGCTCGAGGGCGAGCTTCACGTCATCCCAATCCCACCATGTGCCACGCTCGCGAGGAGCGTCGTCGCGGAGGTCGGCCGGTCGCAGCGGCCCCCTGGCTCGGAGCTCGTCCTGCACCCAGCGGAGGGTGCGCGTGTTGGTGCTCATCCATGAGTCGGGCGCCGCCCATCTGGCGCGGAAGTGATCCATGCGGAATCGCCACAGAGGCCAGTCCTCGATGGGGATGAACGTCGCCTCGTGAGCCATGTACTCGACGTAATGGGTCGTGCGCGAATGGAAGACGCGATCGAAGAGCGCCGGTTCGTAGGCACCCAGGCGCGAGAACAGCGGCATGTAGTGCGACCGTGCGAACACGTTGACCGAGTCGATCTGCAGCACGCCGAGACGATCCATGACGCGGTGGATGTGCCGGGCCGACACCGAGGCCGGGCGTGCACGAGAGAAGCCCTGCGCGGCGAGCGCGATGCGACGGGCCTGGGCGGCGCTGAGGGTGTCGGTCACCTCGTCAGGGTAGCGCCGAGCGCCGACATCCGCGCCCGGCCCGTCACGACGGTCGGCGGCTGCGCCGTAGACTTGGGCGATGAGCGAAGAGCAGCGTCCGCGGCTGAGAGACCTCTTCCGTCCGCGCCCCGTCTCCCTTGATCGCACGGTGACCACCGAGGCCGACGAGGCGGTCCCGCGAGGGCTGCGCGTCACGGCGGCATACTCGTGGCGGATTCTGCTGATCGCCGCGGTGGTGGCCGGATTCATCTGGCTCGTCATCGAGCTGAAGCTCCTCGTGATCCCGCTCATGGTCGGCATCCTGATCACGGCCCTGCTGTGGCCGGGATTCCAGTGGATGCTGCGCCACCGCTTCCCGCGGTGGCTGGCCGTCGCCCTCTCGATCATCGGCACGCTCGCGATCGTGTCCCTGCTCATGTGGCTCGTGATCTGGCAGGTCCGTGCGCAGCTGCCCGACGTGCAGGAGCGCAGTGCGCAGGCGGTCGACGAGTTCCGTCAGTTCCTGCTCACCGGACCGCTGCACCTCAGCGACTCGCAGATCCAGGGATACATCGACCAGGCCCTCCAGGTCGTCAACGAGCAGACTCAGACGCTCTTGAACGGTGCGCTCGCAGTCGGCACGACCGCGGCGCACGTCGTGACCGGTGCGGTCCTCTCGCTCTTCATCCTGATCTGCCTGCTCGCCGACGGCCGGGGCATCTGGGAGTGGACGCTGCGCCTCTTCCCGCGCGCTGCGCGCCCCGCCGCCGACGCCGCCGCGAGCAACGGCTTCGCGACGATCGTCAACTACGCCCGAACCCAACTGCTCGTCGCCGCGATCGATGCGGTCGGCATCGGCGTCGGCGCCGCTCTGCTCGGCGTGCCGCTGGCGATCCCCGTCGCCGTGCTCGTCTTCCTCGGTTCGTTCGTGCCGATCGTCGGTGCCGTCGTGACCGGCGCGATCGCCGTACTGCTCGCGCTGGTCTACAACGGCCCCTGGATCGCGCTCGCGATGCTGGCCGTCGTGCTCGGCGTGCAGCAGCTCGAGGGTCACATCCTGCAGCCGATCCTCATGGGCTCGGCAGTGAAGGTGCATCCGCTCGCCGTCGTCCTGGTGGTCGCCGGGGGCTCGATGGTCGGCGGCATCCCCGGCGCGCTGTTCGCGGTGCCTCTCGCGGCCTTCGTCAACGTCGCCGCGGTGACAGTCAGCACCGGCGCCTGGCGCACCGGCGATAAACCGAACGCAGACCTTATCTGGAGCACAGTGCCGCGCGAGCGCACACGGAGGAATCGATGAGCGCAGTCCCCAGCCTGACCGAGTTCGAGAACGCCGCTCAGAGTCTGGCTGAGGTGATCACGCGAACGCCGACCCTGCCCTCGCGCGCCCTGTCGGACGTGCTCGGCGCACCGGTGGTGCTCAAGATGGAGAACCTGCAGCGAACGGGATCCTTCAAGATCCGTGGTTCGGCATACCGCCTCTCGCAGCTGAGCGCCGAGGAGCGTTCACGCGGCGTGGTCGCAGCGTCCGCCGGAAACCATGCACAGGGCGTCGCCCTCGCGGCTCAGACGCTCGGAATCCAGGCGACCATCTTCGTGCCCCTGGGCATTCCGGTGCCCAAGCTGCTGGCGACGAGGAGCTACGGTGCCGAGGTCGTGCTCGAGGGAGAGACCGTGGCGACCTCGCTGCGACTCGCCGCTGAGTTCGCCGAGCGTACGGGGGCAGTGATCATCCACCCGTTCGACCACCGCGACGTCGTCATCGGGCAGGGCACACTCGGACTCGAGCTGCTCGAGGACGCTCCCGATGTCGACACGATCGTGTTGGGAATCGGCGGCGGGGGCCTCATCGCCGGCGTCGCGGCCGCGGTGAAGGCCAAGGCTGCCGAACTCGGGCGCTCTGTGCGCATCATCGGCGTACAGGCCGAGAACGCCGCGGCGATGATCCCCTCGCTGGAGGCCGGGTACCCCGTCGACATCGAGACGAAGCCGACGATCGCCGACGGAATCCTGGTCGCGCGACCGGGGGCCATACCGTTCGAGATCATCAAGGACCTCGTCGACGAAGTCGTCACCGTGACCGACGACGACCTGGCGCGCGCCATTCTGGTTCTTCTCGAGCAGTCCAAGGTGATCGCGGAGCCCGCCGGAGCGGTGGGTGTCGCCGCGATCCTCGCCGGCAAGGTGAAGGCGAGCGGCACGACCATGGCCGTTGTCTCCGGAGGCAACATCGACCCGCTGCTGCTGCAGCGTGTCGTCTCCCACGGCCTCGCGGCCTCGGGCCGTTATCTCACGATCCGCATCCCGCTGCCCGATCGCCCCGGTCAGCTCGCGCGAGTCTCGGAGCTCATCGCCCAGGCGGGAGCCAACGTCATCGAGGCCATGCACACCCGGCACGGGCACGGCCTGCAGATCAGCGAGGTGTTCCTCGAGCTCAGCGTCGAGACGCGCGGTGCCGAGCACTCCGAGCACACCCTGGACACGCTCCGCCACGCCGGCTTCCAGCCGATCGTCGTGCCGGACTGACGCGACGCGCACACAGCCTTGACATGCAGATGCCCCGTCCGGTCGGACGGGGCATCTGCATGTCAGGGCACGAGCCCGATGCTGACCGGTGTCAGCCCGTGTAGGTGTCGACGTTCACGATCTCGACCGAGATCGCGCGGCCGTTCGGAGCCTCATAGGACGACTTCTCGCCGACCTTGAGTCCGAGGATCGCCTGTCCGAGCGGGCTGGCCTCGCTGTAGACGTCGAGGTCGCTGCCCACGGCGATCTCGCGGCTGCCGAGCAGGAAGACCTCTTCGCCGCCGGCGACGATCGCGGTGACGACGGTGCCGGGCTCGACGATGCCGCGGCTCGCGGGCGCCTCACCGACCTTGGCCGTCTTGAGGAGGTTCTCGAGGGTGCGGATCCGCGCCTCCTGCTTGCCCTGCTCGTCCTTGGCGGCGTGGTAGCCGCCGTTCTCCTTGAGGTCGCCCTCTTCGCGGGCCGCTTCGATGCGCTTGGCGATCTCTTCGCGACCGGTGGTGGAGAGGTGCTCGAGCTCGGCGACGAGCCGGTCATACGCTTCCTGCGTGAGGAAGGGAACCTGAGCGTCAGTAGACATGACGAAGCTCCTTCGGTAGGTACCCGGCGACGTTCCGCGGGGGATATGCCAAGACGCCCCGGCACGTGCCAGGGCGTCATCTGTCTGGCACGAGTCTAGGCGACCCAGCAGCTGTTCACCAAACCTGTCGTCGCGGCCGAGACGGTGGGAACCGTGGCCGAGAGCGCCTGCGAATGCGTGTCTCCCGCAGGGATCTCGACGACCTTCCAGCCGACCACTCCGAACTCCTCGTCGAGCGCCTCGACGACGCAGGCCACGTCCTTGCCCTGCACGCCGGTGATCTGGAAGCGCACGGTGACGCTGTGCTCGTCGACCAGGTCGAAGCCGAGGTCGTCGGAGTCGACGGCGTTCATCTGCGACGTGACGATCATCCAGCCGAACGCGCCGACGAGAAGTGCGGCGATGGCGATGACGATGATCCACGGACCCCGTCGGGTGCGGGTGCGGCCATAGCGGTCGTCGAGCTGTTGTGCGGTCGTCACGGGGTGGGTCTTCCGGTCGTTAGGCTGGTAACTCCAGGTTATGCGACCTGCGCATGAAAGGCAGACTCCATGCTTGCTCTGACCGAGACCCCGATGCCGACGCCCACGATGACCGTGGCACCGGAGCTGGTCACGCCCGGATTCGTCGGCTTCGCCGCCGTGGTGATCATCCTCATCGCGGTGATCCTGCTGATCCTCGACATGAACCGTCGGATCCGTCGGGTGCGCTACCGCGAAGAGGTCAGGGACGAGCTCGATGCCGAAGAGGCCGCGCTCGCGGCCGACGAGGCGACCGAGACGGATACCGATCTGCCGATCGTCCGCGAGGGCGACGACGACCCCGAGAAGCGCTGACCTGACCGGAGCGGTTCAGGCCCCGAGCGACGGGGACAGCGGCGCCAGCGCGATGAGCAGGCACGCGACCCAGTGGCACAGGAACGCGAGCACCGTGCACAGGTGGAAGATCTCGTGGAAGCCGAAATGGCCCGGCCACGGGTTGGGCTTCTTGAGCGCGTAGACGATCGCGCCGCCCGTGTAGAGCAGGCCGCCGACGATGACGAGCGCCATCATGGTCGCGTTCGCGACGAACAGGTCGGCGAGGTACATCACCGCCGCCCATCCGAGCAGCAGGTAGAGCGCGACATACAGCCACCGAGGGGCATTGATCCAGAACACGCGGAACAGGATGCCGACCAGCGCACCCGACCAGACGAAGACGAGGAGCAGCGCGCCCTTGCCCGGGGGGAGCGCCAGCACGGCGAGCGGGGTGTACGTCCCGGCGATCAGGAGCAGGATGTTCGCGTGGTCGATCCGCTTGAGGATCATCTTGACCTTCGGACTCCAGTCGATCCGGTGATACAGCGCCGAGTTGCCGAACAGCAGCAGCGATGACGCCATGAACACCGCCGCAGCCCACTTCGCGGCACCACCCTGGGCGACGACGATCAGCACCACACCGGCGACGATGGCGATCGGGAAGGTGGCCGCATGCAGCCAGCCTCGCCAGGTGGGTTTGATCTCGGCCGCGGCGACGTCGTGCGCGGCATCCTCCAGGAGGGGCAGCTGGGGGACGTCGGGTACCGAGGAGTCGGGTGTGCTCACGCCCTCACTCTATGCGGGCGATCATGCAGCCGAGCGTACATATCCTGAGGATCGGTCCTCGGTCCCGAGACCGCCGACACGATAGCGTAGGGAGGTGATGTCACGCGATGTTCAGGGGCGGGGGCCGCTGTACCGGCTCTATACCAGCAGGCTTCGCCGACACCTCGACCCCGAGTCGGTTCCGCACCACGTCGCAATGATGATCGACGGCAATCGGCGTTGGGCGCGACAGCTGGGCTATGACACTCCGGCTGAGGGGCATCGGGCCGGTGCCGCCAAGATGCGGGAGTTCCTCGGATGGTGCGACGAGCTCGGCATCCGCGTCGTGTCGCTCTATCTTCTGTCGAGTGACAACCTGCTCAAGCGCGACTCGGCAGAGCTGGCCGACCTGATCGAGATCATCGCGGAGCTCGCCGAGGCTCTGTCGCGCGAGGGCAACTGGCGAGTGAAGCACGTCGGCCGCTCGGACATCCTCCCCGCGGAGCTCGCGAGAGTGCTCGACGACGCACAGGAGCGCACGCGCGACCACACGGGGCTGCACGTCAACCTCGCGGTCGGCTACGGCGGCCGCAACGAGATCGTCGACGCCGTGCGCAGCATCGT
Source organism: Microbacterium sp. MEJ108Y (assembly GCF_000834175.1). Classification (NCBI taxonomy): domain Bacteria; kingdom Bacillati; phylum Actinomycetota; class Actinomycetes; order Micrococcales; family Microbacteriaceae; genus Microbacterium; species Microbacterium sp. MEJ108Y. Next base: position 502,047 of record NZ_JXQX01000038.1, on the reverse strand, counting down.
CACCGCGCATCAGGCGTCCGGAGGGACGATCGAAGACCTCGCCGCGCATCTCACACCCGAGATGATCGGCGAACATCTCTACACCGGCGGCCAGCCGGATCCCGATCTCGTCATCCGCACGAGCGGCGAGCAGCGACTGAGCGACTTCCTCCTGTGGCAGAGCGCGCACAGCGAGTTCTACTTCGTCGAGGCGCTCGGGCCGGATCTGCGCCAGGTCGACTTCCTGCGAGCGATTCGCGACTTCGCCGACCGCGATCGGCGCTTCGGCCGCTGAGACGGTGCATCAGGGGGCCGGTCACATCCCGTTAATCAACACGTAACGAACTGGTGGCGTGTCGAGCCAGGCGAATGTCGGCACCTGGTCGTAACTTCTAGGCATCGGGCAAGGCGCCCGTCGGGTCGGCCTCAGGTTGACGACTCGTGACCCCCTGGTCGACTCGTTCGAACAAACCGGGATTCCCCGGGTCGGGAGTGGGTCGTGACCTCACGTACAGCGCAGCAGTCCACAGGCACAGCGCAGCAGTCCACCCGTAAGACGACGACGCGAGCAGCGTCCGCTGATCCTGATCAGGATCTCCGGACCTACGTGCTCGACACGTCCGTCCTGCTGAGTGATCCTCAGGCCTTCTTCCGGTTCGCCGAGCATTCGGTGGTCGTCCCGGTCGTGGTCATCACCGAGCTCGAGGGCAAGCGCCACGACCCCGAGATCGGCTACTTCGCCCGTCAGGCGCTGCGTCACCTCGACGACCTGCGCATCGAGCACGGTCGTCTGGACTTCCCGGTCGAGGTGGGCGAGGGCGGCACGCTCCGCGTCGAGCTGGCCAACACCGACTCGTCGGTGCTCCCCGCCGGGATCCGGCTGAGCGACAACGACACCCGCATCCTCTCCGTCGCCATGAACCTCGCGCAGGACGGGCAGGACGTCACCATCGTCTCGAAAGACCTTCCGATGCGGGTCAAGGCGGCGTCCCTCGGCCTTCGCGCCGAGGAGTACCTCGCCGAGCAGGCCGTCGACTCGGGCTGGACCGGCATCACCACGCTAGACCTGTCGGGCGATGAGATCAGCGACCTGTACGAGAGCGAGGTGGGCATCAGTGAAGACGCCAGAGGCCTGGCGGTCAACACCGGCCTCATCATCCACTCCGAGCGCGGATCCGCCCTCGGCAGGGTGACCGGCGACGGCGAGTACAAGCTCGTGCGCGGCGATCGCGACATCTTCGGGATGCACGGGCGATCCGCCGAACAGCGGATCGCGATCGACCTGCTCACCGACCCCGACATCGGCATCGTCTCGCTCGGCGGGCGTGCGGGCACCGGAAAGTCGGCACTGGCGCTCTGCGCGGGTCTCGAGGCGGTGCTCGAGCGGCAGCAGCAGAAGAAGATCATCGTGTTCCGACCGCTGTTCGCCGTCGGGGGCCAGGAGCTCGGGTACCTCCCCGGCGACCAGGGCGAGAAGATGGGCCCGTGGGGGCAGGCGGTCTTCGACACGCTCGGCTCGGTGGTCTCGGGCAACGTCATGGAGGAGATCGTCGAACGGGGCATCCTCGAGGTGCTTCCGCTCACGCACATCCGCGGTCGGTCGCTGCACGACGCGTTCGTGATCGTCGACGAGGCGCAGTCGCTCGAGCGCAACGTGCTGCTGACGGTGCTCAGCCGCATGGGGCAGAACTCCCGAGTGATCCTGACCCACGACGTCGGTCAGCGCGACAACCTCCGCGTCGGACGCCACGACGGCATCGCCAGCGTCATCGAGACGCTCAAGGGACACGACCTCTTCGCCCACGTGACCCTGATGCGCTCGGAGCGCTCCGCGATCGCCGCCCTCGTGACTGAGCTTCTGGAGGGAGGCGAGCTCAGCTGAGCTGACTCTTCGACAGCGGATGCCGTGGTCTCACGGCATCCGCTGTCGTGTATTCCGGAGGACGCGTCGGCGATTCGCTTCCCTCCGCGCTGACGTCGGCATACGCTCGTGGCACCGAACGCAGACGATGGAGTGATGCGCGATGAGTGATGCGACGAAGACCGTGGAAGATGACCAGCTGCCGCCCGTGGCGGTGGACGAGAAGCCGCGGTGGACACCGCTGAAGATCGTGCTCTGGGTGGCGATCGCGCTGCTGGGCGGCATCGCCTGGACGATGCTCGCGATCGTCAGGGGAGAGACGGTGAACGCGATCTGGTTCGTGTTCGCGGCGGTCTGCACCTACCTCGTGTTCTACCGCTTCTACTCGAAGTTCATCGAGCGGAACCTGGTCAAGCCGAACGACCGGCGAGCGACTCCCGCCGAGTACAAGGCGGACGGCAAGGACTACGTCGCGACGGATCGTCGGGTGCTGTTCGGCCACCACTTCGCCGCCATCGCGGGCGCCGGTCCACTCGTCGGTCCGGTGCTGGCCGCCCAGATGGGCTACCTTCCCGGCACGATCTGGATCATCGTCGGAGTCGTGCTCGCGGGTGCGGTGCAGGACTACCTCGTGATGTTCTTCTCGATGCGGCGAGGCGGACGCTCTCTCGGTCAGATGGCCCGCGACGAGCTGGGCCGATTCGGTGGAACGGCGGCGATCATCGCGACGCTGCTCATCATGATCATCATCACGGCGATCCTCGCCCTCGTGGTCGTGAACGCCCTCGGGGAGAGCCCGTGGGGCGTGTTCTCCGTGGCGATGACGATCCCGATCGCCCTGTTCATGGGGGCGTACCTCCGATGGATCCGCCCCGGCAAGATCACCGAGGTGTCGATCATCGGCTTCGTGCTGCTGATGGCCGCGATCATCGGCGGCGGCATGGTCGCCGAGACCGACTGGGGTCAGGCGATCTTCACGCTCGACCGGACGACCATCGCGTGGGGCATCATCGTCTACGGCTTCATCGCGGCGGTGCTGCCCGTGTGGATGCTGCTGGCTCCGCGCGACTACCTCTCGACGTTCATGAAGATCGGCGTGATCGTGGCGCTCGCCGTCGCGATCCTGTTCGTGCGGCCCGAGATCACCGTCCCGGCCTTCAGCGAGTTCGCCGCGGGCGAGACGGGGCCGGTCTGGGCAGGGGCGCTCTTCCCGTTCCTCTTCGTGACGATCGCCTGCGGGGCGCTGAGCGGATTCCATGCGCTCATCGCGTCGGGCACGACGCCGAAGATGATCGAGAAGGAGAAGCAGACGCGCTTCATCGGCTACGGCGGGATGCTCATGGAGTCGTTCGTCGCGATCATGGCGCTCGTCGCCGCGATCTCTATCGACCGCGGGCTGTACTTCGCCATGAACTCCTCGCCGGCGGCGACGCTCGGCACGGTCGAGGGCGCGGTCGCGTTCGTCAACGGTCTCGGCCTGACCGGGGTGAACCTGACACCCGAGATGCTCACGAGCACGGCAGAGGCGGTGGGGGAGGAATCGATCGTCTCCCGCACGGGCGGCGCGCCGACGCTGGCTCTCGGCCTCGCACACATCATGCAGCAGTGGATCGGCGGCACCGGGATGATGGCGTTCTGGTATCACTTCGCGATCATGTTCGAGGCGCTGTTCATCCTGACTGCGGTGGACGCCGGCACCCGCGTCGCGCGCTTCATGCTGCAGGACTCGGTCGGCAACGTCTTCCCTCGCTTCAAGGACACCTCGTGGCGGGTGGGCGCCTGGATCTGCACGGCCGTCATGGTCGCGGGGTGGGGCGCAGTGCTGATCATGGGGGTCACGGATCCTCTCGGCGGCATCAACACCCTGTTCCCGCTGTTCGGCATCGCCAATCAGCTGCTGGCGGCGATCGCCCTCTCCGTGGTGCTCACGATCGTGGCGCGCAGACGCACCTTCAGGGTTCTCTGGGTGGTGGCGCTGCCGCTGGCATTCGTCACGGTCGTGACGGTGACGGCCTCGCTGCAGAAGATCTTCTCGACCGTGCCGCAGGTCGGCTACTTCGCGAACCATGTCGCCTTCCGCGACGCTCTCGCGGCGGGGGAGACCTCCTTCGGCACGGCGACCAGCGTCGCCGCGATGGAAGCGGTCGTCCGCAACACCATGATCCAGGGCATCCTGTCGGTGACGTTCCTCGTGCTGTCGGTGATCGTGATCACCATCTCGATCATCAAGGTCATCCAGGCCGTGCGCCCCGGGCCCGTCATCGACCAGGAGGACCCGGAGGTGCCGTCGCACCGCTTCGCACCGGCCGGTCTCATCGCCTCGTCGGAGGAACGCGCCGTCGAGAAGCAGTGGAACGCACTCCCTTCGTCCGCTCAGCCCACGAGGGGGCACTGATGGCCGCCGTGGTATCCGACCATGTTCGGCGGGCCTGGCACGCGGTCGCCTGGTACGTGAACGGCGTGACCGGGCAGTCGCGGTACGCGTCCTACGTCGCGCACGAGCGCGAGCGGCATCCCGAGAGAGAGCCGCTCAGTGAGCGGGAGTTCTGGAGGGCGCACTACGCGCAGCAGGATGCCGACCCGGGTGCCCGCTGCTGCTGACGCCGTAGACGACGGATGCCGCAGGGACCGAGTCCCTGCGGCATCCGTGTTCAGAGCCTGACGATCAACCGGGGTGGGTCATCGAGAGCAGGTCGAGCTTCTCGTCGAGCTGCTCGAGCGTCAGGTCGCCGCGTTCGACGTATCCGAGGTCGATCACGGCGTCGCGCACCGTGATGCCCTTCGCGACCGAGTGCTTGGCGATCTTCGCCGCTGCCTCGTAGCCGATGAGCTTGTTGAGCGGGGTGACGATCGACGGGCTCATGCCGGCGAATGCCGCCGCGCGGTCGAGGTTCGCCTGCAGTCCGTCGACGGTCTTGTCGGCGAGCACACGCGAGGCGTTCGCGAGCAGACGGATCGACTCGAGCAGCGCCGTGCCCATGACCGGGATGGCGACGTTCAGCTCGAAGGACCCGGACGCGCCGGCCCAGGCGACGGTCGCGTCGTTGCCGATCACTCGCGCGCAGACCATCAGCACAGCCTCGGGGACGACCGGGTTGACCTTGCCCGGCATGATCGACGAGCCGGGCTGAAGGTCGGGGATGTGCAGCTCTCCGAGACCCGTGTTGGGGCCCGAGCCCATCCAGCGCAGGTCGTTGTTGATCTTGGTCAGCGATACCGCGATCGTGCGCAGCGCGCCCGAGGCCTCGACGAGTCCGTCGCGGTTGGCCTGCGCCTCGAAGTGGTCCTTCGCCTCGGTGATCGGCAGCTCGGTCTCGGCGGCGAGCAGCTCGATGACCTTCTGCGGGAATCCGAGCGGCGTGTTGATGCCGGTCCCGGTGGCGGTGCCGCCCAGCGGAACCTCGGCGACGCGGGGGAGTGCAGACTGCACGCGCTCGATGCCGAGGCGCATCTGACGGGCGTAGCCGCCGAACTCCTGGCCGAGCGTGACCGGGGTGGCGTCCATGAGGTGCGTGCGGCCGGACTTCACCGCGTCCTTCCACAGCTCGGCCTTCGCCTCGAAGGCGACGGCGAGGTGGTCGAGCGCGGGGATGAGCGTGTCGATGAGCGCCTGCGTGACGGCGATGTGCACGGAGGTCGGGAACACGTCGTTCGACGACTGCGAGGCGTTCACGTGGTCGTTCGGGTGCACGTTCGCACCGAGGATGCGGGTGGCGAGAGTGGCGAGCACCTCGTTCATGTTCATGTTCGACGACGTGCCGGAGCCCGTCTGGTAAGTGTCGACCGGGAACTCACCGTCGTGGGCACCGGCGGCCACCTGGTCGGCGGCCTGGGCGATCGCGTCGGCGATGGCCCCGTCGAGGGTTCCCAGCTCCTTGTTCGCGAGTGCAGCGGCCTTCTTGATGCGCGCGAGCGCGGCGATCTGCGTGGACTCCAGGCCCTTGCCCGAGATCGGGAAGTTCTCGACGGCGCGCTGCGTCTGTGCGCCATAGAGCGCGTTCACGGGAACCCGCACCTCGCCCATGGTGTCGTGCTCGATGCGGTACCCCTGCGCGTCTGCGCCACTGTGCTGGTCGGTCATTCCGAACCCTCCTTGGTTGCGGGGCCGTGCCCCTCGGTGTCGTTTCCGTCTGTGTCGATTCCGACCGTGATGACGGGCACCGCAGTGCCCTCGGCCAGACGGTAGTTGGCGCCCACGATGCCCAGACGGCCGTCGGAGACAGCCTGCGAGATCACCTCGGACGACTGCAGCAGGTCCCGGACCGTGTTGCGCAGGTGCTCTTCGCCCACGAGCTCCGCGTCGATCTCGGCGACGGTGGTGCCGCCGCTCTCGGCCAGCACCTTGCGCGCCGCCGGGACGATCGGGGCGATGAGCTTCCAGATGTGCGGCGGCAGGGGCGCGGCGTCGATGGCCGTTCCGTCGATGGCAGCGCGGACGGCACCGCACGAGTCATGCGCGAGGACGACGATCAGAGGCACGTTCAGCACGGCGACCGCATACTCGAGGCTCGCGACGATGGACTCGCCGATCACCTGGCCGGCGTTGCGCACGACGAACAGGTCGCCGAGTCCGAGGTCGAAGATGATCTCCGCGGCGAGGCGCGAGTCCGAGCAGCCGAACAGCGTCGCGACCGGATGCTGTGCCTCAGCGAGGTGCTTGCGTCGAGCCACGTCCTGGTTCGGGTGCTGAGGTGCGTCGGCGACGAATCGCCGATTGCCGTCCTGCATCTGCTTCCAGGCAGCAGCGGGCGTGAGCGCGTGGGTCATGGTCACTCCGAGAGGTCGCGGATCTGGGGGACGAGAGACTCGGCGAGTTCCGCGGTGGAATCGGCGGAACGCGAGCCGTAGAGCAACAGGTAGTCGTCACCCGCCTGGGTGCCGATGGCGTAGGTGATGTTCTGCTTCGCCCCGGCATCACCGAGGTCGTAGACATCCCATTCCAGGCCGCCGATCGACGTCGTGTCGGTGGGCGCGGTGCCGTTGAGACGCTGAGGCGCCCATGAGGAGTCGGCGTCGAAGGCCTGCGCGAGCTTGATGAATCCGCGCTCGTCCTCGGCGGACGGCGCCAGGGTGACGTCCCAGACCACGGTGGCGGCGCTCGTGAGCTCGGCGGTGTTGACCCGCCAGAAGTCCGCCAGATCGGGCACGATCACCGGGCGATCCATGGTGGATTCCACGTCGCCGGCGATGCCGACCACGTCGATCTTCTGCGTGGTCGCAGGCTCTCCGCGCGGAACGGCCAGCACGATCACCGCGACGATGGCGAGGGTGACGATCAGCGCGGCGACCAGACTGCGCACGGTCTGACTCGAGCGGTAGGCCTTGCTCGAGGCGGCCTTGCGTGCGGCGGTCTCCTCGGGAGTCTCCGGACGCCCGAGCTCGGCGACGATGGGAGCCGGCTTGTTCACGATTCGTCTCCCTCGGCGGTGCCGGTCGACGTGGCGCGCGCGGCCTCGAGGCGGCGCTTCGCTCCGAGCAGCCATTCTTCGCAGCGAGCAGCGAGCGCCTCGCCGCGCTCCCAGAGTGCGAGCGACTGTTCGAGCGTCGGAGCGCCCTGTTCGAGTTCGGAGACGACCTTCACGAGCTCATCGCGAGCGGCCTCGAATGACAGGGTGTCCACGGGGGTGTCATTCAGCGCACTCACGCCTCCATCCTACGCGGTGCGCACGACACCCTCAGCCGGAACGAGGCACCGGTGCTTCCTCGATCTCGCCTTCGGAGCGCGCCGCGATCGAGCCCCGGTCGACCGTGATCGTCAGGCCGCTGCCTGCCGGTGCGTCCGCGGCGTCTCGGAGGATCACTCCGCCGTCGAGGTGGGCGATCGCGTAGCCGCGCGACAGCGTGGCTGCAGGAGAGAGCGCCCTCAGCGAGGCCCGAAGTTCGCTGGTCGCGCGACCGGCCGCATCGTGTTGGCGCCTGATCGTGTCGCGGCCGCGCGAGAGCAGCAGCCACACGTCTTGGGAACGCGACTCGATGATCGGGTCGGGAGAGCGGAGAGAGGGGCGCGAGCGCAACTGCTCCAGCTGCGCGATGTCGTGCGAGAGCCGCTGCGTGAGCCTCGTCGTCGCTCTCGAGCGCAGCTGCGCGATCAACGCCCGCTGCTCGCTCACGTCGGGGACGACGCGCTTCGCGGCATCCGTGGGAGTCGAGGCGCGCAGATCGGCGACGTCGTCGAGCAGCGGGTGATCGTTCTCATGGCCGATCGCGCTGACGATCGGCGTGGATGCTGCCGCCACGGCCCTCACGAGACGCTCGTCGCTGAATCCGAGAAGCGTCTGCGGGTCGCCACCGCCCCGGGCGATGACGATGACGTCGACATCGGGGTCGGCGTCGAGACGCGCCAGCGCCGCGAGCGTCTCCGGCACGCACCGGTCGCCCTGCACGGCGGCGTACTCGGTGCGGAACCGCACCTGCGGCCAGCGGAGCTCCGCATTGCGGTGCACGTCCTTCTCGGCATCGGACTTCTCGCTGGTGATCAGACCGATCACGTGCGGGAGGAAGGGCAGGCGCTTCTTGCGTGCCGGATCGAACAGTCCCTCCTGGCGCAGCTGCAGACGGAGCTTCTCGAGCTTCTCGAGCTGGTCGCCGAGACCGACGTGCTTCATCGCGGAGACGGCGAAGCTGAAGTCGCCGGCCTTCACGAAGTAGTCGGCCTTGACCGCGGCCACGACATGATCGCCCACTGCCAGGTCGCCGGGGATCCGCGGGCGCACACTCGACCAGACCCGGATCGAGATCTGCGCATCCGAGCGGGTGTCCTTGAGACGGGCGAAGATGTTGCCGCCGCGGACGTTCCAGGACGTGATCTCGCCCTCCACCCACACGGTGTTCCACCGGGCCACGAAGTCGCGGATCGTGGCGTTGAGGCGTGCGACCGATGTCGGAGCATCGGCCGATGAGTCGCGCGGAGCGACCGCATCCGCCGGGGGAGTCTCGCCGGATCCCGTCGAGGCTTCGAAGACCGTCATCCGCTCAGTGCACCTTCCCGCTCCTGCTCAGGTTGTCGACGGTAGAATTCAAGAGTGACCTCGACTGCCGTTCATCTGCCCCTTCCGCGCGTTCCACGAGTACGTGGGGCGGCCGGGCGGCTTCAGGATAACCCGGTCGTCGGGAACAAGCGCGTTCTGCTCGCCGCTCCGCGCGGATACTGCGCCGGGGTCGACCGCGCCGTGGTCGCCGTCGAGAAGGCGCTCGAGCGCTATGGCGCCCCTGTCTACGTGCGTAAGCAGATCGTGCACAACATCCACGTGGTGACCGAGCTCGAGGACAAGGGTGCGATCTTCGTCGAGGAGGTCGACGAGGTTCCCGAGGGTGCGCACGTCGTCTTCAGCGCGCACGGCGTCTCACCTGCCGTCGTCGAGGCGGCATCCGACCGCGGACTCCATGCGATCGACGCGACCTGCCCTCTGGTCACGAAGGTGCACCGCGAGGCCGTCCGCTTCGCCCGCGACGACTTCGAGATCCTGCTCATCGGCCACGAGGGCCACGAAGAGGTCGAAGGCACTGCGGGTGAAGCCCCCGAGCACGTGACCATCGTGAACTCGCCGGCCGAAGCCGACACCGTGCAGGTGAAGGATCCCTCGAAGGTCGTCTGGCTCTCGCAGACCACGCTCTCGGTCGACGAGACCATGGAGACGGTGAATCGCCTGCGTGCGCGGTTCCCCGAGATGCACAATCCGCCGTCCGATGACATCTGCTACGCGACGCAGAACCGTCAGGTCGCCATCAAGAAGGTCGCGGCGAACGCCGACCTCGTGATCGTCGTCGGTTCGTCGAACTCGTCGAACTCGGTGCGCCTGGTCGAGGTCGCACTCGAGTACGGCGCGAAGGCCGCCTATCGCGTGGACTACGCCGAAGAGGTCAAGCAGGAGTGGCTCGACGGCGTCGCCACGGTGGGCGTCACCAGCGGTGCCTCCGTTCCGGAGGTTCTCGTGCACGAGGTGCTCGAGGCGCTCGAAGGAGCCGGTTACCGCGACGTCGAAGAGGTCAAGACGGCGGAAGAGGACCTGATGTTCTCGCTGCCGAAGGAACTGCGGCAGGATGCCGCGGGCCAGCGCGATGCGCGTGCGCTGGGAGGTCGTTCCTCCGGTGGGAATGCGTGACAGTGGCGCCACTGAGGCGGCACCGACGCTGATCGGCTCGGTTCAGCGTGCGCTCCGGCTGGTCGACATCGTGGCGAACTCGCCACGACCCGTGCCGGTCAAGAGTCTCGCGGCGCGAACGGGTCTCACCCCCGGGACGACGTACAACCTCGTGCGGACGCTGGTGCATGAGGGGTATCTCGTGAGCGAGCCCGACGGTCTGGTCCTCGGCGAGAACTTTCCCGCATTCCGTTCGCGGTCCGATGCGGGCGGCGTGTTCTTCGCCCATGTCCGCGCGGCCCTGCGCCGCGCCACCGAAGAGGTGGGCGCCACCGCCTACCTCTCCCGCTACGAGAATGGCGAGCTGCACCTCGTCGACATCGTGGATGCTGCTCGCAGCCCGCGGATCGACCTGTCGGTCAGTCTCGACTCGAGCGCGCACGCGACAGCGCTCGGCAAGCAGATCCTCGCGGACCTGAGTCGCGATGAGCGGATGGACTATCTCTCGCGCCACCCGCTGGAGCAGCTCACGCCCCGCACGATACGGGACCCACAGGCTCTGCTGACGGCGCTCGAGCGTTCCCGCGGATTCGCCGTGGACTGTGAGGAGTACGCGATCGGAAATGCCTGTGTCGCCGTTCCGGTGACCGCTCCGAACATCAGAGCGTCGCTCGCCGTCTCGCTTCCGATAGGCCATCCGCGGCTCGATCGCGGCCTCGTCGAGAAGCTCCGACTGGTGGCACGGCGGTTGTCGCTCCAGCTGGGTGCAGAAGCGCTGGGCGGCAGTGCCTCCCGTCTCGCGACGTCGTTCTGACGCTCGCCGCTTACAGCGCCTGCGTCTCTTCACTATCTGAAGAAGTGCCACTGGTGCTCGGGCACACGCTTTCCATAACATGTGAGAAGTAGTCGTCTGTGCAATCGGCGCTACTGGTGGTGGAACGTCCCCAGCGTTCCTCGATCCACTTGGATGACGAACGTCCCCAGCGTTCCGAGTCCGCGGCCCCGAGGAGTCCCCACTCCTCCGGGGCCGCCATCATGTGCGGGCGGTTCAGACGCTCCCTGGGAACATCTCCTAGTCGATCGGACTAGCATGCTGGGATGACGGACCAGCGGCCCCAATACGGCGAAATCGCGACCCTCGACGAGCAGCGCAGGGCAGCCGGGCTGCCTCCGCTGGGCGAGGTTCCGACCGCCGAGGTCGGTGCACCCTCGAGCCGGCCCGCTCAGACTGGCAGCGCTCCGACCGGTTCGGCCCCCGCGCGTCCGCGTCCGGTCGACCGATTCGTCACGATCGCCCTGCTCGCCTACGGTCTGGTGAACGTCGTCATGACGGGCCTGTCGTACCTCGACTTCTCCACGGCGATGAATCAGATGATGAGCGTGCTCGGTGTGGGCGGAGAGTTCACGAACTTCGCGCAGGGGAGAACCTGGGGCACGATCGCGGCGATCGTCCTGGCGGTCGGCTGGTCGCTGACCGCGTTCTTCTCCATCCGTCGCCTTCGCACCGGCAAGCGCTCGTGGTGGGTGCCGCTCGCCGGCGCGGCGATCACTCTGCTCGTGGCGTCCGTCTGCGCCTCGATCCCGCTGATGAACGATCCCGCCTTCATCGACTTCGTCGCCAAGACAGCCGGTCAGTGACCGTCTGAACGACAGATGCCCCCGGCCGATCGGCCGGGGGCATCTGTCATTCGGGACGGATCAGCTCTTCGACTGTCCGTACGAGCCGAGCTGGCGCGTGGACTCGACCACGCGAGCGGCCATGGCCGTCTCGGCGATCTTGCCCCAGGCGCGCGGGTCGTACTGCTTCTTGTTGCCGACCTCGCCGTCGACCTTCAGGACGCCGTCGTAGTTCTTGAACATGTAGTCCGCGATCGCACGGGTGTACGCGTACTGCGTGTCGGTGTCGATGTTCATCTTGATGACGCCGTTGGCCACCGCGAGGGCGATCTCGTCGTCGGTCGAGCCCGAGCCGCCGTGGAAGACGAGGTCGAGCGGCTTCGGGCCGGTGTTGTACTTCGCGGCGACCTGCTGCTGGATCTCGCCGAGGAGCTCGGGGCGCAGCTTCACTCCGCCGGGCTTGTACACGCCGTGGACGTTGCCGAAGGTGAGAGCGGCGATGTAGCGACCCTGCTCGCCGAGGCCGAGAGCCTGCACGGCCTGGTCGACGTCCGCGAAGGTCGTGTAGAGCGCGTCGTTGGAGCCCTCGTGCGCGACACCGTCTTCCTCGCCGCCGACGACGCCGATCTCGACCTCGAGGATCGCGTTGATGTTCTTCATGCGGGGGAGGAGATCCTTGGCGATCTCGATGTTCTCCGCCAGGGGGACAGCCGAGCCGTCCCACATGTGCGACTGGAAGATCGGGTTGCGTCCGGCCTTGACCTCTTCTTCAGAGGCGGAGATCAGCGGCTCGACGAAGCCGGCGAGGGCATCCTTCGGGCAGTGGTCCGTGTGGAGCGCGACGGTGATCGGGTAGTTCTTCGCGACCTCGGTCGCGAAGCGGGCGAAGGCGAGTGCGCCGGTCGCGCGTGCCTTGACCGTGTGGCCGGCGAAGTAGTCCGCTCCACCGGTGGTGACCTGGATGATTCCGTCGGAACCTGCCTCGGTCAGGCCCTGGAGGACCGAGTTGATCGTCTGCGAGCTGGAGACGTTGAAAGCCGGGTACGCGAAGCCGCCGGCCTTCGCGCGGTCGAGCATTTCGGCGTACTGATCCGGGGTGGCGACGGGCATGAGAACTCCTGCGATTTGGGAAGCCGGGACAGCAGTCACTCTATCGGGGCTGACTGTCGGATGCTGTCGGAGCGGACCGGCCGACCTCCTCCTCCTGCGCCCACGTTAAGAATCGCACTTCCTTCGTCGCCGCCTGACCGAAAACAGGCGTCTCGCGCCCGCCCGATGGTTAGGCTGACCGCATGGTTAGTCTTACAGCGGATCTGAGCCCCCTTCGTCCCGATCGAAATCTCGCGATGGAGCTGGTGCGGGCCACTGAGGCAGCCGCCATCCGTGCCGTCCCCTTCATCGGTCGTGGCGCGAAGGAAGCGGCCGACGGCGCAGCCGTCGATGCCATGCGTGCGTTCCTCGGAACCGTGGCCTTCCAGGGTCGTGTCGTGATCGGCGAGGGTGAGAAGGACAACGCGCCGATGCTCTTCAACGGCGAGGAGGTCGGCACAGGCACTGGCCCCGAGTGCGACATCGCGGTCGACCCGATCGATGGCACGTCGCTGACAGCCGCGGGGCGCCAGAACGCGCTCTCCGTCATCGCCGTCTCCGACCGGGGCTCGATGCTCGACGCGTCGTCCGTGTTCTACATGGACAAGCTCGTCACGGGACCCGCCGGCGTCGGAGTGGTCGACATCCGTCTTCCGATCGGTGAGAACATCCGCAAGCTCGCGGGGGCCCTCGGAAAGCCGGTGGACGAGATCGTCGTATCGGTGCTGAACCGCCCGCGTCATGAGCAGCTGATTCAGGAGATCCGGGATGCCGGGGCCGGTACGCGACTGATGAGCGACGGTGACGTCGCCGGTGGCATCAACGCGGCCAGGCACGCCGCGCGCACCGACATGTGCGTGGGCGTCGGAGGCAGCCCTGAGGGAATCGTGACGGCGTGTGCCATCAAGGCGCTCGGCGGGCACATCCAGGGGAGACTCTGGCCTCGCGACGACGACGAGCGCCAGCGCGGCATCGATGCCGGACTCGACATGGACAAGGTCTATGAAGCCAACGACCTGGTGCGCGGAGACAACACGATCTTCGTTGCCACGGGTGTCACGGATGGGCAGCTGGTGGCCGGCGTCCGCCGTGAGCACGGGTACATCTACACCGAGAGCGTCGTGCTGCGCGGCGCGTCGGGAACCCTTCGGAGGATCGCCTCGGAGCACCTCGTCTCGAAGTGGCTCTGATCTCTGATATCTGAGCGGAACCGGTCATCGTTACCGACCCGGTACCGCCGTGCGCAGCGCCGAGCCGAGGTTTCCCGCGCGTCCGTGTCACAATTGTCACTGGATTTGTCGCCGTCGACGGAGCCGCCAGGCACCGCAGGCACAGGAGGGCAGACCGATGACAACGCAGCACACGAATGGTTCCAAGGCCGCGCCGACCAAGATCGTGACGACGCCCACCGGTCGCATCATGCGGATCAATGTCGATGAGGCCGGTGTGCCTCTTCCGACGGGGACTCCGGCGCCGCCTGTGGTCAAGACCGCTGTCGCAGACCCCGCTCGTCGCGCTGACGTGCTGTTCCGAAAGCGCCTCGATGAGGGGCACGAAGTCAGCTCCTGGTGGATGATCGGCGCTTTCGTCGTGACCAGCGGTCTCGTCATCCTTCTTCTCAGCGGCGTGCCGGGCGTCGCCTGACCTCAGTTCCGGGGCTCTTCGGGGTCGATCGCTCCGAAGGCCGAGCCCGTCTGCACCGACTCTCCGTTGCCGAGACGAGAGCGGACGTCTCCGACGTCGGCCTGAATCGGTGAACCCGGCTCCTCGGATGCCTCGCCCTCGGCGTTGCGGATGCCGACGTTCGAGTCGAGTTCCTTCTCCGAGTCGATCATGAGCTCAGGCGCGGTGAAGCGTCGGGTCTGCGCGGTGACCGCGGGTGCGACCGAGTCGAGTGTCGACGAGCTGATGCCGGGGAACTGCCGAGCTGTCACGAGCACTCGGCTCTCGAGCGAGCCGGCGAACCTGTTGTAGCTGTCGACCGTGCGCTCGAGCGCGCGGCGAAGATCATCGGCATGACCGGCGAGCACCCCGAGCCGGTCGTACAGCTGCGTTCCCAGGTTCAACAGCGCTCGTGCTTCGGTCGACACTTCCTGCTGCGTCCAGCTGTACGCGACGGTCTTGAGCACCGCCCACAGGTTCACGGGCGATGCGAGCGCCACCCGCTTGCTGAAGGCGTAGTCCAGCAGCGTCGGGTCTTCATCGATGGCCGCCGCGAGGAGCGACTCGCTCGGGAGGAAGCAGATGACGAACTCGGGGCTCGCGTCGAGACCCGACCAGTAGGCCTTCTTCGCGAGTGCGTCGATGTGGGCGCGCACCGCCTTCACATGCTTCTGCATGTGCGCGCGTCGCTGGGCCTCGTGCGCGTCGCCGATCGGCAGCGCCGAGGCCTCGAGATAGGCGTCGAGCGGCACCTTCGCGTCGACCGCGATCGACGTGCCGCCGGCCAGGCGGATCACCATGTCGGGGCGGCCCTGGCCGCGGTCTGACGAGATGGTCGACTGCAGGTCGAAGTCGACGTGACGGATCAGCCCTGCGGCCTCGACGACGCGGCGCAACTGGGTCTCGCCCCAGACGCCTCGCGTGGCTGTCGATCGCAGCGCCCCGGCGAGCGATTCGGTGGTCGATCGCAGCGCCTCGTCGGACTCCTGCGCGCGCCTGAGCTGCTCCGCGAGGGAACCGAACTGCGCATGCCTCTCCTGCTCGATGGCCGAGACCTTCTGCTGCATCTGCTGCAGGCTCTCGCGAACGGGGGCGAGCGCCGTGAGCACCGCATTCTGCTGCTGCACACGCTGCGCCTCGGCGCGCTGCTCGAGTCGCGCGTGCTCGACGGCATCCCGATACAGGTCGTACTGCCGGTCGCGATCGTCTCGGGCGGCGGCGAGCTCCGCCTCGATGCGCGCGAGATCCGCCGCACCGCGCGAGCCGTGGAGGAACCAGCCCACTGCGACGCCGGCCACGAGCGCGGCCAGGAAGAGAACGAGCGTGAGAGCATCCATGTGCTCCATGATGCGCTCGGCCACGGACATTCGTCCGGTGCGACTCAGGCGACCGCGCGCTCCGGAGTGGCGATGACCGGATCGGTCACACGCAGCGCGAGCGCATCGGCCAGGGAGAAGACGTCGGACGCGCCGTGCCGGCGGGCGGCATCGATGATGATGTGCGCGCAGGCGAGCGCGTCAGCGAGCGCGTCATGGTGCGAGAATCCGGTGAAACCGGCGGCCTCGGCGGCCTTCGGAAGACGGTACGACTCGAGCTCGTAGGTCTTGCGCGCCACCTGCAGGCTGCACAGCGAGCGATACGGCGGGCAATCGCCACCCGTGGCCTCTGACGCGCGGCGGAGCACATTGAGGTCGAAGCCCGCGTTGTGCGCCACGAGCACGTCTGCACCTGCGAAGGCGCACAGGCGGTCGAACTGATCCGCCCAGCTCGCGGCGTCCCGCACATCGTGCGCCCGGATGCCGTGGATCTTCGTGTTCCACTCCTGGAACTCGTCGTGCCCGGCGGGCGGGCGGATCAGCCATCCGGCCGTCGCGACGATCCGGCCATCGCGCACACGCACGAGGCCGACGGAGCAGGCGGAGGCGGGGCTGGAATTCGCCGTCTCGAAGTCGATAGCGGTGAAGTCCAGTGGCACATCCCCACTCTCTCCCGGCATCCGAGACGCTCCCGGATGACTCGCCGTAGGCTGGCGACATGAGTACCGAGCGAGCGACATCCTTCGGCGCCGAAGCCGCGAACTACGAGGCCGGGAGACCCGACTATCCCTTCGAAGCGGTCGCGTGGATGCTCGAGCCGATGCCGCACGGTTCTCGTCGCATCGCCGATGTCGGCGCGGGCACGGGCAAGCTCACTCGCGTGCTCGCTCAGGCGCCGGACGCCGAGGTCGTGGCCGTCGACCCGGACGCCACCATGCTCGAGACCCTGCGTCTGAGCGTTCCCGGTGTTCCCACGTTCCAGGGGACCGCCGAGCGGATGCCGTTGCCCGACGCGAGCCTCGACGCCGTCGTGCTCGGTCAGGCGTGGCACTGGGTGCAGCCGGCAGCCGCGTCTGCCGAGCTCGGACGAGTCGTCCGCACCGGGGGAGTCCTCGGGTTGATCTGGAACATCCGCGACGAGCGCGTGGAGTGGGTTCGTCGCCTGACGGACATCATGCACAGCAGCCCGGCCGAGAACATGGTCAACGGCCCCGGGTCAGATGGTCCGCGCATCGAGGCGCCCTTCACGCACGTCGAGAAGCAGCAGTGGGAGTGGACGCGCGCGATGAGCAGGACGAAGTTGCACCAGATGGCGCTCTCACGCAGCTACCTCATCACCGCTCCCGCCGACGAGCGCGCGGAGATCACGCGACAGATGGACGACCTGTTCGACGAGTTGGGGCTCGAGGGCGACTCGACGATCGACCTCCCCTACGTGGCGCACGCGTTCCGCGCCGTGCGCGCCTGACCGGCATCCCGGAGGGGCTGCGCATCTGCGGCAGGTAGACTCGACCCCCGTGGCTCTCACTATCGGAATCGTCGGCCTGCCCAATGTCGGCAAGTCCACCCTTTTCAACGCTCTCACCAAGAACGACGTGCTCGCGGCGAACTACCCGTTCGCGACGATCGAGCCGAACGTCGGGGTGGTGAATCTTCCCGATCCGCGTCTCGACAAGCTCGCCGAGATATTCGGCAGCGAGCGCATCCTGCCCGCAGCGGTGTCGTTCGTCGACATCGCCGGTATCGTGCGCGGTGCCAGCGAGGGCGAGGGGCTCGGCAACAAGTTCCTCGCGAACATCCGCGAGGCAGATGCGATCGCCCAGGTCGTGCGCGGTTTCGCAGATGACGATGTCGTGCACGTCGACGGCGCGGTCAACCCGGCATCCGACATGGAGACCATCAACGCCGAGCTCATGCTCGCCGACCTCGAGACCGTCGACAAGGCGATCACGCGGTACGAGAAGGAGGTGCGCGGCAAGAAGATCGAGCCCGTCGTCCTCGAGACCGCCCACGCGGCCAAGGACGCCCTCGAGCGCGGTGTGCTGCTGTCTGTCGCCGGCATCGATCTGACCCCGATCCGCGAGCTCGGGCTTCTCACGGCCAAGCCGGTCATCTTCGTCTTCAACGTCGACGAGGGCGTGCTCACGAACGATGCGCGCAAGGCGGAGCTCGCCGCTTTGGTCGCTCCGGCGAAGGCGATCTTCCTCGACGCGAAGATCGAGTCCGAGCTGATCGACCTCGACCCCGAGGATGCCGCAGAGCTGCTCGCGTCGACCGGCCAGGACGAGTCCGGTCTCGACCAGCTCGCCCGCATCGGCTTCGACACCCTCGGTCTGCAGACCTACCTCACCGCTGGCCCCAAAGAGGCTCGCGCGTGGACGATCCCCAAGGGATCCAAGGCGCCGCAGGCTGCCGGCGTCATCCACACCGACTTCGAGAAGGGCTTCATCAAGGCCGAGATCGTTTCGTTCGACGACCTCGTCGAGACCGGCTCCGTCGTCGAAGCCCGCTCCAAGGGCAAGGCCCGCCTCGAGGGCAAGGACTACGTCATGCAGGACGGCGACGTGGTGGAGTTCCGCTTCAACAACTGAGCGGGGTCCGGCCCGAGCGCTGAGGAGATTGAGGGTGGCTCGCACGACGCCGCGGGTCGCGAATCAGATCTCGTCGCCACGCAGAGCACGCACGGTCCAGCCGACCTGCACCAATGCCTCCGCAAGGCGGTCGGCGGCAGCCCGCGCGACGTCGAAGCTCGCATCGGAGCAGACGTCGACGGCGATCGGCGGCGGATCGGCGAAGCGTGGTATCTGCACCTCCGCCCAGGCGTCGGGCGAAAGCGGCACCCGAGGGGACGCGGTGCGTGCGTCTCTGATGGCACTGTCCGACGCGAAAGCGATGACGTCCAGCGCATGGAGCTTCGTGATCGGCATGTCCACGACGATGGTCACGACGAAAGCCGCGTTTGCGGTATCCCGGAACTCTGGCCTCACCGCATGAAGGTATCACTCGGCGCGAACAGCCGGTCTAGCCGCGACGCTCGACGTCCTGACGCAAGACCTCGGGCCACGCTTCGACATCTCCCGGGGTGCGAGCGACCGCAAGAGTTGCATTCGGGAGCAGTGCGGCGAGGGATTCGGCGGTCGACAACGGGTGGCCGGGATCATCGACCCATGCCAAGATCGTCGTCGGCACATCGATCTGCGCGACGGCCTCAGGGGCAGGAAGGTCGCTGAGGGCCGCGCCGCGCAGCAACGACGGCAACAGAGCGTCGGCGACGTCGGGCCATGTCTCCGGGGCGCCGACGGTGGCCGGGGGCGGAACTGATCCCCGCGTGGCGGCGTGGAATGCTTCCACACCGTCAGACTCGATGAGCGCAGCCGCTGCTCGGTAGTTCGCGGCCTGATCGGGTCTGGTGTCCCACGCGGTGGGCGGCACCATGAGCGTGAGCCCGGTGAAGCGGTCAGGCTCGAGCGACGCGGCGTGCAAGAGCGTCGCGGCGCCCATGGAGGGGCCGACTCCATGGACGCGTTCGCCCGGGAACCAGTGATCGAGCAATCGCAGAAGATCCTCGGCGAGGTTGTGCCAGCGGTAGTCCTCCGGGACCTTTCGCCCCGTCGACCTGCCATGGCCGCGTGCGTCGTATCGCAGCAGTCGTGTTCCGCTGAGCCCTCGACCCAGATCGAGATTGAGCACTCGATCGCGGGCACGGCTCGACGTGAGACCGTGCAGCTGGACCACCGGGTGTCCGCCTTCATCGCTCAAGGACACAGCCAGCTCGGCTCCGGGCACCTCGAAAGTGGGCATCGGGCTCCTCGATCGGGGACTCACCGCGTCGGCTCGGGCAGTCGTGGAGTTTTCAGGTTATCTGGGGCCGCTAAGGTACTGCCCATGCGACTGACCAACGTCACGCACCTCCGCCTCCCGTTCGGACGGCTCTGGGGGTACGACGTGAGCGCGTCTGGGCTCGGGCGACGCATCCCCGTGTCATTCGATCAGCGACTCCATGTCGGAGCAGGCGACCGATCCGGCTCGTGGATGGCATTGTCCTTCCGGCTGCCTGCAGCGACTCGACGCGAGTCGATCGCCGATGCCTGGCTGGCTGTCGTCGCTCGCCACGGCACGCTGCGATCGGCATTCGCGCCCGGTGCTGACGGCGATCCCGTGCTTCACGAGATCGAGATCGGCCCCGGAAGCTGGGTCGAGCATCAGGTGGCCCCCGGCCAGGCTGTCAACGATGCCTTGCGGGACATCCTCGACGCGGCATGTTCGCCGTACCAGCATCCTTCGCATCGCCTGTGCGTGTTGGAGACCGCTGCGGGGCTCACGGTCGTGATCGCGGCGGACCACGCGCACGTCGACATGTGGTCGATGCTGGTGATCGCGCGCGACCTGCTGTCTGCGCTCGACGCCGAGAGGGCAGGCGCGACACCGATGCGGGGGGCGGCGCCGGCGTTCGTCGAACACACGCAAGCATTGCTCGATCGGGATGCTGCGCCAGACCACGTTCGTCAGCGATGGAAAGCCATCATCGAGGACAGCGGCGGTGTGATGCCGCAGTTCCCGTTGCCGCTCGGCACGCCCGAGCCGCATCGTGAGCGCGTGGAAGTGCGCGATGTGTTCGACGTCGACGACGCCGCAGCCTTTGCCGTGCAGGCGCGTGACGACGGCGTCTCGACCCTCGCACGCGCGGTGGTCGCGATGACCGCGGTGACGCGCGAGTTGGCGGGCACCCCGCTTCGAGCCGTGTTTCCCGTGCACAGCCGCTTCGAGGACACGTGGCATGACTCGGTCGGCTGGTTCATCACCAACTCCGTCCTCGAGTCGGACGTCGCCGAGCCGCGCGCGGCGGCGGCCGCGGTGAAAGAGGCGGTGCAACTCGGTGCGTGGCCGCTCGCCGACGTACTCGCTCCGTGGGGTGGCATGCCCGTAGCGCCTGGCATGTTCGCGATCTCATGGCTGGACCTGCGCAGGCTGCCTGTGCGAATCGACTCCGTCGCGCTCGACGCCCAGTATGTCAGCGCGGCGACCGACACCGACGGCGTCATGCTGTGGTTCATCCTCGATGAGTCGGGCCTGCACCTGCGATGCCGCTATCCCGATACCGCTGAGGCTCGCGCCAACGTCGGCGGGTGGCTCGACCTGCTTGTGGCCAGACTGCAGGCGGACGCGCGGTCCTCTGTCCGTGGGCGACTGCAGGTCGCCGACCGGACCTTCCGGCTCGAGCGTGCGAGCCGCGATGACATCGAGGCCATCGCTGCGCTGCTGCTCGATGATCAATTCGGCTCGGACCGTGAGAGCGTCGAGCTCGAGCGATATGAAGCCGCCTTCAGCGCGGTCGCTCGCGACAGTTCCCACTATCTGGGGGTTGTCCGCGACAGTGCCGACCACATGGTCGCCACGATGCAACTCACCGTCATCCCCGGCCTCTCGCGCGGTGGTTCGACCCGATTGCAGATCGAGGGACTGCGGGTTGCGCCGGGGGAGCGGTCACGGGGCTTGGGCACGGCGATGCTCGAGTGGGCACACGAATTCGGTCGCGCGCGGGGCGCGCGACTGGCGCAGGTGACCACAGACGAAGCACGGGATCGGACTCGCGCCTTCTATACCCGACTCGGATATCAGACTGCCCACGTCGGGCTGAAACGGCACATCTAGCGGCGTACGCTAGCCGTGTTGCCGACCGAAGGACTTAGCCGTGTCTGATCACAATGTGCACATACCCGCCCCGGACGAGCCGTCAGTCCCGGAACTCGAACTCGACGAGACCGTCGCGCCGCGACCGGAGGAGGAGATCGCCGATGTGCTGCGGACGGAACCCGACCTCGAAGACCGCAGCGATTATTCCGAGTGAGAAGGCGTCTGAGGCTGGGGTGAGGCCGTGGCGCGTGCTTGGCACGCGTAGTCGCGCAAGGCCACGCGCACGGTCTTGATCTCGCCTCGGGCCGGTGACGGCGGCTGCCGTCGCCGTCTGCGAAGCTCGGACCCTCGCTACGCGACGAGGGGGTGCGGGTAGGTGGCGTCTCGGCCCTGGAAGCTCAGGATGCTGGGGTTCTGGATCACTCCCTGGCGGATCTCGATCGCGCGTGTGAGCGTCGAGTTCTCAGCCCATGCTTCGGGACCCGAGAGCACGGTGCGGAGGAAGGGCAGCAGCGCTTCGCTGATGTCCCACGTGGCGGAATTCCACAGGTATGACGGGCTGTGATCGACGGCGTAGTAGTTCACGCCCTGACCCACCGTGAACATCGGCTCCTCGAACGACGTCGGGATGGCCCATTCGAAGCCCATGCCCTCGTCGCAGGAGACGTCGATGATCAGGCTGCCCGATGCGAATCGGTCGAGGTCCTCGGTTCGCAGATACGTCAACGGCGCTGCGACGTCCTGCAGGGTGCAGTTGACGACGATGTCGTACGTCGCCAGGAAATCGGGGAGGAGCACGGGGCCGTCCTCCGTCTCGACTGTGCTGAGGTGCGTGGGCCCGTCGTCGGTGTTGAGCTGGGTGAGATGAGAGTTGTGGATGGGGGAGCCCACCGCCGCTGCCCCGCGCTGCGTGAGGACTTCGATGTCGTGGACTCCGTGCGCGTTCAGTGCGGTCACTGCACCTCGTGCCGTCGCGCCGAAACCGATGACGACGGCGCGAAGTCGCGGCCCGTAGTCGCCGGTCGAACCGACGAGGCTCAGAGCATGGATGACCGAGCAGTAACCGGCCAGCTCGTTGTTCTTGTGGAAGACGTGCAGACTCATGTCGCCCTGTGAGGTCCAGTGGTTCATGGCCTCGAACGCGATCAGTGTGAGGCGGCTGTCGATCGCGGTCTGCGTGAGGGCCGCATCCTGCACGCAGTGCGGCCAGCCCCAGAGAATCCGCCCCTCGGCGAGCTCGGCGACGTCTGCGAGCTGCGGTTTGGGCAGCAGCAGGACGTCGGCGGAGGCGAGCACCTCGGCGCGATCGGCGACGCGTCCCACGCGGGCTTCGACGTAGCCGGGCTCGAGCTGGAAGTCGGTGCCGTAGCCGCGCTCGACGATCATGCGAGCACGAATATCTGCGTCGATGCGGTCGAGGTGGCGGGGATGGATGGGGAGGCGTCGCTCGTTCTCCATCGAGGAGTTCGCCAGCACACCGAGGGTCAGAAGCCCCTGGGTCGCGGTCGAAGTCGAGGGTGACGTGCGAACTGCGGACGAGCGTGTCGTGTCGGACAACGGATTCCCATCTTCGGGGAACCAGGGTCAGCTCCTGCCCTGACTCTATGCCCCTGGGCGGCGGGGCGTCGCGCGGGGCCGATCTTCGCATCCTGCTCGGGCTACGCTTGATGTCGATCCCTGACACTCGAACGAGGAGCCGCGCGCCCATGACCGATACCCAGATCTTCGAGCCAGAGGGCCGCGCCATCCCCTTCGTGGACGAGGGAGACGGCCCCGTGAAGCTGGTTCTGATCCAGGAGCAGGGGCTCGCCGCCGACGTTCTGGGCGTCGCCGCGCACTACCTCGCCGAGGAGGCGGGCTTCCACGTGCTGCGGATCGGGCACCGGTCGGAGTCCGAGGCGACGCTCGACGAGCGCGTCGAGGACGTCATCGCCGTGATCGATCACGTGGGCATCGAAGACACCTGGGTCGGCGGTCACGGCTTCGGCGGCACGATCGCACGTGCGCTGGTGTCAGCGCACAGCGACCGGGCCAACGGCCTGCTGCTGCTCGGTGTCGAGGACGTCGACATCGCGGTCGCACCGGCGATCCCCGTGCTCATCGTGCAGGGGACCGAAGACACCGACACCCCCGCAGCGAACGCAGAAGCACTGCAGGCGACGATCCCTGACCGGTCGAGCATCAAGACGATCGCGGGCGACCACCTGTTCCCGATGCACCACCCGATCGAGACCGGCGTGATCATCGAGGAATACCTGGACTGGGACTGACTCCGATGGCAGCATCTGGCCGCACCGTCGTCCTCGCGATCGATCTGCAGGCCGGAGTGACCCCCGGGTGCTTCGACGAACAGGGCGTGCTCTCCCGCGCCGCAGCCCTGGTCGACAGAGCTCGCGCAGCCGGAGTGCCCGTCGTCTGGGTGCATCACGACCCCGTCGGCGTGGGCACGCCTGAATGGGAGCTGGCGGCTCCGCTGCATCGCGCAGAGGGCGAGCCCCTCGTGCGCAAGGACTACCGGGACTCGTTCGCCGACACGACCCTGCGAGCGACGCTCGACGAGCTGGGTGCGACGCGTCTGGTGATCACCGGCGCGCAGTCCGACTTCTGCGTGCGCACCACCACGCAGCGCGCAGCAGCCGAGGGGTACGACGTCACGCTCGTGAGCGACGCGCACACCACGGTCGACACCGAATGGGACGGCGTGCCGATCTCGGGCGAGCAGATCGTCGCACACACCAACATGTACTTCTCAGGACTGCGGTATCCGGAGCAGGAGTTCGGGATCGCGACGCACGATCAGGTCGTTCTCTGACGACCCGATCCGAGTCTGAGATTCCCTCGCCGCCTGAGATGATGGTCTGATGACCGCCACCCTCGTCGCCCAGAACCTGGCAGGCGGCTACGGCCACCGCATCCTCTTCGAGGGGCTCGACCTGACGGTCGCTCCTGGCGACGTGATCGGCGTCGTCGGGGCGAACGGAGCGGGCAAATCGACGCTTCTCCGCCTTCTCGCCGGCGTGGACACGCCGATGGGAGGGTCGATCTCGCTCGCACCCAGCGACGCGTTCGTCGGGTGGCTGCCACAGGAGCACGAGCGAGTGGAAGGTGAGACGGTCGCGGAGTACATCGCGCGCCGCACCGGGTGCGCGGCGGCGACGCGAGATATGGATGCGGCTGCGGCGGCGCTCGGAGACCCGACGCTCGCGCCGGCGGGCACAGACCCGGCCGACACCTACTCTCAGGCGCTCGACCGGTGGCTCGCAAGCGGGGCGGCCGATCTCGACGAACGCATCCCTGCCGTGCTCGCCGACCTCGGGCTCCCGAGCGGCAGCGGTGTCGCGGCTGATGCGCTCATGACGGGGCTGTCGGGTGGTCAGGCTGCTCGCGTCGGGCTCGCGGCGTTGCTGCTGTCGCGCTTCGACATCGTGTTCCTCGACGAGCCGACCAACGATCTCGACCTCGATGGGCTCGATCGACTCGAGTCGTTCGTCCGCGGACTCCGTGGCGGTGTCGTGCTCGTCAGCCACGACCGCGAGTTCCTGGCGCGCAGCGTGACTCGTGTGCTCGAGCTCGATCTCGCACAGGGATCGAATCGCCTCTACGGCGGCGGCTACGACGCCTTCATCGAAGAACGAGCCGTCGTGCGCCGGCACCTGCGGGAGAAGTACGACGAGTTCGCCGACAAGAAGGCCGACCTCGTCTCGCGTGCCCGCACCCAGCGCGAGTGGTCGAGCCAGGGTGTGCGCAACGCGATGAGGAAGTCGCCGGACAACGACAAGATCAAGCGCAAGGCGTCAGCCGAGTCGAGCGAGAAGCAGGCGCAGAAGGTGCGTCAGATGGAGAGCCGGATCGCGCGCCTCGACGAGGTCGAGGAGCCCCGCAAGGAGTGGCAGCTGGAGTTCACGATCGGTTCGGCGCCTCGATCGAGCAGTGTGGTGTCCACGCTCAGCGGTGCGGTGTTCCGGCAGGGGACCTTCACCATGGGGCCGCTTTCGCTGCAGATCGATGCCGGCGACCGCATCGGCATCACCGGCCCGAACGGTGCCGGCAAGTCGACGCTGCTGCGAGCTCTTCTCGGGCGGCAGGAGCCGGTCGAGGGGACGGCGAGTCTCGGGAGCAGCGTGCAGATCGGCGAGATCGATCAGGCCCGATCCTTGCTCACCGGTGACGCGGCGCTCGCGGACGCGTTCGAGGCTCTCGTTCCCGAGCTGACATCGGCGGAGGTGCGCACCCTGCTGGCCAAATTCGGCCTCAGAGCCGACCACGTCACCCGCCCCGTCGGCGCCCTGTCTCCGGGCGAGCGCACCCGGGCGGCGCTGGCGCTGCTGCAGGCGCGCGGAGTCAACCTGCTGGTGCTCGACGAACCCACGAACCACCTCGATCTGCCGGCCATCGAGCAGCTCGAGCAGGCGCTCGAGTCGTACGCGGGCACGCTGCTGCTCGTGACGCACGACCGGCGGATGCTGGAGGCCGTGCAGACGAACCGTCGATGGAGCGTCGAGAACGGCCAGGTGAGCGAGGTCTGAGGCTCAGCGCCCCTGACGCTTCTTGTAGGGCTTCGGCTGCCCCTTCACGACGGGCGCACGGCCTTTGCCCTTCGACGCCTTGGCCTTGCCGCCGGCCGGGCCCGCCGTCTTCGGCGCGGGCGGGGGAGCAGCGGCCACAGTCGCCTGAGCCTCGACGAGGAACAGCTCGCCGACGCTCGTCAGCCTCGGTGTCCCTTCGCGGTTGATCAGGGTGTGTCCCACCTCGTCCTCGAGCTTGTCGAGAGAGGTGTAGAGCGATGCCAGGGGGATGCCCAGCTGCTTGGCGGCTCGGGGGAAGTGCAGCGTCTCGGCGACGACGACGTAGCGACGGAGCAGTGCCAGCTTCATGCGGGTGAACGATCTCTCTGAATCCGCGACGATCGCGGGTCCCCACCTAACCTACGCGAGGCGGATGCGCGGCCGCCCCACACAGACACGGATGCCGCGGCTCGATGAGCCGCGGCATCCGGTGATCCTGTCGTTCAGGCGACCTGCGGGAGAACCGCGAAGGACACAGAGCCTTCGTCGTCGACACCGGCGTCGAGCACCTTCTCATCGAGCGCTGCGGCAGCGGCCTCGTCGAGGAAGAGTCGGGTGCCGGCGACCTCGACCACCCGGTCGTCGGGCTCGGGGTCCGGGGTCACGAGGACCGCGAGGCGTGCGCCCCCGTCCGGGCCGGCAGTAGGCGTGGAATGGATGCGAAGGCCTGCGTCGGTGGCGTCGGTCTGACGGCTGACGAGGGTGTTCACGATTGCGGTGGCGTTATCGGTGAGGGTGAGCACGAGACTCTCCTTCCGGTTGCGGTCACGCCGCGGGTGCGACGCGTCCGGGCTACGATTCCGCACACACCTGGGGCGATTCAACCCGACGCGCCCGGTTCGGAGGGGTCTCCCACCTGATGCAGAGGTTTTCTCAGGAACACCTGCTCGGTTCCGTCGCCCTGGGGCACCCGCTCCGCCTCTTCATAGCCGCACGCCTTGTAGAGACGTATGTTCGCTTCGCTCAGGCTGCCGGTGAAGAGCTCGGCTTCGCGGGCCGTCGACGAACGCTCGGCCGCGTCGAGCAGCGTGCGTCCGATGCCCTCGCCCTGCATGTCGGGGGCTATCGCTATCCGGCCGATCAGCAGCACTCCGTCGGCTTCGACGAATCGGATCACTCCCACCAGACGGCCGTTCTGGCGGGCTGTCAGCCCCCTGCTCGACCGCAGCTCGGCCTCGACTTCGGGCAGGGTCTGGGTCAGCGGAGGCATGTCGGCGCTGCCGTAGATCTGCGCCTCCGAGACG
Source organism: Microbacterium sp. MEJ108Y (assembly GCF_000834175.1). Taxonomy (NCBI): domain Bacteria; kingdom Bacillati; phylum Actinomycetota; class Actinomycetes; order Micrococcales; family Microbacteriaceae; genus Microbacterium; species Microbacterium sp. MEJ108Y. The sequence continues at coordinate 474,999 of NZ_JXQX01000038.1, read as the reverse complement.
AACGCCGCCCTTTGAAGGGTGAGCACCTCGCCCGCATCCGATTCTGAGACGGGCCCGATCACCACGTCCGATGCGTTCTCGTCGATGTCCGTCTGTGCTCTCTCTGATTTCGTCACTGCGCCACGATCTGATGAGACCGGGGGGACTGTCAACCCCCTCGATCCGGGCGCGCCGCGGAGCTAGCCTCGCAGTTCCCAACCTCAGGAGGACTCCATGGCTGAGAAGACCGCGTCCAAGACCGGCACCGCATCCAAGCGCGGAGCGAAGACGACCAGACGACAGAACGCCGAGAAGGGATTCACGGCATCCACGACGCTCGCCGCCAATCTGCAGCTCGTGCTCGTCGACCTGATCGAGCTCTCGCTGCAGGGCAAGCAGGCGCACTGGAACGTCGTCGGCCGCAACTTCCGGGACACGCACCGACAGCTCGATGAGATCATCGACGCCGCGCGCACGTTCAGCGACACGGTCGCGGAGCGCATGCGCGCGCTGCACGCCGTGCCCGACGGGCGCACCGATACGATCGCCGAGTCGACGTCGCTTCCCGCGTTCCCGATGGGCGAGGTCTCGACGACCGACACCATCGATCTCGTGACCGCGCGTCTGGATGCCGTCGTCGGAACGATCCGCGACGTGCACGACGCGGTCGACGAAGAAGATCCCACCTCTGCCGACATCCTGCACGCGGTGCTCGAGAGCCTCGAGCAGTTCGCATGGATGGTCAGCGCCGAGAACCGCACCCCGGCCGGCCGCTGACCTCTGCGGGGAACCTCGCGTCAGGTCTTGTCGTCCGCCCCGCCTCGTTCGGCCTCGCGCCGCACGAGGCGGGGGAGGACGAGCCACAGGAGGAGCACAGCCACGCATGAGGACACGAGCGCGATGAGCCCCGCGGAGCGGTCGACGGTGAAATCGATGATGAGGGTCGTGACGCCGATCGTGAGCGCGGCGATCGCCACGAGATCGATCTTCACGATGCGAGCGGCAACCCGCACGAGTTCGGGCTTGCGGCGGCGGCCGAACAGCGCTCGATGCATCCCCACCGGTGCCAGCGCCAGAATCGTGGCCACCGCGGCGAGCCCCACCAGCACCACGTACACGTCTCGCTGGAACTCGTCCATGTCCTCGAATCGAGGAGTGAATGCCACGGCGAGCAGGAACCCCGTGAGGATCTGGGTGCCCGTCTGCATCACGCGCAGTTCTTGCAGCAGCTCCTCCCAGTTGCGGTCTGCTCGCTCGTTGCGCGTCTCATCGCGCCCGTCACGGCGGTCGTCGAGCTCCCCGGAGCGCGTGGGGTGGTCATCGGGTTCCATGCGGCCAGTCTCGCGGGAGGCCTCGAATCCTGTCCAGCCACTTGTGCGTCGACCGAGAAGGAGACCATGATGACGCTTCCCCCGATCCGGGAATGGTGGTCAGCGCTGTCGCTCGAGGCGCGGGTCGACGTGCTCGGCGAGTCGGCGCCGCAGCTGAGCGAACGGACTCGAGAGGAGATCCGGACGATCACGGGTGCGGTGGTCGGCATGAAGGAGACCCTCTCGGACGAGGACCTCGAATACGCCCGCTCCGAGACGCGCTCGGAGATCGCCGACGAGGACTCCGACTGACTCGACGCACTCAGCTGTCTTCGGGGGCCTGCTCCTCGCGCAGTCGGGGTGTGGTTCGGCGTTCCGGACGCAGACCCGCCTTGTCGGCGTAGAACGCGCGGATCCTGTCCATGTCGGCGGCGACGTCCCCCGTCAGCTCGAGAGTGGGCCCGAGACCGGTGGTCATCGTGGTGCGGTCGACGAATCCGAGCGTCACCGGCATCCCGGTCTCTCTTGCGATGCGGTAGAAGCCGGACTTCCAGTACTCGTTGCCCCCGCGAGTGCCGTCGGGCGTGATGACGAGACCGAAGACGCTGCCGGAATGCACCTGCGCGACGACGTCGTTGACCACTCGTGCCGGGTCGGCTCGATCGACTGGGATGCCGCCGATGCTCCGCATGATCGGCCCCCGCCAACCCCGGAACAGACTGTTCTTGCCGAGCCAATGCACCTCGATGTCGAGCCGCCACGCGATCGCCAGCATGAGGACGAAGTCCCAGTTCGACGTGTGCGGCGCACCGATCAGGATGGTGGGTCGCACAGGCGTCGCCTCGGCAGTGAGGGTCCAGCGGCTGACTGCCCAGAAGAGGCGGGCGAGGAGTCGTTTGAGCACTCGTCAACCGTAGGGCAGAACTCCTGGTGAGCCACTGTCGTCGGGCGAAGGAGGGCCGTTTCGCGCCATCTCGTCGCCACGGGCGTACGATCGAATGGTGGCCAAGACACAGGACTCCGCAGAGCAGGACGCACCGACCGTGCTTCAGCCGCTGACCGGAACTCCGAACCTTCTCGATGACGACGCCGCCGGGTACTGCAGCGGCGGCGTCTGCCACTTCCCTGCGCCGAAGACGCAGTAGCGATCAGACGCCGCCGCAGCGGCGACGTTCAGTGCCCGCCATGCATCGCGTCGGCCAGATCGTCTGCGGGCTTGCGGACGAACGCGCTCAGCGCGACGGCGGCGAGCGAGATGATCGCGGCGATGAGGAACGCCATCCGAGCGCCAGGTGCTCCAGCCGCGGCCGTCTCCAGTCCCTCGGCCTCTCCTGCGTGCAGGATGGCGGAATAGGTGACGGTGAGGACGGCGACGCCGGCGGCCCCGCCGACCTGCTGGAGAGTGTTCAGCACCGCGGAGCCGTGCGAGTACAGCGAGCGCGGCAGTGATCCGAGCGATGCGGAGAACAGGGGCGTGAAGGACATCGCGAGCCCGACCGACATCGCGGCCTGCACGATGATCAGCACCCACCACACGGTGTGCTCTCCGACGGTCGAGTAATAGAAAAGCGCTGCCGACACGAGGATCGTTCCGGGGATCAGCAGCGGGCGCGTTCCGCGGGCGTCGTACACGCGACCCATGACGGGGCCGAGCAGACCCATCAGCACGGAGCCGGGAAGCAGGATGAGACCTGCTTCGAGGGCGTTGAGTCCGGCGACGTTCTGCAGGTACTGCGGGAGCAGCGTCAGCGTGCCGAACATCGACAGCGCGAGGATCGCCATGATGATGACCGCGAACGTGAAGTTGACCGAGCGGAACACCCGCAGATCGAGCAGAGCGTCATCGATGCGCTGCAGCACCAGCTGACGCCAGACGAACAGCGCGAGGGCGACGGCACCCACGACGAGTGCGATCACGCCGCTGGTCTCGCCGGATCCGCCCTCGCCGCCGAACTGGCTGAGACCGAAGACGATGCCGCCGAAGCCGAGTGCCGCGAGCGGGATGGAGAGCACGTCGAGGGGAACCTTGCGCGTCTCTCCGAGGTTCGTCATCCACTTGACCCCGATGAAGAGCGAGATGAGGGCGATCGGCAGGATGATCGCGAACAGCGCGCGCCAGTGGAGCGTCTCGAGGACCGCGCCGGCGAGCGTCGGGCCGATCGCGGGAGCGAGCGAGATGACGAGGCCGACCCGGCCCATCATGCGACCGCGCGACTGCGGAGGGACCACGTTCATGATCGTCGTCATGAGCAGCGGCATCATGATTCCGGTGCCGGCGGCCTGGATGACTCGACCCACGAGGAGGACCCCGAAGCCGGGCGCCACGAGGGCGACCAGCGTGCCGAGCGAGAACGAGACCATCGCCGCGATGAAGACCTGGCGGGTCGTGAAGCGCTGCAGGATGAACCCGGTGGTCGGGATCACGACGGCCATGGTCAGCATGAACGCGCTCGTCAGCCACTGGCCGAGCTCGGGCGGGATGCCCAGATCGGAGTTCAGATGCGGGATCGCGATCCCCATCGTCGTCTCGTTGAGGATGGCGACGAACGCGGCGACGAGAAGCAGCCAGATCACGCGCATGTCGCTGCGAGCGATCTCACCGCTCGCCGCAGCCGGGGGCGTGGTGATCGAACCGGTGTCGACGGCAGACATACGGCCTCCTGGGCACGAGAGAAAGAGGGAAGGCGCGCGAGTGCGCGTTGGACATTCAGCGTAACCACAGCTTCGGACATTCCATTCCGGATCCGGGCGAATCCGCTCTCAGCGGAGGCTCAGCCGCGCCGCATCGGTCCCGATGTCGACCTCGCTGACTACGCTGGCGTGATGAGCATGGGTGGCGGACGCGGTGGATTCCGCGGGGTGGATGAGACCGCGCAGCGTCGGCTCAACGCAGAGGCGCCCCGGATCAGCGGCCTGGGCGCCAGAGTGATCGCCCTCTTCCGGCCCTACCGATGGCGCATCTTCTGGACCGGCGTGCTGGTCGTCATCGGCGCCGCGATCGCGGTGATCCCTCCGCTGATCGTCCAGCGCATCTTCGACGACGCCCTCTTCCCGGTAGACGGCGGGGGTCCGCAGCTGCAGCTGTTGATCTGGCTCGTCTCGGCGATGGTCGGGTTCTTCCTCGTCTCGGCCGTGCTCGGAGTGGCTCAGACCTGGCTCACCTCGACGGTCGGCAACAGCGTCACCGGCGACCTCCGTGTGCGCCTGTTCGAGCACCTGCAGGCGATGGAACTCGGCTTCTTCACCCGGACGAAGACAGGCGTGATCCAGTCCCGCCTGCAGAACGACGTCGGCGGCGTCTCAGGGGTGCTGACGAACACCGTCACCAGCATCCTGGGCAATGTCGTCACCGTGATCGCGTCGCTCGTCGCGATGATCCTCATCGACTGGCGTCTCACTCTGATCGCCGTCGTGCTGATGCCGTTCCTGATCATCGTCCAACGCCGCGTGGGCCAGGTGCGTGCGCGCATCGCGGGAGAGACGCAGGAGTCCCTCTCGGAGCTCACCTCCATCACGCAGGAGACGCTGAGCGTCTCGGGGATGCTGCTGTCGAAGGCGTTCAACCGCCAGCGCACGGAGTCCCAGCGATACCAGGCCGAGAATCGCAACCAAGTCACGCTGCAGGTGCGGCGAGCGATGAGCGGCCAGGGCTTCTTCGCCGTCGTCCAGGTGCTGATGGCGAGCGTGCCCGCCGTCATCTACCTCGTCTCGGGCTACCTCATCGCCGGCGGCACCGGCGCCATCACCGCCGGCACCGTCGTGGCCTTCACGACCGTCCAGGCGCGTCTTCTGCAGCCGCTGATGGGACTCATGCGGGTGTCGCTCGACCTTCAGACATCATCCGCGCTGTTCGCGCGCATCTTCGAATACCTCGACCTCGTCCCCGAGATCCAGGACGCTCCGGATGCGATCACCGTCGCCGAAGCCCCGGGGCCGCGCGGACGGATCGAGTTCGCGGATGTCGTCTTCCGCTACCCGGATGCGGCGCCGGACGCTCGACCCACGCTGCAGGGCGTGTCGTTCGTCGCCGAACCGGGACAGCACGTGGCATTCGTGGGTCCGTCCGGCGCCGGCAAGACGACGGTGCTGTACCTCGCTCCGCGGCTGTACGAGGCGCACAGCGGCGCCGTGCTCTTCGCGGGCGCGGACGTGAAGACCCTCACGCAGGAGTCCATCATCGATCAGGTCGGCATCGTGTCTCAGGAGACCTACCTGTTCCACGCCACGATCCGCGAGAACCTCCTCTACGCCCGCCCGGAGGCGACCGACGAGGAGATGATCGCGGCCTGCACCGCAGCGAACATCCACCACATCATCAGCGGGTTCGAAGACGGCTACGACACGGTGGTCGGGGAGCGGGGATACCGTCTCTCGGGCGGAGAGAAGCAGCGCATCGCGATCGCGCGTGTGCTGCTGAAGGATCCGCCCGTGCTTCTGCTCGACGAGGCCACCTCCGCTCTCGACACCGTGTCGGAGCGGGTCGTGCAGGAGGCACTGGACGAGGCCGCGAAGGGGCGGACGACGCTCACGATCGCGCACCGTCTCTCGACGATCATGGGCGCAGATGTCATCCACGTCGTCGAGGCGGGTCTGATCGTGGAGTCGGGAACGCATGCCGAACTCCTCGCTCTGGGCGGTCTCTACGCCGAGCTCGCCGCGCAGCAGGTCGCCGCATCACGCGTGCTCGACACGGAGATGGTCATCGAGACGGCGGTCACGGGAGGCATGCGTGCCGCTCTGGCCGACCGCAGAGCGGACCGGGCGCCGGAGGATTCGGCCGGAGCGGATGCGGTCGATGCGCTCACCGCGCCGGTTCCGCTGCTCGATATGCCTCGCGCGGACGAGCGGGTGTACCCGGCCGAAGGGTGAGACGCGGTCAGTGCACCGACAGGCCGCCGTCGATGAACAGCGACTGCCCGGTGACATAGCTCGAGCCGACGCCCGCGAGGAACACGGAGGCCGCCGCGAAGTCGGCGGGCAGTCCGTTGCGCCCGATCATCGTCCGGGCCGCCAGCGCCGCGATCTGCTCCGGATCCTCCTGCAAGCGTGCGTTGAGCGGAGTGAGCACGAATCCGGGAACCAGGGTGTTGCTCGTGACTCCGGTGCCGCCCCATGCCTCGGCCTCCGAGCGCATCAGCGACTCCACGGCTCCCTTCGACGCTCCGTAGACGCCGCTGCCGACAAAGGCACGATGCGCCTGCTGCGAGCTGATGTGGATCAGGCGCCCGAAGCCGCGCTCGGCCATGCCCGTGGCGTAGCGCTGTCCGAGCAGGAACGGGGCGAGCGCATTGACGGTCATCGTCGCATCCCAGTCGTCCTCGGTGATCTCGGCGAACGGCGGGCGGATGTTGATCCCCGCGGAGTTCACGAGGATGTCCGGCTCGCCGAACGGCTCGGTGGCGGCCTCGGCGAGGGCCCGGATCCCCTCTCGGGAGCCGAGATCGCCGACGACTCCGGCCGCCCGGCATCCGGCGCTCGTGAGCTCGGCGACGGTCTCGGCGATCCGGGCTTCGCCGCGTGCGACGATCACTGTGGCGGCCCCGGCCTTCGCGAGCGCGGTCGCGATGCCGCGTCCGATGCCCGAGCTGCCGCCCGTGACGACGGCTGTGCGGCCCTCGAGCGAGAAGAGATCGGCGAGGTACTGGTTCATCGGTCTCCTGGTGGCGAGCCTCACCACGCCAGGGCGGCGGTGAGGGCGGGGTCGGGGCGGACGTCGGCGTGCTCGGGGAGCGCTTCGATCTCGGTGACGAACGCGTCGATCTCCGCCGAGTACGCGGGATCGGCGTGAGTGCGCGCGATCTCGACCAGTGGAGGCACATCCATCGCGAGGATCAGTTCGAGTCGGGCCGTGACGGCGGCGCGGGCGCCCGCCTCGTGCAGCACGCGGATTCCCCCGCGCAGAGCGTCGAGGTAGTCGCGCAGCACCGGGAGCTGCGCCCGGCTCTGCGTGATCGAGGTGCCGTCGGCCCGCAGACGCCACCGCACGACGGTGTCGGGGATGACATCGAAGGCGCGGGCGCGGGTGTACATCAGCTGCGCGACCACCTGGTCTTCGTACGCCACGCCCTCGGGAAACCTCAGGTCGCTCCAGAAGTCGGTGCGGCTGACCTTCGACCACGCGACGATGTTGGCGCTCGCGCGGGGGTGCTCCATGATCGTGGTGCCCAGCCGTGCAGGAGACGTCGCCGCCGACACCCATGGCTGCACCCGCCCGGCGACATAGCTCTCGCCGTCGAAGCGCGATCGCACATACGCGCCCGCGACGAAATCGCTGCCGGTCTCGGCGAGGGTGCCGAGGAGGCGCCCGAGCGCCGTCGAGGTGAGCTCGTCATCGCCGTCGAGAAACCCCACGAAGGGGGTGTCGACCAGCTCGAGGCCCACGTTGCGCGCAGCGCCGAGCCCCCGGGACGCCTCGTGCCGCAGGCTTCGGAACCTCGGATCCGACGCGGCGGCTGCGGCGAAGATCTCGCCGGTGTCGTCGACGGAGCCGTCGTCGATGAGGAGAGCGCGCCACCGCGTCTCGGACTGCGCGCGCAGCGAGTCGAGAGCGGCCGGAGCGAAGGCGCCGATGTCGCGGCCGGGGACGATCAGAGTCACGATCGGGGCGGTGGCGGTCACCAGCCGAGTCTATGGCCGCACGCGCAGCTCTCGCCGTTCAGGGGTGGGCGACCGCCCTCACCGACCCGGCCACCAGCGCGCCGAGTCGCTCGGGCAGATCGGAGGGCAGCGCCTCGCGTCCGAAGGTGAAGCGCACCGAGGTCTGTGCGACCGCAGGAGACACCCCGCACGCGAGGAGCACATGCGAAGGCTCGTCGCTTCCGGCAGCGCACGCGGAGCCGCTCGACGACACGACTCCCCGTCGCTCGAGCTCGAGCAGAACGGCCTCGCCGCTGACACCGGTGAACGTGAAGCTCGCCGTCGCGGGAAGCCGCGCCACCGGATCACCGGTGAGCGACGCCTGCGACACGAGCGACTGAACCACCTCGATGAATCGTCCCGTGGATGCGCTGAGCCGGGCGTTCACCTCGTCGCGCTCCGCTTCGGCGAGCTCCAGCGCCGTGGCGAGGGCCACCGCTCCCGCGACGTTCTCGGTGCCGGAGCGGCGACCCCGTTCCTGCCCGCCACCGTGCATCAGGGGTTCGAGAGCGACGCGCCCGCGCACGCCGAGCACGCCGATCCCCTTGGGGGTCCCGAGCTTGTGCCCGGCCACCGCTATCGCATCCGCCCCGAGATCGGTGAGTGGCAGCCACCCTGCCGACTGCACGGCATCGACGTGCAGCGGTACGCCGGCATCACGGGCCACCGCGGCGAGTGAGGGCACGTCCTGGATCGTGCCGATCTCGTTGTTGGCGTGTCCGATGACCGCCAGAGCGGTGTCCTCACGCAGGGTCTCCGTCAGCGCAGCGGCCGAGATCCTGCCGAGGGCGTCGACCGGAGCGGCCGACACCTCGACCCCATGGAAGCGATGCAGATAGTCGGCGGACTCGAGGATCGACTCGTGCTCGATCGGCGAGACGACCAGATGCCCGCGGCCGCGCGCGAGAGCCGCGAGCACGATCCCCTTCACCGCGAGGTTGTTCGATTCTGTTCCGCCGGAGGTGAAGATCACATCTCCGGAGCGCATGCCGAGCACCCGCGCGACCCGTGCGCGTGCCTCGTCGAGCGCGCTCGCCGCAGCTTCGCCGTATGTGTGATGGCTCGACGGGTTGCCGAACACCCCGGCGAGGAACGGGCGCATCGCGTCGAGCACCTCCGGACGGACCGGGGAGGTCGCGGCGTGGTCGAGATAGAGCATCCGCGTCAGTCGATCCGCACGTCCAGGCCGAGGTCGAGCGCCCTGGCCGAGTGCGTCAATGCGCCGACCGAGATCACATCGACTCCCGTCGCCGCGATGCCGCCGACCGTGTCGAGACTCACCCCGCCCGAGGCCTCGACCTGCGCGCGGTCGCCGATCAGAGCCACTCCTGCGCGCAGCTCGTCGACCGAGAAGTTGTCGAGCAGCACGGTGTGCGCGCCGCCGTCGAGCACAGCCGGGATCTGATCGAGCCGGTCGACCTCGACGACCACGTGGGTGGTGTGGGGCAGGCGCGAGAGGGCGTCGCGCAGGGCGGTGGCGAGGTCGACTCCCGAGCGCTTCAGCACCGCGAGATGGTTGTCCTTGGCCATCACCGCGTCGGACAGGGAGTGGCGGTGGTTGTGTCCGCCCCCCGAGAGCACGGCATGTCGTTCGAAGGCGCGGAGCCCCGGGGTCGTCTTCCGGGTGTCGGCGATGCGTGCCGACGTTCCCTCGATCGCACGCACGTATGCGGCCGTGACCGTCGCGATGCCGCTCATCCGCTGAGCGAAGTTGAGTGCGATGCGCTCGGCGGTGAGGATTCCGCGGGCGGGGCCCGACACCGAGGCGAGCACGTCACCCGCCACGAACGCGTCGCCGTCGCCCACGTGCACATCGACCGAGATGCTCGGACCGGTGAGATGGAACGCAGCCGCGAAGACCTCGCCCCCGCTGAAGACCCCGGCTTCTCGAGCGACCAGATCGGCGGTGGCGGTGGCGTCCGAGGGCAGCAGAGTCGTGCTGGTGAGGTCGCCCCAGGGAGCGTCCTCCTCGAGCGCAGCGCCGACGACGCGGGTGATGTGGGCGGGGGTGAGCATCAGACGGTCTCCAGGAGAGGTGCGGCGACGGATTCGCGGAAGTGCGCACCGATCGAGTCGGTGCGAGCGAGAGCTGCGGACGCCGTCGCGTCGGCGAGCAGGAGCAGGTTCGCGTCCTCGCGCTCGGCGACGGTGGTCGGATCGGGAGCGGTGGCGATCCAGCGACGCAGCGTGGTCAGGGCGTACCGGAGACCGTCTTCCGAGCGCAGCAGGCCCACGTGGTCCCACATCAGTCGCTGGAGTGCTGCCCGACTGAATGCAGTGCCGTGATCGTCCACGTCTGAGCCGCGGCCATCGCCGCGCGTCGGGCGGTTCACCTGACCGCCACGCCTGGTCATCGGAGGATGCTGGCAAGGTCCCTCAAGCGCCGCTGCCGCGCGAGCGCCGAAGACGGCACCCTCGAGCAGGGAGTTCGAAGCGAGGCGGTTCGCTCCGTGCACGCCCGTGCGCGCCACCTCGCCCACGGCCAAGAGGCCCCGGATGGATGTGCGGCCGTCGAGGTCGGTGACGATGCCGCCCATCAGGTAGTGCGCTGCCGGTGTCACGGGAATCGGCTCGGAAGCCCAGTCGAAACCGCGTTCGCGTGTCACCCGATCGATCGTCGGGAACCGATGTGCGAGCCGGAGTCTTCCGATCATCGTCGCGTCGAGACGCACGGGGGAGCCTTGCCGGGCTGCCTGGCGGGCGATCGCGCGTGCGACGACATCGCGCGGGGCGAGTTCCCCGTCGGGGTGGCTGTCGAAGACGAACCGACGACCGGCCGCGTCGATCAGGGTCGCGCCCTCGCCGCGGACGGCTTCGGAGACGAGGAAGGCGGGGCCTTCGCCCAGGATCGTCGGATGGAACTGCACGAACTCGAGGTCCGCGACAGCCGCGCCGACACGGAGAGCTGCGGCGATGCCGTCGCCGGTGGCCCCCAGGGGGTTCGTGGTGTGCGCATAGAGGTGACCGGCACCGCCCGTCGCGAGGATCACCGCATCTGCGGAGAGGTCGGAGGCCACGCCGTCGACCACCACGCGGATGCCGCGCGCGATGCCGTCTTCGACGAGCACGTCGGCGAGGAAGGCGCCCTCCACCACGGTGACGTCGGTGCTGCGAACAGCAGCCACCAACGACTGGGCGATCGCCGCACCGGTGGCATCGCCGCCGGCGTGCACGATTCGGGCGTGACGATGAGCAGCCTCGCGTCCGAGCAGGAGCTCGCCGTCCGGCGACCGGTCGAATGCGACGCCTCGGGCGATCAGCTCGGCGATCCGAGCCGCGCCGTCGCGCACGAGAACCCCGACGGCGACCTCATCCGAGAGGCCTGCCCCCGCTTCGATCGTGTCGGCCGCGTGCTGCGCCGCAGAGTCGCCGGTGCCGTAGATCCCGGCGACGCCGCCCTGCGCGTACCCCGTGGAGCCGTCGCCGATCGCTCCCTTCGTCACGAGGGTGACCGAGTGCCCTGCCTCTCGCGCATGCAGCGCCGCGGTCAGTCCGGCGATCCCCGAGCCGACGACGACGACGTTCATCGTGCGCTCGTCACCACGGGCGGCTTCGCCGCCAGCATCCGCTCGAGAGCGATGCGGGCGGGGCCGGCCACATCAGCCGTCACCGTGATCCGGTTCGGCGTGCGACCCGCGACGAGCTCTTCGAGCACCCACGCGAGGTACCCGGGGTGGATGCGGTACATCGTCGAGCAGGGGCACACCACCGGGTCGAGGCAGAAGATCTCATGCTGGGGGAACTGCGCGGCGAGGCGGCGGACGAGGTTGATCTCGGTGCCGATCGCGAAGGTCGTCGGCGTGGTCGCAGCGGCGATCGCCCTCCGGATGTAGTCGGTCGAGCCCGCCTCGTCGGCCGCGTCGACGACCGCCATGGGGCACTCCGGGTGCACGATCACTCGCACACCGGGGTGCTCGGCCCGCGCCTGGTCGATCTGGTCGACGGTGAACCGACGGTGCACCGAGCAGAACCCATGCCAGAGGATCACCCGGGAGTCGACGAGCTCGGATGCGGAGGAGCCGCCGAGAGCCTTGCGAGGGTTCCACATCGGCATCTGCTCGAGAGGCACGCCCATCGCCTTCGCGGTGTTGCGTCCGAGGTGCTGGTCGGGGAAGAACAGCACCCGCCGCCCGCGCTCGAATGCCCACTCGAGCACGGTCTGCGCGTTCGACGAGGTGCAGACGATTCCGCCGTGTCGGCCGACGAAGCCCTTGATCGCGGCGGAGGAGTTCATGTACGTGACGGGGATGACGGGCACGCGGCCGTCCTCGTCCTGCGCGTCGAGGTCGCCGAGAACCTCTGCGAGCTGCTCCCAGCAGTCCTCGACCTGGTCGATGTCCGCCATGTCCGCCATCGAGCATCCGGCCGCGAGATTCGGCAGGATCACGGCCTGGTCGGGGCCCGAGAGCAGGTCGGCCGTCTCGGCCATGAAGTGCACGCCGCAGAAGACGATGGCCTCGGCATCCGGCCGCTCCTTCGCCGCGGTCGCGAGCTGGAAGGAGTCGCCCACGTAGTCGGCGTGACGCACGACCTCTTCGCGCTGGTAGAAGTGCCCGAGAATGACGGCGCGGTCGCCCAGCACCGTCTTCGCCGTGCGGATGCGCTCGTCGAGCTCGGCTTCGCTCGCCGCCCGGTACGCGGCGGGGAGCTCACCCTGACGCGGTGCTCCGGTCGGGATGACGTCGCCCATCGACGATCCTGGGCCGTAGCCCGGGCGGGAGTCGAAGTCCCAGGGGCCGGCGGCGAGGTCGGTCGTGCACGTCGCGTCGGTCGAAGCGCCCGACACGATCGACTGGATCGCGTGGTCGACGGAGGCGTCGAACGGCTGCACGGCCGGTGTCGGAACGAAGGTGATGCTCATCGGGTGCTCGTCTCCTCAGGGCCGAGCGGGCCGTGATCGGCGAGCTCGACATCGGTGTTGTAGCGGTACAGGCGGGCGGGGCGGTGGTTGCCGGTGCGGAAGCGGTCTGTGGGCAGGAGGTTGCCGGCCGACTCGACCTGACGGCGGAAGTTGGCGGGATCGAGGTTCTTGCCGAGGATCGCCTCGTAGGCCTCGCGAAGGTCGGCCAGAGTGAATTCGGCGGGGAGGAAACCATGCGCGACACGGCTGTAGCCGACTTTGCTCCGCAGCCGCCACAGGGCGTACTCGACGATCTTCGCGTGGTCGAAGGCCAGCGCTGGCAGCTCGTCGAGCCCGAACCAGCGCACGTTCTCGGGGGCGCGACCCGATGCGCGGTGCGCCGAGCTCTGCGCGTCGACGTCGTCCTGGCGGAGCAGCGCCCAGTACACGATCGACACGACGCGCGTGGGGGAGCGGTCGACCGCCCCGAACGCATAGAGCTGCTCGAGATAGCTCGGGGTCAGTCCGGTGGTCTCCGCAAGGGTTCGAGCTGCGGCGTCGACGGGTGATTCGGTCTCGGTGAGCCACCCTCCGGGGAGGGCCCACTGGTCGGCGAAGGGCTCGCGCGTACGCAGCACGAGAGGCAGCGCCAGCACCGCCGAACCGTCATCGGTGCGCCGAAGAGTGAGGATCACTGTCGACACGGCGACGTCGATCCCTCCGCTTTGGGTCATAAGTACCTTAACCTCCTGATCCGATCTTAGTGTCATCGGGACTGTTAGTGCACCTCCGCGACCCGATGAGTCCTGAGGCCGAAACGTTATATACCAGCGTTCTGACCTCTTGTCGCTATGAAAGCGATTTGTTAGGTTACTGTCCTAACAAATCCCTTCGCGGGGATCTGTCGCGGGTTCCGATCTGGGACTCGGCTCCATCCCGGAGATCCCTCCTGCAGTGCAGCACCGAGAGGAAATACAGAATGATCCGTAACGGAAGGCGCAAGATCGCGCTCACCGCTGTGGCGGGGGCATCCGTCCTCGCCCTGGGTTTGACAGCCTGTGGCGCAGGCGGCGGCAACGAGGGGAGCGGTGGCGACGGCGACCGTGCTCTTCGCGTGTGGGCCGGCAGCCAGACCCCCATCACCGCGAACTACAATCCGTTCGCACCGACCGTGCTCCACGGTGCGCTCGGGCCGATCTACGAGCCGCTGTTCTTCTACAACAAGACGGCGGATGCCGAACCGGTCGGCCTGATCGGCGACTCCTTCGAGTACAACGAGGACGGCACGGCGATCACGATCACGATCAAGCCCGACCTCAAGTGGAGCGACGGAGAGCCGCTCACCGCGGCCGACGTCGCGTTCTCATTCACCTACGAGGCGAACAACCCCGAGGGCAACGGCCTCGTCTCCGCCGAGGCGACCGACGACACCACCGTCGTGCTCACCTACACGACCGCGCAGTACACGACCGAGTTCCAGCGACTCGGCTCGACCTACATCCTCCCCGAGCACGTGTGGTCGGAGGTCACCGACTTCGCGAACTTCGCCAACGAGGAGCCGGTCGGCTCGGGCGCTTACGTGGTCGACAAGACGACGAGTGAGTCGTACACGCTCGTGGCCAACGAGAACTTCCGCGATGCCGACGAGCTCGGCGTCAAGAAGGTCCAGTACATCGCCGTCGACAACAACCAGACCGCTCAGGACCTGCTCGCCGCGGGCAAGCTCGACTGGACCGGAATGTTCATCCCGAACCCCGACGACGTGACGGGCAACGGAGCGATCGACTGGATCAACACCCCGCAGGACCCGACCGTGCTGTACACCTGCTCGAACACCGAGCTCGGCTGCACCGGTCCCCAGACGGACGTGGCCGTTCGCCAGGCGCTCAACGTCGCGATCGACCGCACCGCGATCAAGGACAAGGCGTTCGTCGGCCTGACCGGCGACATCTCGCCCACCTTCGCACTGCTGCCGCGCGACGAGAAGTGGGTCGCGGACTCCGCCAACGAGGTCAGCCCTCAGGAGGCGAACGCCGATGAGGCGGGCGAGATCCTCGAGGCCGCCGGCTACACCAAGGGATCGAGCGGCATCTACGAGAAGGACGGCGTGCCCGTCGAGCTCAGCCTGATCTCGGTCGACGGATGGACCGACTACAACGACGCCGCCAAGCTGATCGCCGAGCAGGCGGAGGCGGCCGGCATCAAGGTCACGGCATCCACCGTGCAGTGGCAGGAGTTCTCCGACGCCCGTCAGGGCGGCGACTTCCAGCTCATCGTCGGCGGAGTCATCGGCACCTCGGTCGCCGACCCGTTCCAGATCTACCGCGACTGGTTCGGCGGCACGGCCGTCGAGTCGACGGCTGCGGTCGGCACTGAGGTGCCGGCAGGCCGCTGGAACTTCAGCCGCTACAGCAACCCGGTCGTGGACCAGGCGATCCAGGCCGCCGTCAGCACGAACGACGAGGCGGAGAAGAAGGAGCTGTACGGCACGATCCAGACCGAGATCGTCCGTGACCTGCCCTACATCCCGCTCGTGATCAACGCGACCCAGACCTTCTACAACACGAAGGACTTCACGGGATGGCCGACGGAGGAAAACCTCTACGCCTTCCCGCCGTCCTGGGGAGCGATCGCGGCGGGCTACGTCCTGACGCAGCTCGAGCCGGTCAAGTAAGCACATGAAGACGGGGGAGCAGGAAGCGCGGTCAGTGACATGAAGTTCTATGCACGAAGAATCGGGTTCTACGCGTTCACGCTGTGGGCCGCGATCTCACTCAACTTCCTGCTTCCCCGGCTCATGCCGGGGAACCCGGCGGACATCATGATCGCCAAGATGCAGCGAGCGGGCGGCGAGGTCTCCGAGACCACGATCCGCAACATCAAGCTGCTGCTCGGCGGCGACGACTCGTCTCTCTGGGAGCAGTACATCGCGTACTGGGGACGCATGTTCCAGGGCGACCTGGGCATCTCCGTCACCAAGTTCCCGGCCCCGGTGAGTGAGCTGATCGGGCAGGCCCTGCCCTGGACGCTCATCCTCGTCGGCACGGTGACCGTGATCTCCTTCATCCTCGGCGTCGTGCTCGGCGCCTGGGCCGGATGGAAGCGCGGAACCTGGGTCGATCACCTGATCCCGGCGACCACCGTGCTGCAGTCCATCCCGTACTTCTGGATGGCGCTGCTCCTCGTCTCGGTGTTCGCCGTCGGGCTCGGCTGGTTCCCGATCTTCGGGGGCTACGACGTGTTCGATTTCCCGGACGGCCCCGAACCGACCTGGGCGTTCTTCACGGACGCGCTCTCGCACGCGATCCTGCCCGCGCTGACCATCGTCATCTCATCGGTCGGCGGGTGGATGTTCGGCATGCGCAACATGATGGTGCAGACCATGGCCGAGGACTACGTGCTCACGGCCGAGGCCAAGGGGCTCCGTCCTCGTCGCATCATGACGACCTACGCGGCACGCAACGCCGCGATCCCGTCGATCGCCGGCTTCTCGATCACCCTGGGCTTCGTGGTGGCCGGTTCCATCGTCATGGAGCAGGTGTTCACCTACCCGGGCATCGGGAAGCTGATGTTCCAGGCGGTCACGAACAACGACTATGCGCTGATGCAGGGGCTCTTCCTCGTCATCACCATCACGGTGCTCGCCGCCAACTTCATCATGGACCTCGTCTATGGATTCATCGACCCGAGGGCGCGCCAGAATGTCTGACACCGAGAACGCAGTCCTGATCACCAAGGATCAGCCCATGACCCAGCCGGCGAGCACGATCTCGTTGGCCACGCAGCGGGGACGCAAGCGCCGGAGGGTGCTCCCGACGACCTCGCCGAAGTTCATCACCGGGGCGACGATCGTGATCGCGATCGTCCTGTTCGCGATCATCGCGCCGATGTTCTCGCAGAACCCGCGGAGCACCGACAACCCGGCTCTGCTCCCGCCGTCGCCGGAGCACTGGCTCGGCACCACCAAGCTCGGCAACGACATGTTCGCCCAGCTCGCCATCGGCGCCCAGGGCTCGCTCCTGGTCGGCGTGGTGGCGGGCGGCATCGCCATCATCCTGTCCCTGCTGTTCGGCGTTCTCGCCGGCTACCTCGGCGGATGGCGTGAAGACACTCTCGCGCTCCTGACGAACGTGATGATCGTGATCCCCGGCCTGCCGCTCGTGATGGTGATCTCGTCCTTCGTCCCGCAGCGAAGCTGGCAGCTCGTCGCCTTCGTGCTCGGCATCACCTCCTGGGCCGGGGCCGCCTACGTGCTCCGGCTGCAGACGCGATCGCTGCGCACCCTCGACTACGTCTACGCGTCCAAAGTCGCCGGGGAGCGATCCTTCCGGGTGATCCTGGTCGAGATCATGCCGAACCTGCTGCCGCTGCTCACGGCCCAGTTCCTGTTCGCGATCATCTTCGCCATCCTCGGTGAGGCCGGCCTCTCGTATCTCGGCCTCGGACCGAACTCCTCGATCACCTGGGGCACCATCCTCAACGACGCGCAGTCGGGGCAGGCGCTCGGACGAGGTGCGTGGTGGTGGTTCGTGCCTCCGGGTGTCATGATCGCGATGCTCGGTGCGGGTCTCGCCCTGATCAACTTCGCGATCGACGAGGTCATCAACCCCAAGCTGCGCAATGCGCCCGACGCCGCTCGACGCGTGCGCAAGGCGGCCAAGACGAAGGGGGTCGCTGTATGAGCGCTCCGGATGCCGTACTCACTGCACGCAACGTGTCGATCGAGTACGAGGTGGACCCGCCCGTCAAGGCGGTTCGCAACGTCTCGCTCACTCTCAACCGAGGAGAGATCCTGGGGCTGGCCGGCGAATCGGGCTGCGGCAAGACCACCCTCGCCTACGGCATGAACCGGCTGCTCAAGGCGCCGGCGCTCATGACGAGCGGCGAGATCGTGTTCCACGACCGCGACGGGCACGACATCGATATCGTCGCGCTCGACGGCGACGGTCTGCGCGCGTTCCGCTGGGACAAGATCTCGATGGTGTTCCAAGGGGCGATGAACTCGCTCAACCCGGTGATCAGCGTCAAGGCGCAGATCTTCGACATCTTCGACACGCATCGTCCCGGAATGTCCAAGAAGGACAAGCAGGCTCGGGCCGAAGAGCTGCTGACTCTGGTCGGGGTCGACCCGTCGCGTCTGACGAGCTTTCCGCACGAGCTGTCGGGGGGTATGCGGCAGCGCATGATGATCGCCATGGCGCTCGCGCTGGATCCGCAGGTCATGATCATGGACGAGCCCACCACCGCGCTCGACGTCGTGGTGCAGCGCGGGATCATCCGCGAGATCATGCGGCTGCGCGAGCGGCTCGGGTTCGCAGTGATCTTCATCACGCACGACCTGCCGATGCTGATCGAGATCAGCGACCGCATCGCCGTGATGCTGCAGGGCCAGATCGTGGAAGAGGGCACCGCCGAGGAGATCTACCGCACGCCTCAGCACGAGTACACGAAGAAGCTGCTGTCGAGCTTCCCGAGTCTGACCGGCGAGCGCGGAGACTTCGTCCGCACCGGCAACCAGCCCAGTCAGGAGGAGATCCGATGAGTGCTCCCACCCTCGAAGCCCGCAACCTGGTGAAGGACTTCACCCTGCGATCCGGGCTCAAGACATCGACCCTCCACGCGGTCAAGGACGTCTCGTTCACGATCGAAGCGGGCAAGACGGTCGCCCTCGTGGGCGAATCGGGGTCGGGCAAATCGACCATCGCGCGGATGCTGATGAAGCTCGAGACTCCGACCAGCGGGCAGATCCTGCTCGACGGCAAGGACGCGGGCATGCGGGGCCGCGCAGTCGAGGACTACCGCTCGCAGGTGCAGATGGTCTTCCAGGATCCTTTCGCCTCGCTGAACCCCTTCCACACGATCGTCCACCACCTGGAGCGCCCGATCAGGCTCCACCACCCCAAGCTCTCCGGTGGGGAAGTGCGTGCGCGCGCCATCGAGTTGCTCGAGCGCGTGCGGCTGTCACCCGGCGAGAGCTTCGCCGAGCGCCGCCCGCATGAGCTGTCCGGTGGTCAGCGTCAGCGTGTGGCGATAGCGCGGGCGCTCGCGCCGGGGGCACGCTTCATCGTCGCCGATGAGCCCGTCTCGATGCTCGACGTCTCGATCCGGCTGGGCGTGCTCAACCTGCTGGCCGACCTGCAGCGGGAGGAGAATCTCGGCGTGCTCTACATCACGCACGACCTCGCGACGGCTCGGCACTTCAGCGACGAGATCATGGTGCTCTACAAGGGCGACGTCGTCGAGCGCGGGCCCGCTGACGAGGTCATCCTCAATCCGCAGCACGAGTACACGAAGACGCTCCTCGGGGCGGCGCCGGAGCCCGAGAACCTCGGCCGCCTCCGGGATGAGGTCAGGGCGGAGCTCGCCGGTCGCTGAGCATCCGTTCCGGTCCCCCTTCGCGCCGCCGGCCACTCGTTCGCGCGGCACGAAGGGCGACCGGAACGGCATCCGTCTCGGAGCACACGACCCGCTAGACTGATTCCACAAGTGAAGACAGGCCGAATGACCCACGCGGGAGAGCCCCGGCGAACGCAGCCGGGCACCGAAGGAGCAAGCCTCCCCGCCAATCTCTCAGGTACGCGTACCGCGCGGTTCCGGCCACTCTGAAAAGCGATTTCCAGCGAAGCGAGAAATCGGGTTGAGCGAGGCCGCCGGAGGCGCCCGAGTCGAAACCCTGGCGACATGCATTCTGCGCGTCTCCGTCTCTTCGCCGGCGGTCCGCCGACGGTGAAAGCCCAGTCTCTGGGCGAAGCTCTCAGGCCCATGACAGAGGGGGAGTTCCGAGGAACGGCGTCTGCGCTGTTCCGCCCGACCCAGCCCGGGAGAACTCCATGTCCGACCCTCGCTACACCCCGCTCCGTGAGCGCCATGAGGCGCTCGGCGCCTCGTTCACCGACTTCGGCGGCTGGCAGATGCCGGTGCGCTACACATCCGACCTCGCCGAGCACCACGCCGTGCGGCAGGCCGCCGGGATCTTCGACATCTCGCACATGGCCGAGTTCCTGGTCACCGGTGACTTCGCCGGCGAGTTCCTCGACTACTCCCTGGCCGGACGACTCTCCGCGATGCCCGTGGGCAAGGCGAAGTACTCGCTGATGCTCGCGGACGACGGCGGGATCATCGACGACGTCATCGTCTACCGGCTCGCCGATGACCGCTTCCTGGTGATCGCGAACGCGGGCAACCGCGGATTCGTCGACTCGGCGTTCGCTTCACGAGTGCGCTCGTTCCCCTCGCGGATCGAACGTGAACGTGCGCCGCTCGCCGCAGGGGAGGACCGCACTTTCGAGGGCTTCCTCGGAGATCGCGGGGTCGACGTCGAGGACGTCTCCGACGAGTACGCGCTGCTCGCCGTGCAGGGCCCCGCATCCGAGGCGATCGTCTCGTCGACGGCCGGCATCACCGACCTCAGCACTCCGTGGGTGGAGCAGAAGTACTACGCGTGGGCCGACGCGATGTTCCTGGGGGCGCCGCTTCTCCTCGCCCGCACCGGGTACACCGGCGAAGACGGCTTCGAACTGCTCGTGCGTGTCGCCGATGCCCCTGCACTCTGGGACGCACTCACCGAAGCCGGACAGAAGCACGGACTCGTGCCCGCCGGCCTCGCAGCGCGCGACACTCTCCGACTCGAAGCGGGCATGCCGCTCTACGGCCACGAGCTCTCCCGTGAGACGAAGCCGTCGCAGGCCGGGCTCGGTCGCGTCGTCGTGTCCGACAAAGAGGACTTCATCGGCAAGGGAGCGGTGGATGCCGCATCCGACGCTCCGGTTCTCGTCGGTCTCGTCGCCGAGGGCAAGCGCGCCGGACGGGCGGGCTACTCCGTGGTCGACGCAGACGGTGTCGCCCTGGGTGAGATCACGAGTGGCGCCCTGAGCCCGACACTAGGCCATCCGATCGCAATGGCCTACGTCGCCCCTTCTTCCGCTGCGGCGGGAACCGCAGTATTCCTTGATGTGCGGGGAACCAGGATCCCTGCGACCGTGACCGCTCTGCCTTTCTACCGGAGGACCAAATGACCGACCTCAACGCACTGCGCTATACCGACGAGCACGAGTGGATCGCCGCTGACGGCGACACCGTGACCATCGGCATCACCGACTATGCGGCCGACAAGCTCGGAGACGTCGTCTTCGTCGAGCTCCCGGCTGTCGGCACCGAGGTCACCGCCGGTTCGGTCGTGGGCGAGATCGAGTCGACCAAGTCGGTCGGCGAGCTCTACGCCCCGGTCACGGGCACGATCGTCGAGATCAACGACTCCGTCGTCGACGACCCCTCGCTCGTGAACGCCGAGCCGTTCGCCGGAGGCTGGCTCATCAAGGTCTCCGTCGGTGCCGGTGCGCTCGACGGCCTGATGGACCGCGACGCGTACGTCGCTCTCACGGAGGGCTGATCGACCAGTGGTCTCTTTCGCCGATCGTCATATCGGAACCACCGCCGCCACCCAGCGTCAGATGCTCGATGCCCTCGGCGTCGAGTCTGAGCTCGAGGACTGGAGCCCCGTCGAGGCGCTGATGCGCCAGGCCGTGCCCGCCTCGATCTTCACCCCCGCCTCCACGGACTCGGTCATCCCGCGCGCGGCGAGCGAGACCGAGGCGCTCGCCGAGCTGCGGGCGATCGCCGCTCGCAACACGGTGAACCGGCCGATGATCGGCCTCGGCTACTACGGCACCGTCACCCCTCAGGTGATCCAGCGCAACGTGCTCGAGAACCCCTCGTGGTACACCGCCTACACGCCGTACCAGCCGGAGATCTCGCAGGGTCGTCTCGAGGCGCTCATCAACTTCCAGACCATGGTGGCCGAGCTCACCGGTCTCACCACGGCCAACGCGTCGATGCTCGACGAGTCGACCGCTGTCGTCGAGGGGATGCTGCTGGCACGTCGCGCATCCAAGAAGGCGTCGAACGTCTTCGCCGTCGACGCAGATGCGTTCCCGCAGACCAAGGCGCTGCTCGAGACCCGCGCCGAGGCCGTGGGCATCGAGCTCGTGACGGTCGACTTCGCGGCCGGCGAGGAGCTTCCCTCCGAGCTTTTCGGTGTGTTCGTCCAGTACCCCGGCGCCTCAGGGCGCGTCTGGGACCCGAGCGCCGTGATCGACGCCGCGCACCTCGCCGGCGGGCTCGCCGTCGTCGCAGCCGACCTGCTCGCTCTCACCCTCATCTCGTCGCCCGGTTCGCTCGGTGCGGATGTCGCGGTCGGCACCACGCAGCGCTTCGGCGTGCCGATCGGCTTCGGAGGGCCGCACGCGGGCTACATGGCCGTGCGTGCAGGACTCGAGCGGCAGCTGCCGGGGCGCCTGGTGGGCGTCTCGGTCGATGCGGACGGCAAGCCGGCGTACCGACTGTCTCTGCAGACCCGCGAGCAGCACATCCGCCGGGAGAAGGCGACAAGCAACATCTGCACCGCGCAGGTGCTGCTCGCGGTCATGGCATCGATGTACGCGGTGTACCACGGACCCGACGGGCTCAAGGCGATCGCTCGGGAGGTCGCGGCCAAGACCGTGATGCTGCGCGACTGGCTCGTCGACGCAGGCTCTGAAATCGTCCACGACTCGTTCTTCGACACCCTGCAGGTGCGGGTGCCCGGGCGCGCGGCGGAGTATGCCGAGCAGGCTCACCACGGTTTCGGCATCCTGCTGCACGCCGCCGATGCCGACACGATCGGGATCTCGGTCGACGAGACCACGACGGTCGCCGAGCTCCACCAGGTGGCTCAGGTGTTCGGTGGGGCCCGGGAGCGCGCCTTCGGGTTCTTCGGCTCAGGATCGCAGGGCGGCCTTCCCGCCGACCTGCTCCGTCAGGACGACTACCTCACGCATCCGGTCTTCCATGCGCACCGCAGCGAGACCGCGATGATGCGCTACCTCAAGAGCCTGGCCGACCGCGACTACGCGCTCGACCGCGGCATGATCCCGCTCGGCTCGTGCACGATGAAGCTCAACGCGGCGACCGAGATGGCGTCGATCACGTGGCCCGAGTTCGCGGGCATCCACCCGTTCGCCCCGGCATCCGACGTCGAGGGGTACCTCGACATGATCACGCAGCTCGAGGCGTGGCTCGCCGAGGTCACCGGATACGACGCCGTGTCGCTGCAGCCGAACGCGGGTTCGCAGGGTGAGCTCGCGGGCCTGCTCGCGATCCGCGGCTACCACCTCGCGAACGGCGACACCCAGCGCACCGTGTGCCTGATCCCGTCGTCCGCGCACGGCACGAACGCGGCGTCGGCGGTGCTCGCCGGAATGAAGGTCGTCGTCGTGGCCTGCGACGAGCTCGGCAACGTCGACCTCGGCGACCTGCGGGCGAAGATCGCGGCGCACGCCGACGAGCTCTCCGCTCTGATGATCACCTACCCGTCGACCCACGGCGTGTACGAGCAGGACGTGGTGGAGATCACGACCGCCGTGCACGACGCCGGCGGACAGGTCTACGTCGACGGCGCGAACCTCAACGCGCTGCTCGGCTACGCCCGCTTCGGCGATCTCGGCGGCGACGTCTCGCATCTCAACCTGCACAAGACGTTCGCGATCCCGCACGGCGGTGGCGGCCCGGGCGTCGGCCCCGTCGCTGCGAAGGCGCACCTCGCTCCGTACCTGCCGTCGCACCCGCTCGCTCAGCGCGCGGAGCATGCGGGCGGATTCGTCTTCGAGGGTGGCGCCGTGTCCGCCGCGCCGTACGGGTCGGCCGGCATCCTGCCGATCTCCTGGTCGTACGTGCGGATGATGGGGGCGGACGGCCTCCGCCATGCGACCGCAGCTGCCGTGCTGTCGGCGAACTACATCGCAGCGCGCCTCGGCGAGCACTTCCCGGTGCTGTACGCGGGAGAAGACGGTCGGGTGGCGCACGAGTGCATCCTCGACCTGCGGCCCCTCCGAGAGGAGACCGGAATAACGGTCGACGATGTGGCCAAGCGACTCATCGACTACGGATTCCACGCCCCCACCATGTCGTTCCCCGTCGCGGGCACGCTCATGGTGGAACCCACGGAGTCCGAGGACCTCGGCGAGATCGAGCGGTTCATCGAGGCCATGATCATGATCAAGGCCGAGGCGGATGCCGTCGCCGCCGGGCGCTGGCCCGCGGACGACAACCCGCTGGTCAACGCTCCGCACACCGCGGTCTCGCTGATCGCGGGGGAGTGGAACCACGCCTACACGCGGGAGGACGCGGCCTACCCGGTGCACGCTCTCGTGGCAGGCAAGTACTGGCCGCCGGTGCGCCGCATCGATCAGGCGTACGGCGATCGCAACCTCGTGTGCGCCTGCCCGCCGATCGAGGCGTTCGCCTGAGACGAATCCTGACGAGCGACGGCGTCGCGTCCATCCGGACGCGACGCCGTCGCTCGTTTCCGTGCATTTCCGCGTGTTTCAGGGATGTTTCAGTTGATCACCACTCAGTAACGGTTCATTAGCCGAGAGCGGAGTCCCCTGAATCGCGGGTTACAGTCAACTATCCCTACGCGTTCGACGATGAGCGCGCAGTCTGATGAATACCCGTCCACAGGAGGACACAAAGTGAAGCGCAACAAGATCGCCCTTGCGGGCACTGCGTTGTTCGCGATCGGCGCCCTGGCGCTCGCGGGCTGCGCGAGCGGTGGAAGCGACGACGGCGACGGCGGATCCGGTGCAACCGGTGACGCGGACGCCATCATCACGACGAACGGCTCGGAGCCCGAGAACCCGCTGATCCCCACCAACACCAACGAGGTGGGTGGCGGAAAGATCCTCGACGAGATCTTCGCCGGTCTGATCTACTACGACGCCGACGGCAAGCCCGTCAACGACGTCGCTGAGGAGATCACCACGGAGGACCCGCAGAACCTCACCGTCAAGATCAAGGAAGGCCTGACCTTCACCGACGGTGAAGAAGTCACCGCCGACAACTTCATCAAGGCGTGGAACTACGGCGCTCAGGCTGAGAACGCTCAGCTCTCGGGCTACTTCTTCGAGGACATCGAGGGCTTCATCAACGACGCCGGTGACCCCGCGAACCCCGATGACGACGTCTTCGGCGCGCAGGGCGACATGGCCGGCCTCAAGCAGGTCGACGACTACACCTTCACGATCGCGCTGAA
This sequence comes from Microbacterium sp. MEJ108Y, assembly GCF_000834175.1. Lineage (NCBI taxonomy): Bacteria > Bacillati > Actinomycetota > Actinomycetes > Micrococcales > Microbacteriaceae > Microbacterium > Microbacterium sp. MEJ108Y. The sequence goes on along the minus strand of NZ_JXQX01000038.1, from coordinate 450,167 downwards.
CAAGCCGGCCTCCGACTTCGCTCTGCGTCTCGGATACTCGGCGTTCTACCCGCTGCCCGACGCCGCCTTCGAGGACATGGAGGCCTTCGGCCAGTTCCCGATCGGCAACGGCCCGTACATGATCGACGGCGAAGACGCGTGGCAGCACGACGTGCAGATCGACCTCGTGCGCAACGACGACTACGACGGCCCCCGCAAGGCGGCCAACGGCGGTCTGACCATCAAGTTCTACGCCACGCAGGAAGCGGCATACGCCGACCTGCTGTCGAACGAGGTCGACGTCATCGACGCGATCCCGACCAACTCCCTGCCCGTCTTCGCAGACGAGCTCGGCGACCGCGCAGTGAACCAGCCGTCGGCTGTGTTCCAGTCGTTCACCATCGGTCAGTTCCTCCCGCACTTCAGCGGCGAAGAGGGCCAGCTGCGTCGTCAGGCGCTGTCGATGGCCATCAACCGCGAAGAGATCACCGAGACCATCTTCTCGGGCACTCGCACCCCGGCAGCCGACTTCACGTCGCCGGTCATCGCGGGCTGGTCCGACTCGGTTCCCGGCAGCGAGGTCCTCGACTACGACCCCGAGAAGGCGAAGGAGCTGTGGGCCGAGGCCGACGCCATCTCGCCGTGGGACGGCGAGTTCAAGATCGCTTACAACTCCGACGGCGGGCACGACGCCTGGGTCGACGCGGTGAGCAACAGCATCAAGAACACGCTCGGCATCGAGGCATCGGGCGACCCGTACCCGACCTTCCAGGATCTTCGCACCAAGATCAACGACCGCTCCATCACCACGGCAGCGCGTTCGGGCTGGCAGGCCGACTACCCGGGTCTGTACAACTTCCTCGGACCGCTCTACGCAACGGGCGCCGGTTCCAACGACGGTGACTACTCGAACCCCGAGTTCGACGACCTCATCAAGGCCGGAATCAGCAACCCCGACGCCGACGCGCAGATCGAGGACTTCAGCAAGGCTCAGGAAGTGCTCTTCCAGGACCTTCCCGCGATCCCGCTGTGGTACTCGAACGTGACCGGTGGCTTCAGCGAGAACGTCGACAACGTCACGTTCGGCTGGAACTCGGTTCCGCTCTACTACGAGATCACGAAGGCCGGCGAGTAAAGTCTGACGGCACTTCACCTGTGAGGCGGTGACGATTCTTCGTCACCGCCTCACAGGCTTGTGTTCGCACGGCTTTCTCTGCCCTCTAAGAAGGGACAAGCGGATGCTCGGTTACATTCTGAGACGTCTACTGCAGGTGATCCCGGTCTTCTTCGGAGCCACCCTGCTCATTTACTTCCTCGTGTTCGCCATGCCCGGCGATCCGATCCTCGCCCTGTTCGGCGACAAGACGCCGAGTCCGGCAGTCGTCACGCAGCTGCGCGAGCAGTACCACCTGAACGATCCGTTCATCGTGCAGTACTGGTACTACATCACCGGCGTGTTCCAGGGCGACCTGGGCACCACCTACTCCGGTCGGCCGGTTTCTGCAGTGCTCGCCGCCACGCTTCCGGTGACGGGGCGCCTCGCGGTGATGGCGATCGCCATCGAGTTCGTGCTGGCGATCATCATCGGCACCATCTCGGCGCTGCGCAAGGGCAAGCTCTTCGACAACATCTCGCTCGTCGTCGCGCTGGTCGCGATCGCGATCCCGATCTTCGTCGTCGCGTTCCTCGCACAGTACTTCCTCGCGATCCAGCTCGGATGGTTCAAGCCCACTGTCGGCGCCGACAACGACTGGGGCGGTCTCTGGCTGCCGGCGATCGTGCTCGGCTTCAGCCTCTACGCCGTCAGCATGCGTCTGATGCGCAGCTCCGTCATCGAGACCCTCAACCAGGACTGGGTGCGCACGGCATACAGCAAGGGCCTCTCGCGCAACCGCGTGCTGCCCGTGCACGTGCTGCGCAACTCGCTGATCCCCGTGATCACCAACTCCGCCACGAACTTCGGCGTGCTGCTCGTGGGTGCCACCGTCACCGAGGGCATCTTCAACGTCCCCGGTGTGGGAAACACGCTGTTCCAGGCGATCCAGCGCGGCGAGGGACCCACGGTCGTCTCGTTCGTGACCGTGTTCGTCATCCTGTACGTGTTGGTGAACCTTCTCATCGACCTGCTCTACGGTCTGCTCGACCCGAGGATTCGCTATGCCTGATCCCACCTCTCAGAAGCACTACGTCGCTCCGATCGAGACGGAGTCGATCGCTGTCGACGCCGTCCGCATCTCCGACAAGCCCAGCAATCTGTGGCGAGACGCCTGGTTCGACGTGCGGCGTCGACCGCTGTTCTGGTTCTCGATAGTGCTGGCGCTCTTCTTCCTCGTGATGGCTTTGTGGCCGACACTGTTCACCGCCACGCCTCCGAACGACGACTGCCAGCTGGCGAACAGCAACGGCGGTCCGACCGACGGCCACCCGCTCGGGTTCACGTTCCAGGGCTGTGACATCTACGCCCGCATCGTCTGGGGTTCGCAGACCTCTCTCGCAGTCGGCCTCATCGCGACCCTGATCTCGTCGATCCTCGGACTGATCATGGGAGCCCTCGCGGGCTTCTACGGCGGCTGGCTCGATGGCCTGCTGTCGCGCATCGGCGACATCTTCTTCGCGATCCCGTACATCCTCGCGGCCGTGGTCGTGATGACCGTGTTCCGGGACTCCCGTTCGGTGTGGACACTCGCATTCGCCATCGGAGCATTCGCGTGGGCCTCGACGGCTCGCGTCGTACGCGCTGAGGTGCTCCGGGTGCGTCAAGCGGACTTCGTGATGGCCTCGCAGGCGCTCGGGCAGTCCAAGTTCAAGATCCTCTTGAATCACGTCGTCCCGAACGCCATCGCGCCGCTCCTCGTCGTCTCGACCCTCGGACTCGCGGCGGCGATCGTCGCGGAGGCGACGCTGTCGTTCCTCGGCGTGGGGCTCGGCAGTGACGTGATGTCGTGGGGTAACGACATCGCGAAGGCTCAGGCATCGCTGCGTGTCGCACCGATGGCACTCATCTATCCGTCGATCGCGCTCACCCTCGCGGTGCTGGCGTTCGTCACCCTGGGCGAGCTCATCCGAGACGCCCTCGACCCGAAGGCGAGGGCACGCCGATGAGCGAGCGAATCACCGAACAGGTCCCGCTGCTGAGCATCCGCGACCTCACAGTCGCGTTCCGCACGCAGGAGGGTCTGCGCGAAGTGCTCCACGGAGTCAGCTTCGACGTCATGCCGGGCGAGACCGTCGCGATCGTGGGCGAGTCGGGCTCGGGCAAGTCCACGACGGCCACGGCCATCGTGAACCTGCTCCCGGGAACCGGCGAGGTCACCGCCGGGTCGATCACCCTCGAAGGTCGCGAGCTCACGACACTCAACCGTCGCGAGATCGAGGCTGTGCGCGGTCGGGACATCGGCTTCGTGCCGCAGGACCCGATGTCGAACCTCAACCCTGTCTGGAGCATCGGCTTCCAGGTCAAGGAGGCGATCCGTGCGAACGGCATCGCCCAGGGGCGCGACGCCGCCAAAGCACGCACCGTCGAGGTGCTGCAGCAGGCGGGCCTGGCCGACGCCGAGAAGCGTCTGCACCAGTTCCCGCACCAGTTCTCGGGTGGCATGCGTCAGCGCGCGCTGATCGGGATGGGCCTTGCGGCCGACCCGAAGCTGCTCATCGCCGACGAGCCGACCTCGGCTCTCGACGTGACGGTGCAACGCGTGATCCTCGATCACATGGCCTCGCTCACCCGCGACAAGGGCACCTCGGTGCTGCTGATCACGCACGATCTGGGCCTCGCGGCCGAGCGTGCCGACAAGATCATCGTGATGAACGGCGGCAACATCGTCGAGGCCGGCCCCAGCCGCGAGATCCTCGAGAACCCGCAGCATCCGTACACGAAGCGTCTGGTCGCCGCGGCGCCCAGCGTGGCATCGCAGCGCATCCAGGCGGTGGTGGAGGACCGGGGCATCGAGACTCTCGACCACCTCGCCGCCATCCCGCCGACGGTGCGCGTCGCCGGGCTCACGAAGGACTACCGGATCCGTCAGGGCGGCTTCCGCAGCGAAGCCTTCCGTGCGGTCGACGACGTCTCGTTCGCGATCCCTCGAGGCAAGACTCTCGCACTGGTGGGGGAGTCGGGTTCCGGCAAGTCCACCGTCGCGAAGATGGTGCTGAAGCTCGAGGAGCCGACCAGCGGCGTGATCGAGATCGACGGCCAGGACGTGTCGAAGCTCTCGAACGCCCAGGCGTTCGGACTGCGTCGGCGCATGCAGCCGGTGTTCCAGGACCCGTACGGCTCGCTCGACCCGCTGCGCAACATCGGCAACACCATCGCCGAACCGCTGCAGATCCACGGCGTCGGCGACCGCGCGTCACAGCGTGAGCGGGTCGAGGAGCTTCTCGACCAGGTATCGCTGCCGCGCGTTCTGGCGACCCGGTATCCGAACGAGCTCTCGGGCGGACAGCGTCAGCGTGTTGCCATCGCGCGTGCGCTGGCGCTCAAGCCCGACATCATCGTCCTCGACGAGGCGGTGTCGGCGCTTGACGTGCTGGTGCAGGATCAGGTGCTGCAGCTGCTCGCCGAACTCCAGTCGGAGCTCGGGCTCACGTATCTGTTCATCACGCACGACCTCGCGGTCGTCCGTGTCTCGAGCGACCTCGTGTGCGTCATGGAGAAGGGCAAGATCGTCGAACAGGGCACCGTCGACGAGATCTTCGCCAACCCGCAGCAGGAGTACACGGATCGCCTGTTGAAGGCGATCCCGGGTGCATCGATCACCCTCGGCGGTCACTGAGAGTGAGCATCGAACCTCGACCGGAGGCCGCACGGAGATTCCGTGCGGCCTCCGGGCCTGTCTCCCTCGTCCTCTGCTCGCTGCTCGCGATCTTCCTGCTCGGCGATGCGGTCGTGCGCGCGGGATGGGGGCAGATGCTGCTGCTCGCCCCCTGGGTGCTGCTCGGTCTCTGGGTCGTGTACGAGATCGCCTTCGTCTCGGTCGTGCGTGTCGACGGCGAGGGAGCGATGGTGCAGAACATGCTGCGCCGGACGTCCTTCGGCTGGAGCCGCGTCCGCGACATCGACCTGCGCTGGCAGCTCGTCTTCTCGCTCGAGGACGGCTCGGAGCTCTCGAGTTACGGGGGGCCTGCGAGAGCGCGTCCGATTCGGCGCCAGGTGCGCGAGGACGACGAGGCCAAGGCGCCGGCCGGCCTCCGCGAGCTCACCGACATCCGTGACCGCTGGCAGGCGGCTCCCTCGTCAGCGGACACGCCGATCCGCCGCACCTGGGACTCTCAGGCGCTCATCGCGCTCGGCGTCATCGTGATCTGGGCTGTGGCGTCGATCCTCATCGCGAACGCCTGATCGCGCGGAGCTCCGTCAGCCGGGAAGCCCGAAGAGCATCGGCCAGGTGGCCGCCGCCCAGGGGTAGCCGACGAACACCGTGGCGTCGATCAGGAAGTGCGCGACGAGGAACGGCATGAGCCGTCCGCTGCGCTGGAACAGCCATCCGAAGAGCAGCCCCATGGCGAGGTTTCCGATGAACGCTCCGGGACCCTGGTAGAGGTGGTAGCTCGCCCGCAGCACGGAGGTGGTCAGAATGATCGCCCACGGCCCCCAGCCCAGCTGCCGGAGCCGGGCGAAGAGGTAGCCGAGCACCACGAACTCCTCTTGCAGTGATGCGCGCGCTGCCGCGAGGAGAAGGACCGGGATGGTCCACCAGTGACTGTCGAGCCCCGCGGGGTTCACCGCGACGAAGAGTCCGAGGGCACGGCCGGCGAGATACAGACCGAGACCGGGGATGCCGATGGCTGCGACCAGGAGGATCCCGCGGCCCACATCCGCTCCGACCCGGGTGCCGTCCAGACCCAGCCTGCTCAGGTGCGGTCTGGACGACTGCCACAGCAGGAAGCAGACGAGCAGCACCGGGACGAGGGAGAACCCGATCGACAGGACCTGGTAGATCAGGTCGAAGATCTCCCTGTCGCTCCGGGACGGATTCAGGGTCGCGGTCTGATCGGCCAGCGGCGTCTCGTCGGTGAGCCGGTAGGCCAGTTGCACGATCGCATACACCGCGGACTGACCGAGTCCGAGGGCGAGGACGATGGCGATCTCCCACCACAGACGAGCGCGCGAGGGCGGGGGAGAGAGGTCGACGACGGTCACGCTCCCGATCGTACTTCGAGCGCTCAGGAACGAGTCGTCGGCATACGGTAGTCTGGAACGTCGGCTTCTCGACAAAACCCCACACTCTTTAGGACATCTGCATGGCGCACGCCCTCCGTTCTGACCTCCGCAACGTCGCTATCGTCGCTCACGTCGACCACGGTAAGACCACCCTCGTCGACGCCATGCTGCGTCAGACGGGCTCCTTCGGCGAACACGCGCACGTCGATGAACGCGCGATGGACTCCAACGATCTGGAGCGTGAGAAGGGCATCACGATCCTCGCCAAGAACACGGCGATCACCTACAAGGGCAAGCATGCTCAGGGCAAGGAGATCACCATCAACGTGATCGACACGCCCGGCCACGCCGACTTCGGTGGAGAGGTCGAGCGCGGCCTGTCGATGGTCGACGGCGTCGTGCTGCTCGTCGACGCCAGCGAGGGCCCGCTCCCGCAGACCCGCTTCGTGCTGCGCAAGGCTCTCGAGGCCAAGCTTCCCGTCATCCTCCTGGTCAACAAGACCGACCGCCCCGACGCTCGCATCGCCGAGGTCGAGGAAGAGGCCCACGACCTGCTGCTCGGCCTCGCGTCCGACCTCGTCGACGACGTGCCCGACCTCGACGTCGACGCTCTGCTCGACGTCCCCGTCGTCTACGCGTCCGGCCGTGCCGGCGCCGCGTCGCGCAACCGTCCGGCCGACGGATCGCTGCCCGACAACGACGACCTCGAGCCGCTCTTCGAGGCGATCCTCGAGCATGTTCCCGCTCCGGAGTACGACGACGAGCACCCGCTGCAGGCCTGGGTCACGAACCTCGACTCCAGCCCGTTCCTCGGCCGCCTCGCGCTTCTCCGCGTCTTCAACGGCACGCTGAAGAAGGGCCAGACCGTCGCCTGGGTCCGTGCGGACGGCACGCACCAGAACGCACGTATCACCGAGCTGCTCAAGACGCGCGCGCTCGAGCGCTACCCCGCCGAGTCCGCCGGCCCCGGCGACATCGTCGCCATCGCCGGTTTCGAGAACATCACGATCGGCGAGACCATCGCCGACCCCGAGGACGTCCGCCCGCTTCCCGCGATCACGGTCGACGACCCCGCCATCTCGATGACGATCGGCACGAACACCTCGCCGCTGATGGGCAAGGTCAAGGGCCACAAGCTCACCGCTCGAATGGTCAAGGACCGTCTCGACAAGGAGCTGATCGGCAACGTCTCGCTTAAGGTGGTCGACATCGGACGCCCCGACGCCTGGGAGGTCCAGGGCCGCGGCGAGCTGGCGCTCGCCATCCTGGTCGAGAACATGCGTCGCGAGGGCTTCGAGCTCACCGTCGGCAAGCCGCAGGTGGTCACGAAGAAGATCGACGGCAAGACCTACGAGCCGTTCGAGCACCTCACCATCGACACTCCTGAGGAGCACCTCGGCGCGATCACGCAGCTGCTCGCGAACCGCAAGGGCCGCATGGAGAACATGACGAACCACGGCACCGGCTGGGTGCGCATGGAGTTCATCGTCCCGTCTCGTGGTCTGATCGGCTTCCGCAGCGAGTTCCTCACCACGACCCGCGGCACCGGAATCGCCAACGCGATCTCGCACGGCTACGAGCCGTGGGCAGGGTCGATCACGACCCGCCAGAACGGCTCGATCGTCGCCGACCGCTCGGGTGTCGTCACCCCGTTCGCGATGATCGCCCTGCAGGAGCGCATGTCCTTCTTCGTGCAGCCCACTCAGGAGGTCTACGAGGGCATGGTCATCGGCGAGAACTCGCGTGCCGACGACATGGACGTCAACATCACGAAGGAGAAGAAGCTCACCAACATGCGTGCGGCGAGCTCCGACACCTTCGAATCGATGACCCCTCCGCGCCAGCTCACCCTCGAGGAGAGCCTCGAGTTCGCGCGTGACGACGAATGCGTCGAGGTCACGCCCGAGGTCGTCCGCATCCGCAAGGTCAACCTCGACGCCAACACGCGTGCTCGCGACACCGCGCGCCTGAAGCGTCAGGACGCCGGCTCCTGAGAATCGTCTAAGAGAAGGGCCCTGTACCGCCGAAAACGGCTGTACAGGGCCCTTTTCTCACGAAACGTCCAGGCGAGCCGTTGCAGAATCGTTACCTTGCGCCTGGGGCGATCTCCCGATGAGTGTCCTGTGACGGGCGTACGACGACCCGAAAGTCGAACCCATGCTTCAGAACACCCGTGCGCTTCGGCGCGCCCACGCGGCGGCGTCAGCCCGCAACGCGATCACGGCACGTCGCCCCAAGCTGATTCTCGGAACGATCACCGGCGGTGTGCTCGGCCTCGCCCTGACCGTCGGCATGGTGTCGGCGCCCGCGGCTGGTGCCGAGGTGCCGGACGCCGTCGCCGGCGTCACGTCCTTCGTCACCGGCGAGACCGAGCAGCCGGCGAAGAGCGCCGACGACTCAGCCCTGACGATGGTCGCCGCTCAGGACGCCGTTGCTGCGGCCGAGGCGCTGAACGCCGAGGTCGCGGCATCGGGCCTCGACCTCGGCGCGGCACCCTCCTCGGTCGATACCTCCGACGTGACCGCCTGGGTCGATCAGCTCGCCGACCGCGATGAGTTCTCGAACAGGCAGCTCACGAGCCTCACTGCGTATGCGGTCACCGGCACGGACGAGATCGTCGCTGAGACCGCCGCCCTGCAGGAATCCTACGTGGCGGCTCAGCAGGCCAAAGCCGCTGCGGATGCGGCTGCCGAGCAGGCGGCCGCTGAAGCCGCCGCACTCGCTCAGACGAACACCGTCGACGGCGCGAAGGCCGCGGCGCGCGACATCGCGTCAGGTCAGTACGGGTGGGGCGCCGACCAGTTCTCCTGCCTGGATTCGCTGTGGACCAAGGAATCCGGGTGGAACTACCAGGCGTACAACGCCTCGGGCGGCGCGACGGGGATTCCGCAGGCTCTGCCCGGAAGCAAGATGGCGTCTGCCGGATCCGACTGGCAGACGAATGCGGCCACGCAGATCCGCTGGGGTCTCGGATACATCTCCTCCGTGTACGGCACCCCCTGCAGCGCGTGGGGGCACTCCCAGTCCGTGAACTGGTACTGAGCCTCCGCCGCCCGACCGGCACCACCGAGACCCACCCCGCATGCGTGCGGCGGTGGGTCTCGGCGTTTCAGGGCGCAGCCTGAAACCGGCGCTCCGTGCTCTAGGCAGAGCGAGGCATTGCCACTACGGTGAGCGGTGACGGCTGGGGGGTCGTGGACTCGGAGGAGAACGCATGGACGTCGCGGCACTGACAGACATCCCGCAGCAGGTGTCGACCGGCGCCCTGCCGGGGTGGGACCGCGTCGACGAGCTCGTGCGCGAAGCCCACCGCCGCTATGCGGACGACCGCACGGGTGCAGTCGCCGATTACATCCCCGTGCTCGCGGAGGCCGACCCCGAGCTGTTCGGTCTCGCGGTCATCGAGGTCGATGGCGGCCTGCATGACGCCGGAGACGCGCTGCATCCGTTCTCGATCCAGTCGATCTCGAAGATGTTCGTGTACGCGCTGGCCATCCAGGAGCACGGCCATGAGCGGGTTCGCGAGATCGTGGGGGTCAACAACACCGGGCTCGCCTTCAACTCGCTGATGGCGCTCGAGCTCAACGCGGGGCATCCGATGAATCCGATGGTCAACGCGGGTGCGATCGCCACCACGGCGCTGATGCCGGGGCAGACGTCCGTCGAGCAGTGGGAGCGCGTCCGGGAGGGGTTGTCGGCCTTCGCCGGACGCCCGCTGAGTCTTGACGGGGTCGTCTATGCGTCCGAGGCGGAGACGAACGAGCGGAACCGAGCGATGGGGTGGCTGCTGCGAAGCTACGGGCGGCTGACCGGCGACCCGGATGACGTGGTCGACGTCTACACGCGTCAGTGCGCGCTCAGCGTCACCGCTCATGACCTCGCGGTGATGGGCGCGACGCTCGCAGACGGCGGCGTGAACCCCATCACGGGTGAGCGCGTCGTCTCGGCGGACGTCTGCCGCGACACTCTCGCCGTGGTGGCGTCGACCGGCCTCTACGAGACTTCGGGGGAGTGGCTGTTCGAGATCGGCCTGCCGGCCAAGTCGGGGGTCGCCGGAGGCATCGTGGCTGTCGCCCCCGGCAAGGGGGCGGTCGCCGGATTCTCACCTCGCCTCGACCGAGCCGGCAACTCTGTGCGGTCGCAGCTCGCGATCGGCCATCTCTCGCGCGCACTCGGCCTGAACCTCTTCGCTTCCGCGCCGTCGGCGACCCCTCGCTCGACGGACTGACCCCTCTCACCGCTCGGAGGACCCTGTCATGACACACACCGCTCCGGCTCCCACGAAGACCTCCTGGATGCCGCTCGTCAGCCTCTTCCTCGCCCAGGTGCTCATGTCGTTCAACGTGGCCGCCCTTCCGATCTCGCTCGGCGGCATGGTCAGCGAGTTCGGCGTGCCGCCGACTGTCGCCAGCACGACGATCGTGATGTACGGGCTCGCCGTGGCCGCACTGGTGATGACCGGCGCGAAGCTCGGCCAGCGCATCGGGTGGGTGCTCATCTTCCGGATCGTGATCGGCCTCTTCGCCGCATCCTCGGTGCTCATGATCGTGTCGCCGAGCGTGGGCTGGGCCATCGCCGGGCAGGCGGTCGCGGGCGCTGCCGCGGCGATCATCGTGCCCTCGATCGTGGCGCTGATCGCCGAGAACTATCGCGGAGCGCAGCAGGCGACCGCGATCGGTGCGATCGGCTCGGCCAGGGCCATCTCGGGGGTCACGGCCTTCCTGATCGGCGGCACCCTGGGAACGCTCGTCGGATGGCGTCCGATGTTCTTCATCGTGTTCGGCATCGCGGTGGTGGTGTTCGCCTTCAGCTTCACGCTTCGCGGCGATCGCGGCGACGCGTCGATCCGCATCGACCTCGTGGCGTCGCTGCTCATCGGTGCGGCGATCGTCCTCCTCACCCTCGGCTTCAACAACCTCAACGGGTGGGGTGCCGTCGCCGCGACGGAGGCTGCGCCCTTCAGCATCCTGGGGCTCTCCCCAGCTCCCGCCTTCGTGGTCGTGGGAATCGTGCTCGGGCAGTGCTTCTTCGTGTGGACGCGGAGGCGGATGGCCGAGGGCAAGGTGCCGCTGATCGACCTCAGCATCCTGGACTCCTCGAAGGAGCGAGCGGCCGTCTATGCGATGTTCATCGTCGTGGCTCTCGAGGCGTGCGTGAACTTCACCATCCCGCTGTACATCCAGATCGTGCAGGGGAGGACGCCTTTCGACACATCCCTCGCGATGATGCCCTTCAACCTGACGGTCTTCATCACGGCCACCCTCGTCGTCCGGTTCTACAAGCGCTACCCGCCGCGGGTGATCGGCGTCTTCGGGTTCATCCTGACCACGGTCGCGCTCGTCTGGCTGTCCGTCGTGGTCAACAACAACTGGGAGACCCTGCCCACGATCCTGGGGCTGATCGTCTTCGGCATCGGCCAGGGCGCGCTCGTGACGCTCGTGTTCAACGTGCTCGTCACCTCGGCGCCCGCCGAGCTCGCGGGGGATGTCGGTTCGCTCCGAGGCACCACGCAGAACCTCGCCTCCGCGGTCGGCACCGCTCTGGCGGGCGCGCTCCTCGTATCGCTCCTCGGATTGAGCATCGGTCGTGCGGTCGTCGAGCATCCCGAGCTGCCGCCCTCGCTCGTCGCGCAGGTCGACATGGACAACCTCAACTTCGTCAGCAACGACGACCTCCGCGCCGCCCTCGAGCAGACCGATGCGACCCCCGAGCAGATCGACGCGGCGGTGGCCGTCAACGAGGAGTCTCGTCTGGGCACGCTGCGACTCGGGCTGCTGCTGCTCGCCGGCCTCAGCGCGGTGGCGATCCTGCCCGCATCGAGGCTTCCGAAGTACAAGCCCGAGGAGATCCCCGACCCGTCACCGGTCTCGGGTTCGGGTCCGGGGCCGGAATGATGCTCAGCGGAGTTCGGAGATGAGAACCGCGCTTGTACCGGCGACGATCGCCTCGAACACGTGCGGTGCGTCTCCGGCGTACGAGAGGTAGTCGCCGGGGTTCAACAGCACAGGGGCGTCTGTCGGTCCGATCAGAGCTTGCCCCGAGATGAGGACCACGTGCTCGGTGGTGCCCGGATGATGCGGATCGGAGCGCCGCGGATCACCGGGTTCCGCCTGGATCAGGTACACATCCCTGCGGGCGCCCGGCGGGCTCGCAGACAGCAGCGTCGCGCTGTACGCCGCCGCTGACGACGGCACACCGGCGAGGTCGTCGGCGCGGATGAGCGTCGGCGCGTTGATCTGCTGGTCGACGAGCACGGCGAAAGGCACCCCGAGCGCGACACCCAGAGCCCACAGCGTCTCGACGCTGGGATTGCCGGAGCCTGATTCGAGTTGCGAGACAGTCGCCTTCGAGATCCCCGCCCGACGCGCGAGCTCGGAGACGGACAGCGCGGCTCTCTCACGTTCGTTGCGCACGGTACGGGCGATGCGGGTGCGGAGATCCTCCATCTGTTCAGTATGTCAAACGATCGTTCGCTTGACTATCCATGAGGCGTTGTTCAGAATGATGATCATGTGTTCACTGCAGCGAACGATCTCGCGATGACCGCTGAGCGCGAAGTCTGGCGCGAGGCGCTGGGCGTGGTTCTCGCGACCAGCGCCTATGGCGTCTCTTTCGGCGCGCTCGCCGTGGCATCCGGTCTGGATGTCTGGCAGACGTGCGTGCTCAGCCTGCTGATGTTCACGGGCGGATCGCAGTTCGCATTCGTCGGCGTGTTCGCCGCCGGAGGCGTGTCGGCGCTTCCCTCGGCCATCGCCTCGGCGACGCTGCTCGGGGTGCGCAACGTCGCCTACGGCATGCGGATGTCTCCGATCGTCGGAACCACGCCCGCCCGCCGAGTCGCGGCGGCGCACTTCACGATCGACGAGTCCACCGCGGTGGCCATCTCGCAGAGAGATCCTCGTCTGAGGCAGGTCGGCTTCTGGGTGACCGGCATCGGGATCTTCATCGGATGGAACATCACGACGCTGATCGGCGCTCTGGTCGGCGACGTGCTCGGCGACCCGAAGACCTGGGGGCTGGATGCTGCCGCTGCCGCTGCGTTCCTGGCTCTGCTCTGGCCGCGCCTCAAGGAGCGCCAGGCGATCGCGGTCGGTGTGGCCGCAGCTGTCGTGGCCGCGTCGCTCACGCCCTTGATCATGCCCGGTCTGCCCGTGCTGGTCGCGGCTGTCGTCGCGATCGTCGTCGGCTGGTTCAACTGGCTGGGACGAGTCGACGGCTCCACGGCCGGCCCCGGGGAGATCGACCGATGAGCGTGTGGAGCGCGATCCTGCTCGCTGCGGTGATCTGCCTGGCGCTCAAGGCCAGCGGTTATCTCGTTCCGCCGAGCGTGCTCGAGGCGCCACGACCGGCTCGCATCTCCGACCTGCTGACCGTGGCGCTCCTCGCCGCACTCGTGGCTGTGCAGACTCTCGGAGCCGGGCAGGCCGTGGTCGTCGATGCACGGGTCCCCGCTCTGCTCGTCGCGGCCGGTCTTCTGTGGTTGCGTCAGTCGTTCCTGGTCGTGGTGTTCGCCGCTGCGGTCGTCGCCGCGATCCTGAGGCTTCTCGGCCTCGCTGCCTGAGTCGAGCAGATCCTCGGCGCGCGTAGGATCGACTCGTGCGTACTGGATGGATCTCCCGGGTGCTTTCCTGGATCGCCGCGGCTCTCGTCGGCGGCGTCTTCGGCGTCGCGGGAACGATCGGACACAGCCTGATGTGGGGACCGGTGCCCGTGGGGCTGCTGGTGGGAGCGGTCGCGTGCGGGGCGATCCTCGTCGCGATCCGGGCGCTCACCCACGACCGGGGCGCGACTCTCGCCGCGGGGCTCGGCATGCTCGGCATGCTGATGCTGATCTCCGGCGTCGGCCCTGGTGGGTCGGTGGTCGTCGAAGACACGCTCAGCGGTCGCATCTGGACCTATCTCGTCGCCGGACTCGTGCTTCTCGCCGTGGCATGGCCGTCCTTCTCCCGGCTTCCCGCGCGCACCGATGCGCCTGCGCCTGCGCCCGCAATGTCGTCTGGGGCGTCCGACGGCGAAGCGCCGAGTGCTCGGCGTGCCCCCGCTCTGGGCGATCGGACCGGCGGCGAGTCGTAGACTGGTCGAGTGACGTATGTGATCGCTCTCCCGTGCGTCGATGTCAAGGATCGCGCCTGCATCGACGAGTGCCCCGTTGACTGTATCTACGAGGGCGAACGCTCGCTGTACATCCACCCCGACGAATGCGTCGACTGCGGCGCGTGCGAACCCGTCTGCCCCGTCGAGGCGATCTACTACGAAGACGACCTGCCGGATGAATGGCAGGACTACTACAAGGCCAACGTCGAGTTCTTCGACGAGGTCGGCTCTCCGGGTGGTGCCGCCAAGGTCGGCGTCATCGCGCACGATCACCCGATCATCGCCGCTCTCCCGCCACAGGGCGAGTAGTCGGTGAGCGTTCGGGATCTCGCCGACTATCCGTGGGATGCGGTCGTTCCCTATCGTCAGCGCGCTGCCCTGCATCCGGAGGGGATCGTCGACCTGTCCGTCGGGTCGCCCGTCGACCCGACGCCCGAGCTGATCCGCCGAGCTCTGTCGGAGGCGACGGACGCGCACGCGTACCCGCAGACCGTCGGCACTCCCGCTCTGCGTGAGGCGATCGTCGCGTGGTACGCCCGCCGCAGGGGAGTGGTCGACCTCACGGTCGACAACGTCCTGCCCACGATCGGCTCGAAGGAGCTCGTGGCCCTGCTGCCGACCCTGCTCGGTCTCGGCGCCGGCGACATCGTCGTGCATCCCCGAATCGCATACCCGACCTACGAGGTGGGTGCCCGCGTCGTCGGGGCCACGCCGCTGCCTTCCGACGATCCTGCCGACTGGCCCGAGGGCACCAAGCTCATCTGGATCAACACGCCGGGCAACCCCGACGGTCGCACCTGGACGGTGGAGGAGCTCTCCGCCGCGGTTCTGCGCGCTCGGGAGCTGGGGGCCGTGCTCGCGAGCGACGAGTGCTACGCCGAGCTCGGGTGGGACGGCCAGTGGGCGACCGAGCCGATCCCCTCGGTCCTCGACCCGCGCGTGACGGGTGGGAGCAGGGCGAATCTGCTCAGCGTCTACTCGCTGAGCAAGCAGTCGAATCTCGCCGGCTACCGGGCCGCTTTCGTGGCGGGGTGCGCGCGCATCGTCGGAGAGCTGCTCACCGCGCGCAAGCACCTGGGGCTGATGCCACCGGAGCCTGTGCAGCACGCGATGGCCGTGGCTCTGGGTGACGACGAGCACGTCGCGGCTCAGAAGGAGCTCTACCGTGGGCGGCGCGACATCCTGCGGCCGGCGCTCGAAGCTGCGGGGTTCCGGATCGATGGATCGGAAGCCGGCCTCTACCTGTGGGCGACCGAGGGGCAGGATGCCTGGACGAGCATCGAGAGGCTTGCGGATCTCGGCATCCTCGCGGGTCCCGGCCCCTTCTACGGCGCGTTCTCGAACGAGCACGTGCGGCTGGCGCTGACGGCTCCTTCCGAACGGATCGCCGAGGGCGCCCGGCGCCTGCGCGAACAAGCCGTGTAGGTTCTCGCCTCAGACTGCGGGTTCTTTTGTCGGTTGTCACAGTAGGCCTGTGTGCCTACTAGGCTGTAAAGGCGATTCGGTTGTGTATCGATGATCTCGAACAGACCTGGTGCTCAGCGCCGTGACATCGCCACATCCGACTTGATGAAGATCCATGAGGAGGCCCGCGTGAGCGCAGCGGCAGAGCAGCAGGCGACAGCGAAGCTGACGATCGGCGATACGACCGCTGAGTTCCCACTCGTGCGAGGCACGGCGGGCACCGACAGCATCGACTTCTCGACGCTGACGCGGCAGACCGGCTACACAGGGCTCGACTACGGTTTCGTCAACACCGCGTCCACCAAGTCCGCGATCACCTTCATCGACGGAGACAAGGGCATCCTGCGCTACCGCGGATATCCGATCGAGCAGCTCGCGGGATCGACGAGCTACCTCGAGGTCGCCTGGCTCCTCATCTACGGTGAGCTGCCCTCCGCCGCCGAGCTCGCGGAGTTCGATGAGAAGATCCGTCGGCACACGCTGCTGCATGAAGACCTGAAGCGGTTCTTCTCGGCGCTGCCGCACACGGCGCACCCGATGTCTGTGCTGTCGTCGGCCGTCGCCGCTCTCTCGACCTACTACGAGGGTCAGACCGACCCGCACAACCCCGAGCACGTCGAGCTGAACATGATCCGGATGCTGGCGAAGCTGCCGGTCATCGCCGCCTACGCGCACAAGAAGAGCATCGGCCAGGCGTTCCTCTACCCCGACAACTCCCTCGGCTTCGTCGAGAACTTCCTCAAGCTCAACTTCGGCGTGCACTCCGAGGAGTACCAGGTCAATCCGGTCATGTCGAAGGCCCTCGAGCTGCTGCTCATCCTGCACGAGGACCACGAGCAGAACGCGTCGACCTCGACCGTGCGTCTGGTCGGCTCGACCGGTGCGAACCAGTTCGCATCGATCTCTGCGGGCATCCAGGCGCTGTCCGGCCCGCTGCACGGTGGTGCGAACGAAGCCGTCCTCACGATGCTCGGCCAGATCCGTGACTCCGGCCAGAGCGTGTCTCGCTTCGTCGAGCGGGTGAAGAACAAGGAAGAGGGCGTGAAGCTCATGGGCTTCGGGCACCGGGTCTACAAGAACTACGACCCCCGCGCCAAGCTCGTCAAGGAAGCAGCCGGTGAGGTGCTCGCCGAGCTCGGCGTCACGGACCCGCTTCTCGACCTCGCTCAGGAACTCGAAGAGCTCGCTCTCGCAGACGACTACTTCAAGGAGCGTCGTCTCTACCCGAACGTCGACTTCTACACCGGTGTGATCTATAAGGCGATGGGCTTCCCGACCCGCATGTTCACCGTGCTGTTCGCGATCGGTCGTCTCCCCGGGTGGCTCGCGCAGTGGCGTGAGCTGCAGCTCGACCCGCAGACCAAGATCGGCCGCCCGCAGCAGCTCTACACGGGATCTCCCGAGCGCACCTTCCAGACTCGCTGACGCCGAGCGCGATGCCTGTCGTCAGCGCCGAAGCGGTCGTGCCGGTGGACCCCGCGACGGCGTTCGCGGTGTCTCAGACGACGGGAGCGGTGCGGCGACGCTGGGACCGCTTCATCAGCGAGCAGCACCTCATGGACGACGCGGATGCGCCCGCCAAGGGTGTGCGCACCTTCACCCGGCAGCGGTTCGGTCTCTCGATGGTCAGCCGCTACGTGTCGTACGCCCCACCCACGAACGTGGGCATGGTGATGGAGCGGGGTCCCTGGTTCTTCACCAAGCTCGGTGGCGGCTGGCGGTTCACCGAGGTGCCGGAGGGCACGCTGGCTGTGTGGAAGTACAACTTCTCGTGCCGCCCCGCGTGGCTCGCACCGTTCGCCGAATGGATCGGAGTTCGAGTGCTCGGCTTCGAGATCCGTCGTCGCCTCGCCGGGTTCGCCCGCGGTTGCTCGGATCCGAAGGTGCTGGCGGCGGTAGGACGCTGATCACGGCGCCCTCCGCACACTCCGGTTTCGTCGGGGCGCAGAAAGGCGGGTGCGTCGATGCCTGAGCATCGGCGCACCCGCCTCTCTTGCAGCGGGGTTCAGCGACCCTGCGAGCTCCAGCCACGGCCGCCCTGGTTGCGCGACTGACCGCCCTGGCGAGATCCGCCCTGGCCGCCCTGTCGCGAACCGGTCTGCGCTGCCGGCGCACCCTGACCACTCTGGCCAGAGCGGGGACGACGGCTGCGACGCGACGGCGGGTTGGCGGCCGAGTTGCGCTCGCCGCCCGCGGGACGCTGCTTGGGCGCCTGGCGCTGCTGCGCCTGGACGGGAGCAGGACGCACGTGTGCGGCGCGCTCGGGAACCAGCTCGCTGACGGCGGCCGTCGTGACGGGCTCGAGAGCGGCGCTGATCGCTGCTTTGCGCAGCAGATCCTTCACATCGCGGCGCTGCTCGGGGAGCACCACCGTGACGACCGTTCCTGCGGCTCCGGCACGAGCAGTGCGACCTGAGCGGTGCAGGTATGCCTTGTGCTCCATGGGCGGGTCGACGTGGACGACGAGATCGACGTTGTCGACGTGCACTCCGCGGGCAGCGACGTCGGTGGCGACGAGGACGCGCACGCCGCCGTCTTCGGGGGCTGCCGAGAAGGCGCCGAGGTTGCGCTCACGCGCATTCTGCGACAGGTTGCCGTGCAGGTCGACGGCCGGGATGCCGGCTGCGGTGAGCTGCTTCGCGAGCTTCTTGGCCTGGTGCTTCGTGCGGGTGAAGAGGATGCGCCGGCCGGTGCCCGACGCGAGCTCGCGCACGAGCTCGGTCTTGTTGTCGGTCGAGTCGACGACCAGCACGCGGTGGGTCATCTCGCCGACGGGCACGCTCTCTTCGTCGACCTCGTGGCTGACGGCGTTCGACAGGAAGCGGCGGGCGAGCGTGTCGATGCCGCGGTCGAGGGTTGCGCTGAAGAGCAGACGCTGGCCGCCGGCCGGCGTGGCGGTGAGGATGCGGGTGACGCCCGGGAGGAACCCGAGGTCGGCCATGTGGTCGGCCTCGTCGAGGACGGTGACCTCGACGGCGTCGAGCTGCACGACCCGCTGCTTCATCAGGTCTTCCAGACGGCCGGGGCACGCGACGACGATGTCGACGCCGTTGCGCATCGCCTGCTCCTGCGGGCGCTGGCTGACGCCGCCGAAGACGGTCGTGACGCGCAGGCCCTTGGCCTCGGCGAGCGGTGCGATGGTCGCTGCGATCTGCGTGGCGAGCTCCCTGGTCGGCGCGAGCACGAGACCACGCGGGTGACCGGGGCGGCTGCTGCGCGAAGATGCGGAGAGGCGGGCGACGAGGGGGAGGGCGAACGCGATCGTCTTGCCGCTGCCGGTGCGGCCGCGGCCGAGGAGGTCACGACCGGCGAGGGAATCGGGAAGCGTGTCGCGCTGAATCGCGAACGCCTCGGTCTTGCCGTCCTTGGTGAGGACGGCGGCGAGGTCGGCGGGCACGCCGAGATCGAGGAAGGAAGTCATAAAGGTATCTCCGTGAGAATGCACGCACGTACCAACGGGCCGGGTGCGGAAGGGTGGGCGACGGCGCGGGATCGCGCATCGTTTCGCCGTTCGAAATGGCCAGAACCAGGCAAGTGGCGCGGGAGCGTGTCGACGACGCAGACGACTCGCAGTGCGAGGATCGTCGATTCGACACTATCACGCGTCAGGGGGAGAAGCCTGGGACGCGCTCCCGCTCAGCGCGTCGCTCAGGCGTGGAGCGCCTCGTTGAGTGTCACGCCGACACCCGCGCGCCGCACGGCCTCAACTGCTCCGCTGAGCGAATTGCGGCGGAACAGCAGGCCGTTCTGGCCCGACAGCTCAGCGCCCTTGACGGTCTTCCTGCCGCCGTCAGGGGTCGCCGGAGCGTCGAGGAGCACGACCTTGGTGCCCGCCGTCACGTAGAGCCCGGCTTCCACGACGCAGTCGTCGCCGAGCGAGATGCCGATTCCCGCGTTGGCGCCCAACAGAGTGCGGGATCCGATCGAGACGCGGTGTGCACCGCCACCCGAGAGCGTGCCCATGATCGACGAACCGCCGCCGATGTCGCTGCCGTCGCCGACCACGACCCCCTGAGAGATGCGTCCTTCGACCATCGACGCACCCAGCGTGCCCGCGTTGAAGTTCACGAAGCCCTCATGCATGACCGTCGTGCCGGGGGAGAGGTGGGCGCCGAGGCGGACGCGTGAGGCATCAGCGATGCGCACGCCCGCCGGCTGCACGTAGTCGGTGAGTCTGGGGAACTTGTCGAGCCCCTGCACCTGGATCCCTGCCCGCTGCAGCAACGGGCGAAGTCGTGCGGCGTCATCGGGGTGCACGGGGCCGGCGTTGGTCCAGGCCACGTTCGGCAGGTGGGCGAAGATGCCGTCGAGGTTGAGCTCGTTCGGCCGCACGACCAGGTGTGAGAGCGCGTGCAGTCGCAGATAGGCGTCGACTGTCGACGTGGGCGCGGCATCCAGATCGATGTGCAGCTGCACGGTCTCGATGGTGACGTTGCGTCGCTCGTCGGGACCTGCCAGCGCTTCGAGCGCGAGGAGTGCGGCCTCGGCGTCTTCGGCCGACGGGGCTTCGGTGAGCACCCCGGGGAACCACGCGTCGAGAACTGTGCCGTCGCCGGCGGTCGTCGAAAGTCCGGTACCCCACACGGTGCGCGCCTCAGTCATGCCTCCACGGTATCGCGAGCGGGCGTGGACGATCGCACAGATGTCGGGGTAAGTAGGCTGGGTGCATGATGCTCGATCTGACAGCGTCCTCTGTCGACCTGACCCGTGCGATCTGCGACATCCCGAGTGTCTCGGGTGACGAGAAGACGCTCGCGGACGCCATCGAGGAGGCGATCTCCGTCTACTCCCACCTCGAGGTGATCCGTCACGGCAACACGATCGTCGCCCGTACGAACCTCGGACGAGCCCAGAGGGTGGCGATCGCAGGGCACATCGACACTGTGCCGATCAACGGCAACGTGCCGACGAAGGACCTCGAGATCGACGGTGTCGCCCATCTCTGGGGTCGAGGGACCGTCGACATGAAGAGCGGCACCGCGGTGCAGCTCAAACTCGCGGCCGAGCTCACCGAGCCCACGGTCGACATCACCTGGATGTGGTACGACAACGAGGAGGTCGAGGCGTCGAAGAACGGGCTGGCTCTCCTCGCTGCGGTGCGGCCGGACCTCTTCCGGGCCGATTTCGCGATCCTCGGTGAGCCGTCGAACGGTGAGGTCGAAGGCGGCTGCAACGGCACGATGCGTGCGATCGTGCGCACCACCGGCGTGCGCGCGCACGCCGCCCGCGCCTGGATAGGAGAGAACGCCATCCATCGGGCGGCCCCGATCCTCGCGCGTCTGGCCGAGTACCGTGCGAAGGAGATCGCGGTCGACGGACTGCTGTATCGCGAGAGCATGAGCGCCGTCCGGATCACGGGAGGGGTCGCGGGCAATGTGATTCCCGATGCGTGCGAGGTCGAGGTGAACTACCGGTTCGCTCCGAGCAAGTCGGCGGCGGATGCAGAAGCGCACATCCGCAACCTGCTGGCAGGTTTCGACGTGGAGATCACCGATGCCGCCGAAGGCGCGCGGCCAGGTCTCGATGCCCCGATCGCCCGGGACTTCGTGACTGCCGTCGGCGCCGAGCCGCGCCCCAAGTACGGATGGACCGACGTCGCTCGCTTCTCGGCCCTCGGCATCCCCGCCGTGAACTACGGACCGGGGGACCCGCACCTCGCGCATCATGACGAGGAGCGCGTTCCGCTCGCGCAGATCGACGCCGTCGAGCGAGGACTGCGCGCATGGCTCAGTTCGCGCTGACCGCGACCCGTCGGTGGGCGGCCGCACCGCTGGCGCTGCGGATCGCCCTGATCTACCTCGCGGCGCGCGCTGTGACGACCGCGATGATGATCGCGGCGGCGACGCTGTCGACGTCGCTGTCGAGGTTCGGGGCAGAGCCGGGGCTCGCCGACTTCATCGTCGGGTGGGATGCGCAGTGGTACTGGCTCGTCGCCGAAGAGGGATATCCGTCTTCTCTTCCCCTCACCGAGTCCGGTGAGGTCGCAGAGAACGCCTGGGCGTTCATGCCGGTGTTCGCTTTCGCCGCCAAGACGGTCGGGTTCGTGTTCGGCTCGTGGGGGATGGGCGCTTTCCTGCTGTCGTTCGTGGCCGGTTACTTCGCCTGCCTCGCGCTGCACCGACTGCTGCGTGAGCGCATCGGCGCGCGGGCGACGATGTGGTCGGTGGTGTTCTTCGCCTCCGGACCTGTCGCGGCGATGTTCCAGGTCGGATACGCCGAGACCCTGTTCCTCCTCCTGCTGTTCCTGGCGCTCGACGCGACGGTGCGCAGGAACTACGTCTGGCTCTATCTGCTCATCCCCGTCATGGCGTTCACGAGACCGGGGATCCTCGCATTCGCGCTCTACCTCGGTCTGCACGGCATCCTCCGCTGGTGGCACCGCCGAGACGACCCGCTCGCCCTGCGGGAGATCGTGCACATCGTGGCGCTCGGCGCCCTCGCCACGATCGCGGGCTTCTCGTGGCAGGTCATCGCGGGCATCGTCACCGGAGACCCCGGCGCGTACCTCGCGACCGAGCTCGCCTGGCGCAGGAACTGGCTCGTCGGCGGCGTCGAGGGTTTCGTGCCGTTCGAAGGCTGGATCCAGGCGTCCCAGTTCTGGTTCGCCCAGTGGGGGCTTCCCGGCGCGTGGGGCCCCGTCGCTCTGGCGCTCCTCGTCGTGGTGGCGGGTGCGGCTCTGCTCTATCTGCCCCAGGTGCGCGCGCTCGGTCCCGATCTCAGGCTCTGGAGCGCGAGCTACCTCCTCTATCTGCTCGCCGTCTTCTTCCCGCAGTCGAGCACTTTCCGGCTGCTCCTGCCGTTGAGTCCTGCCTGGGGAGCACTCGCGGTGCCGCGCTCGCGCGTCTGGCGGCTGGGGGTTCTGGCGGTCTGCCTGCTGGGTCAGTGGCTCTGGATCTACCACATCTATGCGTTGGGGAACACGTTCTGGCAGGTGCCGTGAATGTTAAGGCTTGATGCATTTCTTCATAGGGGACATCCAGGTTCCGGTAACACCCGATAAACTGATCGCATACCACCGGAGGAAAAGGAGCCCACGATGGCAGCGATGAAGCCGAGGACCGGAGACGGACCCATGGAGGCCGTAAAAGAAGGACGACTCATCATCGTGCGCGTCCCGCTCGAAGGAGGCGGCCGTCTGGTCGTCTCCGTGAACGACGCAGAGGCGAAGGAACTCCACGACGTGCTGGCAGCCGTCGTGAAGCCCGCCTGAGAGAACTCGAATTCGCGCACGCGGATTCACGAAGAGGGCGACGGATCATCGATCCGTCGCCCTCTTCCGTCTGTGCGGGGTGTCGTCGGCTCAGCCCTCACCGACGCTAATCAGCTGCAGCAGGCCTTCACCGGAGCTCGAGACGGTCGCGAGCACCGCTGAGGACTCCTGGGTCTCCTGCACGAGCGAGCGATAGGCCGAGGTCACCTCGTCACGCTGCACGGGGTCGGCCACGCGGCCGCCACCGAGAATCCGGGGGACCAGGACCATCCCGCCGGTGCGAACCAACCGCAGCCCGTGCTCGACGTAGTCGATGACGTTCTCGGGGTCCGCATCGACGAGCACGATGTCATAGGACGCTTCGTTCATGCGCGGCAGCACGTCGGCGGCGCGACCGGTGATGAACCGAGCCTTCGTCGGGGCGACCCGAGCGTCGGAGAACGCCTGACGAGCCGCGGCCAGATGCTCCGGTTCGTTGTCGATCGAGGTCAGTACGGCCTGCGGCGCCCCTCGCAGCAGCCAGAGGCCCGAGACACCGGCTCCGGTGCCGATCTCGACGATCGACCTGGCACCTGTCGCCGCGGCGAGCACCGCGATCTGCGAGCCGACGGCCGCGCTGATCGGCGAAGCGCCGAGTTCGATGGCGTGCGCACGCGCGCGGGCGATCGGCGAAGGCTCCACGATCGACTCGCGGATGAAACGTGCGTTCGCATCGTTCTCGCTCATTGACTGATTCTCCCGACTGAGATATGTGTTCTCCCAGCGTATGCGCTCGGTGCGCGGCACAACGGCAGGCGCGGCGGTAGCCTGGACACATGCAGTTCGGGATCACCTTCGAGAAGCTGCTGCTCATCGGTCTGATCGCTGCGCTGCTCATCGGACCGGAGCGGCTGCCCCGCTACGCCGAGAGCGTCGCGAAGCTCGCTCGGCGTGCCGGCGAGTTCCTCCGTGACACCAAATCGCGCGTCCGCGACGAGATGGGCCCCGACATCGATGACGTCGACTGGCGCAAGCTCGACCCTCGGCAGTACGACCCCAGACGCATCATCCGCGACGCTCTCTTCGAAGACGACGCGGCGCCCGGGCCCGCCAGAGCCGAGGCGGTCGTCGCAGAGCCGACGGTGAAGCCGGTGCGAACGCCGAGGGTGCGACCGGAGTTCTCGGTCGCGAGTCCGCCCCCGTTCGATCCCGAAGCCACGTGACGCGGACGGTCGACCAGAGTCGGCTGAGGAACAGAGACCGGATGGCGTTCTTCGCCGCCGCGTTCTGCGCCGTGACCGGAATCCTCATCTGGGCCCTCTGGGTGCTGCCGATCGTGCGGTCGATCGAGAGCGCCGCGGACGTCCCGATCGGGCAGACGATGGCGGTCGACCTCGACTCCGGGGCTCGCGTCGGCATCTGGACCAGCGGGATCTCCGCCACGCTCGGCACCATGGATTGCAGCGTCATCGGGCCGGACGGCGCCGAGCGTCCGCAGCAGGGCCCATCCGCGGTGAGCTGGGACGACGTGCTGTGGTGGATGACGCCGCGGACCGGGTTCGTGCAGTCCGCCCAGTTCACCGCGGCCGAGGCGGGCACTCACCTGGTGGACTGCCGGGATTCGCTCGACACGTACGACGGGCGATTCCTCGTCGCCGGCGACTCGATCGGTGACGGCAGCATCGGACTGGGCCGCACCGGCGGCAACGACTACCCGGTGGGGACTCTGCTTGCTCTCGGAGCGGTGATGTGTCCACCCCTCGCGGTGCTTCTTCCTCTGGTGATCCTGCTGAGGCGCCTGATCACACGCCGCGTTCCGAGGCCGCCCCAGACCTGATCGCAGTCAGCCGATCCTGGCCCGGAGAGTCGCGATGTCGTCATCGGACAGCAGCGCACGGGGGATCGCCGTGATCGCAGACGCGCCTCGAAGCTTGAAGAGCACGGCATGCCTGCCGGCACGAACGCTCTGGAAGGTGCTGTAAGAGATGTCCGACGACCGACTGCCGGCGCCGACGTGCAGAGCGGTGTCATCGAGCCGAAGCCACACCGCGCTGCCGGGAGGGGTGGCGGCCCGAACGGCGCGTCTGGCGCCGACGACAGTCATGACGACCGCGTAGACCATGAGGGCGATGCTCGCGACGGGCAGCAGACCCGCCAGCCCCTGGCTGCCGCGCACGGCGGTCAGGTTGAGGATGCTGACGACGAATGCTGCGACGAGGGCGATCCACATCACGATCGCGACGGGGCGGGTGAGGGCGTAGATCGCGGCGTCGCGTGCCATGCCCCGAAGCAGCTGTTCGTCGACGGTGAGAGCCACGATCGTCTCAGCCCAGGGTCATCGGCAGCGAACGACCGGCGAGGCCGCGCCCCTGAGCGGCGAGGGAACCTGCGAGCTCGCGGATCGCGACGGCCGCCGCATCGTCGGGGGCGCTGAGCACCACGGGCACCCCTTCGTCGCCTCCCGTACGCAGCGCGGGACTGAGGGGGATCGATGCCAGCAGCGGCACGGACTGCGTCTCCGACAGCGCACTGGCCACGGCTGCACCGCCTCCTGAACCGAACAGATCGACGACGGTGCCGTCCGGAAGCGTGAGGGCTCCCATGTTCTCGACCACCCCGATCACCCGCTGCCCGGTCTGGCGAGCGACCAGCCCGCTGCGGATCGCCACGTCGGATGCTGCCGCCTGCGGCGTCGTGACGACCAGCACCTCGGCGTGGGGCAGCAGCTGCCCGATCGAGATGGCGATGTCACCGGTGCCAGGAGGCATGTCGATGAGCAGGATGTCGAGATCGCCGAAGAACACGTCTGTCAGGAACTGCTGCACGGTGCGGTGCAGCATCGGTCCGCGCCAGGCGACCACAGCCTCCCCGTCGCGGAGGAACATGCCGATCGAGATGGTCTTCACGCCATGGGCGACGGGCGGGAGCATGAGGTCGTCGATGCGCGTGGGCTGTGTTCCCGCAGGGATGCCGAGGAGGCCCGGGATCGAGAAGCCGTGCACATCGGCGTCGACGAGGCCGACCGAGAGGCCCTGAGCCGCGAGCGCCACCGCGAGATTCGCCGTCACAGTGGACTTGCCCACGCCGCCCTTGCCACTCGAGACGAGGATCACCCGTGTGAGTGAGTCCGGGCCGAACGGCATCTGGCGAGGAGGCCGCCCGTCGCGCAGCTTCTCGGTGAGCGCTTTGCGCTCTGACGGCGTCATCACGCCGACCTCGACGTCCACCTCGGCGATGCCGGGCACCGAAGCGGCCGCGGCGCGGACATCGGTTTCGATGCGAGCCGCTGCGGGACAGCCCACGATCGTGAGCACGATCGCGACGTGCGCGTGTGCTCCATCGACACTGATATCCCTGACCATGTCGAGATCGCCGATGGGTCTGCGAAGCTCGGGGTCGGTGACAGCGGCGACGGCCGCTCGGACGGAGTCGGCTGAGCTCATGATGATGTGGAGCGGCCGCGGGGGCGTCGCTCGCTCGGCTCCTCGTCCTGCTCGCCGAGCTCGGCGAGCAGCGACTTGAGCTCGTGGCGCAGCACATCCCGGGTCACGACCTGGTTGTTGCGCTCTTCGAGCGACATCCGCAGCGCGACGATCTCTCGGGCCAGGTATTCCGTGTCGGCGAGGTTGCGCTCGGCACGCTGGCGATCCTGCTCGATCTGCACGCGGTCGCGGTCGTCCTGGCGGTTCTGCGCGAGGAGGATCAGGGGGGCCGCGTACGACGCCTGCAGCGAGAGCATGAGGGTGAGGGCCGTGAAGCCGAGCGCGGCATCGTCGAAGCGCAGGTGGTCGGGCAGCAGGGTGTTCCAGCAGATCCAGAGCACACAGAACAGGGTGAGGATGAGCAGGAACGCCGGGGTGCCCATGGCACGGGCGACCCATTCGGTGAAGCGGCCGAAGCGGTCACGCGATGTCGGCCGCTGCCGAGGGGTGCCGCGGCCCAGAGGGGCGTCGAGCTGAGGGGAGCGCGAGCGGGAGCGGGGCATCAGCGCACCTCCTTCGGGATCGACGGCTCGTCGCTGTCGTGTGTGCGCCAGTCGTCGGGCAGCAGATAGTCGAGGACGTCGTCGATGCTGATGGCGCCGACCAGACGATGGGCGGCGTCGATCACCGGAAGCGAGACGAGGTCGTAGCTCGCGAGCATCCTGGCCACCTCCGCAGCCGATGCGGTGACGCGCACGGGGTCGAGGCTGTCGTCCATGATCGCGCCGAGCCGCTCGTGCGGCGGGTAGCGCAGCATCCTCTGGAAGTGCACCATTCCGAGCAGTCGGCCCGTCGGCGTCTCGAAGGGCGGCAGGGTCACGAACACGGCTGCAGCAAGGGCGGGGTGCAGCTCGTGACGCCGGATGAGGGCCAGCGCTTCGGCCACGGTCGCATCGGCGGAGAGGATGATCGGCTCGGGCGTCATGAGACCGCCGGCCGTGTCAGGGCCGTACCGCAGCAGCATCCTGACGTCCTCGGCCTCCTCCGGCTCCATCAGCTCGAGCAGCTGCTCGAGGCGATTGGGCGGCAGCTGAGCGAGGAGGTCGGCGGCGTCATCCGGCTCCATCTGGTCGAGGATGTCTGCGGCTCGCTCGTCGCCGAGGCGGTCGAGGATGTGCACCTGGTCGTCCTCGGGCATCTCTTCGAGGGCGTCGGCGAGCCGATCGTCGGAGAGCTCCTCTGCGACCTCGATCATGCGCTGCTGCGGCAGATCGAGCAGGGTGTTCGCGAGGTCGGCGGCGTGCAGCTCGGAGTAGGAGGCGACGAGCTGCTCGGCCGATTGGGACTCGCCGGGGGAGTGCTGCTCGGTGACCTCGTTCCAGGCGGCGAACGTCGTCGGGCCCTTGGCGAACGGCGAGGCGCTGGTCTTCGGGCGACGGAGGAAGAGCTGGCTGACGGCCCACTCGCCCAGGCGGTTCGGCTCGATGGCGACGTCTTCGATGACAGCAGTGCCGGTGCCGTCGACGAGGCTGACCCGTCGGCCCAAGAGCTCTGCGAGAACCCGCACCTCTCCGGCGCGCGGCGAGAAGCGGCGCACGTTGATGAGTCCGGTGCTGATGACCTGGCCTGCACGGATCGACGTCACTCGTCCTATCGACAGGAAGACGTGTCGTCGCCCGGGGATCTCGACGACGAGGCCGATGACACGCGGAGCAGCCGTACTTCGGTACACGATGACGACATCTCGGACTTTGCCGAGCCGGTCGCCGACGGGATCGAAGACGGCGCAGCCTGCCAGGCGCGCGGCGAATACCCGTTGTGTGCTCACTCGTCCAGCGTAGTGCGCAGGGCCCTCCCGCGGCCCCCGCGGGGCCGCAGCACGACACACTCCCGGCCCTGTCACCACAAGGCATGGAACAATGGCGGGATGAGCATGCTGAACCGTCCAGCCGACAGCCGCGATGAGGGCGAGATCGTCGCCTCCACCCGCGATTACGAAGGCGCCCAGAAGACGGTGTCGAAACTGATCGCCCAGGAGGTGCCGGCCCGAGACATCGCGATCATCGGGCAGAGCGTCCGGACGGTCGAGCGCATCACGGGGCGACTCGGCTATGCCGCCGCGGCACGATCGGGGGCCATCAACGGCGTGCTCATCGGTCTCTTCCTCTCCGCGATCCTCGTGATCGGCAACCCCGAGGTGCCGATCCAGCTCTTCGTCGGGTTCGTCTTCATCGGCGTCGCGCTCGGAATGCTCCTCAGCCTCGTCACCTATGCGATCGTGCGCCGACGCCGCGACTTCGCGAGCGTCACGCAGTTCGCCGCAGACCATTACGAGGTGCGGGTGCAGGCCACGTCACTCGCGAAGGCGCGTCTCGCCCTGGGGGCGGCCAAGCCTGCACCGGTGCGTGCGCCCGTCGATCTGGACGAGCCGCCGAGGTACGGCGAGCGCATCGCTCCGGGTGGCCAGCCCGCTCCTGCGCCTGCGCCTGCGCCTCCGGCAGCGCCTCCCGTCTCGCCAGAGGACCCGACTCCCGGCCCGACCCCGCCGCTCGGTGGACCTGAAGCCGCTCCCGAAGAGCCGACTGTTCCGCCGCGCCCCGCAGATCCGGCCGCACCGCCGGCCGCACCGCCGATCGACACGCCCGACCCCGGCAAGCCCGGCCTCCCGCCCACCTCGGCGGGAACCGTCTGATGTCCGACGCAGACCGCGCGTCCGACCCGTCGGCGACACCCGCACACCCCGCAGTACCTCCCGTGCCTCCCGTGCCTCCCGTGCCTTCCGCGCCTCCCGCGCAGGGCCCGATTGCACCGGCGCCTGTGTACGGCTACGCGCCGCCGCAGCCTCCGGGATATGCGCAGCAGCCCGCGTCGCAGTCACCGGGGTACGCGCCGCCCGCCGCTCCCGGCCAGGCTCCGGCGCCTCAGCAGCCCGTCGGCTACGCCCCGCCGCAGATGCCTCCTTCCCAGGGGCATCCGGCACCCGGCTATCCGGCACAGGGCTACCCCGCGGGGACCTATCCCGCAGCGGTACCGCCGCGCGGGCTTCTTCCATGGGCTCTCGGCCTTCTGATCCTGATCCCGTTCCCGTTCGTCGGCGGACTCGCATCGGGGATCGCCATGGCCGTCAGCGGCGGGACATCGCGTCGCTTCGGAGGCGTGGCCGGCGAGAACGCTCGGGCGGCCGCGAACTGGGGGCTCACATACCTGCTGGTGTCGACGGTTCTGCTCATCTCGCACTTCGTGATCCTGTTCTCACTCACGGCCGATTCTCCGTCGAGCGGGTTCTACCCCATCGGCATCCCGATCACGATCTACTTCGCGCTGTCGGTCTTCCACGTCGTCCTGGTCATCATGGGCATGGTGAAGGCGTCCGGCGGCAGAGTCATGCGCGTACCGTTCGCGATTCCCTACTTTCGCGCCTGATGGTCGAGATCCTCGTCGATCTGCCCGCCGGACCGGTCGCCATCTCGGCTGACTGGTCGGCAGGGGACAGCGGATCGACCGTGATCGTCGCGCACGGTGCAGGCACCGGCAAAGACCACCCCTTCCTCACCGGCTTCGCCGAAGATCTCGCCTCCCGTGGACACGCCACGCTGCGCTTCAACTTCCCGTACGTCGAGCAGGGACGCCGGATGCCAGGGCCGGCGACCCATGCGATCGCGACCTGGAACGCCGTGGTCGCGTTCGCGCGTGAGCAGGACCCGGATGCGGCCATCTGGGCGACCGGCAAGTCGTACGGCGGGCGGATGGCGTCGATGGCCGTCGCGCAGGGACTCTCCGTCGACGGTCTCGCGTACCTGGGATACCCGCTGCACGCGCCGGGCAAGTCCGAGAAGCCGCGCGCCGAGCACCTTCCGGCCATCAGCGTTCCGCAGCTGTTCATCGAGGGCGCGAACGATCCGTTCATCCAGCCGCTGGCGCAGTTCGAAGAGGTCGTCGCGACCTGCCAGGACGCGCGCATCATCTGGATCGACGGCGGCGGTCACACCTTCGAGGTGAAGGGACGCAAGCGCCCCGCATCGGAGATCGGCGCGTCGCTCGCACCCTTCGTCGCGGAGTTCGTGCACCCCTGATGAGGGGTCTGCACCATGTCGAGATCTGGGTGCCCGATCTCGACGAGGCTTCGCGAAGCTGGCACTGGCTGCTGACTCGATTGGGGTTGCAGGCGGCCCGGATCACTACGCCGGGTGGGTCGAGAACGACCAGGGATTCAAGGTCGAGATCGTTGCGGATCCGCCGGCGTAGGCATCACGTGAGCGACATCAGCTCTGCGTCGTCGAGCAGACGGCGCACCGTGGAGAGTCCGAGAGCACTCATCGCGGGACTCGAGTCCTCGTAGTACCAGCCGAGTCCCATCGCCTGCTGCAGCGCCCACCCGGCGCCCCGCTGCCATTCGACATCCGACGCTCCGACGCGCTCGCGCACCATGCATCGGCGAGACGCGTCGAACAGATGCCAGGCGGCGACCAGATCGAGAGCGCGATCAGCAGGGCCGAATCCGCCGCCGTCGAGGACGCCCACAACGCGATCGCCCGCGACCAGCAGGTTGAACGGGGTGAGATCGCGGTGGCTCATCACATCCTGACCGGAGCGCGGCAGATCGCGCAGAGCCCGCCACAGTCGTCGCACCCGGGCCGGATCGACCAGATGAGCGCTTCTCTCGATGCAGAGTGCGACCCACTCGTCGTGATCTGTGAGGACGCCACCACGCCCCTGACCGTCGAACTCGCGCCCGCGCACATCGGCGGCCCGTAGCGACGCGATCAGCGCGGCGACGTCGAGCGCCAGGGCATCAGAAGTCGCGTGAAGGTCTCGGCACGCTGTGTCGCCAGGCACCCATGTCTGCACCGACCATGCGGATGGATACTCTGCCGTCGGCATGCCGATGCCGAGAGAGCGAGGCGAAGGCACCGCGCAGACGTCTGCGAGCTCCTCCATCGCCGCGGCCTCAGCAGCGAGTGCCTCTGCCGATTCGACGACGAGGGGGAACCGCGCCGCGAACTCGTCGCCGATCCGGGTGATCGTGTTCACGGTGCCCGCGGTGCGTATGCGCTCGACCGGCAGGTGGGCGAGCGCGGGAAACCGCTGCGCGATCAGTCGCGCAGCGGTCTCCTCCGTGAGTGCGAGCTCGCCCTCGTGCATGCAGCGGGCTCAGCTCTGGATGCGAGCGATCCAGGCCTCGACCTCGTCGGCGGTGCGGGGGATGTCGGCGGACAGATTGATCGGACCGTCCTGCGTCATCAGGATGTCGTCCTCGATGCGCACGCCGATGCCGCGGTACTCCGCGGGCACGGTGAGGTCGTCGATCTGGAAGTACAGGCCGGGCTCGATCGTGAACACCATGCCGGGCGCGAGGATGCCGTCGTAGTACATCTCTCGACGGGCCTGAGCGCAATCGTGCACATCGATGCCCAGATGGTGCGACGTGCCGTGCACCATGTAGCGACGGTGCTGTCCGCCGGCATCTGCGTCCAGCGCCTCCTGCGCGGTCACCGGCAGCAGGCCCCATTCGGCGACGCGGGCGGCGATCACGCGCATGGCGGCCTCGTGCACCTCGCGGAACCGCACGCCGATCCGTGCCGCGGCGAAGGCGGCGTCCGCAGCCTCGCGCACGGTCTCATAGACCCGGCGCTGGACCTCGCTGAAGGTGCCGGAGACGGGGAGAGTGCGGGTGATGTCCGCGGTGTAGAGGCTGTCGGCTTCGACGCCCGCGTCGACGAGGATCAGATCGCCGGGGACCACGGTGCCGTCGTTGCGGGTCCAGTGCAGGTAGCAGGCGTGGGGACCCGATGCGGCGATCGTGTCGTACCCCTCGCCGTTGCCGTCTTCGCGGGCGCGGCGATGGAAGACGCCCTCGACGACCCGTTCGCCCCGAGCGTGCGCGATCGCGTCGGGGAGCGAACGGATGACGTCTTCGAAGCCCTGGGCGGTGATGTCGACGGCACGGCGCATCTCGGCGATCTCGTACTCGTCCTTGACGAGACGAAGCTCCGAGACGAACCGGGTGAGGTCGGCGTCCTCGTCGAGCACGAGTTCGCCGTCAGCGCTCGTGAACTCCGCGAGGTGCTCGGTCGCGACATCGAGGTCTGCGGCGACCCCGGCGAGCGAGGGGCGCGGGCCGATCCAGAACTCCCCGACGGTGGCATCCGCGTAGAACTCGGTCGTGGTGCGGTCCGCGCGCTCGCGGAAATACAGCGTGACGTCGTGGCCTGAGTCGGTGGGATCGAACACGAGAATCGAGTCGGGCTCGGCGTCCGATGCCCAGCCGGTGAGGTGTGCGAAGGCCGAGTGGGCGCGGTACGGATAGTCGGTGTCGTTGCTGCGCTGCTTGAGCGACCCGGCAGGAATGACCAGGCGCTTGCCGGGGAATGCTGCCGAGACGGCTGCGCGGCGCACGGCAGCGAACGGCGCCTGTGCGCGGGGCGCGGGGATCGACTCGGGGCGCTCGGCCCATCCGGTCGAGATCGTGTCGAGGAACCCGCGGGGGAAGGGCTGCTTCCGGTTCGTGGTGGTGGCTTCGACGGGAGTCTCGGTCGTCGGCTCTGCGATCGTGTCGCGTTCTGCGGTGCTCATCCCTCCAGTCTGTCACCTGCGTGACGACTGCGGGATGTCAGCCTGCGGGCTCGAGCTGCACGACCAGGCCGCGGTGATCGCTGCCACCCCCGCCTCCGATCACGACCGATCCGGTCGCCGTCCAGCTGGGCGATGCCATGACGTGGTCGATCGGCGTGCTCAGCAGAGCCGGCAGCGAGCTCGGCCAGGTTCCGCTGAAGCCGTTGCCCGATCGGGTCGCTGCGTCGCGGCAGTAGCCCATGTCGCCGCCGTCGACCCCGAGGCCCGCCATGTGGTCGATCGTCGCGTTGAAATCTCCGGCGAGGATGAAGTCGCCCGCGGGGCACTGGTCCGCGATCCAGCGCAGATCGCTCTGCCACTGCGCCATGTCGTCCATGCGCGGTGCGACGGCATGCACGGCGACGATGGTCGGACCTGCGCCATCGACCGGCATCAGCACCGCACTGGGAACCGAGCCGGTGTTGTTCGAACCGTCTTCCGACGACGCGATCACGGAGTACTCGCCGAGGTCGGGGGATACCAGGACGGTCGTGTGCCACGATTTCGGGCCGTCGACGACGTCGGGTTTGAACTGCACGTGGTGCACCCACATCGGGTGGTCCTGATCACGCAGCAGCACAGCGACCTGTTCGCCGACCTCCTCCGTGGTCTCGGGGAGCGCGACGATATCGGCGCCTCGATCGAGGATCTCGCGGGCGATCTCCTCGGCTGACACCTCGTCGCCGGCGGTGTTCCAGGTGAGCACGCGGAGGCTCGACTCGGTGGGGGCGGGGAGCGTGTCTGCGCCGAATCCGCGCAGGAAGCCGATGGCTCCGGTCGCCCCGGCTCCGAGCAGCGCGACGATCAGGACCGATGCCGCGAAGCCACGCAATGGCTTCGCGAAGAGGAGAAGCAGTGACAGCGCGGCGATGACGAGGAATGCTGCGAGCACGACTCCACGGGCGGCGACGATCTGAGCGAAGGGGAACGTCTGCTCGAGATGGAAGAACTGAGGCCACACCACGACTGCCGTCGCGATCGCGAACAGCACGGTGAGGAGGATTCCCAGTAGTCGAAACATCCCCACCAGCCTAGAAGTCCCCCCCTGTGAAGTCCCTAGAGCGACGGCATGCGCGACCGGCGTCCGCGGTCGTCGGTACGCTCGGAGCATGGCCTCCGCTCCCTCACGCCGTTTCGCCGGTCCGTCCGACCTGCACATGCACTCCAATCACTCGGACGGTACAGAGACGCCCGCTGAGGTCGTGCGCCAGGCGCACGCGTACGGCTTGCGCACCGTGGCGCTGACCGACCACGACCGCAGCACCGGGTGGGACGAGGCGGCAGCGGCCACCGCAGGACTGGGGATGACGTTCATCCCCGGCATGGAGCTCTCGGCGAAGCACGAATGGCGCAGCGTGCACGTGCTCGGCTACCTGTTCGACCCGCTCGACGAGGCGCTCACAGCCGAGACCGATCGGATCCGGGGCGATCGGATCGGCCGAGCAGAGAGGATCGTCCGCAGCATCGGTCGCGACTACGACCTCGACTGGGACGATGTCCTCGCCCAGACCACGCTCGACGCGACGGTGGGCCGCCCGCACATCGCCGACGCTCTCGTCGCTCGGGGAATCGTCCGCGATCGCACCGAGGCGTTCGACGGGATCCTGCATCCGCGTGAGGGCTACTACGAGCCTCACTACGCTCCGGATCCGCTCACCGCGGTGCGTCTGATCACGGATGCCGGGGGAGTGGCGATCATCGCGCACCCCGCGACCGTCGGCCGCGACCATATGATGCCCCTGCACTTCATCGAGCAGCTGATCGCCGCCGGTCTGGGCGGTTTCGAGATCGACCACCGCGAGAACACCGCGTCGGGCAAGAAGGCGCTGCATGCGATCGCGGCGAAGCACGACCTGATCATCACGGGCTCGAGCGACTACCACGGCACCGGAAAACCGAACCTGCCGGGCGAGAACACGACCTCCGACGAGATGGTGCAGCGGCTCATCGAGCGCGCGAGCGGAACCGCACCGCGCTACGCCTGACGCCGGGCGTTCCGTCGACCGCTTCGCGCGGTGTGCCGAGGGGGACGGCAGAGGGGGCGGATGCCGCTGCTGCAGCATCCGCCCCCTCTGAGGTCGATCAGGCTCCGGAGACCGGAGCCGCTCCCGCTCCGCCCGAACCGCCGCGACGACGACGGCGACGGCGCGTGGGAGCCGGCTTGCCGTCGTGGTGCTCCTTGCCTGCGCCGTCGTGGGTGCCGGCGCCTTCGGCGCTGCGGTCGGCTGACGTCGTGGACTGCGAGTCGTCGGCGGGAGCCTCGGAGGCGCCTTCTGCGAACGTGGAACCCACCGGGGTCGAACCGCCCCGACGACGCCGACGGCGACGGGTGCCGCCCTCGTCGGTGCCCTCTGCAGCCACGTCTGCCGCACGCTCGGGGCGCGGAGCCCGCTCGGTCTTCACCGACTGCGTCTTCGGCGCCGAGACCAGACGGCCCTTCGTGCCGGCGGGGATGTCGAGGTCTTCGAACAGGTGCGGGCTGGACGAGTACGTCTCGGTGGGTTCGGGCTGGCCGAACTCGAGGGCGCGGTTGATCAGCGCCCACTTGTGCAGGTCCTCCCAGTCGACGAACGTCACGGCGATACCGGTCTTGCCGGCCCGACCGGTGCGGCCGACGCGGTGCAGGTACGTCTTGTCCTCGTCGGGGATCGTGTGGTTGATCACGTGGGTGACGTCATCGACGTCGATGCCGCGGGCGGCGACGTCGGTCGCGACCAGCACATCTCGCTTGCCGGCCTTGAAGGCCGCCATCGAGCGCTCGCGCTGATCCTGGCCCATGTCGCCGTGCACGCCGCCGACGTTGAATCCGCGGTCGGAGAGCTCGTCGACCAGGCGCTGCGCGGCACGCTTGGTGCGCGTGAAGATGACGGTCTTGCCGCGGCCCTCGGCCTGCAGGATGCGCGCGATGATCTCGTCCTTGTCGAGCGAGTGAGCCCGGTAGACGAGGTGCTTGATGTTCGCCTGGGTGAGACCCTCGTCGGGGTCGCTGGCACGGATGTGGATCGGGTTCGACATGAACCGACGAGCGAGCGCGACGATCGGGCCGGGCATGGTCGCCGAGAACAGCTGCGTGTGCCGCACCGCGGGGACCTTCTGGAAGATCTTCTCGATGTCGGCGAGGAAGCCCAGGTCGAGCATCTTGTCGGCCTCGTCGAGCACGACCTCGGTCGCGTTCGACAGATCGAGAAGGCGCTGGCCGGCGAGGTCGATCAGACGACCCGGCGTGCCGACGACGATCTGCGCGCCGGCCTTGAGCTGGTCGATCTGACCCTCGTAGGCCTTGCCGCCGTAGATCGCGACGACGCTGGTCGAGCGGTTGCTCGTGAGCAGGTCGATGTCTTCGTACACCTGTACCGCGAGCTCGCGGGTGGGAACGACGATGAGCGCCTTGACGCCGTGCTCGGGGTTGAGCCCCAGTCGCTGCACGACAGGGATGCCGAATCCGAAGGTCTTGCCGGTGCCGGTCTTGGCCTGGCCGATGATGTCCTGGCCGGGAAGGCCGAGGGGGATGGTCTGCTCCTGAATGGGGAAGGCGTCGACGATGCCCTTGGCGGCGAGTGCGTCGATGATGTCCTGATCGATTCCGAGATCAGCGAAGGTTGTCAATGTTCAGAGTGCCTGTCCGGCGACCTGCGAGGATCGCCACGTTCACGGATCCACGCCGTCTTTGTGCCACAGGCGCGGGCCCCGCTCCGACGGCGGGGACACCGACAGCCTACCCGAGGGGGTGGCGGCGCCCGGAAGGCCCCTCTCGTCCGAGTATTGTGAACCCCGTGGTGAACTGGTTCTGGAAGCGAAGGACGCCCCGGCGCACACTGACGTTGCGCAGTCGAGGGGATCAAGGCGCGGCGACGCGCGTCGACTTCGCCGAACTCGCGCCGGAGCTGCCACGATTCCTCGGACAGGCCGCGTACCTGCAGCTGGGCTACTTCGAGACGCTCACCCGACTGATCAGGGCGACGCCCGAGCTCTCCGAGAAGGAATCCCTGTCTCGCGCGGCCGGCGCCGCTCTCACGAAGCATCGGGCAATCGTCGACCTGATCGCCGAGCGCGGTGACGATCCGACGCAGCTCATGCTCCCGTTCCGCGAGAACCTTGATGCATTCCGTCGCAAGACGATCGGGGCGCGTCCACGTGAGACGCTGCTGGCCGTCTACATCACCGCAGGGATGCTCGACGACTTCTACTTCGCGCTCGCCTCGAGCTACGGAGAGACCGGCGAGCGGGTGGCAGCCATCCTGGGCGAGGACGACGCCCGTCACGAGATCGTCGCGATCATCCAGGAGACCATCGACGGCGACGGGGAGTGGCGATCGCTCCTGTCGATGTGGGCGCGCCGCCTGGTCGGCGACACGATCCTGGTGTGCCGTTCAGCCCTGCGTCAGCCCGAACTCGCCGCCATGAGCGAAGACCGCGTCGAGCTGGTCTACACCGAGCTGATGGGCGCGCACGCGCGTCGCATGGACGCGATGGGGCTGGCCTCCTAGCCCGCAGCGGTCTGCGTGCGCATCCGCTCGAGCCGCCGGGTCAGACGCCAGGCGACGACGGCGGGGACTGCGCCCACCACGCCGAACGAGATGTCGATGAGCTGCCAGCCGAGCGGGATGCCCCGGATGCTGCCGGCGATGAGCGCGAGCGGCACGACATGACACCGCTGACCACGAGGCCGAGCATCAGCACGCCGACGCTGACGCGGATCCACCGCAGCGTGCGACGCTCGCTCACGAATGCTCAGATGCCGAGCGCGGCCCTGGCCGATGCGTCCGACCGACGGCGCGACGCGACGATCGCGACCGTGAGGCCTGCGGCGACCGCGACGGATCCGACGATGCTCGCGAGCCACAGCCAGATGCTGTCCTCTCCGACGCCCAGCCACTGCATGCCCGTATAGAAGAGCGCGGCGAGGGCCGTGGCCATCGCGGGCGTCAGTGCGACCCCGCGCAGCTCCCGGCCACCGATCATGTAGTGGGCCGCGATGCCGAGCGCGCACGCTCCGACGAGAGCGAGGAGGATGTACATCGTGGCGTCAGGCGAAGAAGCCGACGCGACGAGACTCCTCGGTGCCGAGCTCGATGTACGCGAGGTTCGCGGTCGGAACCAGGTAGGAGTTGCCCTTCACATCGGCGAAGCTCAGGTGAGAGGTGTTCTGCTCGAGAGCCGAGGAGACCTGTGCGCGAACCTCGTCCGCGCTCGAAGCGGTCTCGAAGCTGAGCTCGCGGCCGGTGTTGATGATGCCGATGCGGATTTCCACGCGTACTCCTGTATTCCAGTCGACGATGCTGTGGTCGAGTCGACCTCGGAGGTCGACGACTGCGCCCAACTCTACCGGGCGGCGAGACGACGGGATCCGCCGATCGGGTGGGTTTCGCCCTGAGCGCACAGCGTCGTGAGACGGCGGCGGGCGGCGATGTCCGTGCGCCGCAGTAGCGTGGAGGACATGACAGAGGACGCCGCGCAGAACGCCGTGATCGGCGCAGAGGTGTCGGCATCCGGTGTCATCATCGGGGCGCCCGGAACGGGCAAGACCCGCACCCTCACCGAGCGTGTGGTGCATCTGCTCGACACCGTCGGGATGCGCCCCGAGCAGCTCCTCGTCCTCACGCCGAGCAGGCAGGCGGCCACCGCGTTGCGCGACCGCATCGGAGTCAGAATCGGTCAGGCCACCCCCGGCCCGCTGGCCAGGTCGCTCGGATCGTTCGCCTTCCAGGTCGTGCGCGGAGCGATGGTGCGCGCAGGAGCAGAGCCGCCGGCCCTGCTGACAGGGGCGGACCAGGACCGTCTGATCGCCGAGCTGCTCGCGGGCGATGCGGAAGACGAGCGCATCGTATGGCCGCAGGCGCTGAGCCCCGCGGTTCGCGCATCGAAGGGCTTCCGTTCCGAGCTTCGTGCGTTCCTCGCCGAGTGCGTCGAGCTCGGCGCGCAGCCCGTGGAGCTGCGCGCGGCCGACGATGCGGCCTGGTCGGCCGTCGCCGACTTCCTCGTCGAGTACCGCGCGGTGCTCGATCTGGCGCGGGCATCCCACCGTGACGCCGCAGATCTGCTCGCCGAGGCGCGCACGATCCTGCAGACGGCCGAGTCGACTGTCCTGGGGCCCCTCGCGGATCTCAGGGTGGTGCTGATCGACGACGCGCAGGAGCTGACACGTGGCGGGATCGCGATGGTCGAGGCGCTGCGCGCGCGAGGCACGGCAGTGCTCGCGTTCGGCGACCCTGACATCTCCTCCGGAGCCTTCCGCGGTGCGAGCCCGGAGCTGTTCGCTCAGCTCGCCGCCGCGCTCGGCGAGGTGCACGTCCTCGACAGGCCCCATCGGCAGGCGCCCGCTCTCACCGCGCTCACCCGCACCGTCACTCAGGCGATCGGGGCGTCGGGCCGCATCGACCACCGACGCGCCCCCCAACCGCTCGACGCACAGGAATCAGGCGCCCCCACCGACGTCAGCACCTTCATCGCGCCGTCGCCGCACGAAGAGCTCGACCGCATCGCCGGCGTCATGCGCGAATGGCATCTCACAGACGGTGTTCCGTGGGATCGCATCGCGGTGATCGCGCACGACACCCGGCAGGTGACGCACCTCGAGTCCGAGCTCGCGGCACGCGAGATCCCGACGAGAGCCGCGGGTGTGCAGCGGCCCCTCGGCTCCGAGCCGATCGTGCGCGACATCGTCGGCATCGTGCGCCTGGCCCTCACCGCACCTGACGACCGGACCTCCCAGGACTGGGAGGAGGCGCTCCGCACTCCTTTCGGCGGCATGGATGCGATCGGTCTCCGGCGTCTGCGGGCACGTCTGCGTCATATCGAGCTCGACCTCGGCGGGTCCACGCCGGCTCGGGAGCTGCTGCGCCAGGCGCTGGCCGCGCCCGACCACTTCACTCTCATCGATGCGCAGGAATCCCGCCTGGCCGCGCGCTTCGCCTCGACCATCGCCGAGGTGGCCTCCGCGGCGGCTGACGGCGAGACGATCCACGATCTTCTGTGGCGGGTCTGGGATCAGTCCAGGGCAGTCGACGGGCGCAAGCTCCAGGTCGCGTGGCGCGAGATGTCGCTGCAGCCCAGCGGTGCGGAGACCGCGAGAGCCCTCGACGCCCTCGTCTCCCTGTTCGGTGCGGCGAAGCGGTTCGTCGAACGCACCCCGAATGAGAAGCCCGAGGTGTTCGTGCGCGACATCCTCGACAGTGAGGTGCCCGAAGACTCCCTGTCGAGTCCCGATCGGCCGGGACGGGTGACCCTGCTCACACCTGCGACAGCGCTCGGCACCGAGTTCGACGCCGTCGTGGTGGCCGGAGTGCAGGACGGCATCTGGCCGAACGTGCGTCTGCGCGGCGGGATGCTGCAGACCTGGCGCCTCGCCGATGCGCTGCTCGCCGCCCGCACCGGAACCGTCGAGCACCCGCCCGAGACCCTCGACCGGCGCCGCGCGGCACTCCACGACGAACTGCGGCTCTTCGTGCGCGCGATCTCTCGCTCGCGCCGCCGGCTCCTGGTCACCGCGGTCGACGACGACGACCTGATGCCCAGCCCGTTCTTCGGTTTCCTCCCGCCGCCCGATCCGCCCGAGCTGCATGCATCGGCGGAGCATCCGCTCACGTTGCGCGGGCTCGTCGCCCGTCATCGCCGGGTGCTGACGACCTCGACCTCCCCGGCCGCGCGAGAGCACGCGTCCGCGCAGCTGGCGGTGCTCGCGAGAGAGGGCGTGCCGGGCGCGGACCCGTCCGAGTGGTACGGCGTGGCTCCGCCGACGACCGACGCCCCACTGCACGACCTCGCGGTCGATGCCGCTCGGGTGTCGCCGTCACGCATGGAATCGTTCGAGGAATGCGAGCTGAACTGGGCGGTCTCCGCGCTCGGCGGCGACACCGTGATGCCGCCGTCGGCGGGTATCGGCACCATCATCCATGAAGCGATGGAGCAGGTGCCCGACGGGGAACTGGATCGCCTTCGCGACGTTCTGGCCGAGCACTGGCCCGAGCTCGACTTCGAGACGGCCTGGATCGGCAGGAAAGAGCGTCGTCGAGCCGACCTGTACATCGATCGACTGCACAGCTATCTCTCGGACGTGGCAGAGGAAGGCGGTCGCGTGATCGCCGGGGAGGTCGAGTTCCGATTCGCGGTCGAGGTTCCGGAGGAGATCGGCGTCCCGCCTGCTGTCCGCCCGGTGAGCACCGAACCGGACGACCCCCACCCGCACCACGCGATCGTCCACGGTTTCATCGACAGGGTCGAGGCGTACACCGCCGGGGGCGGGGAGCATGCGAAGGCCCGAGGGCAGAGATGGACGCGTATGGCCGATGCGCAGGGAGGAGAACGCGTCGTGGTGGTCGATCTGAAGACCGGCAAGTACGAGCCGGAGAGCGAGCAGAAGGTCGCAGACCACGCGCAGCTCGCCGCATACCAGGTGGCTGTGCAAGAGGGGCTCATCGAGGGAGCGGATCCGGCGGCGCTGGCCGGAGCGCGGCTCGTGCTGGTCGCCAAGACCCTTGCCGGGAGCGATTTCCGCGTCGCACACCAGCACACCCTCGCCGGCGAAGAGCGGGTGCAGTTCCTCGGACGCATCGCCGAGGCCGCGCGAGGCATGTCGGCGTCCAGCTTCACCGCGCACGTCGAGGCGCACTGCGCAGACACCCAATGGCGGGTCCAGCCGTGCCGCATCCACACCGTCGCCGCGGTGAGCGCGTGACTGCGTGGACGGGAGCGGGGCACGGGATCTCTGCACTGGACGTCGCCGCCGCTCTCGGCCTCCCGGCGCCCACGGAGGCGCAGCAGAGGGTGATCGAATCGCCACCCGCACCTGCGCTCGTGGTCGCGGGAGCGGGCAGCGGCAAGACCGAGACGATGGCCGGTCGCGTCGTCTGGCTCGTCGCGAACGGGCACGTGCGCCGCGATCAGATTCTCGGGCTGACCTTCACCCGCAAGGCCGCCGGTGAGCTCGCCGAGCGGATCGGCGCCAGGCTGGCGCTCATCGACGAATACGGAAGAAGGGGGCTGCTGCCGCACCTTCCCGAGATCGTGGCGAGCCACGCTCTCGATCGCGTGTCGAAAGCAGCGAACGGCCGTCAGCGCGAGGTCGTCCGATCGCAGGTGCTCGATGAACTCGCCCAGCGCTTCGGCACCGCGGGCGACTCGGCCCCCCTGTCGGCCGAGGACCTGCTGATCCGTCCGAAGGTATCGACGTACAACGCATTCGCAGACGGCATCGTGCGCGAGCACGCGGCGCGCATCGGCCGCGAGTCCGACGTCGCGATGCTCAGTCAGGCGGCGTCCTGGATGCTGGTGCGCGACGTCGTGCTGCGCGCCGACCTCCCCGAGCTGGAACAGATAGACCGATCTGTGGCGGGAGTGGTCGATGCGGTGCAGAGGCTGGCCGGTGACTCGCTCGACCACAGGGTCGACCTCGACCGCGCGGACCGGATCGCGCTGCGTCAGGCCGAGGCGTTCGAGCCGTACTCGAGCAATGCGGATGTCGTGACCGCGGTGGCGAATCTTCGCGCTCTTCCCGCTCTGTCGGTGCTGGTCCGCGACTACATCGCCGAGAAGGAACGACGTGGTGTGCTGGACTTCGCCGACCAGGTGAGCGGCGCCTACGACATCGTCGAGTCGTCACCCGATGTGCGCGAAGATCTCCGACAGCAGCATCAGGTCGTGCTGCTCGACGAGTACCAGGACACCTCTGTGATCCAGACGCAGTTCCTCGCACGGCTCTTCCGAGACTCCGCCGTGATGGCGGTGGGCGATCCCCACCAGTCGATCTACGGATGGCGAGGCGCCAGCGCCGACAACCTGCACGCCTTCGCGCGGACCTTCTCCGAGCAGGAGACCGTCGGGAACTACAGTCTGATGACGAGCTGGCGCAACGACCGGAGCATCCTCGGCGTCGCCAACCGCATCCTCGGTCCGCTTCGCAGACCTGGGCTGGACGTGCCGCCCCTCGAGGCCCGCCCGGGTGCGGGCCCCGGGGCGGTCGAGGTGGATTTCCCGCTCACGGTCGATGAGGAAGCGCGCGCGGTCGCCGAGTGGTTCGCCGCGCGTCGTGCAGCACACGACGACCCAGCCAAGCCGCACACCGGGGCGGTGCTGTTCAGGTCGAAGCGCCACATGCAGACCTTCGCGGCAGCCCTGGCCGCGCAGGGCATTCCCCACCGGATCCTCGGCCTCGGTGGTCTCCTGGCCACGCCCGAGGTGGTCGATGTCGTCTCGACACTGCGGGTGCTGCACGATCCCACCGCCGGCTCAGCTCTGATCAGACTCCTCGTCGGCCCTCGCTTCTCGGTCGGGGTCGCCGACATGGCCGCGCTGCAGGGGCTTGCAGCGGAGCTCTCGCGGAGAGACAGCGGTCTGCTGCCGTTGGACGACGAACTCCGAAAGCGCATCCGCGCGTCACGAGGCGCGGACGAGGCGCTGTCCATCATCGACGCCGTCGATGTGCTCCGCGGCCTCAGCGATGACTACCGCCTTCTGTCGGGCATCACACCGGAGGGTCGCTCTCGCATACGCGCAGCGGGGGAGATGCTCGAACGTCTTCGCAGAGCCTCGTCGCTGCCGCTTCCCGACATGCTGAGGCTCATCGAGCTCGAACTGCGTCTGGACATCGAGCTCGCTGCGAACGAGACGAGGGGGCCGGCTCGTATCGCCGCCACCCAGCTGCGTGCGTTCACCGACGAGGTCAGGTCGTTCCTCGCCGCCGACGAGCGCGGGACGATCTCGAGCCTCCTCGCCTG
The DNA here is from genome assembly GCF_000834175.1 of Microbacterium sp. MEJ108Y. Taxonomy (NCBI): domain Bacteria; kingdom Bacillati; phylum Actinomycetota; class Actinomycetes; order Micrococcales; family Microbacteriaceae; genus Microbacterium; species Microbacterium sp. MEJ108Y. The sequence continues at coordinate 406,535 of NZ_JXQX01000038.1, read as the reverse complement.
GCTCGAGAAGGCCGAGAGCACGGATGAACTGGTGCCGCGCCCGGAGCCGCCGGAGCCGGGAGTGGTTCAGCTTCTGACCGTCCACGGTTCCAAAGGCCTGGAATGGGATGCGGTCGCCGTGGTGCGCATGGTCGAGGGGGAACTGCCGTCGCGACCGACGGACACCTCGGGGTGGTTCGGCTTCGGGGTGCTGCCCTTCGCGTTGCGCGGCGACAGCGCGGCGCTGCCGACGTTCAGTTGGATCGCCCCCTCTGACGAGGAGCTCGATCCGGCCAAGCGGCTGAAGGCCGGGATCGCATCTCTGACGAGCAAGAGCAAGACGGCGCCGGGCGCGATCACCGTCTTCAAGGACTCCTATCGCGAGTATCAGCAAGAGGAGGAGCGCCGACTGGCCTACGTCGCCGTCACCAGGGCGCGCAGCCACCTGCTCCTGACCGGAGCGCACTGGGCGGGGCAGAAGCAGCCGAAGGCGCCGAGCCCGTACCTGATCGAGGCCATGGAGGTGCTCGGTCGCAGGCCGATCGAGCCCGTGGATCCTGACGAGAACCCCTATGAAGGTCCGGGCGCCACGCTCACCTGGCCGCTCGACCCACTCGGTGCTCGGCGAGGCATCGTCGAGTCCGCGGCCGCAGCTGTGCGCGCTGCCGCCGAGGGCGACCCTGTGGCCTCCCCGGAGCTGGTCCGTCTGCTCGCCGAGCGTGCCGCTCGACTGCACGGCGTCGATGCGCCACCCCCGACTCGCGTGCCCGCTTCCCGCTTCAAGGACTACGTCACCGACTTCGCCGGCACGGTGTCTTCCCTCGTCCGCCCGATGCCCGAGCGACCCTATCGGCAGACTCGCCTGGGCACGCTGTTCCATGCCTGGGTCGAGCGGCGCAGCGAACTGGTCGGCGTGGGCCAGCGCGTCGACGAGGCACTCTGGGAGGTAGACGAAGACGACCTCTCCTTCGGCGAGAGCGCAGGCGGAGCGGAGGTGTCGTCAGCCGACGCCGCAGACCTCTCGACTCTGCAGGAGATCTTCGAGGCCAGCGAGTGGGGATCCCTCAAGCCCATCGCGGTCGAGATCGAGATCGACTTCGCGCTGGGTGGCGGCGCGCTGCCGGGCGATGAGGGCCATATCGTCATCTGCAAGCTCGATGCGGTCTACCGACGCGAGGACCGGGGCGGGCGCATCGAGATCGTGGACTGGAAGACGGGCAAGGCCCCGCGCACACCCCAGGAGCGGGAAGAGCGGATGCTGCAGCTCGCGCTGTATCGCCTCGCCTACCATCGCCGATTCGGCGTGCCGCTCGACGAGATCGATGTCGCGCTCTACTACGTCGCAGACGACCTCGTCATCCGCGGTGACCGGGTCTACTCCGAGCCGGAGCTCTTCCAGCGCTGGAGCGCTGCTCGGGCGGCCCGCTGAGCTTCATCTTCCGGCGACCCCTCGTCGGAGCCATCCGCCTTCTCGGGCTTGTCGGCATGATGAGCATCGCCGGTCGTGCGCTGCTCCGCACCGCGGTCTTCCGAGAGCTGGTCGCGCACCCCGGACAGGTCCTCGGTCTCGAGGCCACCCACCTGGAGGCGATGGGCGGCATCCGCCGTCTCACTGAGATCGCTCGTGCTCTGGGCGTCGCTGTCGTCGCGCCAGAGGTCGTCCGGGTTGTACGCGTCGGTCTGCATCGATGTGTCGACCCCGGAGACGGCGCTCGACGGAACCCGGTCGAGCGCATCGAGAGCAGACTCGACACCCTCGTTGCGCGATGCGATCACGCCGAGATCGTCGCTGTGCAGTCCGTCTGCGAGCGCCTCGAGGAGAGCGGCGGCATCGTCGACGATGTCGGGTCGGTGCAGCGAGTCCCCATGCACCAGCCAGCGGGCGAACTCGAGCTCGGCGAGCAGCCGAGCGCGCACCTCGAGTGCTGCGTCCGGGCCGCGATCGGCGGCGCGAGCATACGACGCGTGGACGTCATCTGCGGCATCAGGGGCGGTCGACAGCCACGAGAGGTCGATCGCCGGGTCGCCCACAGCCAGCGAATGCCACCCGACGAGTCCGGTGACCTCGGGGCCGAGCTCCGGGTCGTCGCGGAAGATGAACGAGGTGGACTGCACTCCACCCAGCACGACCGTCGATTCGAAACGCCAGAGGTCGTCGTCGGCGATGGCGTCGCGCCACCTCACCGTGAGTCGAGCGGGGACGCGCCCGGTCGATGCGGCGGCGTCGACGAGTCGAGCGAGTTCGTCGCGACTCTCCTGAGCAGACCGTGTGGTCAGACCGGCGCCGCGCACGACCGACGTGGGAAGCGCGTGGACGGCGGCGATCGCCGCGCCCATCGATTCGGCGGCGCCCCGGCCCGCTGGCACCATCGCGGCTTCGATCTGGAAACCGGGCAGCAGCTCGGTCACCAGTGCGTGTGCGTCCGCCAGCCGGGTCTCGCCGATGTACTCGGGAGCTCTGAAGGGCAGCATCGCCCGCGCACCGGCCGTCAGCGCTCTGAGGGCGAGGGCCTCGGCGGCGAGCTCCCGAGAGGTCTCGTCGTCGTCTGCCACGCGGATCGCGAGCTCGCGTCCGTCGGCGAGCGTGGCGACGGCGGAGTCGAAGCGGCCGTCGCCGTCGGCACTGAGCGCGCGCGCCCCGGTCACCTCGGCGCCGGGCAGTGCGGCAGTCACCGCCGCGGCTAGAGTGAATGGAGAGCGTCCCATGCCTCCAGGGTAGGTGGACGTAGGGGCGGTCCCGCTTCCGCCACGCCCGTGAGAGAGGAGCCGATGATCGCCGACAGCAGCACTTCCCTCGACCGCGCAGCGGATCTGCGCATCGAGCCAGGGATCCTCGATCGACTCCGCGCAGAGGAGGCGACGAGGGTGATCGCCGTGCGCGATGGTCGGGTGCGCATCTCGGGCGCCGATCTCGATCCGGCCACTCTGCTGCGGGTGCCGGCCTCCGAGATCGTCGACGCCACCTGGGCGCTCCTCGGGCGCGACGGTGACGGAACCGCTGTGCTTCTCGCGGTGCTGCCGCCGGAGGGCGACACCGTCGACACCGCCCCGGATGAGGTCTGGCTGGGCCTTCGCGACCTGGGCGCGCGTCTCGGCTCCGGCGACACAGAGCTGCTCATCGAGGCCCTCGCGCTCGGCGGCTGGTTGCGCGACGCGCCGTTCTGCCCCCGCTGCGGGGGAGCGACCGAGCTGCGGCAGGCCGGATGGTCGCGCCGATGCCTCGTCTGCGGTCGCGAGCACTTCCCCCGCACGGACCCTGCGGTCATCGTCGCGGTCGAGAGCTCGGACGGCGAACGGCTCCTGCTCGGGGCGAACGCGAACTGGGGCGGACGGATGTACTCCTGCTTCGCCGGATTCACCGAGGCGGGCGAGTCGCTGGAATCGACGGTGCATCGGGAGCTCGAGGAGGAATCGGGCGTACGACTGGCCTCACTGCGCTACGTCTCGTCTCAGCCCTGGCCTTTCCCCCGCTCGCTCATGCTCGGCTTCCGTGCGGTGGCGCTGGACGATCACGTGCTGCGTCCGGACGGCGAGGAGATCATCGACGTGCGCTGGTTCTCTCGCGACGAGATCGGGTCCGCTCTCGCAGGCGACGGACCGGTCGGTCTGCCTGGGCCCGCATCGATCGCGCGCGCACTCATCCTCGAGTGGTTCGAGGAGCGCGCGTGAGCGCGCTCGAAGCCCTCGACGATCGACAGCGGGAGGCGGCATCCGTTCTGCGTGGTCCCGTCGCCGTGCTGGCCGGCGCGGGAACGGGCAAGACGCGTGTGATCACCCATCGGATCGCCCACGGCGTCGACACCGGGGCGTACTCGCCGTCTCGGGTCATGGCGGTCACCTTCACCGCGAAGGCCGCGGGAGAGCTCAGGGGACGCCTGCGCGCTCTCGGTGTCGAGGGGGTCGCCGCGCGCACTTTCCATGCCGCCGCGCTCGCCCAGCTCAACTTCTTCTGGCCGACGTTGGCCGGCTCGCCCGCGCCGTCGATCATCGACAACAAGGTGAGACTGCTCGGCCAGGCTGCGGACTCGATGCGTCTGCGCCCGAGCACTGCGACCCTCCGCGACATCGCGTCCGAGATCGAATGGCGCAAGGTGTCGATGCTCTCGGTCGAACAGCACTCGCTGCTCGGTCGCACGGTGAGCGGGATCGACTCCGCGCAGTTCGTCGAGCTGCAGCAGCGCTACGAGGCGCTGAAGGACGAGCGGCGCCAACTCGATTTCGAGGACGTGCTGCTCGCATGCGCCGGGATGCTCGAAGCGGAGCCGCGCGTCGCCGCCTCCGTGCACGAGCAGTATCGCCACTTCACGGTCGACGAGTATCAGGACGTCTCTCCGCTCCAGAACCGACTGCTCGAACTCTGGCTGGGAGACCGTAAGGACATCTGCGTCGTCGGCGATGCGAGCCAGACCATCTACTCGTTCGCCGGCGCGGAACAGCGCTTCCTGCTCGAGTTCGAGCGGCGTCATCCGGATGCCACGGTCGTGCGGCTCGAGACGAACTACCGTTCGCAGGCGCCGATCCTCGAAGCGGCCAATGCGCTCATGAAGGGTCGGCCGGGCGCGCTCGAGCTCATCCCGGCGAGAGAGACGTTCAACGCGGAATCACCCACGGTCACGGCCTACGACTCCGAGCGCGACGAGGCCGAGGGGATCGCCGCTGCCGTGGCGGCGCGGATCGAATCCGGCGCGTCGCCTTCGGAGATCGCGGTGCTCTATCGCGCCCATGCCCAGTCGGCGGTGCTGCAGCAGGCGCTCGCCGCAGAGGGGATCCCGACCTCGGTGCTGGGCGGAACGCGGTTCTTCGCCATGCCGGAGGTGCGTCAGGCGATCCTGGCGCTGAGGGCCGCCGCCGTCGCCCCGACGGAGCAGGGGTTCCTCCCGGGTGTTCAGCGAGTCCTCCGCGAGCTGGGGCTCTCCGACGAGCCACCCGCGGCCGGTGGCGCGCAGCGCGACGGGTGGGAGGCTCGGCGCGCGATTCTGCGTCTCGCCGAGGATGCGGGGCCGGACGAGAACCTGCGCACCTTCAGCGATGCGCTCATGGCACGGGCGAAAGACCAGCACGAGCCCACGATGCGCACCGTGACGCTCTCGACACTGCACGCCGCCAAGGGTCTCGAATGGCCGCACGTCCACCTGGCCGGGTGGGCAGAAGGCGCGCTTCCGATCTCGTACGCCACCGGCTTCGAGGCGATCGACGAAGAACGCCGCCTCGCCTACGTCGGCGTCACGCGGGCCGCGCGTACTCTCTCGCTGTCGTGGTCACGCTCAGCGGGGCGAGGGGAGCGGGCGCCGTCGCGGTTCCTGGCAGAGATGGGAACGACTGCGCGCGGCACCGGCATTCTGCATGAAACGTCACCGAACGCCACTCGCGCCGGCCATCGCCGCTGACGTCGACGAACGAGCCCGCTGATGACGTCTCCGCAAGGAGCCGCGCGACGAGCGTCGCCGCGTCCGCGATCCGAGCGACGCTGATCGGACCCGACGCTCGCCCGATGAGCTGCGCGTGCATCCGCGGCCAGGCGTCGTCGCGCTCGCGTTCGTGCTCGTCGCGGCAGGTGAGACAGGGGGTCTCGCCGGGCACCACCAGGGGGCCGACGGTCGTCCGCCCTCGCTCGAGTGCCACGGGGAGATGCGAGGTGTCGTCGCGAAGGTAGCGGGCGAAGTGCAGGGCGGCTGCTGCGCCTTCGACGAGCACGACTCCGATGTCGGCGGGGTTCTCCCGCGCCCCGGCGGCGATCCCCTCGTCGAGAAGTGCTTCGCGCATGCGGTAGTCGCAGCGCGCGTCGGCGACGTCGATGCTCTCCACCCATGCGGCCCTCGGCGCCGGGGCGTCGTCGACGAGCAGCGGTTCGAGTCGTGAAAGGAGCATCCGTGCCTCCGCGCGCGGTGCCCCTGCGGCGTGCGCGACCACATCGAAGGCCGTGCGCCGGAACCCGGCAGCCATCCGACCGATCAGTCGCTCGACCCACGGCTCGGACGCCGCGATGCGCAGCGTGCCTTCGATGCCGATCTGCAGTGTCTCACCGTCTCGCCAGAGCAGCGGAACGGCGGGATCCAGGCGGGTGATGGTCTTGGGTGTCAGAGGAGACATCCCTCGATTCTGCGCAAAGCCGAACTTCCGGTGGGGGAGTCTCGGGCATCCGTGGAAAAGTCAGCGCACCCCGCTCCCGCCCCGCTCACACCGGGCGATCGCCTCCCGGGCCGTCACCGCCGTCGGAGTCCTGCTCATCCTCCGAGGCGTCAGATCTCTCCGGCTGCTCGCTCGAGAAGTCGTCGCCGTCCAGCAGACGGGCCAGGGCCTCGTCGAACTCATCTGCGACGGGCTGCTCGCCTCGTGCGCTCGCCTGAAGTCGTGCGATGAGCGCAGACGGGTCGTCGATGTCCTCCGAGGTGGGCATGAGGTCGGGGTAGTCCCAGAGCGCGTCGCGTCCTGCGATGCCGGCGGCGTCGGTCACCGCCTGCCACATGGCCGAGGCCTCGCGCAGACGACGAGGCCGCAGCTTGAGGCCGACGAGCGCGCCGAGAGCGTCCTCGGCCGGACCGCCGACCGCGCGGCGACGGCGGGCCGCCTCGGCGATCCGTGCCCCATCGGGGAGGCGAGACGTCGCCTGAGCCGTCACCACGTCGACCCAGCCGTCGATCGTCGCCACGAGGTTCTCGAGACGCGCGAGGGCCTCGCGCTGCGCCTCCGTCTGCGTGGGCAGCAGAGCACCGCCCTCGATGGCCGCGCGGAGCTCCTCGGGATTCGAGGGGTCGAGGCGGCTCGCGACGTCTTCGAGTGCATCGACATCGACCGTGACTCCGCGTGCGAAGTCGGTGATCTGGGCCATGACGTGCAGGTGCAGCCACTTCGAATGGCGATACAGCCGGGCGTAGGCGAGTTCGCGGGTCGCGAGGTAGAGGGTGATCTGGTCTTCGGGGATCTCGAGACCGTCGCCGAACGCCGTCAGGTTCTGCGGGATGACAGCCGCGGTTCCGGCCGGAAGCACGGGGATGCCGACGTCTCCGCCCGACACCACCTCGAGCGCGAGGTTGCCGAGCACCTGCCCGAACTGGGCGGCGAACACCGAGCCGCCGAGACCGCGCATGAGCTTGCCGGCGCCTTGCACGACGTCGCGCATCTCCTCGGGCACCTGCGTGTCGAGGGCGCTGGTGAGCGCATCGGCGATGCTCGTCGACACCGGGCCGGCGATCTCCTTCCACACCGGGAGGGTCGCTTCGACCCATTCGCCGCGTGTCATCGCCTTGGGCGACTCGCTGAGCTCGGAGATCGTCGTCGCCTCGCCGAGCCACAGGTCGGCGAGTGCGAACGAGTCGACGAGCGAGCTCCGCGAACCGTCGGTGATGCCGAGGCCGTCGCGGTTGGCGATGTGCAGCGCCTGACGCAGCGCGTTCTCCCAGGCGTCGCCGCCGAACGCGCCCTGCAGCTGCGACATGATGGTCTGCATCATCGCCGGGTCGAACTGGATTCCATCCATGCCCGCGAAGGCGTTCTGCAGCGCCTCGGGGTCGATGTCGCCGGCACCCTGGCCGGACATCATTCGTCGGAGGAACTCCTGGAAGTCCTCGGGGGTCGGGTCGTTGTCTGACATGTCGCTCGCCTCTCAGCACGCCTAAAGCCGTGGCATCTACGCTAGTCACAGGATCGGCCGCGAGACCCCGAAGCGGGCAGATCGCTGTACGCCGCCCGCGAACGACGGAGGAACCTGTGGATCGAACCCGGCCTGTGAAGCTCGGACTTGGCGTCTGGGCGCTGGTCGTCGCGTTGATCGCGCTCGTCGTGCTGACCTTCCTCCCGACGCCGTACGTCATCCAGCGTCCCGGCCCGGTCTACGACACCCTCGGCACTGCGGCGGGCGCAGACGGCGAGCAGGTTCCGCTCATCCAGGTCGAAGGCACCGAGACGTTCGAGACCGCCGGATCGCTCGACCTCACGACGGTGCAGGTCGTCGGCAACCGCGAGCGCACGCCGAGCTGGTTCGAACTCGCGCTGGCCTGGATGGACTCCTCCCGAGCGGTGGTCCCTCTCGACTCGGTGTTCCCCGAGGGCGTCACGACAGAGCAGCGGGACGAACGCAACGCGACGCTCATGGTCGACTCGCAGCACGAGGCGACAGCCGCGGCGCTCAACGAGCTCGGCTACGACACCGGAGCCGAGGTCGTCGTGCAGGAGGTCGTCGAGGATGCGCCGGCCGAGGGCGCTCTCGAGGCGGAAGACGTCATCACGGCCGTCGACGGCACCGCAGTGGCCTCGGCCAAGCAGCTGCGTCAGGCGATCCAGGATGCTGCCGGTGCGCCGGTCGAGCTCACCGTGCAGCGCGGCGGCGAAGAGCAGGTCGTCGAGGTGAGGCCGGCGAAGCAGACCGACGGCGACGTGACGACGTGGCTGATCGGCGTGACCCTGCGCACGGATTACGACTTCGAGATCGATGTGACGCTCCAGCTCGACAACGTCGGCGGCCCGAGTGCCGGGATGATGTTCGCACTCGGCATCATCGACACCGTCACCGAGGGAGAGCTCAACGGCGGGAAGAATGTCGCGGGCACCGGCACGATCGAAGCCGACGGCACCGTCGGACCGATCGGCGGCATCCGGCAGAAGCTCTACGGCGCTCGAGATGCGGGGGCGGAGTACTTCCTCGCACCGTCGACGAACTGCGACGAGGTCACCGGCCATATCCCCGACGGCCTGACCGTGATCAGCACGTCGAGCCTGGAGGAATCGCTCGCCGCGCTCGATGTGATCGCCGAGGACGGTGACGTCGGATCCCTGCCGTCATGCGACGTCGTGACCTCCCCGTGACAGGGATGACAGCCGCAGCACAGTAAGGCGTGCCTAGGATGGGACGGTGACCTCGACTTCTGCACCGAACCCGGCCACTCCCCGAACCTCGCGACGAATCTTCGGCATCTCGTTGGCGATCATCGCCGCGCTGATCGCCGGCTTCTTCGTCTTCGCGTCGCTCTACACCGAATACCTCTGGTTCGACCAGGTGGGCTTCGAGGGAGTTCTCACCACCCAGTGGATCGCCACGGCGGTGATGTTCGTCGTCGGATTCCTCGGCATGGCAGTGCCCCTGTTCGTGGCCATCCAGCTCGCGTACCGGCTGCGCCCCGTCTACGTGCGGCTCAGCTCGCAGCTGGACAGATACCAGGAGGTCATCGAGCCGCTGCGCCGCCTCGCGATGTGGGGCATGCCGATCTTCTTCGGTCTGTTCGCGGGCTTCTCCGCGGCCAGCCAGTGGAAGACCGTCTGGCTCTGGGTGAACGGCGTCGCCACCGACACCGTCGACCCGCAGTTCGGTGTCGACACCGGCTTCTACATGTTCGCGATGCCCTTCTACTCGATCCTCCTGGCCTTCGTGTCGGCGGTCCTGCTGCTCACCCTCATCGTGACCGCCCTCGTGTCGTACCTCTACGGTTCCGTCCGGATCGGCCAGGGCGAGCTGCGCATCTCGAAGCCCGCCCGCATCCAGCTCGCGATCATCGCGGGTCTGTACCTGCTCGTGCAGGCGGCGAGCCTGTGGCTCGACCGCTACAAGACCCTCGTCGCCCAGGACGACCGCATCGTCGGTCCTGCGTACACCGGTGTCAACGCGACGATCCCCGGTCTCGCGATCCTCACGATCATCGCGGCGATCGTCGCGATCCTCTTCTTCGTCACGGCGATCATCGGTCGCTGGCGCTTCCCCCTCGCCGCGACGGCGCTGCTGATCGTCGCCTCGCTCGTCGTGGGCGTCGGCTTCCCGTGGGCGGTGACCACCTTCCAGGTGGCGCCGAACCAGAACGCGTACCAGGCGGAGTTCTACCAGCGGAACATCGACGGCACGAAGGAGGCGTACGGGGTCGCCGACCTCGAGACGACGCCTTTCGAGGCCGAGACCGACGCCGAGGCCGGCCAGCTGCGTGAGGACGCCGAGACGACGGCATCCATCCGCATCGTCGACCCCGCCGTGATCAGCCCGGCCGTGCGCCAGCTCGAGCAGTACCGCGGGTACTACCAGTTCCAGCAGAACCTCGACGTCGACCGCTACGAGATCGACGGCGAGATGCAGGACACCGTGGTGTCCGTCCGTGACCTCGACATGGAAGGCGTCGATGTCAGCAACTGGAACAACCGCGCCGCCGTCTACACGCACGGCTACGGCCTGGTGGTCGCAGCGGGCAACCAGCGCACGTCCGACGGCGAGCCGGTGTTCCTCGAGCGCGGCATCCCGTCCGCGGGCTTCCTCACCGAGCAGGAGAAGTTCGAGCCGCGCGTGTACTTCGGCGAGAACTCGCCCGAGTACTCGATCGTCGGCTCGCCGGACGGCACCGACCCCGTCGAGATCGACTACCCGCGCGGCAAGGACGGCTCGACCGAGACCAAGACCACGTTCGAAGGCGACGGCGGACCGCAGATCGGCAGCACCTTCACGAAGCTGCTCTACGCTCTGAAGTTCCAGTCGGAGCAGATCCTGTTCTCCAACCTGGTGAACGAGGACTCCCAGATCCTCTACGACCGCGACCCCAAGACGCGTGTGCAGAAGGTCGCACCGTATCTCGAGCTCGACAGCGACCCGTACCCCAGCGTGGTCGACGGACGCGTGGTCTGGATCGTCGACGGCTACACGACGAGCGCGACCTACCCGTATTCGACGAACGTGAGCCTGTCGGAGGCCATCGCCGACTCGAACCTCCCGTCGCCCACGCTCGCGATCGACGACATCAACTACATCCGCAACTCGGTCAAGGCCACGGTCGACGCGTACGACGGCTCTGTGACGCTGTATGCCTGGGACGACGAGGATCCGGTGCTGCAGACATGGCAGAACATCTACCCCTCGACGCTGAAGCCGGTGAGCGACATGTCGGCTGATCTCATGAGCCACGTGCGCTACCCGACCGACCTCTTCAAGGTCCAGCGCGACATCCTCGGGATCTACCACATCGACACCGCGGGCTCGTTCGCGCAGCAGGACAACCGCTGGCAGACGCCCAACGACCCGCGCAGCGACGCGGTCCTGCAGCCGCCGTACTACCTGACGATGCAGATGCCGGGGCAGGACTCCCCGCGGTTCTCGATGTTCTCGACGTTCATCCCGTCGGCGACGGGAAGCGGTGGCAACCGCGACGTGCTGATGGGCTACCTCGCCGTCGACTCGGACGCAGGATCCGAGGCGGGCGTCAAGGCCGAAGGCTACGGTCAGCTGCGGATGCTCGAGATCGACACCGATACGACGGTGCCCGGCCCCGGCCAGGTGCAGAACACCTACAACTCCGACACCGCTGTGGTGCCGCAGCTCAACCTGCTGCAGCAGGGAGAGTCCGAGGTGCTCTACGGCAACCTGCTGACGCTTCCCGTGGGTGGCGGTCTGCTCTATGTGCAGCCGGTCTATGTGCAGTCCTCCGAGGGCACGAAGCTCCCTCGTCTGCAGAAGGTCCTCGTGGCCTTCGGAGACAAGGTCGCCTTCGAGGACACGCTGACCGCGGCGCTCGACACCCTCTTCGGGGGTGACGCGGGCGCGGCCGGTGGAGACGATCAGGTCGAACCGACCGAACCCGATCCGGACACCGGTGAGGTCCCGACCGAGCCGACCGTGCCGACCGACGCCGAGGCCGAGGCCCTGGCGGCCGCGCAGCAAGCGCTGACCGACCGCGAGGCAGCGCTCAAGGAAGGCGACCTGACCAAGTTCGCCGAGGCCGACAAGCGGCTCACGGATGCTGTGAACACGCTGCTCGGATTGGAACAGGGCGCGGGGGAGTAACCCTCTGCAGTGCCGGATGCCGCTCCTCTCGAGGGGCGGCATCCGTCGTATCCGGCAGGATCACGAGCTGTATCGGGGACGCCGCCGGCGAAGGTGGCCGGGTGGTTCGCGTCCTAGGCCGGATGACCGCTCCGGAGTCGCTCGGTCGCCGAGCAGCGCGTGGATACATGCGAAAAGCCCCTGATCAGGATTTCTCCCGATCAGGGGCTTTTCTTGTGTCGCATTCTCGTTGCGGGGACAGGATTTGAACCTGCGACCTCCGGGTTATGAGCCCGGCGAGCTACCGAACTGCTCCACCCCGCGGCACGTTTTATAGCCTAACACGGGAATCAGGAGTCCGCGAATCGAGGCGCGGCCGGCGCGATGGGGGAGGATGTGAGCATGACCGAGACCGCTTCCGCCGCCGTTCCCGTCGCCGTCTGCCAGTTCGCGCCGACGTCGTCGCGAGAAGGCAATCGCGACCGCATCGCGGAGTTGACGGCGGATGCCGCGGCGCGGGGTGCGCGGCTGATCGTCTTCCCCGAGTACTCGAGTTACTTCGTGGATCCGATGGACGAGTCCCTTGCGGCGAATGCGGAGAGTCTCGACGGTGATTTCGTGTCGACCCTGACGGCGCTCGCGGCGGACCACGGCGTCGTGATCGTGGCGGGTCTCGTCGAGACCGCCTCGGACGCCCAGCATGTCCACAACACCGTGGTCGCCGTGCGCGGCGACGGGATCCTCGCGAGCTACCGAAAGCAGCACCTGTACGACGCGTTCGGCCAGACCGAGTCGGACTGGATCGAAGCAGGCGATCTGGGGGCCGCCACCTTCGAGCTCGCCGGCATCCGCTTCGGGCTCATGACCTGCTACGACCTGCGCTTCCCCGAGGTGTCGCGCACCCTGATCGACGCCGGCGCCGACGCTCTCGTGGTGCCGGCCGAATGGGTGCGCGGTCCGCTCAAGGAGCATCACTGGACGACGCTCCTCGCGGCGCGAGCGATCGAGAACACCGCGTATGTGATCGCCGCCGACCATCCGACCCCGATCGGCGTCGGTCACTCGCAGATCATCGATCCGCAGGGGGTCGTGCTCGCCGGAGTGGGAACGACCGAGGGAATCGCGGTCGCGGCCGTCGAGCGGGCGACCATCGAGCGCGTGCGCGCTGTGAATCCCTCGCTGCGGGTGCGCAGATACGCCGTCGGACCGCGCTGACTCGGCCGAGAGGTCAGAAGCTCGACACGAGCCTCGTCGCCGCCTCCTCGAGGATCTCCACGCGTTTGCACGCCGCGAAGCGCACCAGTCCGGCGTAGTCCTCTCGGTGCGCCTCCGACACGAAGGCAGTCAGCGGGATAGCCACCACTCCCGCGCGCTCGGGGAGCGCGCGGCAGAATTCGGCCGCATCCGCTCCGCCGAGCGCTGACGCGTCGGCGACGGTGAAGTAGCCGCCCTGCGGCGCGAACACGGTGAACCCCGCATCACGGAGTCCCTCGCCGAGGATCTCGTGCTTGTGCGCCAGCGTCGCCGCTGCACCCGCGAAGAAGTCGTCTCCGAGCCGCAGGCCCACCGCGATGGCCGGCTGGAAGGGCGAGCCGTTCACATACGTCAGGTACTGCTTGACCGTCAGCACCGCGGTGATGAGCTCCGCGGGGCCGTGCACCCATCCGATCTTCCAGCCGGTGGCCGAGAACGTCTTGCCCGCAGACGAGATCGTGAGCGTGCGCTCTGCGGCGCCGGGGAGCGTCGCGATCGGGGTGTGCGGACCTGTGAACGCAAGATGCTCGTAGACCTCGTCCGTGACGATGATCGCGTCGTGCAGCTCCGCGAGACGGACGACCTCCGCGAGCACCTCGCGATCGAAGACGGCACCCGTGGGATTGTGGGGATCATTGATCAGGATGATGCGTGTGCGGTCGGAGACCGTGGCCGCCAGGCGCTCGAGATCCGGCTGGAAGTCGGGGGCTCTCAACGGCACCGTGCGCAGTCGTGCACCTGCGAGAGCGACCGCGGCCGCATAGGAGTCGTAGTAAGGCTCGAAGACGACGACCTCGTCGTCCGCACTCTCGATGAGGGCGAGCAGAGTCGCGGTCAGCGCCTCTGTCGCGCCGGCCGTCACGATGACCTCGCGCGAGGGGTCCACGTCCAGTCCGTAGAAGCGACGCTGGTGCTCGCTGATGGCGTCGAGCAGATCGGGGGTCCCTCTGCCGGGCGGGTACTGATTCATCCCGCGGGAGATCGCCTCCCTGGCAGCCGCGAGCACCTCCGCGGGGCCGTCCTCGTCAGGAAACCCCTGCCCGAGATTGATCGCACCGGTTCGAGCCGCAGCAGCGGACATCTCTGCGAAGATGGTGGGCGCGACGCTTCCGTCTGGTGCGAGCAGACCGGCTCCCGCTGCCGTGCGCCGCCATGCTCCGGGGATGACACTCATGAAGAACAGGCTAAGGCCATAGGTGAAACTCATCTTCGCCATACGAAACGCACAGATACAGGCGTCACTCTAAGAGGGCGTTGTTGAAGGAGCACACACCATGAACGAAGACAGCACCCAGGACCACTCGGCACCTGCGTCGAATGACGCAGCGCCGTCCACCGAGGCAGCAGAGGTCGTCGACCGTTCGACGACGGATGCCGCCGCTGAGACCCCAGGCACCGTCGCCGCTCCGGGGCCGTACCAGGGACACCACGTCCCCCCGACGTTCGCGTCGTCGCCGGCACCGGCATTCGAGGCTCCGAGCGCCCCGGTCGCACCCGTGGCCCAGACGGTGCCCCAGCCCTACTTCGGAGCTCCCGGACATCAGGCAGGACAGCACCAGCCAGGACCCCAGGCCGGACAGCACCAGGCACCCGTCGGCGGCCCGACCGCGACGTCGCCCGGTGCGGCATTCGGTCTCCACACCGCGGCCGAGCCCGGCCAGCCGGTCGATGGCTCCACCAAGGTCAAGGAGACGAAGCCCCGCGCCGGAGTGAAGTTCGCCGCGATCGTGCTCGCGGCCGCCCTCGTCGGCGGCGTCGCGGGGTTCGGCGGCGGAGCGATCCTCAACGGGATCTCGGATCAGGGGTCGACGGGCGTCGCCCAGGGCCCCGAGACCATCACCGTCAACAACCCCGGGTCGGTCAACGAGACCACCGCCGTCGCGACCGAGGCACTCCCGTCGGTCGTCACGATCGAGGTGGCGGGCTCCGACCAGGGTGGCAGCGGGTCGGGCGTCATCATCAGCGACGACGGCTACGTGCTCACGAACACCCACGTGGTGACCCTCGGCGGTGCCGTGGCCGATCCGACGATCCGGGTCACCACCTCTGACGGCCGCATCTTCTCGGCGACCGTCGTCGGGACCGACCCGATCTACGACCTCGCCGTGATCAAGCTCGAGGATGCGACGGATCTCACTCCGATCGACTTCGCCGACTCGTCGAAGCTCAACGTCGGTGACACCGCGGTGGCTCTGGGAGCGCCGCTCGGTCTGTCGAACTCGGTCACGACCGGCATCGTCAGCGCCCTGAACCGCAGCATCCAGATCGCGTCGTCCGCTCTCCCCGACTCGTCGTCGGAGGATGCTCCGCAGAACGAGCAGGAGACGCCCGAAGAGGGCGAAGGCCCCTTCCAGTTCGATCTGCCTGGCAACACCTCGCAGCAGAGCTCGGAATCGATCTCGATCGCCGTGATCCAGACCGATGCGGCGATCAACCACGGGAACTCCGGCGGTGCGCTCGTGAACGCCAAGGGCGAGCTGATCGGCATCAACGTCGCGATCGCGAGTTCCGGGAGCTCGGAGGAGTCGGGTTCGATCGGAATCGGGTTCGCGATTCCCGCCAACATCGCCCAGCGCGTGTCGGAGGAGATCATCGCCGATGGTGCGGCCAGCCACGGCCTGCTCGGAGCGTCCGTCAGAGACGCCGCCAGCGTCGAGAACGCCGACGTCTCGGGGGCGTACATCGCCGAGGTCACCGGGGGCGGCGCTGCCGCGGCCGGCGGGCTGAAGGCCGACGATGTCGTGACCGCCTTCAACGGAGTGCCCATCACGAGCGCCAGCGACCTCACGGCGCAGGTGCGCGCGGCCGCCGCGGGCAGCGACGCGAAGGTCACCTACATCCGTGGAGGCAAGGAATACGAGATCGAGGTCACCCTGGGCGAGCTCGCCGGCTGACTCGGGCGATCCCGCTCACCGAGAAGGGCGTCACCCCGCGATAGGCTCGCGGGGTGGCGTCCTTCTCTTTCGGCTCCGGCAATGCGGCCAAGCTGCTTCGGATACCGCTCTACCTCGCAGGGCGCGCCGGCACGCTCGTCATCCCTCGTGGCACGCGCTGGGTGTTCGGGTGCGGGGCCGGCGTCGGAGACGGGGCTCTCGCCCTGCAGCGCCTCGTCGCGGCAGAAGGGCACGACACCGTGTGGCTGACGTCCTCCGAGCGGGAGGACAGCGACGCCGCGGCGCTCGGCATCCGCACGACGCGCAAGAACAGCTTGCGAGGCTGGTGGGCCACGGCGCGCGCCGGCGTCGTCGTGGTGACGCATGGACTCGGCGACGTGAACCGCTATGCGGTGTCCGGTGCCTTCGTCGTGCAGCTGTGGCACGGCATCCCGCTCAAGCGCATCGGTCTGGACTCGCCCGCGACCACTCAGGTCCCGGACATCCCCGGGGCTCCGGTCCTGCGCCGCCTCATCGGCATCCTCTACCGTCGTGCGGCTCAGCGCATCCGAGTGCTGCCGGCAGCGTCGCACCGTTCGAGGGGGCGTCTCGAGTCGGCCTTCGCGCTCGGTGACGGCCGAGTCGTCGTCACCGGCGAGCCGCGTGTCGACGTGCTGTCGTCGGGTGACCCGATCGAGCGTCGGGCGAAGGCATCCGACGTTCTGGACCGTGCGCTCGGCGGACTGCCGACCGGCTCTCGGATCATCCTCTATGCGCCGACATGGCGTGACGGAGCTGACGACCCGGCGGTCCCGACGGCTGCCCAGTGGGTGCAGATCATCCGGGTGCTCGAAGAGAGTGACGCTGTGCTGCTCGTTCGCTCCCACCCGCTCGGCGAGGGCGGGTACGCGCCTCCGCTGCCCAGCCGACGGGTCAGGATGCTCGGATCCGGAGTGCTCTCCGATGTCACGCCCGTGCTGCCGACGGTCGACGTCCTGGTCACCGACTACTCGTCGCTCGCATATGACGTGGGGCTTCTGCGGATGCCGGTGCTCTTCCTCGCCCCTGACGCCGAGGACTATGCCCGCACGAGAGGCTTCTACGGCCGATTCCAGGACGTCGCGGGCGAGGACGCCCCGACGAGTTGGGACGCGCTTCTGCCGCAGCTGTCGGCGCTGCTGGACGATGACGACGTCTTCGCCGCGCAGTCCGAGCGTTCCGGTACGCTCAGCGCGGAGATGCACGCCTTCCGCGACGGAGGCAACACCCGGCGCGTCTACGAGAAAATCCGTGCGCGGGGGATCCCCGCGCCGAAGGGAGCAGCATGACCACGGCCAGGATCGATGAGGCGGCAGAGACGCTGGTCATCGCAGGCGCCGGTCAGCGCCCGACCACGGCGGAGCTGATCGGGCCGCGGGCCCGTGTCGACGCTCGGGTCACCGGCGGAGGGAAGACCTGGAAGGCGACGTTCCCGCTGCGCGCGTCGCGGTGGGGCGGCCAGGAGCTGCCGCTTCCCACGGGGGACTACGAGCTGCGCATCGCGGGTGCCGAGTTCGGTGATCTCCTCATCGCCCCGGAGGTGCTGGCGGGTGTGCGGATCGCCGTCGACGGCGCGACAGTGCGGATCGCTGCGCCGATCGACCCTGCGTATGAGACGAGTGAGGGGCAGGCGACCCTCGAGGGGCGCTATGTCGCGCATCCCGGAGCCACCGAGAACGCGGTCTTCTTCGAGAGCTTCTACGGCCGCACCGTCGGCTGCAACCCTCAGGCGATCGACCGCGCCCTCTTCGCGCAGGCACCGGATGTCGTGCGCTACTGGAGTGTCGTCGACCTGTCCGTGGCGGTTCCGGACGGGGCGATCGCGGTCGTCGAGGGCAGCCCGGAGTGGTGGCGGGCCCGTGCAGCGTCGCGGCTGCTGGTCGTCAACGATTGGCTGCGTCGCAGGTTCGTCCGCAAGCCGGGGCAGAAGGTGCTGCAGACCTGGCACGGCACTCCGCTGAAGCGGCTCGCGCTGCACCGACCCGGATTCGACCCTCGCCGCATGGCGGCCGTCGTCAAGGAGTCCCGCCGCTGGGACGTGCTTCTGGCGCAGAACACCTACTCTGAGCGCATTCTGCGCAAGGCATACGCGTTCTTCGGACGACCGATCTGGGTCGAGGGGTATCCGCGGAACGACGCACTCGTCACCGGTGACGCCGCCGGCATCCGCGGCGACCTCGGCATCGCCGACGGCGAGCGGGTGCTTCTGTACGCCCCCACGTGGCGCGATGATCTGACCGAGATGGTCGACTTCATCGACCCGGAGGAGCTCGCCAGGCAGACGGACTCCGTCGTGCTCGTGCGTGGTCACTCGCGCACGATCGACACCGGGCGGGATCGAGCCGGTGCCCGTGTCATCGATGTCACCGGGTATCCCGAGACCTCGAAGCTCCTGCTCGCGGCCGACGTCCTGATCACCGACTACTCGTCGGTGATGTTCGATTTCAGCGTCACGGGAAAGCCGATGTTCTTCCTCGTGCCGGACCTCGATCACTACCGAGGAGAGCTCCGAGGGTTCTACTTCGATCTCGCGACGCGCGCGCCGGGGCCGCTCGTGCACTCCCAGGACGAACTCGTCGCCGCGCTCGCCGACAGCGCGCATGAGAGCGTCTACGCCGAGCGCTACGCCGCCTGGCGGGCGCAGTTCAACTCGCGGGACGACGGGCATTCGGCGGAGCGGGTCGTCGCGCGCATCCTCGACCAGGGGTACGTCACCAGGTGATTCGACCCGCACCGCCGGCGGTGCGCTAGGGGAGTGGCGTGTTGCGGGTGCCGAGACGCGATGCGTCGACGGTGTCGCGAGCACCGCGCAGCACGCCGCCGAGGAAGCCGAGGCCCCACGAGAGGTGCATGGTCGGCAGCACGAGCAGCGTCCAGAGCCTCTGCCGTGGGCCACCCCCGCCGGGCAGGCACGCGACGACGATCACCAGCATGAGGTACGCCACCAGCGGCAGATAGACGACCGCCGAGACGATCAGCGACAGCACTCCGGTGAGGACGCCGGTGAGCTGAAGGATCCCGGTGACGACGGCGACGGCGACGAGGACCACCAGCGCAGGGGGAGCGAAGAAGCGGATGCCGTTGCGGCGCCCGTATCGGCGCACGAGCTCGCCGCGCCATGCTCCGGTCGCCCGGAACTGACGCGCGAGGCGCAGCCAGCTCTCACGTGGCCAGTAGGTCACGGAGAGGTTCGGGTCGAACCAGACGAGGTGCCCTGCCTGGCGGATACGGAGATTGAGCTCCCAGTCCTCGCCGCGGCGGATCGACTCGTCGAAGAGCCCCACTTCTTCGAGCACCGTCCGGCGCATGACGCCGAGGTAGGCGGATTCGGCTTCACCCTCGTGAGTGCCGCCGTGATATGCGCCGCCACCGAGACCGACCGGCGAGTTGTAGAGGCGCGCCACCGACGTCTGGAACGGTGTGCGGCCGTCAGCGCGCATCACGCCGCCGACGTTGGCAGCGCCCGTGCGCTCGAGGGTCTGCAGCGCGAGCGCCGCGTACCCGGGAGCGAGTTCGGAATGCGCGTCGACGCGGACGATCGTCGCGAAGCGGCTGGCCCGGATCGCCGCGTTCAATCCGACCGGGATGTGCGCGGCGGGGTTGTCGACGAGCCGGATCCGGTCGTCCTCCGCTGCGAGACGCTGAGCGAGCTCCGTCGTGCCATCGGTGGACGGCCCGAGCGCGAGCACGAGCTCGGCCGGAACGCTCAGCTCCTGCGCCAGCACGGAGGCGATCGCGTGCTCCAGGTAGGCGCGTTCGTTGAGCACGGGCATGACGAACGACACTCCGTTCTCGGGGGTGGCGATGTCGTTGTCAGGCACATGACGATCATGGCATGCGCTGCTCGGACGTTCGCTGATTCGAGACAGCGAGGGTCTCGGGGAAGCCGTCGGCTCGACCGCTCGTACTCGGTATCCTGGAGGGATGGGTGCAGTGTCCGACGTGAAGAAGGCCTACCGTCTGCTGAAGCGGGCGCTCGCCTCGCGCAAGGCTGTACAGCGAGTGCGACGGCGCCTCGCCGAACGCGAACCGCACCAGCCGGAGCACTACCAGGTGGCGGTTTACTTCGCCGACGGCGACGTGAACATGTACCAGATGCGGCAGTGGTACCGCCCGCTCGCCGAGCTGTCGAAGCGGTGGCCGGTCGTCGTGCTGTCCCGTTCGGCGACGGGTGCCGACAAGCTGCTCGACGAAGACGGCCCCCCGGTCGCCTTCGTCCCCACGATCCGTGACCTCGAGAGGTTCATCTCATCGCAGGACATCCGCGTCGTCCTGTACGTGAACCAGAACACCCGCAACTTCCAGATGTTCCGCTACGGCAGGCGCTGGCACGTGTTCATCAACCATGGCGAGTCCGACAAGATGTACATGACCACGAATCAGTACAAGGCGTATGACTATGCGCTTGTCGCCGGGCAGGCCGCACGCGACCGTCTGTCGCGGACGCTCTGGGACTGGGACATCGATCGGCGCACGATCGAGATCGGCCGCCCGCAGGCGGACCACTACTCGGGGACGCTCCCGTACGTGCCCGACGAGCGCACGGTCGTGCTCTATGCCCCGACGTGGGAAGGCGACCGCCCGAGCGCGCACTACGGGTCGATCGCCACGCATGGCGAGACACTGGTCACGACGCTGCTCGCGTCCCGCGGACACCGCGTGATCTACCGGCCGCACCCCCGAAGCGGGGTCATCGACGACGAGTACGGCGCAGCACACCGTCGCATCATCGCGGCCATCGCCGCGGCGAACGCCGCCGACCCCACGGCCCAGCACGTGTACGACAACGGGGCGGAGCTCGGATGGCAGCTGGCTGCCGCCGATGTCGCAGTCGTCGACATCTCGGCGATGGTCTACGACCGCCTGGCCGTGGGCAAGCCGCTGATGATCACGCGACCGGCAGACGAGCGTGCGTCGATCGACACCAACGGTTACCTGTCGGACTGCGAGTGGCTCAGCGCGGACGCTGCGGGGGACATCGTCGCCGAGGTCGAACGCGTCCGTGCCGACGAGGTGGCCATCGCCAGGCTGCGCATGTGGGTGCAGCACTACTTCGGCGACACGACGCCGGGTGCCGCGACCGAGAAGTTCCACGCCGCGATCGAGCGCCTCATGAAGGAGTGGGATCAGTGGCAGGCGCACGAGGTCGGGGCGGTGCGCGGCGACGAGGACGACGACGACGAAGAGGCCGACGAAGAGGAGGTCTGACGATGGACCTTCCGCTCACCGCTGCAGTCGCCTCGCATCTCGAGGTGCTGACCGACGCGGGCTCGACCAATGAGATCCTGAGCGAACGCGCGCGCGAGTCGTTCTCGAGCCCGCACCTGTCGGTGCTCCTCACCGACAACCAGACGGCGGGTCGCGGTCGACTCGGCCGCTCCTGGACGGCCGCGCCGGGCGCGTCGCTCGCCGTCTCCGTTCTGCTGCGGAGGTTGCCGTCGGCCGATGCGCGCGGCTGGATCCCGCTCGCCGCCGGGGTGGCGATGGCGGATGCGATCGCCGAGCAGCTTCCCGACCACGCGGTGGCAGTCAAGTGGCCGAACGATGTGCTGGTCGACGGTCGCAAGATCTGCGGGATCCTGGCGCAGGCGACACAGGATGCCGTGGTCGTGGGAACGGGTGTGAACACGGCGATGACAGCGTCTCAGCTGCCGGTGCCGACGGCGACCTCCTTCGCCGTGATCGGCGTCGAGGTCGACGCCGATCGCCTGCTCGCCACCTATCTGCGAGCGCTCGACCAGCTGGTCGCCGACCTCGCCGCAGCGGGCGATGCCGTCTCGAGCGGCCTTCATGCCGCGGCGAGCGAGCGCTGCGCGACGATCGGTCTCGACGTGAAGGTCTTGCTCCCCGGCGACTCCGTGCTCGTCGGAACAGCCACAGGACTCGATGCCGACGGTCGACTGCTGGTGCTGGCGGAGGGCGCTGAGCGGCCGATCTCCGCGGGCGATGTGGTGCACGTCCGGCCGGCGTGACCCTGACACGCCCGGCGTGCGAGCGGCGATGTCGGCGGTTACGGGCACAATGGAGGGGTGACTCAGCCCGTGACTCTCGGCGGAAGGCCGACGATGCCACCGCCGGGTGCGCCCGCCGAAGAACTGCTCATCGCTCGGTTCCGCGCACATGCCCGGAGGCTGTTCTGGTCCGCGCTGGTGCTGGTCGCGGTGTTCGGGGCCACGACCTTCTTCTATGACAATCTCCCGGCGCCGTTCGAGAATTGGATGCTGCTGAGCGCGGCCGCAGCGATCGTCCTCCTGCTGGTGGTCGTGCCCTGGGTCGTCTGGTACTCGCGTTCGGTGACGCTCACCACGCGGCGGGTCATCGTGAACCACGGCATCGGTGCGCGCAACAGGCAGGAGATGTCGCACGCTCGCGGCTATACGATCGGCGTCCGCCGCGGCGTGATCCAGCGGATGTGGGGAGTCGGCACGATCACCCTGTCCAACGGGGTCGACGCGCCGCTGCGCCTCGCCAACGTCCCGAACGTGACGCTCGTGCACGAGACGCTGGCCGATCAGATCGAGGTCAGTCAGATCCTGGCGCACCGCGATGCGCAGGCGGGCAACGACGGGACCGCGGGGTTCTGAGCAGAGCCTCGCTTGGCCGTGGTCGGCGCGACGAGTGAACGGCGTGCGCGCCGATGCGCGAGAATGGTCAGGACGAATGGAGGCGGCCCATGGCGCTGCGCGTTGGTGTGATCGGTGGAGGCCAGCTGGCTCGGATGATGATCGCTCCGGCGGTCGAGCTCGGACTCGACCTGAGGGTGCTCGCTGAAGACGAGGGGATGGCGGCGCAACTCGCCGCGACCGAGGTCGGCGACTATCACGACCTCGAGGTCGTCCGCGCGTTCGTCGCAGACGTCGACGTCGTCACCTTCGACCACGAGCACGTCCCTCAGCAGGTGCTGCGGGCTCTCGTCGCCGAGGGCGTCGCGGTGCACCCCGGGCCCGATGCTCTGCAGTTCGCCCAGGACAAGCTCCTCATGCGGGCGCGGCTCGAAGAACTCGGCGTTCCTCAGCCCGACTGGGCGCCGGTTCGCGATGCGTCCGAGCTGCAGGCGTTCCTCGATGAGCACGACGGGCAGGGCGTCGTGAAGACGCCGCGCGGTGGCTACGACGGCAAGGGCGTGCGCGTCGTCCGAGCGGCGAGCGAGGCTCAGGACTGGCTCGACGGGCTCGCCGACGGCGAGGCCCTGCTGGTCGAGGAGCTGGTCGGATTCGTTCGCGAGCTCGCGCAGCAGGTGGCCCGCCGTCCCAGCGGCCAGATCGTCGCCTATCCGGTCGTCGAGACCGTGCAGCGCGAGGGCGTGTGCGCCGAGGTGATCGCGCCGGCGCCGCATGCGACCGACCGTCTCGCGCAGGTCGCCGAAGAGATCGGGCGGTCGATCGCCGAAGGACTCGGGGTCACGGGCATGCTCGCGGTCGAGCTCTTCGAGACCGACGACGAGCGGATCCTCGTGAACGAGCTGGCGATGCGCCCGCACAACAGCGGCCACTGGAGCCAGGACGGCGCCGTGACCGGACAGTTCGAGCAGCATCTGCGTGCAGTCGCCGATCTGCCCCTCGGCGACACCGCGCCTCACGCCGCCTGGTCCGTGATGGTGAACATCCTCGGAGGGCCGCAGAGCGGCTCGCTCGGCGAACGCTTCGCGGGAGCGATGGAGGCGCATCCGTCGGCCAAGATCCACACCTACGGAAAGGCCCCGCGTCCTGGCCGCAAGGTCGGACACGTGAACGTGACAGGCGACGACCTCGACGATGCGGTGTACGTGGCCCGTGCGGCAGCGGCTCACTTCGACTGAGGGTGCGTCGAGGGGTGTGCCGTTCGGGGTTTCTCCCAGCACCAGACCGTAGCCTGAGTGGGTGACTGAGCCATTGCACTCCTCCACCGCGCCCCTCGTCGGCGTCGTCATGGGATCCGACTCCGACTGGCGCGTGATGAGCGACGCCTCTCAGTCGCTGACGGACTTCGCGATCCCGCACGAGGTGGAGGTCGTCTCGGCGCACCGCACCCCTGACAAGCTCATGCAGTACGCGAGGGAAGCGCGCGGTCGCGGCATCCGAGTGATCATCGCAGGCGCCGGTGGTGCCGCACATCTTCCCGGGATGCTCGCCTCGATGACGGCGCTGCCGGTCATCGGCGTCCCCGTGCCTCTCGCCTACCTCGACGGGATGGACTCGCTCCTGTCGATCGTGCAGATGCCCGCCGGCATCCCTGTCGCGACGGTGTCGATCGCGGGAGCGCGCAACGCGGGTATCCTCGCCGCACGTATTCTCGGCACCTCCGACGACGACCTCGCCGATCGCATCGAGGCGTACGCGCTCGATCTCGAAGCGCAGGTCGAGGAGAAGAACGATCGGCTGAAGGGGTCCCTGTGACCCTTGCGCCGCCGCGAGGGTCGGCGCGACCGCTGATCGAGACCCGCCCCCTGCGGCATCCGAACACCGCGGATCCAGGGATGATGACCAAGCGCGGCTGGTGGCTGGTGCTGTTGAACCTGCTCGTGCCCGGTTCTGCTCAGGTGCTGGCCGGCAACCGCCGGCTCGGGCGCATCGGCCTCGGAGCGACGCTGCTCGCGTGGTTCCTCGTGATCGTGGGTGCGGGTTTGGCGCTGTTCGCGCGGCCGGTGCTGCTGTGGCTCACCGTCGGTGGCGGCTGGTTCTCGGCGGTCGTCCTCACGCTCGTTCAGGTGCTGCTGATCGCCTACCTCGTGCTGTGGGTGGTGCTCACCTTCGACGTGCTGCGTCTCGTCAGACTGATCAGAGTCCCCGGTCCCTCGAAATTCGCGATCCCTCTCGTCGCCCTTCTTCTGCTCGGTCTCGTCGGAACGGGCACCGGA
Organism: Microbacterium sp. MEJ108Y; assembly: GCF_000834175.1. Classification (NCBI taxonomy): domain Bacteria; kingdom Bacillati; phylum Actinomycetota; class Actinomycetes; order Micrococcales; family Microbacteriaceae; genus Microbacterium; species Microbacterium sp. MEJ108Y. Next base: position 381,829 of record NZ_JXQX01000038.1, on the reverse strand, counting down.
TACGCCGCGTCCTATGTCGGCACCGCGCGGGGAACGATCAACACGATCTTCGGCCAGAGCGGGCCGAGTCTGCCGCCGAGCGAGGGGTACTACAACATCCTGCTGCTCGGAGCGGACAGCGGTGAGGGCCGCGACTCGATGAGGTTCGACAGCATCTCGGTGGTCTCGGTGAACGCGACCACCGGCGCCGTCACGATCACCGGCATCCCGCGTGAGCTTCCCAACGCGCCCTTCAGCGAGGGAAGCCCGATGCAGGCGCTGTACCCGAACGGCTTCGAGGGTCACAGCTCGAGCTCATGCGGATGGAACGGCTGGATGAACCACGTGCGCAACGCCGCGGAGATCTGCCGAGACGACAACGGCGCCTCGCTGTATCCGGACGCTGCGGCGCACGGATCCGATGCGGGCATCGAGGCCACCAAGGATGCGGCCGAGGGCGTTCTCGGCATCGAGATCCCGTACTACGTCTTCGTCGACATGCACGGTTTCGCGGCGCTCGTCGACGCACTCGGCGGCGTGGACATCAATGTCACGGAACGGCTTCCCAAGGGTGGTCCGCCCGAGGGCACGGACCCCTACGACGTGGATGCGTGGGCGATCGGCTGGATCGAGGTCGGTCAGCAGCACATGGACGGCGACACCGCCCAGTGGTACGCGCGATCGCGCTACACGACGAGCGACTGGGACCGCATGAAGCGCCAGCGCGAACTGCAGGAGGCGATTCTCGCGCAGTTCACACCGCAGACCGTGCTCACGCGGTTCAACGAGGTGGCTTCCGCGGGAACAGCGCTGATCAGCACCGATCTGCCTCAGGACAAGCTGCCCGAGTTCTTCGACCTGATGACCAAGGCTCGTGAGCAGCCTGTCACCACGGTCGAGCTCACCCCCGAGCAGGGTGTAGACGAGCACGCTCCGGACTACGGTTTCATCCACGAGATGATGCAGCAGACGCTGCATCCTCCGACGGAGACCCCGACCCCGACGCCGTGATCGGCCGTGCCGTGATCGTCGACGCGTGGTCGGCGGTCGCCGGTCGCGATGCCGCGGAGCGGCGTGGCTCGATCACTCAGGAACGCATGAGTGAGCCCACGGCCACCACCTGAGAGTGAAGGTGGTGGCCGTGGGCCTCCGGTGCATGACCGGATTCACCAGACGACGGTGATCGGAGGGGGAGGGATCACCGTCGTCCAGTCGACTCCCGCTGTAAGCGGGAATCTGATCTAGGCGCGCTTGCGGCGGGTGACGCCTGTCGCGACGAGCACTCCACCAGCGACGAGTGCGGCTGCCCCACCTCCGAGGACCCACGGCGACACGCTGCCGCCCGTGAGTGCGAGCTCGAGCCCACCGCCGGTGAGCGGAAGCTCTGTGCCCGCGGATGCGACCCCGGGGTCGTGGTCGCAGCTCACCGCGGAGTCATGGCCGTGCGAGACCGTGATGGTCGCCGTGTACGACCGCGAACCGCTGAAGGCCAGGGCGTAGGAGCCCTCTCCGTCGGACGGCGGGCGGAACGTGACCACGAGGCTGCCGTCGGCGGCCGCAGTGTTGCCCGAGACGGCCGAGTCGCCGGCGTTGAGGCCGGAGACGGACACGCCGACGTTCTCGGACGGCAGGAAGTAGCCTGCGCCGAACACGACAGTGGACACTTCGCAGATGTCGATGATCGGATCATCGACGCTCACGCGCGGTGTACCCGCGTACGAGTCAGACTCGGTCGGAACGACTGGCGCGGCAGAGGCGACAGCAGGTGCCATGAGCACGAGTACGCCAGCGGTAAGGCTGATGGCAGCCAGTTTCTTCAGCATGATTCTCCCCAGAAATACACGCGGAATCGCCTTCGAATACACCCCTGCATCCGACTGCGTGAGTTCTTCCTGTCCCCACGACAGAATTGCAGAACTCAGATATTCCCCAGTGGGATTGACACTACATCATGGAATCGGGAAAGTCACGAGGCGCAGCGCAGTTGCTCGCGAGTTGTCTCCGGACTGTTCACCATGGGCGTGTGGTCGACCACCGTCAGTCGTTCTCCAGCCCCGGTTCCCTGGAATTCGACGGTGATCTTCGACGATTCCCCCGGGGCCAGGAGGACCTCCTGCTGAACCGCCGATCGGGAGCCGAGCAGAGCGGTCTGCACGCCCACCTCTTCTCCGTCGCGGTCGATGTGAGACGGAGTCGCACCTTCGGGGCCGTACACGGTCACGAGCGTCCGGGTCGACCCGGCAGGTACTCCGTAGAACCCGTCAGCGGTCACGTAGGGCGGCAGGGATGTCCCGGCGTCGGCAGGTGCATCGTTCGTCCAGGTCACAGTCACCTGCGTGGTCTGCTCGCCATCGCAGGTGCCGATCGAGGTCGTGATGGTGGCATCGGCATAGAAGTCCATCTTGCCGCCGGTGGTGTCGTTCAACAGGACGCCCACGTGGGTCCGAGTATCGTCCTCCGGCAGCGCCCCGCCGAGAGAAGAAGCCGACAGGATCGCCTCCTCGTCCTCATGCGCGCTCCAGATGCGGATGCGCCGCTCGTCGGCTGACGCCGAGAGAGCGGCGACGAGATCCTTCGGATCCGCCTCGGTCAGCGCGGCGGAGAGAAGCGCTCCTGCCGCTTGCGAGAAGATCTCGTCCTGTGCGAGAGGATCGGGCACCGCGGCGTAGATCTCGGAGAGCAGCAGGTCGACCACGGTGTCTTCGGTGGCGGTGAACGGCCCGAACGCGAGCGGTCCCGTGGCTGCGACGAGGTTCTCGGTCATCACGGCGTCGACCGCGATGACACCGTCGACCGGCTGACCGAAGCGGTCCTGCCATCGCTTCGCGATCGCGGGTCCCGCCTCGGTGAAGTCGGGGATGCTCGTCAGGTTCTGCATGTAGCGACCCGGACGATCCTCGAAGAGGGCGACGGTCGACTCGCTGAGCGGGATCGGCGTCTCGAGGGCGGGGAAATCCGGGACGGAGGCCTGTTGCACGAGTGTGATCCGGCCGTTCTCGGCGTGAAGAAGCGCGATCGCACCGATGATGCCGCCGGACGATCGCAGCTCGGCGTTGTTCTGCATCGCGAGCACGTAGTTCCGGGGTCCTTCCGCGCCGAGCATGCTCGGCAGCAGCGCGGACGCGCCGTGCAGCGCTCCGACCACCGTGGCGGCCTGCGTGACGGTCGTCCTCATCTCGCGCACTGCATCGGCGAGCGGGGGCAGGGTCGCGTCCGCGTCGATGCCGAGGGCGCGTGTCTCAGCCGAGGTCAGCGTCGCGCTGGCCTCGGCGAGAGAGGGCTCGATCTGCGCGAAAGGCGTCAGATCGATGGCGCCGCTCGAGAGCCCGAGACTCGCGAGGTCGAGTGAATCAGCCGCTTCCAGAACGGGGACGAGAGCATCCGAGGCGACGTCGTCGGCGATCTCGGCGACCTCGCTCACCGCCGAGAAGTTCGGACCGAGCCACGGCAGCAGGCCGAATCCGAGCCAGATCGGGTCGGACGTCAGGTCGTGGGCCGACTCCGCATGGTGGGCGATGCGGGAGGAGAACGACGCTGCCTTCTCGAGGTCGCCCTGGCCGATCGCCTGCTTGAGCTTCGATGACGACGCCGCGACCTCCTGCAGGTTGTTCACCGCGCCGATGCCGCGGATGGCGACCCAGCCGACCGCGAGCACGAGGAAGATCACGATCACGCCGATGGTCCACCGCAACCACCGACGACGTACAGGCAGGCGTCCGTCACTCACCCCTGCATTCAAGCACGAAGCGACATATCGGGGGTGCGGAGCTGTCCGATCCTCGTCGCTCGCGGTCACGCTCCCAGGTTCAGGGTGGTCGGGCGATTACTGTTGTCGCATGGGTGCTCGGCTGCGTGTGGTTCTGGATCAGCTGACGCATGTCGTGCACGCGGATCACGCATTGGCGGCATCCGACCTCACCGCGGCGCTGATCTCGACAGCCCCCTCCGGGTGCGATGTCGAGGCGATCGTCCCCTCCGGCGTCGAGGTGCCGATCCCCGGTCTCGCGGATGTGCGCAGACTGTCGCTCGCGCGCCGTGAGCTCGCGGCGTCGTGGCAGCTGGGGATCGTGCGGGGGGTCGGCGGAGGTCTCATCCATTCGCCGACGCTGATGGCCCCGCTGGTGCGGCACGATCGCCTGCACGACCACGACCAGACGACCGTGACGCTGTGGGACCTGCAGGCGTGGGAAGAGCCGGACTCTCTCTCGAAGACCGCCGTCGCCTGGCAGCGGGCGATGCTGAAGCGAGCCGTCAAGCACGCGGATGCCGTCGTCGTGCCCTCGCACGCCGTCGGCGCGCGCCTGGCGGAGATAGCGAAGCTGAGCGGACGGATCCGCGTCATCCCCGGTGCTGCCCCGTGCGGCCTCGTGGTCCCGTTCGACGCGACCGCGCGAAGAGCCTCCCTTTCTCTGCCCGCGGGCTATCTGGTGCTCACGGGCTCCGCCGATTCGCTCGAGCACGGTTTCCGGGCGGCGATCGCAGCGGGCAAGGAAGCCGTCGTGCTCGACGCGCCAGAAGGCTCCGAGCCGAGGCTGGCCGAGGTCGCAGCGGCCGCAGGACTGTCCGAATCGAAAGCGCACATCCGCGGGTCGCTGTCGGTCGAAGATCGGGCAGCCGTCCTCGCAGGCGCGTCCGCGCTGGTGGCGACGAGTCCTCGCGCCGCGTGGCCCTGGCGTGCTGTCGAGGCGATGACCCTCGGTGTGCCCGTGGTCGCCGTCGAGAGCGGAGTGCACCATGACGTGATCGCCGACGGGGGAGTGATCGCCGAGCCGACGGAGATCGCCGAGGCCGTGGCTGACGCGGTCGGTGACGGCTCGCGCCGCCTGAGCGTGCTCGGCGCCGACCGGTCTCGCTCTTTCTCGTGGCTCGGCGCGGCCGAACGCGTGTGGGGACTGCACGCAGACCTGTGAGCCCCGAGACCTTCGGCCTCGGGCGTCGGGGCCCGCTCAGGAGCGCATGACCGCTACGGCCTCCGCGCTGGGGCCGTCGAAGCGCACCTTGCCCTTCTGAAGCAGGATGCCGCGATCGCAGAGGTTCGAGACCATGTTGAGATCGTGGCTGACGACGACGAGCGTCTTGCCCTGGGCGTGCAGCTCGCGCACGCGGGCGAGGCACTTCTTCTGGAACGGCTCGTCGCCCACGGAGAGGATCTCGTCGATCAGCAGGACGTCCATCTCGGTGTGGATCGCCACGGAGAACGCGAGTCTGAGGAACATGCCGGACGAATAGTGCTTCACCTCGGTGTCGATGAACTGCTCGATCTCGCTGAACGCGACGATCTCGTCGTACCGCGCCTCGGTCTCCTTCTTGGTCATGCCCAGGATCGCGGCGTTGAGGAAGATGTTCTCGCGTCCGGACAGGTCGGGGTGGAACCCTGCGCCGACCTCGATGAGGCCGGCGACGCGGCCGCGAGTGAGCACGGTGCCCTCATCCGGTTCGAGCACCCCCGAGATCAGCTTGAGCATCGTGGACTTGCCGGATCCGTTGAACCCGAGAAGAGCGACGGATTCGCCCTGCTGGATATCGAACGAGACGCCGTCGAGCGCGTGGAAGTCCGTCGTCAGCGGCTTGCGGCGGATCGCGGCGAGAGCCGTCTCCTTGATCGAATGCGTGTGCCGGAGCTTGAAGGTCTTGTGGACGTCGTCGATGATGATCCGCGGGAGAGGCTGCGCATCAGAGATCTTGGGCAAAGCGGCCCTCCAGTCGGCGGAAGACGAGCTGGCCGATGACCAGCGCGATGAGTGACGTCACGAGTGCGATGAGCCCGTACAGCCAGATGTCGGGGATCGGGGAGGCGTCGGGTCCGAGTGGGAACCAGACTCCGTAGTGGAACAGCTCGACGGCGGCGGTGATCGGGTTCAGCCGATAGAGGACGAAGAGCCACTCCGGCACGACTCTGGCGACCTGGGTCCACTCGTACATCACCGGAGAGGCCCAGATCGCGACCATCACGATGATCTCGACGAAGCTCTGCGCGTCGCGGAAGGTCACGTTGATGGAGCCGAAGAAGAGGCCGAGGCCGCTGGCCAGAACGGCGATGATCACGAGAGCCAGCAGGATCGCGCCCAGGGAGGCGAACGAGGGGGCCCAGCCGAAGAAGAGCGAGATCGCGATCACGACGATGATCTGCGGCACCGTGTTCACGGCGGCGATCATCATGCTCGCGATGGGGAACATCTCGCGGGGCAGGTAGATCTTCTTGATGAGCGCCGCATTGTCGACCAGCGAGCGGGTGCCGTTGGAGAACGCCTCGTTGAAGAATGTCACGACCGTGATGCCCGAGAGCAGGTAGATCGGGAAGAAGTCGACCCGGTCGTTCAGACCGAGGAAGACACCGATCGCGACGAAGAAGACGACGAACTGCACGAGGGGCTTCACGTACGACCAGAGCCACCCGAAGATGGATCCCCGATAGCGGATCTGCACTTCCTTGCGCACGATGAGCGAGAGCAGATGCCTTTGCCGGAAGACCTCGAGGAGCCCTCGATTCGCGCCAGGAGTCGTCATTCTCTGGTCGTCGGCTGTGCGAGCCTGTTGCACCGCGATTCCACCTTCCGAGGCGCCGACGGTCTCGGGCGCACCGAGAGCAATCATACGATCCCTGACGCATCGTCCCTGGCAGATCGATGGGGAAGCCGCGAACGCACAGCACAGGCTCAACCCAGGGTCGCAGGGGCGGTCGCTGGTAGGATCGCGGAGGTCTCGTGCGTCCGTCGATCCGAAAGCAAACTGTATCCGTGACACCTCTTCAAGCTCTCGATCAGCCTGCACTCTTCCGATTCGAGGACCCGCAGACGGGTGCGAATCTGTCGGAGCGCGAACGTCGCCTTCTCGTCGGTGCGCTGAACTTCCACGCGCTGATGGCGCCTCAGCGGACGCTTCGGATCCATCTCTACGACGGCTCGGTGGAGACGACGCCTCGACTGACCGACGACAGCACGTTCGACGGACTCTCTCGGAACAACCGTCACCGGATCGAGAGCTTCGACATCGTCAGCTCCGTCTCCGTCGAAGAGCGTGAGCCCGAACTCACGGAGGCCGTCTCAGCCCGACTCGTGGCGTCGCCCGCCAGGCATCTGCACGTGTCGTCCGACGACGTCCTCGACTCCGATCCGTACCGCCCGCAGCGCCCTGGCCTCATCGGCGGGATCGCACGGAGTGTCAAGTCGCGCGCTCCGCTCCTCTATGACGATGCGCGCGATCTCTCGCTGCTCAGATTCCGACGCAAGCTCACGACCGCGATCGAGCCTCGCGACTATGAGGCGGAGTTCCGCCGTGGAGGTGCGCACGAGGACGAGGTGATCGTGCCGGCCGGCCCCGCCCCCGAAGGGGCGCAGAAGGCCGTGATCATCGGCCTCCACTGGTTCGAGCTCGGCGGCGCCGAACTCTGGGCATTCGAGACCGTGCGTCTCGTGCGCGAGGCGGGTCTGCTCCCGATCGTGCTGACGAATCGGGACTCCCACCAGCCGTGGGTCACTCGTCCCGAGCTCGACGGGGCGCTGCTCATCCCCTTCTCGGAGCCCACCGTCCAGTCGCAGACGGCCGGCGTCGAACCGCTTCTCCGATCGCTGCTGCGCACCTTCGACGTGCGCGGTGTCGTCATCCATCACAATCAGTGGCTGTACGACCGGGTGGCGTGGATTGCGGCCTCACGTCCCGGCATCCCGATCATCGACAGCACGCACATCGTCGAGTACTCGGGCGGTGGCTATCCCCTGAGCAGTGCGATCGCATCGAAGTCGATCACCACACACCACGTGATCTCTCCGAGCCTCGCCCGCTGGATGACGGACGTGCAGCGGATCCCCGCCGATCGCGTGGTCATGGCACCGCTCGGCGGACTCACCGTGAAGCCGAAGGATGCCGTGTTCCGCCCGCGGGCCGCGGGGGAGCAGTTCACCGTCGCGTTCATCGGCCGGATGGCACGGCAGAAGGCGCCGGAGGTCTTCATCACGATGGCGCGAAGGCTGAAGCGTCAGGGCTACTCGCTGCGTTTCATCCTCCACGGTGGCGGCGAGTTGTCGAGCTGGGTCGATGACATCATCGAGGCTGAGGGACTGACCGCCGACATCGTTCGGCGAACCTCGGACACTCCGGTCGCGGAGACTCTCGACGAGGCGCACGTTCTCGTCGTGTCGTCTCACAACGAGGGCCTCACACTCACGACCCTCGAGGCGATCGCGCACGGCGTGCCGGTGATCTCGACCGATGTCGGCGCCCAGAGCGACATCATCCCGGCGTCCGCGCTGGTTCCGCGTCACGCTCGTCTGGCCGCTCGTCGGCTCGCCGAGGCAGTGGCCCCGCTCGTCGACGACGAAGAGGCGAGGGAAGCGCTGTGGCGCAAGGAGCGCAAGGCCGAGAAGAAGCTGCTGTCTCAGCAGTCCGCGAGTTCATGGTTCAAGGAAGAGGTGGGCTCGTGGTGAGTGTCGCTGGAGTGGTCGTCACGTTCAATCGGCTCGAGAAGCTGAAGACCGTGATCGCATCTATAGAGGCGCAGACGCACCCCGTCGAGACGCTGTTCGTGATCGACAACGCCTCGACCGACGGCACGGCGGAGTACCTTGCCGCGCTCGAGACAGCGGTGCCCCTCGAAGTCGTGAGCATGTCGACCAACTCCGGGGGAGCGGGCGGGTTCTCGGAGGGGATGCTGCGCGGATACGCGTCCGGGGCGGATCATGTCTGGATCATGGACGACGACTGCTATCCGAAGCCGGAAGCGCTCGCGAGCCTCATCGCCGGTTTCGACGGGGCGGTCCAGGAGCTCGGCGGCGACGTGCCCTTCGCGTGCTCGGTGGTCGAGTTCACCGACGGCAGCATCTGCGAGATGAACAACCCGGTGACGACGTGGGACTGGGGACGCCTGCTCGTCAAGGGGCAGAAGAACGTCATGGTGACCGCGTGCTCGTTCGTCTCGGTGCTGATCCCGCGGTGGGCCATCGCGGAGTACGGGCTTCCCTATTCGGAGTACTTCATCTGGTTCGACGACCGTGAGTACACGCTTCGCCTCACCGCGCGTTGCCCCGGTGTGCAGGTGCTCGACAGCGTCGTCGTCCATGACATGGGTGACAACCGAGGCGTGAACTTCGCCATGGTCGATCGCAAGAGCCTGTGGAAGTTCTCGTACGGTGTGCGCAACGAGGCTTCCTGGCAGCTGCACCACCGTGGGTTCCTCTACTTCATGGAGTTCGGTGCGCGACTCTTCGTGAGCCTTCACCGCGGCCGCGTTCCGCTGGATCTGCGCGCCAAGCTGCTCGGCAAGTGGGTGAAGGGCATCACCTTCAACCCGAAGATCAAGTATCCAGAGGCGGAGGCGGCGTGAGCTGGGTCTCGATCCTGCCCGCGCTGATCGTCACCGGCGCTCTCCTCTTCCTTCCGGGTCTGCTGCTGGGCTTCCTCCTCCGCCTGCGCGGAATGAGGCTTCTCGCGCTGGCCCCCGCGCTCAGCGTCTCCCTCGTCGCGGTAGCTGCTCTCGCGGCTCCGTTCGTGGGGATCCGATGGAGCATCCTGCCCGTCCTCATCCTCACGGCGGTCGCTGCGGTCGCCGCATACTTCTGGTCGAAGCACGTCGGAAAGCCGGCCCGGCTCCGTCAGAGCTCGAACGCCAGACAGCTGGTCGCCGTGATCGTCTCGATCGTCGTGCCCGCCCTGCTCATCGCGTTCGTGCTGGTCAGAAGCATGCACGACCCCGAGTTCTTCTCGCAGCGCTACGACAACTTCTTCCACCTGAACGCGGTCCAGTACGTCCTCGACACCGGGAACGCGTCGCCTCTGTGGCTGGGCAGCATGACATCGCCGGCGGGCGTGCCCTTCTACCCGTCGGGCTGGCATGCGATGGTCTCGATCATCGTCGCGCTGAGCGGAGCCTCCGTGCCGCTCGCCAGCAACGCGATGATCATCGTCGTCGCTGCGGTCGTCTGGCCGATCGGCGCCGTGTTCCTCGTGCGCGAGCTCCTGGGGCGCAATCAGATCCTGACGGTGATCGCGGGAGCTCTGGCTGCCGCCTTCCCGGCCTTCCCCTTCCTGCTCCTGCACTACGGCGTGCTGTACCCGCTGTTCCTCGGCCTCGCCGTCGCCCCCGCCGCCATCGTCGTCGCGTGGTGGCTGCTCAGGCCCGGGCGGGTTCCGCGTCGTCAGGACTGGGCGCTTCTGCTGGTGCTCGTCGTGCCCGGCCTGGGAGTCGCACACCCTGGTGCGCTCATGGCCGTCGTCGCGCTCACGGTGCCCTTCGTCCTCGCGAGGCTCCTGCATCAGATGAGAACTCCCGGTCGACCGCGACTCATCGGGATCGGCCTGCTGGTCGCATACGCCGCGGCGGGAGTCGTCCTCCTGCAGGTGGTGCGGCCCCCGGCGAGCCAGATCTACTGGCCCATCATCAACACCGTTCCCGACTCGATCGGCGAGGTCGTCGCGGCGAGCGTGTACGGCTACCCGAGCTCGCTCGGAATCACCGCCCTGATGATCATCGGCGCGTACAGCGTGATCCGTCGAGGCACCTATGCGCGCTGGTCGATCCTCGCGATGGCCGTCATCTCGGCGGTGCTCTACATCATCGTCTCGGCGTCGCCGTATGAGACGCTCCGCTTCTGGTTCACGGCACCGTGGTACAACAATCCGCCCCGTATCGCCGCCTTCTGGGCGATCGGTGTCCTGCCCCTCGCAGCGCTGGGCGGAATCGTCCTCGTCACGTGGCTTCTCCGGCAGCGACTGCTGGTGCCGGTACGGCGGTTCTTCGAGCGCCTGCCCATCGTCCTGATCGCCATCGTCGTGATCGCGCTCGTCGGAGTCACCCAGAACGCCGCCATTCGCCAGGCGGCCGCCGACATCGAGTTCACCTATGAACTCCGACCCGGCGGGCCGATCCTGTCTCCGGACGAACTCGACCTCATGGAAGATCTCGCGGAGCTCGTGCCGGAGGATGCGGTCATCGCGGGAGACCCGTGGACGGGAGCCTCGTTCGCCTACGGTGTGAGCGGACGCCGGGTGCTCATGCCCCACCTTCTGATGGACCTCACTGACGATGCCGAAGCGATCAACACGATGCTCAGCACAGAGGGCGACTCGCCGGAGGTCTGCGCCGCGCTCGAGGACACCGGCGTCGGATACGTCCTCGACTTCAGCGCGGACGGGGACTTCCAGGAGAACGACGGAGACTACTCGGGACTCGATGACCTCGACAGCTCGCCCTACGTCGAGCTGGTCGAGCAGCGCGGCGACGCGAAGCTCTTCAAGATCGTCTCGTGTGGGCTCGGGTCATGACCTACGAGATCTTCGTGCCGTTCTGGGGAGACCCGGATCAGCTCTATGAGACCGTTGAGTCCGTGCGCGCCCAGACGGACCCGGACTGGCGGTTGACGATCATCGACGACTGCTATCCCGATGACTCGGTCGCAGCTCACTTCAGTGAAGAGCGGGACGAGCGGATCGTCTACACCCGGAACGAGCACAACGTCGGGATCACCGAGAACTTCCGGGAGTCCGTTCGGCGCGCGTCGGGGGACTTCGTCACGATCCTCGGGTGCGACGACCTTCTGCACCCGAACTATGTGGAGGTGGTCCGCGCGGCGGCCCGCGCTGTGCCGCACGCCGACGTCATCCAGCCGGCGGTTCAGGTCATCGACGAGGACGGGGCTGTCGTCCTTCCCCTCGTCGATCGGATCAAGCAGCGCCACCTGGCTCCGAAGGGACGGGGCGTGACGGTCTTCAGCGGCCCTGACATGGCCACCACGCTGATCCGTGGGAACTGGCTCTATTGGCCGTCGCTCTCGCTTCGAGTCGAGACACTTCGTCGTATCGACTTCACGGACGACCTTCCCGTCATCCAAGACCTGGCATTGCTGATGGACATCGCCTTCGACGGCGGCACGTTGGCCTACACGCCGACGCTCGCGTTCTCATATCGCCGCCATCTCGAGAGCGCATCCCAGAAGACGCTGCTGGACGGCAGCCGTTTTCTCGATGAGCGGCGGTATTACCGCATCGCGCGCCGATCGGCCGCTGAGCGAGGGTGGAGTCGCACAGCGCGGACCGCTCGGGTGCGCCTCATGTCCCGCCTGCACGGGATCGCCGCACTACCCCTCGTGCTGAGGCACGGGACGGCGCGGGGCCTGCGATCGTCGCTGGCGCACGTGGCCGATCTGAGCTGAGTCCGGGGAACCCGAGCGGCGGCTCAGCGGAACCGCGCGGTGGCGTCAGCGCGCGGAGCGGACGCGACGCGCTGCTTCGCGCCATGCGCGGAGGAGCATCCACCGCGACTGCAGTGCCTTGCGGAGTCCTCGCGGCTTCGGGGCCGACGCGTTGGCGTCGTGCAACCGACGCCGCAGCACCGGGCTCTGGACGTGGGCGAGCCCGCGAGCCGTGTTGCCGACGGTCGCGATCCACAGATCATGGGACTCGACGAGGAACTCGGGAAAGGGCAGGATGAGGTCTCTGGCCTCGCGGCGGAACGCCATCGCGCACCCGTAGTAGGGCGCATCGCCGGCGAGCAGACGCAGCTCATTGGCCAGAGAGCCGCCTGAGGGCAGCGCATCGAGGTGCCAGGGGCGTCCGGTGAGCGGAGAACGCAGTGGTGCGTCGTCAGGCAGCAGCACGAGGTCGCCGGCCGCGATCGATCGGTCGCGAAGTGCCTCGACCAGCAGCGCACGGCGGCCAGGAACCCACTCGTCGTCCTGGTCGGAGAGGAAGATGATCTCGCCGGTCGCCTCGGCTATCGCGGCCTCGAAGGCCTTCACATATCCGCGGTTGGTCTCGGAGCGGATCAACCGGATGCGATCGTCTCCGACAGCGGCCACGACGTCTGCGGTGTCGTCCGTGCTCGCATCGTCGACCACCACCACCTCGTCGCCAGGGTGGAGTCCGTCGAGGATCGATTCGAGCTGGTGCCTGACGAATCGTGCACCGTTGTAGGTCGCCATGCACACGCTCACGGTCGTCGTCATGCGATGTCTCCCTCAGCCGGGGCGACGAGGGCGAAAGCCGATCGCCTCTCCAGGAGCAGATGATGTGTTCCGGCTGTCACGACGACGGCGAGGATCACGAGCTCAGAGGCCGCGAGCCCGGCGATGATCCCGCTGAGGCCCCACTGGGCGCCGAGGACCATGAGCGGGACCCCGACGAGAGCAGCGCCGAGGGTGCCGAAGAGCACGTAGCGGTTCAGGCCTGCCGGGACCAGGACATTGCGGATGAAAGGCGTCGTCAGACTGGTGAGCGCGAAGGTTGCGCCGAACCCGAGGAACACGGCGATCTCGGGCGTCGCCTTCTCGCCGAACAGCAATGAGGAGAACAGCGGGCCGAGCACCGTCAGCGCCGCGCCTCCGATCAGGGCGAGGGCGGCGTGGAGCCCGAAGGCCACGAAGTGGCGCCGCAGCCGACCATGAGCGTAGGAGACCTCGAGCACCCACTTCTGAAGGGTGTTCGACAGAACGGTGACGGCGAAGAGGGCGATGCGGAAGAACTTGTCCGCAGACGTGGCCTGACCGCTGGCCGTCGCGCCGAGTATGCCCTGCGCGAGCGGGATGGGTGCAGAGGTGTAGGAGCCGCCGATCGTCTCAGCCGCGGCGACCGAGAGGTTCGCGCGGTATGCGCGCAGGATCCGCCGCCCTGCGAACGGGGGCAGCGGCCGACGATAGAGGCGGAGGTTCAGAAGCAGAGGGCCGGTGAGGAATCCGATCAGCGTGAGGATCGGGTACCACAGCAATTGCTCCGTGAGCAGGAGGAGGGGGATCGCCAGAGCCACGCTGATGCTCACCGGGAGGGTCTCGAACAGCAGAACCACTCGCGCATTGCCCACGCCGACCGCGTACCAGACGACGGTCATGGCCGCAGCCGTGGTCGCCAGGGTGACGAGTGCGGCGACGAGGCGGAACTCGGCGGGGACGAGGACCGAGCTGAGCGCGGCGCCGACCGATCCCGCCGCCACGACGAGCAGGCCGCGGCACCAGAACGAATCACCGAAGATCTGACGCCGGGCGGCATCGTCGGCGCTGAGCGCGATGCGCGCACCGCCGGAGATGTTCCAGCCGAACCCCGCGACGATCGCGCAGACGGTTCCCACCGCCTGAGCCGTGCCCACGGAGCCCCATGCCGCCAAGCCGAAGACGTTCGGGATGATGGGCAGCAGGAACAGAGGGGCGATGAAGGAGATCAGAGGAACGGCGCTAAAGCCCGCGAAGCGTGACAGTAGAACCTTCATCGATGGGACTCCTCGGACCATTGCGGCCCAACACCATTCGGGATGGCGGGGACGTGAACGCGTGCGACCCTAGACTACTTGAGTCGGCTTTACGGAGAGGTCAGGGACCAATGGTTGGAGTTATCGTGCTCGCCGCCTATCGACCCTCCAAGGAACTGTTCGCCCGTCAGCTCGCCTCGATACGCGATCAGACGGTGACCGACTGGGAGTGCATCATCTCCGTCGACGGAGAACTCGAGACCGTCGAGGAGGTGCTCGCCGATGTCGCGGCCGGAGACGAACGCTTCCGGATCCTCGCAGACGGCCGTCGACTGGGCTTCTACCTGAACTTCGAGAGGGGTCTCGCGGCAGTTCCCGCAGCGGCGGAATGGGTGGCGCTGAGCGACCAGGACGACTTCTGGTATCCGCACAAGCTCGAGACCCTGCTTCCGCATCTCTCCGAGTCTGCGATCGTGTCGGGCCAAGCCCGGCTGGTGGCCCACCCCGGTGACGAGGTGCTCGGATTCACCGAGCGACGGCAGCTCGATGCCGCGTCGACGATGATCGTGAATCAGTTCACCGGCTCGTTGTGCGTGTTCCGCGCCGAACTGCTGTCGACCGCGCTGCCCTTTCCACGTCTCTCCTCCCACACCGTCGCGCACGATCACTGGCTCGCCGTCGTCGGGATGGCTCGGGGAGGCGGCCGCGTCGTCGAGGACGTCGTGCAGGACTACGTGCAGCACTCCGCGAACGTGTTCGGTGATCCGAGCCGGCTGCGTCTCGGCCCGATCGCGACCCTGCGACGAGCCTGGGGGAACGCCGTCGAGTTCTCGGTGCGGTACGAGGGCGCCGCGTCGCCGTGGGCGATGGCACGGATGCTGTTCTGGATCTACGTGGGGTGGCGCCAGCTCATGGCCCAGACCCTCGTGGAACGTGATCCTCGCTCGCCAGCCGCGATCGAGGCGGATCGGCGCTTCGGTGCGGGCCGGCGGCTGCGCGACACGCTGGGGATGCTGCGTCGAGTCCGGCGCGCACAGGTCGTGCCGACGCCGTTCGTCATCGCATACCTGGGGAGCTGGGCGTCGGGGTGGCTGATCCGGGGGCGTCGACGGACACCCACCGTGGCGCCGTAGACGGCCTCAGGCAGATTCCGCGTCAGGGAGGGGGCGAGCCCGCCACGTGACACGGGCAGCCTCCGTCATGAGCGCAGGCCCCATCCTCCCCATGCGTTCGGCTCGTCCGTCGCGGAATCCCGCGACGAGCAGCTTCCGCATGGTCGAGTGGGGCCTCGCCAGCATCCACGCGATCAGGAAGTACGCGTAGTCGGCTCGGGCGTCGCGGCGCAGGCGCGCGCGATGCCGCGGGTGGCGCCGCGCCAGCACGATGCGATTCCTGGCCCTGTAGTAATACCGGAACGGAGTGCTCAGCGTGAGGGTGGGAAGGAGTGCCCCGAGCGGCCCCGGGAACCGGTAGCGCGCACCCAAGCGGTGCGGCAGTCGGAGGCCGGGGGCGACGATGCACGGCAGGTCCGCGTCAAGGCAGCGGAGCTCGAAATCCGTGTCCACGAGGTCGATGAAGAGAGCTTCGTCCATCAGCCCGACCTGGTCGACCACTCCCGCGGGGAGATACATGCCGGACTGGATCGCGTGAGCGGCATGGACCACTCCGTGTCCTGCCGGCGGTCCGGCCTGGGAGACGTCGGCGAAGAACTCCGGAACCACGGGGCCGGCGGGGACGCCGTGAGCGCGAGCATGTTCCCACGCCGCGCTCAGAGCGTCGACGAACCCGGGAGCGATGGTCGAGTCCTGATCGAACGTCACGATCGCGCTCGCGCCCTTGTCGAGGGCGCAGCGGATGCCGCGATTGAGCGCGGCGCCGATGCCGGAGTTGCGCTCCAAGGCGAGCACCAGCGCTCCGCTCGCCGCGACCTCCGCGCGGATCGAATCGAACTCAGAGCCGCTGCCGTCGTCGACCACGATGATCCCGGTGACTTGGGGAGCGAGATCAGCGAGCAGCGGAGGCACCTGCGCGGGGCGATGAACGGTGACGACGCCCCAGACGCCGTCGCTCGAGTGTCGCGACGTCATGCCGGGGGAGCGCTGTCGGCGCCGCCGCCCCGGTGCTGAGCCTCCAGGGCCGCGATGCGGCTGTCCAACCTGTCCACCTCTGCGCGCGACAGCGCCGCCTCCTCCGCAACGCGACGGATCTCGTCCTCCGCCTGGGAGAGCTCCCAGGAGAGATGCAGCGAGACACCGAGGAGCAGGGTGATCGCGAGAGCGAACAGGAGGTTTGCCGGCACCTGAACACCGAGA
Organism: Microbacterium sp. MEJ108Y; assembly: GCF_000834175.1. NCBI lineage: Bacteria > Bacillati > Actinomycetota > Actinomycetes > Micrococcales > Microbacteriaceae > Microbacterium > Microbacterium sp. MEJ108Y. The sequence goes on along the minus strand of NZ_JXQX01000038.1, from coordinate 365,371 downwards.
AGCGCGGTCGCCCAGAGCAGAAGCTGCGGGAAGATCCCGAGCAGCAGGACGCTCAGCGCGATGACGATCCACATCACCGCGTACTTCTCGCGAAGGCGTCGCGTCAGAAGCATCCAGAAGACCAGCACGAGGATGAACAGCGAGAGGGCGATCCCGACAACGACGATCACTTTGCGTCCTCCTGTTCGCGGACACCGGTGGATTGGCTCGTCGAGCCGGTGCGACGCAGCATGGCCAGGCCGAGCGTGAACACCGAACGCAGCAGATAGATCGATGCTCCGACCGGACCCTGGCTCGGCGTGCCGTGGACTCGCGGCCGCATGGCCACGGGAACCTGCGTCACCGTCAAACCCGCGTGACATGCTGCGACGAGGGAATCGATGGTGTCGCCGAGGTACTCGGCGGGGTAGTAGCGGACATACTGCTCGATGGCTCGGCTGTTGGCGGCGCGGAAGCCGCTCGTCACATCGGTGAGACGGGTCTTGGCGACCCTGGACACCGTCTTCGCCAGGAACAGCATCGCCCAGTGGCGAGGGCCCCGAACCGAATAGTCGCCGACGTCCGCGAACCGAGCGCCGATCGAGATGTCCGCGGTGTCGAGACCGGCGAGGACGCGGGCGATGTCGAGCGGGTTGTGCTGCCCATCGGCGTCGACCTGGATCGCGCGGGTGTAGCCGTGACGTTTCGCGTACGTGAAGCCGGTGCGCATCGCGCCGCCGACCCCGAGGTTGAAGGGGAGGGAGATGACCGTCGCACCGGCTTCTCGGGCGACCGCACCTGTGTCATCCGTGGATCCGTCGTCGACGACGAGAAGATCGAAGTCGGCGTTCGCGGCGCGGACCTCGTGCACGGTGCGTCCGACGTTGCGGGCCTCGTTCCATGCGGGGACAATCACGAGGACACGGTCCGACGACAAGCTCATAGTTCCCCGATCCTATCGGATCGACCTGTCACGTGATCGGTGTGCCCACCGCGTAGTCCGCTTTGAATCCGGGCGCAATCTGGAGCACCTCGGGTGCGCGTCCGCCGCCGAGTCTGAGGAGGATCGCAATCGACGTCACGTGCCTGAGCTTGCCGTTGTCGTAGAAGTAGATCTCGGGCGCGCCGGTGAACTGCACGAAGTCGGCTCCGCTGGTGAGCAGAGGGGACCCGACCTTGAAGCGCGAGAGCTGGTCGCCCGGGAGCACATACTCTCGCGGCGGCGTGCCTCCGTTCAGCTGGAGGAGGGTCTTGATGCTGCGGACATGACGCAGCAACCCGTTCTCAAATCGGTAGATCTCTGCGCGTCCGGTGAAGCGCACGAACGAGTTCGAGGGGAGGAACGCAGGTCCGATGCCGAACCACTGGACGGTGCCCCGCGACCAGGGCAGCACCTGCAACGGTCTGGAGCCGTTGAGGGCCAGCAGATCGGCGGGGGACTGCACATGCCGCAGCGTGCCTCCCGAGATGACGTAGATCTCAGGAGCCCCCTGCGGCTGGACGAAAAGGGGGACGGAGACCGTCGTCTTGGCGCGGGGCATCGCGCCACATTCACCGCTGCCCAGCTTCGTCGGCTTGATGTTGCCGAACTGCGTGCCCGACACCGGATAGACCTTGCCGCCCGCGGCGATCAGTGTGCTGTTGCCGCACACGACGACCGGGGTCAGCGTCGACCCGACCTTCGAGTTGGCTGCGACCGAACTCCGCGGCACGACGGTGAGACCCGTGGCGCCGAACTCACCCGCGAGCGCGGTGCTGGGTATGTGGATCAGGCGATCGCCGAGGAGGGTGAGGTAGATGTCATTCGAGTCCGCGGCACGCACCAGGCTGTTCGCCTTGATCACGAGGAGTCCGATGCCGATCGCCGCAGCCGCCGAGGGCTTCATCGAGGCGACATATCCGGATGTTCCTCGGGAGACATCGACCCAGGTCTGCTGGTTGGCGACGTGCCTGCGCAGACCAGCCTGGTAGAGGTACACCTCCGGATCCGCTCCCGAGCGGAAGAACGACCCGACGGCAGCGCCCTCGGAGAAACGGTCCGCCGTGGCGCCGGTGAGGTTCACGTACGAGCTGAACGAGTATCCGAACAGGGCGATCTGGGCCGCGTCGACGAATCGATGCCGGGTGCCGTCCGGTTCCAGAAGGTACAGGGTGCCTGTTCGAGGATCGTGCACGTAACGCGTGACCGGCTTGCCCTCGGGCATGGGGTCGAGGTCCGTCGCGGCCACAGACACGGCTCCACCGAGCCTCGATCGAAGCGCGGCGTAGTCCTCGCCCGCGACGACATGGTGGCGCATGCCTGACTGCACCAGATAGATCTCCGCGCGACCGGGGACCTGCGCGAGGGTGGCGGCAGCGCCGCCCGCCGTCTGCGTGCTGCCGAACCAATCGGTGAAGAACTGGTAGAAGTTGCGATTGCCGTAGCTGGAGCACCCGTCCCCACTGCCGTAGCCGGCATTGAGTGCCGCTCGATTCGGCTGATACGGGGTGTAGTAGTAGAGCGCGGCGGTCGCCTTGTTCTCGACGCGGACCGGCGCCGAGCCGCAGGCCCTGTTCGGGTGATAGAGGATGTTCCAGGTCTTTCCCGGCGCGTAGTACGTGAACCAGCGTCCCTCGGCATAGATCTGCATCTGCCTGGCCGCACCGTAGATCTGGTAGAAGAAGCCTGCATAGGCCGGATCGCACGGCGCCGTGTCAGGGCAGCCCTGACCGAGTGCCATGTCGAAGCGCCAGCTGCTCGGCCACGTGTGCGTGACGAGGCTCTGCTCCTTCTCGAGCATCACGATGAGCACCCGCGGGTTGATGCCGCAGGACTGCGCGACCCGCGCGATGATCGTGGCCGCCGACTCGTTCGCCGCCCCGGTGTAGCCGCGGCAGTAGCTGTCTGCCGGACGGTTCGGCGTGTTCTGGCGGTAGTCCTTGAGGCAGACGTATCCACTGCGGCAGGATGCGACCTTTCCGCGGAAGAACGAGTCGATCTGGCCGGCGGACATCGTGTCGCTCTGGAAGAACACGGCATCGGAGATGATGTTCCCCGATCTGAACTCCGCCAGGTTCGCGGTGTCGCGTATGGATGCGTCCACTGAACCGGTCGCCGCCACCGACGCTGTCGTCGCTGACGCGGCGGTCGACACGCCGCCGGATGAAGAGGGCGAGACGGCACTGGCCGGCGTCGCCACGAGCAGGGATGCGGCGAGGACGACAGCCGCTGCACTGGCGAGGAGGCCGAGCAGGTGGGGGGATTTTGAGCCGGTCACCTGCTCATTGTGACGGAAATGCACAGATGATGCCAGTGTGAACGGTGTGACGCAAGTAAATCGCCTCTTTCTGAGTCCCAGCTGGGATGTGGCACGATATGGGGGTGAAAGGCATAATTCTCGCTGGCGGCTCAGGAACTCGACTGCACCCGATTACGATCGGCATCTCCAAGCAGCTGATTCCCGTGTACGACAAGCCGATGGTCTACTACCCGCTGTCGACGCTGATGCTGGCGGGGATCCGGGACATCCTGATCGTCACCACGCCTCATGACGCGGAGCAGTTCGAGCGTCTGCTCGGCGACGGTTCGCAGTTCGGGGTGAACCTCACGTTCGCGCAGCAGCCGTCGCCGGATGGCCTCGCCCAGGCCTTCGTCATCGGCGCGGACTTCATCGGCGACGACAAGGTCGCCCTCGTGCTCGGCGACAACCTGCTGTACGGTCCGGGGCTCGGCACCCAGCTCAAGCGCTACACGGACGTCGAGGGCGGTGCCGTCTTCGCCTACTGGGTGGCAGAGCCCAACGCCTACGGCGTCGTCGAGTTCGATGCCGACGGTCGCGCCGTCTCGCTCGAGGAGAAGCCGGAGCACCCCAAGAGCAACTACGCCGTGCCCGGACTCTACTTCTACGACAACGACGTGGTCGAGATCGCACGCAACCTCGAGCCGAGTGCTCGCGGCGAGTACGAGATCACCGACATCAACCGCGCCTACCTCGAGCGCGGTGACCTGCAGGTCGAGGTGCTTCCTCGCGGAACGGCGTGGCTCGACACCGGGACGTTCGACCAGATGTCGGATGCCGGCGACTACGTGCGCACGATGGAACGCCGCACCGGTCTGCGCATCGGAGTCCCGGAAGAGGTGGCCTGGCGTCAGGACTTCCTCACCGACGACGACCTGCGTGAGCGGGCCACAAAGCTCGTGAAGTCCGGCTACGGAACCTACCTGCTCGAGACCCTGGAAAGAGGTCGTTGATGTCGAACATCCTCGTCACCGGAGGCGCCGGTTTCATCGGCTCGAACTTCGTCCACTACGCGGTCGAGCACACCGACCACACGGTCACCGTCCTCGACGCGCTGACCTACGCCGGCAACCGGGCCTCACTCGCGGGACTTCCCGACGATCGTGTGCGGTTCGTGCACGGCGACATCACCGACGCCGAGCTGGTCGACCGGCTCACCGCTGAGGCGGACGCCGTGGTGCACTATGCGGCGGAGTCGCACAACGACAACTCCCTGCACAGCCCCCGTCCCTTCCTGGACACCAACATCATCGGCACGTACACGCTGCTCGAAGCCGCGCGCAAGCACGAGACGCGGTTCCACCACATCTCGACCGACGAGGTCTACGGTGACCTCGAGCTCGACGACCCTGAACGGTTCACCGAGCAGACTCCGTACAACCCGTCGTCGCCGTACTCTTCGACCAAGGCCGGCAGCGATCTGCTCGTGCGCGCCTGGGTCCGCTCGTTCGGCGTGCAGGCGACGATCTCCAACTGCTCGAACAACTACGGTCCCTACCAGCACGTCGAGAAGTTCATCCCGCGTCAGATCACCAACGTGATCCGCGGCATCCGTCCCAAGCTCTACGGGGCAGGCGAGAACGTCAGGGACTGGATCCACGCGAACGACCACTCGTCCGCGGTGCTGACGATCCTCGAGAAGGGTCAGATCGGCGAGACGTATCTGATCGGCGCTGACGGCGAGCGCAACAACAAGGACGTCGTCGAGCTGATCCTCGAGGAGATGGGCCAGCCGCGAGACGCGTACGACCACGTCACGGACCGGGCCGGTCACGATCTTCGGTACGCGATCGACTCCACGAAGCTGCGCACGGAGCTGGGATGGAAGCCGGAGTTCGCCGACTTCGAGTCCGGACTGGCGGCGACCATCGCGTGGTACCGCGACAACGAGTCATGGTGGGCGCCTTCCAAGGATCAGACCGAGGCGTTCTACGCCTCCAAGGGACAGTGACCCGATGAGCGAGATCGACTTCGGCAAGTCCCTGAATCGCACCGAGACGACGATTCCGGGACTGGAGATCTTCGATCTGCCGGTCCACGGCGATTCGCGTGGGTGGTTCAAGGAGAACTGGCAGCGCGAGAAGATGACCGCGCTCGGCCTCGCCGATTTCGGCCCGGTCCAGAACAACGTCTCCTTCAACGACGCCGTCGGGACGACTCGCGGTATCCACGCCGAGCCGTGGGACAAGTGGGTGTCGATCGCGACCGGCCGTATCTTCGGCGCATGGGTCGACCTGCGCGAAGGCCCGACGTTCGGCGCGGTCTTCACCGCCGAGCTCGATCCCTCCAAGGCCATCTTCGTGCCACGAGGTGTCGGCAACTCGTATCAGACCCTCGAGCCCGATACGGCCTACACGTATCTCGTGAACGACCACTGGTCACCCGACGCGTCCTATTCCTTCCTGAACCTCGCAGACGAGACCGCCGCGATCGAGTGGCCCATCCCGCTTGCGGATGCCGAGGTGTCTGCGAAGGATCTCGCGCACCCGCGCCTCGCAGATGTGGAACCGGTCGCTCCGCGGAAGACTCTCGTGATCGGCTCGGCAGGACAGCTGGGAACAGCGCTGCGGGCCGAGTTCGACGGCGTGCAGAGCGTCGAATGGACAACGCGCGACGATTTCGATCTCGGGTCGACGACGCTGGCCGAGGCGCGCCGCTGGCGCGACTACGACACGATCATCAACGCGGCCGCATACACGGCCGTCGATCGTGCGGAGACGCCGGACGGCAGGCGCGACGCCTGGGCGGTCAACGCCGCAGGGCCGGCCGCTCTGGCTCGCATCGCCGCAGAGCACGGAATCACGCTCGTGCATGTGTCGAGCGACTACGTGTTCGATGGATCCGCCGATCGGCCGTACACCGAGGACGACCTCGTGTGTCCTCTCGGCGTCTACGGCCAGACCAAGGCCGCCGGTGATCTCGCGGTCTCGACGGCCCCTCGTCACTACATCGTCCGCACCTCCTGGGTGATCGGGAGCGGAAACAACTTCGTCCGCACCATGGCCTCACTGGCAGAGAAGGGCGTGGACCCGAAGGTCGTCGACGACCAGCGCGGGCGCCTCACGTTCGCGACCGAGATCGCCCGCCTCATCCGCACGCTGGTAGAGACCCGTCCGTCGTTCGGCGTCTACAACCTGACTTCCGAGGGCGAGGTCGTCACCTGGGCCGACGTCGCCCGCCGTGTGTTCGAGCTCGCCGGCCATGATCCGGCACGGGTCACGGGTGTCTCGACGGAACAGTACTTCGCCTCCGCGACGTCGCCTGTCGCCCCGCGCCCGCTGAACAGCGTGCTCGATCTGACGCGAGTGCACGGCATCGGCTTCCGTCCGCGCGCGGGAGACGATCTTCTTCGGGAGTATCTCTCGCCGTGAGCGCGTCGTTGCGGACCGCGGATACTCTCATCGCGGCTCCGAAGGCGCGGGTCTTCCGAACCGACATCCAGGCGCTTCGCGCCGTGGCCATCGGCTTGGTCGTGCTCAACCACCTCTGGCCGGTTCGCCTCCCTGGCGGCTACGTCGGTGTCGACGTCTTCTTCGTGATCTCCGGCTTCCTCATCACAGGACACCTCGTGGGGGAGATGCGGCGGACCGGGGGAGTGCAACTCGGGGCGTTCTACGCGCGACGGATCAGGCGACTGCTTCCGGCCGCGCTTCTCGTACTCGCAGTGTCGCTCGTGCTCATGGTCGTGCTGCTTCCCTACCCTCGGTGGGAGCGGGGTGCCTGGGAGGTCGCGGCGAGTGCGGGGTACGTCGAGAACTGGTTCCTGGCATCGATGTCGGTCAACTACTCGGCGCTCAACGACGCTGCGAGCGTCGTCCAGCACTATTGGTCGCTGTCGGTCGAGGAGCAGTTCTACATCGTCTGGCCTCTGCTGCTCTTGGCGGCGCTCGCCGTGGCTCGGCGCACCGGAGGCCCGACGACGCGGCGCGGAGCGAGGGCGAGGACGACCACCGCGCTCGTCGCGGTCGTGGCGGTGGTGGGCGTGCTCTCCTTCGCCGCGAGTGTCATCTACACGACCGTCGCGCCGCCTCAGGCGTACTTCGCGACCTTCACGCGCGGATGGGAATTCGCGGTCGGCGGCGCGATCGCGCTCTTCGGAAGTCGGGTACCCCTCGGGCGCACCGCCGCCGACATCGTCAGCCTGCTCGGGTTCGCCCTCATCGTCTTCGCCGCGCTCGTCTACGATCACACGACCGCTTTTCCCGGATACACCGCGCTGGTGCCCGTGCTCGGCACCGCGGCGGTGATCCTCGCCGGCGAGAGATTCGCATCGCTCTGGCATGCGAAGGTGACGGCCCTGCGTCCCGTGCAGTGGCTCGGCGGCGTCTCGTACTCTCTGTATCTGTGGCATTGGCCGCTCATCGTCGTCGCGCCGTTCGTCATCGGCGGCGAGGCGACCACCCTGTCGAAACTCATGGTGTTGGCGATCGCGCTGGTGCTGGCGGCGCTGACGAAGAGGTTCGTCGAGGATGCCGGCCAGTCATGGGGGTACTGGCGTGGCTCCTCGCGCCGGGCGTTCGGTCTCATGATCACTGGGATGATCGTCATCGCGGCTCTCGTGGCAGGCGTTCTCGCGACCTACAGTGCACGTGTCGCTGCCGACGGCCCACCGGACGACCTCGTCGCATCGACCTGCGAGGGGCCCTCGGCGCTCGCACCTGGCGCAGACTGCGCAGACCCTTTCGGGGCCGCGGACTATTCGGTGATGACGAAGAAGAACGAGTACTTCTACACCCCGGGGGAGTGCGGCGAGTTCCTGTCGATCCTCACCTATGGAGATCTGAAGACCACGCACGAGTGCGACTTCTCGCGCGGGGCAGAGGATCCGACTCGGGTCTGGTTGATCGGTGACTCTCACGCGCAGCAGTGGCAGGGAGCCGTGTTCGACATCGCCGAGAAGAACGGCTGGATCGTCGATACGAGCTACTACGGAGGGTGTCCCGTGGCGGACGTCGAGTTCATCGGATTCCGCAGCGCGTGGGGTGCCGCTGACGTCGAGAGGTGTCGCGAGTGGTCGAGGGACCTCGCCGAAACCGTCACCGAAGACGACCCCGACCTCGTCATCACCGCGATGGCGGCTCGGCTTCAGCTCGTGGATGACGGGACCGACAGGCCGCAGATCGACCAGATGTCGCAAGGGCTGTTGGACTACTGGAAACGCTGGAACGATGCGGGTATCAAGGTGCTCGCGCTCGCGGACCCTCCTTTCAACGCAGAGGTCAGGAGCCCCGACTGCGTGCTCCACAACGCCGACGATCCGCAGTCCTGCGCACGTCCTCGCACCGAGGCGCACCCCGCCGACCCGATGGTCGTCGCCGGAGCGTCGGCCGGCTCGGAGTCGATCAGCGTGCTGGATCTGACGGATCGCTTCTGCGACGCGACCTCCTGCTACGCCGTGGTGGGCGGCATCCCCGTGTACTACGACGCGGATCACCTCAACCTCGAGTACGCCAGACTGCTCGGACCCGACATCGAAGCGGCTGCCGAGGCACTGCTGACGCAGAGCAGATAGGCTGAAAGCGGCAGACCGTCGACCCGAGACGACTGCGGCGACACCCACCGCCGATACGCCCACTCTTCATGAACCCGACGCGACCGATATGGCTTCGGCCTCCCGAGGCTGGCTCCGTGCGACCCGCGACGCACCGCGCGGACATCGACGGTCTCCGTGCGCTCGCGATCCTGCTCGTCGTGGCGTACCACGTGTGGCTGGGTCGCGTCTCGGGCGGAGTCGACGTCTTCCTGATGGTGTCGGCGTTCTTCCTCACCGCGTCGTTCGTGCGGCGGGTAGAGACCCAGCGCCCGCTCGCACTCGGGTCGTTCTGGCTGCGCCGCTTCCGACGGCTGCTGCCCGCGGCCGCCGTGACGATCGTCGGTGTGCTCGGCGTCGCGCTCGCGGCGTATCCGCAGACCGAGTGGCCGCGCGTCTGGCGTGAGGCATGGTCGAGCCTCTTCTACGTCGAGAACTGGACGCTGGCGCTGTCGGAGGTCGACTACTACGCGCGCGAGTCCGTCACGCCCAGTCCGTTCCAGCACTTCTGGTCGCTCTCGGTCCAAGGGCAGGTCTTCATCCTCTGGCCGCTGATCATCGCGGCGGTGTGGGTGGTGCTCCGCAGACGACGGCGCATGATCGTCCCCGCCTTGGCGTTGGTGTTCGGCGCCATCTTCATCGCCTCATTCGGGTTCTCGGTCGTCGAGACGATGCGGGCCCAGTCGTTCGCCTACTTCGACACGCGTACGCGCCTGTGGGAGTTCGCGGCCGGCTCGCTCGTCGCACTCGCCCTTCCCCACGTCCGTGTCCGTCCGACGATCGGGGCGATCCTCGGATGGATCGGCATCGTCGGCATCGTGATGTGCGGAATCGTGCTCGACGTGCAGGGCGGATTCCCCGGATATCTCGCTCTGTGGCCGGTGATCTGCACAGCGCTCGTCATCATCGCCGGGCGTGACCGCCCGCGAGGCGGCCCCGCGATGATTCTCGAGTCGGCGCCGTTGCGCTACGTCTCACGCGACGCGTACGCGCTCTATCTCGTGCACTGGCCCGTGCTCGTGACGTGGATGATGCTGAGCGGTCGTACCGAGCCGGGATGGCTCGCCGGCATCGGAATCGTCCTCCTGTCATTCGTGCTGGCGAGACTCGTGTCGATGCTGGTCGAGCGACCGATCAGAGACTCCGCCGTCCTCGATCGGTCGCATCGGCTCGGTGCGCTCGTTCTCGCCGCGTCCGTCCTCGTCGTCTCCGCACCTCTCGGCGCATGGCAGCTCACGATCGAGCAGCGTGAGGCGGCGCTGCGTGCCAGCGCCAGCGGCGGATACCCGGGGGCGGCGCAGATCGACACACCGATCGACCTCTCGGGCGCCGATCTGCCGCTGATCCCGCTGGCCACCGCGCTCGATGAGGAATGGGTGGATCTGAAAGGAAGCTGCGCGGGCGAACTCGAGCCCGTGGAGCCGGTGCTGCAGGGCAGCTGTGCTCAGACCGCGAATGCAGCTGACTCGGATGCATGGCGGGTGCTCGTGATGGGGGACTCGCACGCGCAACAGCTCATGTCGCCACTCACGGTTCTCGCCGATCAGCAGGGGTGGGGCATCGTCGCCCTGTTGAAGGGAGGATGCGCGATCGGCATCGGAGCGCCGACGTGGTCGGCCGCCGGCCCGCCGTGCGAGGAGTGGCGTGCCGCTGCGATCGAGTACGCGACGAGGGTGCAGCCCGATGCCGTGTACCTCGTCGTGACTCGGGCGACTCCTGCCGCTCGCGAGGTGCTCGTGGAGGGGATCCGCGAGATCGCAGACGAGCTCACCGCGAACGGCATCCAGGTGATCGCCGTACGAGACAATCCCCGCTTCGACTTCGACATGTACGAGTGCGCGCTGGAGGAGTCGGAGATCGCTCCCGGCGCTGACACAGCATCGTGCGACGTTCCCGACCCCGGGTTCGCCGTCGGGGAGGATCTCGACGATCTCGCGGCGTCCGAGGGGGTCACCGCTGTGGACTTCCGCCCCTGGCTCTGCCCGGACGGCGTGTGTCGGGGATCCATCGGCAACATCGCCGTGTACATCGACGACAATCACATCTCCGACTCATACGGGCGCACTCTCGCTCCGATGCTGCAGGAGATGCTGGAGGTCGGAGGGCCCCTCGGTGCCGAGGCGCGCTGACAGGTTGCGTCGAGTCCGCTGCCGGTAGAGTTGTCTGCTGTGTGCCGCGCGATGCCGTGCGGATCTGAGCCTCGTGGGCAGAAAGCAGCAACATGGATCTTCTTGTCGTCGGGTCGGGCTTCTTCGGCCTCACCATCGCAGAACGTGCCGCCAACGCCGGCCGCAAGGTCACGGTCATCGACCGTCGCCACCACATCGGCGGGAACGCCTACAGTGAGGCGGAGCCTGAGACGGGCATCGAGGTCCATCGCTACGGCGCCCACCTCTTCCACACCTCGAACGCCACGGTGTGGGAGTACGTGAACCGGTTCACGAGCTTCACGAACTACGTGCATCGGGTCTACACGACGCACAAGGGAACGGTCTTCCCGATGCCGGTGAACCTCGGCACCATCAACCAGTTCTTCCAGTCGGCCTACACGCCCGACCAGGCGCGGGCCCTCGTGCGCGAGCAGGCGGGGGAGTTCGACGTCAAGACGGCCGCCAACTTCGAAGAGAAGGGCATCGCCCTCGTCGGGCGGCCGCTGTTCGAGGCGTTCTTCAGGGACTACACCGCCAAGCAGTGGCAGACCGACCCGCAGAAGCTCTCGGGCGACATCATCAGCCGGCTCCCCGTGCGCTACACCTACGACAACCGCTACTTCAACGACACGTGGGAGGGCCTGCCGACAGACGGCTACACCGCGTGGATCGAGCGGATGGCCGATCACCCCAACATCGAGGTGAAGCTGAACGTCGACTACTTCGACGAGAGTCAGCCGCTGAACAAGAAGGCGACGGTCGGGCAGCTGCCCATCATCTACACGGGTCCCGTGGACCGCTACTTCGACTACACGGCGGGCGCCCTCAGCTGGCGCACGCTCGACTTCGAGCAGGAGGTGCTGAACATCGGCGACTTCCAGGGCACCAGCGTGATGAACTACCCGGACATGGACGTGCCCTACACGCGCATCCACGAGTTCAAGCACTTCCACCCGGAGCGCAAGGACGTCTACGAATCCGACAAGACCGTCATCATGCGCGAGTTCTCTCGTTTCGCGAACCGCGAGGACGAGCCGTACTACCCGGTGAACACCCCGACGGACCGCGACGGCCTGCTCGCATACCGTGAGCTCGCGAAGGGGGAGCGGGACGTGCACTTCGGCGGACGCCTCGGCACCTATCAGTACCTCGACATGCACATGGCCATCGGCTCGGCGCTGTCGCTGTGGAACAACTCGCTCTCGTAGACTCGGCACTGTGAGTCACACTGCTGCCGGGGCCCCCGGAACGCCCCGGCGCTATCTCCATTCCCTGTGGCTGCTGTCAGCCAGGGACCTGAAGGTGCGGTACTCGACGAGCCTGCTCGGCTACCTGTGGTCGGTGCTCGATCCGCTCGTGATGAGCGTGATCTACTGGTTCGTCTTCACGCAGATCTTCAACCGTGATGTCGGTGAGGATCCGTACATCGTGTTCCTCATCAGCGCCCTGCTGCCCTGGGTGTGGTTCAACACGTCGGTCACGGATTTCACTCGCGCATTCAAGAAGGATGCGAAGCTGGTGCGCTCGACTGCGATCCCTCGCTCGATCTGGGTGAACCGCATCGTGTTGAGCAAGGGCGTCGAGTTCCTGTTCTCGCTCCCGGTGCTCGCGGCATTCGTGATCATCAACCTGCTGGTGGAACAGGACCCGGCGCACACGGTCCAGGTCGGCTGGGGAATCCTCTGGGTTCCCGTCGCGGTGTTCCTGCAGACCGTTCTGCTCGTGGGCCTGGGGCTCCTCATCGCTCCGCTCTGCGTCCTGTTCGTCGATCTGGAGCGCACGACCGCGCTGATCCTGCGCGCCATGTTCTACGCGACTCCGATCATCTACAACGTCACGGATCTTCCTGGCATCTTTCAGACTCTCGGTGCGTTCAATCCACTCGCCGGGATCTTCATGCTCTATCGGATGCCGTTCTTCCCCGACCAGTGGAACCTCTTCACGCTGCTCGTCAGCGTGGGGATGACCCTCGTCATTCTGGCGCTCGGCGTATGGACGTTCCGGTCCCTCGAGCGCACCGTGCTGAAGGAGTTGGGATGACCGTCGCGATCGAGGCCAGCGGGCTGGGCGTCCGCTTCCGCCGCAACCGCCGTGGGCGCCAGAACTTCAAAGACCTGTTCGCCCCTGCGGCGCGGCGGTCGCGCTCCGGAGAGTTCTGGGCGTTGCGCGACGTCTCGTTCACGGTGCAGCAGGGGGAGTCGATCGGCGTCGTCGGGCGAAACGGCCAGGGCAAGTCCACTCTGCTCCGTCTCGTCGCGAAGGTGCTGCTCCCCGATGAGGGGTCGGTGAAGGTGAAGGGCGGAGTCGCTCCGCTGATCGAGATCACCGGCGGGTTCGTCGGCGACCTGACCGTACGCGAGAACGTCGCATTGATGGCCGGACTGCACGGAATGCCTCGGGACGCGGTCGCAGAGCGCTACGACGGCATGATCGCCTTCGCAGAGCTGGCGGGCTTCGAGGACACCCCGTACAAGCACCTGTCGAACGGTATGAAGGTCCGACTGGCTTTCTCGGTGGTGTCGCAGCTCGACGAGCCGATCCTGCTCGTCGACGAGGTGCTCGCGGTCGGAGACAAGGCCTTCCGCGACAAGTGCTACAAGCGGATCGACGAGCTCCTCGCCGAGGGGCGAACGCTCTTCTTCGTCAGCCACAGTGAGCGCGACCTCCGCCGCTTCTGCACCCGCGGTCTCTACCTCGACAAGGGCGGGCTCGTTCTCGACGGTCCGATCGCAGACGTCCTCGACAGGTACAACGCCGACTACAACCGCGGCTGACGCGGGCGGGCGGCCGTCCTCACGGTCATTCGCCGAGTTTCTTCTGCTCGACGTGGGAGTTGATCGCGGCGAGCTCCGGATGAGAGTCGAGGACGGCCACGATCTCGGAGACGTCCAGCCCGGCAGCGCCGTGGTCCTCGATGAGCGCCCGGATGACGGTGAGGTCCTCCGGAGTGTCCAGGGTCACCCGATAGTGCGAGGCATCGACCTGCTGGGTGATCGAGTGGATGCTCGAACGCGGCGATCGTCCTGTGTAGAGGTACGGGGTGACGTGTTCGCGCTCGGCCGGCTCGGTGGCGTTCCTGTCGGCCTCGGCGAGGGCGGACGCAGCGAAGACCTCGAAGTCGAACCCGCGCGGGTACGTCCGTTCGAGGACGTTGGAGACGTGGGCGTGAGGATCATCCAGCTCGACGAACCGGCGGACGCCATCGGAGATCAACGCGGCATCGATCAGAGGGCAGTCCGACGTCACTCTGACGACGACATCGAGCCCTGCGGAAGAGGCCGCCCCCGCGAACCTGCTCAGGACGTCACCCTCGCTGCCGCGGAAGACCTCGATCCCTCGCCGATGCCCCAGATCCGCGAGAGGGTCGTCAGCGGCGTTCGTCGTCGTGGCGAGGACGACGGGCAGATCGGCGCTGCTGAGCCTGTCGATGTGGTGATCGAGCATCGAGCGGCCGCCAGCCGGGATCAGCACCTTTCCCGGAAGGCGACTGCTGGTCATCCGCGCCTGGGTGATGATCCCGATGCGTGTCAATGCAGAGCCCTGACCAGCGACTCGACGACCTGGTCGACCTGGTCGTCGGTCAGTTCCGGGTGGATGGGGAGCGAGAGCTCCTCGGCGTAGAACGCTTCGGCATTGGGGCACATGCCGCGGCGGTAGCCGGCATCCGCATAGACGGGGTGCCAGTACACGGGCATGTAGTTGACCTGCACACCGATGCCGTCTGCACGCATCCGGTCGAAGACCTCTCGACGGCGCTGATCGAGGATGCGCACCGGGTAGAGATGCCGGATCAGTTCGACGTCGTGGCGCTGGATCGGCGTGCGAACCCCGTCGATGCCAGCGAGGGCCGCGTCGTAGCGACGAGTGATCTCGGCGCGTCGCCGTCTGAACGTGTCGAGCCGTGCGAGCTGGGAGAGGCCGAGTGCGCAGGCGATGTCGTCGAGGCGGTAGTTGAAGCCGAACTCGTGCACCTCCTGATGCCAGGCGCCTTCGGTCGTCACCGCGAAGCGGTCCGCGTCGCGCACGAGCCCGATGAAATGGAACTCGTGCGCGCGCTGTGCGATCAGCGGATCCTTGGCGACGAGGGCGCCGCCCTCGCCGGTCGTGAGGTTCTTGGTGGGGAAGAACGAGAAGGTCGTCAGATCCGCGAGATCACCGACCGGTCGGCCCTTGTACGTGCTGCCGATCGAATGCGCGGCGTCATCGAGGACGAGCGCGTCGACCCGTGCGGCCGCAGCGGAGAGCCGGTCGTAATCCGCAGGATGGCCGGCGTAGTCGACGGCGGCGATCACCTTGGTGCGCTCATCGACGAGCGCGTCGACCGCATCCGGGTCGATCAGAGCCGTGTCTTCCTCGACATCGGCGAAGACGATGTTCGCACCGAGTACCGACGCCATCGCCGTCGTGGCGATGAAGGTCATGGGCGTCGAGATCACGGTGTCACCGCGGGTGACCCCTGCGGCGCCGTACGCCATGTGGAGCGCTGCCGTGCCCGAGGTCGCGGTGATCGCCCGGTGCCCTCCGGCGACCTCGCCGAGTCGCGCCTCGAAGGCGGCGACCGCCGGACCCGTCGTGAGCCAGTCGCCGCGGAGCACGTCGACGACGGCCTGGATGTCGTCCTCCGAGATCGACTGACGTCCGTACGGCAGCACGGTCAGATCCCCGCCTCGATGATCTCCGCGATCTCCGCCTGCGAGTACCAGCGGTCGTTGCTGTCCGAGCGATAGGCGAAGCCCTCGGGCACAGGCACGGCGCCGGCGGGCATCTGATAGCCCCACGAGGCGAGGTCGGGCTGGATGATGAAGTACTTGCCGTCGCTGACCGTCACCGCGCGGCGGCCCTCCTCCGGGCTGATCATCTCCTCGTGCAGCTTCTCGCCCGGGCGCAGACCCACGTCGACGAGCTCGGCTCCCGGCACGACGGCGTGGGCGAGGTCCGTGACCTTCATCGAGGGGATGCGGGGGACGAGCAGCTCGCCGCCCTGCATGAGCTCGAACGTGTCGACCACCATCTCGACGGCCTGGGGGAGTGTGATGAAGAACCGGGTGCACCGCAGATCGGTGATCGGCAGCGGCTTGCCCTCGGCGCCCAGACGGGAGAAGAACGGGATGACCGAGCCGCGT
The DNA here is from genome assembly GCF_000834175.1 of Microbacterium sp. MEJ108Y. Taxonomy (NCBI): domain Bacteria; kingdom Bacillati; phylum Actinomycetota; class Actinomycetes; order Micrococcales; family Microbacteriaceae; genus Microbacterium; species Microbacterium sp. MEJ108Y. Next base: position 349,311 of record NZ_JXQX01000038.1, on the reverse strand, counting down.
GATCCCATGACGTTGCCGTAGCGCACCACCGCGAATCGCGTGTCGTAGGCGGCGGCGTAGTGGTTGCCCGTGATGAAGAGCTTGTCGGCGGTGAGCTTCGTCGCGCCGTACAGGTTGATCGGGCTCGAGGCCTTGTCGGTCGAGAGCGCCACGACGCGCTTCACTCCGGCGTCGATCGATGCCTCGATCACGTTCTGGCTGCCCAGGATGTTCGTCTTCACGAACTCGAACGGGTTGTACTCGGCGGTGTCCACCTGCTTGAGCGCCGCGGCATGCACCACGTAGTCGACGCCGTGCAGCGCACGAGCGAGACGTCGTTCGTCGCGGATGTCGCCGATGAACCATCGCAGCCGGGGGTCGTCGCCGAACTGCTGTCGCACCTCGTACTGCTTGAGCTCGTCACGCGAGAAGATGACCAGACGCCGGGGGTTGAGGTGGGCCAGGGCGTGCCGTATGAACGCCTTGCCGAACGACCCGGTGCCGCCTGTGATGAGGATGCTCGCGCCCTCGAGAACCGACACTCTGTCTCCTCAGCGTTGTCGTGATCGCATGGATGCTCGGGTTGTTCCATGCCCGGCCTATCCTATCGGGTGGGCGCAGGCGCGCCCCGGAGGAGAGGGACGAGCGATGAGCGGGCGACGGGTCCTCCTGCACTGCAACGCCGGTGTCGAGTCGGGCATGGGACACCTCATGCGCACGCTCACGGTGGCTCGCATCGCGCGCGACCGCGGGTGGTCGGCGACGGTGTTCGGCGATGTCGACGAGGCAGGTGCGGACACCCTGCGCCGGATGGATCCAGACCTGCCGCTCGTCACGACGCAGGGGGCCGAGGTGAGCATCGGCGACTTCGCCGATCTCGCGCGTGGCGTCGACGTGATCCATCTGGACAGCTACCGGGAGATCCCGGATCTCTCGTCCGTCGGACCGCTGATCAGCAACATGCAGGACGGTCCGTTCGGCGTGCGCGACGCCGATCTCGCGATCGATGCCAACCTGGCATCCGAGCGCACTTTCGTGGACCCGGAGCGCAGCCTGAGCCATCTGGCGGGCATCGACGCCGCGGTCGTGCGCGCGCAGGTGCTGGCGCAGCGCGATGTGCGGACGACACCCTCGGCCGTGCCTCGGGTGCTCGTCGTGATGGGCGGCACGGATCCCCACGGAGTGACCGCTCGTGTCGTCACCGCCTTCGATCGTCTGCCCTCCGAAGTGCAGATCACCGTGATCGACCCCCGACGCCGCGAGGAAGTCGTCTCAGCCGCCGAATCTTCGCGCCACGCCGTCGAGGTCCTGGGTTTCGTCGACGACCTCCCCGCGATCGCCCGAGACCACGATCTGGCCGTGACCGCGGCGGGAACCTCCGTCTGGGACTTCGCGTGCATGGGTCTTCCGATGGCACTGGTATGCGTGGCGGACAACCAGCGCGTCGGCTACCGCCAGGTCGTCGAGCGGGGGCTCGCCATCGGGCTGGGAGAGCCGCCCCATCAGAGCCTCGAGGAGCGTATCGGCCTGCTCGCCGATCTTCTCGAATCGCCGGAATCGCTCGCCGAGACGGCTGCCGCCCTGAAACGCATCGTGGACGGCCTCGGCAGCTGGCGCATCGTGACCTCCTGGGAGCAGCTGCTGAGCACGCCTCCTCAGGTCGGACCTCGGACTGCGCTGAGCGCTCGTCCGGCGATGATCGACGATGGCCAGAAGCTCTTCGAGTGGCGCAACGACCCCACAGTCCGCCTGAACTCCCGCTCGCGCGGCGAGATCGACCGAGGATCGCACGATGAGTGGCTCGCGAGAAGCCTCGAGGATCCCGATCGTCTGCTGCTCATGATCGAGTCAGACGGGATGCCGGTCGCCACATGCCGCTGGGACAGGAGGGCGGCAGACACATGGGAGATCTCGATCACGGTCGCCCCCGAGATGCGTGGTCGCGGTGTCGCTGCATCGGCGGTCCAGGCGGCGGAGAGCGCGCTCGCTGAGCTGCCCCCGATCCGGCTGGTCGCTGTCGTGCACCGCGACAACGCGGCGTCTCGTCGGCTGTTCGAGCGCGCCGGCTATCTTCCGCATCTGCCTGCGGATGAGGACGGCTTCCTCACCGTGGCGAGATGGCGGCTGTCGTAGCGGCGTGACCTAGAGCACGTCCCAGGTCAGCGGCGTGCCGCGTTCGACGTCTCTCGTGAACGTGCGTCCGCTCACGAGGGCGAAGTCATCGGGGCGGAGTCCTCCGGCCGGGCGGATCGAGCGCACGTTCTCAGGACCCACGCTGTCGCCGGCACGCACGTCGGCGACGACGAACAGAGACCGGCGGAGGGCGAGAACCGCCTCTTCCTGGGCTGTCGGTCCGAACGATACGCCGCTCGCCGACGCGACACGCGCCTGCTCGGAGGCGATGACGAGGGCGTGGAACTCGTCGGGCGTGAGAGAGAAGTCCGCGTCGACGCCGCCATCCGTGCGGTCGAGCGTGACGTGCTTCTCGATCACGACCGCACCGAGGGCTGCAGACGCGACTGCGACTCCGATGCCGAGCGTGTGGTCCGAGAGCCCCACCGGGACATCGAATGCGTTCCGCAGCGCCTCGATGTTGCCCAACCGCGCCTCCTCGGGAACCGCGGGATAGGCGGCGGTGCAGGCCAGGAGCACCAGCTCCGTGCCGCCGGCGCCGCGGATCGCGGTGACGGCCGCGTCGATCTCCGACAGCGTCGCCATGCCGGTGGACACGATCATCGGCTTGCCGGTGCGGGCGACCTCGCGGAGCAGCGGCAGGTCGATGATCTCGGCGGACGCCGTCTTGTACATCTCCACGCCCAGCTCCTCGAGGAACGAGACCGAGCTCGGGTCGAACGGGGTGGAGAACGGGATGAGTCCGTGGCTCCGTGCGCGCTCGAAGATCGGCGCGTGCCACTCCCACGGCGTGTGGGCCTCCTGATACAGGGAGTACAGGTTGCGGCCGCCCCACAGACCGTGGTCGCTCGCGACCTGGAAGGCGGGCTTGTCCGAATCGATCGTGAGGGTGTCGGCCGTGTACGTCTGGATCTTGAGGGCATCGGCACCCGTGGCGGCGACGGCGTCGACGATCGCGAGCGCGCGATCGAGGTCGCCGTTGTGGTTTCCCGACATCTCAGCGATCGTGAACACCGGCGAGCCGGGGCCGATGCTCGCCGTGGAGAGCTGGATGGTCTGCGAAGAAGTCACGCCGACAACTCTAGACGCGTCCTGTCGAGGACTCACCGCCGTACCGCGGGAGTCGCTGTCGGCGTGCCCTAAGCTGAGGTCTCATGGGGCGTGTGACGGAGCTTGTCGGTGATGACACGGCGATGGCCGGTGAGGCGGGGTTCTACGACCGCCTCCGTCCTCTCGTCAGCGCGTATGCCAGGACGGCCCCGGTGCGCCGGATCGCCGTCGTCGGCAATCAGCCGCTCGAGCCGTCCGACCACAGGGCCGAGATGATCGATACGGCGGACGTCGTGTTCCGAGTCAACGGCTTCCGCGTGGATGACGTCGACGGAGCACCGTCGGTCGGGCGCCGTGCCGACGTCGTGGTGTTCAACCGCGGCGTGCGGCCGACCCCCTGGTTCTTCGACGGGTATTCCGAGCGTCTCTATCTCATGATCGAACCGGGGCGCCTGCTCTGGGAGAATCCGAAGCTTCCCGCTTTCTGGCCTGCTGATCTCGGGATCGTGACGATGCCGAACCGCGAGGTGGTGCTGCCCCTCGGTGAGGCGATGGGCGCCGATCCGCGCAGCGGCGGCCAGTGGGCGACGACGGGAACCGTGATGCTGTGGATCGCGACGCGCCTGTTCCCTGAAGCTCGGGTCGATGCCGCCGGATTCTCATTCGTCGACGCCCCGGATCAGACATCCTGGAACCACGCCTACGGCGATCCGTCGGCTGTGGGCGCGGAGCACCGGATCGACCTGGAATCGGAGCTCGTGCGAGGCTGGATCGAATCCGGCCGCGTCGGCTATCACCGCTGAACTTCACAGACCATCGACAATCACCCGAATGATTGAGGACTGAATGCTGAACCGACTCCGTCGCAGACTGGACGCCGTCGTCGAACGCCGTGTGGACGCGAGAGTGGACGCCAGGCTCGGCCGCGCCGTCGAGCAGTTCGAGAACGCACAGCGCGATTACGAGGCGCGCCTCGCCGGCACCCAGGCGGACTTCTCGTACATCAGATCCGAGTTCGATCGCATCGCCCCCCAGGTGGCGGCGCTCGAGCAGCGCTTCGAATGGCTTCGTGTGCGGCTCGATGCGGGGGACCTGGATCCCGACGGCGCGCTCAGTCGTGCTCAGGCAGAACACGAGCGCGCGCGAATCCGACTCGAACTCGCCGCCCACTACGAGGAGCGCCTGCGCCGCCTCGAGTCCGGCGTCGACTGAGCTCGCTCGGAGCAGGACTCGCTCGCGGTCAGAGTCCGACGAGGCCGCGGAGCTCGTTCACGGTAGAGCGTGCATTGTCGACTGACGCAGGTCCGCCCGCGGCGACCTCCGAGCGCAACGCGCTGAGCCGCTGGATGTAGTCGTTCACCGCGGTGCCCCAGGCGGAATCGATCGACGCAGGAGCTGCGGTCTCTCCGAGTCGCTGCGCGTCGGCCTGGAGGCTCTCGATCACGGACGTGGCGTCCTGACCGCTGGTCTCACTCGCGATCTGAAGCCCCGTCAGAGCGTCGTCGAGCCACCCCTGCACCTGCCCGCGGAAGGCGTCGACCGAGGGGTCTGCGGCGGGTGGCGGGGTCGTGATCGGCGTCGGCTCAGGCTCCGCCGTCGGCTGTGGGACCTCGGTCTGGGCCGGCGTCGGCGAGGCCGAGGGCGACATCGACGGGGACGCCGACGGTGACGCGGTAGGGGACGGTGACCCGCTGGCGCCGGGGGTCGGAGATTCTCCGCGCGGCAGAAGGAAGAACAGCAGCACTCCCACGATGACGAGCGCGGCGACGACGAGTCCGACGATGAGCCAGACTCGACCACGATTGCGCGGCTTCGGCTCCAGAGGGGCCCAGCGGAGGTCCGGCTGCGGTTCGTCGGTCATGCTGTCAATCCTCCAGAGCGGGCATGGGCGTCCAGGAGCGATCGCGGCCGAGCTTGCCGCCCTCCTTGAGTCCCCGGAACAGATTGCTCGTTCCTCGCACCGTGCGCTCGACGAACAGCAGCCTGATGAGCTCCTTCGCGAACGTCATCGACGTCCCGAGTCCGAACAGCACAGGGTTGTAGTTGCCGTGCACGCGGTAGTAGTTCTTGATGTACGCCCGGTTGCGCATGATGTAGAAGCGGTAGGCGTTGCTCGAGGCGTTCATGTGACGGATGCCCATGTCCCATTGCTTGATCTCGCGGGTGCGTCGCAGGACGAACTCGTCGACGATCACCGCGGTGGTCTTGCGTGAGGCGAGCCACCCGTACATCTGGTCATCCCAGTAGATGAAGAAGCGGTGGTCGGGCAGACCGATCTGCCTGACGATGGACCGATGGATGAACATCCCCTCGAAGCATCCGCTGTTCATCTCCTTGAAGCCGGAGGCGTCGAAGCCGGACGGAGCGAACGGGATCGGGATGCCCATTCGCTCGGCGATCCGGTACTGCCAGTAGAACTCACTGCCGTCGTAGTCGTAGCGGCGGCCCTGGATGCTCTTGAAGCGCGGAGCCCACTTGCCCATCTTGGCCAGGCCGTCGGTGACGACCTCGACGTCGTCGTCCATCATCCAGATCCACTCGGAGCCGAGTTCGTACGCGGTGCGCATGCCCTCGCTGAAACCTCCCGAGCCGCCGGTGTTCGTCTCGAGTCGGCGGTACACGACCTCCGTGCCGAGCTTCGGCCGGAAGGACTCCACGACGTCGGTGGTGTCGTCGGACGAGGCATTGTCGATGATCACGACATGGCCCGGCTTCGGGTCCATCGCGCTGATGCTCTCGAGGAGACCGGTCAGGAGGTGAGACCGGTTGTACGTGACGATGACGATCGTCGCGGACGCCGGGTCGAAGGGGGCGTGGGTCACGAGGTGCAATCTCCGGTGGCTGGGGGCCCGCAGGGCGCCGCGAGCAGCTCCACCCTACCTGGAGCAGTTCGGAATCCGCCGAGGGCGCGGCGAGTGGTCAGCGTTCGGGGCGCAGGGTCGGGATCGCACCGGTGTGCGCGGCATCTATGCTCTCGCGCCACGACCTCGTCTGGCCGGCCCGCAGAGCGCACAGGACCAGCATGAACCACCCGGCACCGACCAGGGTGAAGCTCTCGAACATCGACTCCACAGCGAGAGTGACGAGCATAAGAGGCGTCCAGGCGTAGACCACCGAACGTCGTACGCTCGCGACGAGCCACGATCGGACGGTGGCGATGCCTCCGAACAGGAGGAAGAGCACGAGTCCTGCCGTGCCCAGCTGCAGCAGGACGTCGAAGTAGGCGTTCAGCGCGCTCTGATGGTGGTCGTCGAGCAGGAAGTTGATGTAGGTGAAGGGGAACTCGCCGCGGGCCCAGGACCCGAACCACCCCCATCCCTCCACCGGCTTGAGAGCGACGAAATCGAGGATCGTGTTCCACAGGGTCGCCCTGATCGAGAAGTCAGACCCCGCGTCGAGCAGTGCGATGATCACGTGGCGCAGAGCGAAGGCCGCAGCGAGGGCGAGGGCGACGAGAACGCCGAGCACCCATTGCACGATGGTCCGTCTCTCCGCAGGTGCATGACGGACGATCGCGAGAGCGACGGCGACGACGCCGACCGCGGCCGCGAGCACCAGCACGGTGGGGGAGGACGAGAAGAACGCCAGCAGCGACGCGAGAGCGATCGACGGGATCGCGATGCGAGCCGTCAGCGACTGGGAGCGCCACTCGACCACGAACGTGATCAGTGCGATCACCGTGACGAAGCCGAGCATGTTCCTGCTGCCGAAGATCCCCTGCACGGGGCCGCCGACGGCCAGGTCGCCCTGGATTCCGAGGAAGGTGAAGGGGGTGTCGAGCAGCACGCCGGACAGGATCTCCAGGCCGAGCGACACGAGCAGGAGGAACCTCAGCGAATCGCCGAGGGCGCGGACCGTCTGGAGCGTGTCACGGATGTGGCCGACCGTGACCGCCAGGAACGCGAAACCGAAGAGCTCCATCCACCCGAAAGCGGTGGACGACTTGTCGGTCGTCCACACGATGCTGACGAGCGCCCAGGCGAGGAAGGCCAGGAGCGATGACGGAGCGATGCGCAGCAGCGAGAGCTCTTCTCGACGCACCCACAGGACCCAGGCGCCGAGCACGCAGAGGACGGCGATGATCGTGGCGAGGGTGACGTGGGAGGCCGCGTGTTCGATCGTGAACGACGAGAAGACCGCGGTGAGGGCCACCACCGTGTACGCGCGAGCGAATTCGGCCGAGCCGAGCAGATCGCTCAGACGACGTCGCGTCGTCACGGAACCCGCCGGCTTCGCTCGCCGCGCTCGATCACGCGCTCCCGTTCGCCCACGCCGACCAGGGGCACCACCTTGATCTTGAACGTCAGCATCACGAGCAGCATCCAGCCCCAGAGCATGATGGGCGTCGACTCAGTGAGGCCCTGCACGAGCAGCACGACGGTGAAGAGACTCGGAAGCAGTGTGATCGCCGAGAAGGTGCGGTCGGACTTCAGGTCCCATCGAGGTCTGTCGACCGCGAAGAACCACGAACGCCAGAGCAGGCTGAGATAGGCGAGCGCAACAAGGACGACACCGACCACGCCGAGCTGCATCAGCACATCGAGCCACATGTTGTGCGCGTGGAAGACGGTGATGCCGTGATCCTCGATCCACCCGGCGAAGGCGGGGTCGAAAGGCACCCAGGGGCTGGAGAAGCCGTTGCCGAAGATCGGGTGCTCGGCGGCCCGCGCGAGGACCTTGTCCCAGATCGTGTCGGAGCGACCGGTGAGGTCTGCACTGCGCCCGAGGAGGGCGAAGAGCGGTTCACGAAGCAGCCAGGCTGCGGCTCCTGCGATCGCGACGCCGCCGATGGACACCACGTAGAGCCTCGTCCGCGCGCCCGGCGTCTTCGTGCGGCGCATCAGCAGTGCGACGACGAGCACCAGGACCGCGGCCGCCGCGCATGCGTAGGCTGTGGCGGATCCGGCTCGGAGGAAGAAGTACCCGGCCAGCAGAGTCCAGAGGGCCAGAGTCGTGCGCCACCGCGCACGGGAGGCGAACAGCACACCGAACGTGAGGATCGCGAACAGGCAGACGATGGCGAGCACGTTGGAATTGCCCACGATCCCCTGGATGCGGCCGCCGTCGAGCAGGTTGCCCCTGACCCAGTACCAATGCGCATTCGTCTCGCCGTCGGGCCGGACGAAGAAGTTCGGCAGGATCGGAGCGCGCACCACGAGCGCGACCCACAACTCGAGCGCGAGGGACAGTCCGAGGATCCACTTGAAGGCGGAGGCCAGTGCTCGCACGATCTCCTGCCACGACAGCACGTGCACGATGAACAGGGCGTTCACTGTGACGGTCGCGAGCAGGAACCAGGTGATGATCGTCGCCCCCCGCCACTGCGACCACGCGACCGAGAGCAGAGCCAAGGCGGTGTAGGCGATGGCCGCCCATGGCAGTCGCCGCCAGGCGAACGCGGCAGGACGCCGGCGGGCGACCATCGGAACGCCGATGGCGAGCGTGGAGATCAAGAAGACGATGAGGGTGACGAAGGCGCCGATCTCGCCGACGAGGTTGTACACCGCCGAGTGAGCAAAGGTCGCGAAGAGGACGAGCCCGATGTATCCGCGCAGCAGAAGGTGCCCCGTCGACTCGCGCTCTGGAGCGGTGGGCGGGGCGGCGACAGGGTGCTTCGTATATTGCGCCATCGCGTTCAGGCTACAGCGCGGACATCGCGACGAACCTGATGCAGTACGTCGTGGCACGGCGAGTTCGCATGGCAATACCCTGGTGACATGCTTCTCAGCCTCTCGAACGTGCCCCGCGACTACGCCTGGGGGTCGCCTACGCTTCTCGCCGACCTGGAGGGCCGCACCCCCACGGGCGGTCCCGAGGCCGAGGTGTGGTTCGGCGACCACCCTGGAGACCCTGCGGATGTGCAGGGCGACGGGACGCTCGACGACGTCACCGGCGGATCCCTGCCCTACCTGCTGAAACTGCTCGCGGCCGCATCGCCGCTGTCGATCCAGGTGCACCCCACCATCGAGCAGGCGAGAGCGGGGTGGGCGCGGGAGTCGGCGCTCGCTGCCACGGACCCGAACCGCAACTATCGCGACGACAATCACAAGCCGGAGCTGCTCGTCGCTTTGAGCGATCGCTTCGAGTCGCTCAGCGGGCTGCGGCCCGTCGAGGATACGCTGCGCCTGCTCGACGTGCTGGGAGAGAGCGCGGGGGTCGCGGAGCTCGCCTCTCGTCTCGACGGCCAGGGTGACGTGCTGCGCGACACGATCGGCTGGCTGCTGTCGGGTGACGCGCAGGCGGTGGTGGATGACATCGTGGACGCGGTGCACACGGCGGCAGGCTCCGCGTCGGGCGAGTGGGCCGCCACCCTTCGTGGAGTGGCTGCGATCGCGGAGACCTACCGGGGTGACCCGGGTGTGGTCGTCGCGCTTCTCATGAACCACGTGGTGCTGCGCAGGGGAGAGGGCGTCTTCCTGAGGGCCGGTCTGCTGCACGCCTACATCTCGGGGCTCGGGGTGGAGATCATGGCGGCCAGCGACAACGTGCTGCGCGGAGGCCTCACTCCCAAGCGCATCGATGTGCCTGAGCTGCTCTCGATCCTCGACACGACGACGGGTGAAGTGCCTGTGCTGCGTCCGGCGGCGGCGGATGCCGTCACCGTGTACCCGGTGCCCGTCGCCGACTTCTCGCTCAGACGGATCGAGCTCGACGATGCGAGTGTCGTGATCGACGTGGACGGACCCACCATGGTCCTCGCCACGGTCGGTCGTGTCGTGGTGAGCGGCGCAGACGGTGAGCGGCGTGAAGTCCCGGTCGGCACGGTCGCGTTCGCGACGCCCGAGGAGGAGCGCCTGACGATCAGCGGTCGAGGCGAAGTGTTCGTCGCCGCTCCCGGCGATCCTGCCGCAGAAGGGTGACCCTCGGCGCGGGCGTGCGACACGCCGTGCGGCGGTCAAGAACCTTCAAGACCGGATTGAGGGTTTACGATCCGCGACTTGACCGATGCGAATGACACGGGTGTAATTAGTTGAGCACGGCCCGCCGAGGGGGCGGAATTTAGGGGTTGGAGAGCGAGATGACGGGTTACCGTTCAGACGTACCGGAGAACTGGTTCGTCGATCCGATCAACCTCGGTGTCCCCGGGGTTCGGAAGATCGAGACCGACGACGACAATGCTCTGGCATGGCAGAGCGATGCGCTCTGCTCGCAGACCGATCCCGAGGCCTTCTTCCCCGAGAAGGGCGGGTCCACCCGCGACGCCAAGCGGATCTGCACATCGTGCGACGTCCGCGGCGAATGCCTCGAGTACGCGCTCAACAACGACGAGCGCTTCGGGATCTGGGGCGGCCTCTCGGAGCGCGAGCGCCGCAAGCTCAAGCGTCGCGCCAGCTGATCCGGTATGCGACAGTCGTCGGGAGGCGCGCTCCGAGCCGCTCCCAGCGACATGTCACCCGAGGCGACTCGCGATTCTCATTGCTTCGCGGCCACGCCGAAGCAGGTATGCCTCGGAGTCCTGCGGCGCGCATAGGCTGACCAGGTCATGCCAGCCCGAGTTCATGCAATCATCGTCGCGCGCCCCGGTTCTTCCGCCCGCGCGCAGCTGCTCCGCACACTCGATGCGTTGCGCTCCCAGACCACACCCCCAGCCGCGATCACCCTGGTGATGTGCGGCGATGCAGCCTCGGCTCGTGAGAGCGGGGCCATCGCCGGCGCTGTCGAAGGCATCATCCAGGCACGCGGCGGTACGTCGTTCGCCGATGCGGTCGAGCTGGCCAGACCTCGCATCCTCGAGGGGAGTGCCGTCTGGCTGCTCGCGCATGACACCGCGCCGCACGAGCGCGCTCTCGAGCGCCTGGTCGGAACCCTCGAGCGCTCGCCGTCTGCGGCGATCGTGGCGCCCAAGCTCGTTCACACGGACAACGAGCGCGAGATCGTCTCCCTCGGTGTCAGCATGACGACTCTCGGACGCGCCGTAGAGCTGGCAGCCGGTGAGCTGGATCAGGGACAGCACGACGGCAGCGACGACGCGCTGGGTGCAGACATCCGCGGCATGCTGATCCGCGGCGAGGTCCGTGACGCGCTTCGGCCGGATCCGGCCCTCGCCGGAGCGGATCTGGGACTCGATCTCGGAGTCCGCGCCCGGCTCGGCGGCGGACGTGTCGTGCTCGCGCCGTCGGCGAGAGTGTCGGTCTCGCCCGATGGACCAGCGGCACTGCCGACCGCACGAGGCAGGCGCGCCTTCGCGACCAGACTTGCGCAGCTGCACCGCAGGCTCGCCTACGCCCCGGCGATCGCCGTGCCGCTGCACTGGTTGAGCCTGCTCCCGCTCGCACTCTGGCGATCGATGACCGATCTGATCGGCAAGAGGCCGGAGGCGGTCGCTCCCGAGTGGGCCGCGGCAGTCACGGCGATGTTCCGCTTCGGCGCGATCGCTCGCTCTCGTGCGCGCATCCGTTCGTTCCGGACATCGAGCTGGTCGAGCATCGCACCGCTGCGGGTGAGCAGCTCCGACCTGCGTCGACGGCTGGACGACGGCCATGGCAGCGAAGGCGGATCCGCCAGCGAACTTCGATTCTTCTCGGGCGGCGGCGCCTGGGCGGTGCTCGCCGCGCTCGTGGTCAGCCTCGCGACCTTCACCACGATCCTCGCGTGGCCGGTGCTCGGTGGCGGAGCCCTGCTTCCGCTGCGCGAAACGGTCGGAGCGCTCTGGAACGACGCGGCCTGGGGGCTGCGAGGTCTCGGAGTCGATGTGGTGGGTCCGGCCGATCCGTTCGCCGGTGTGCTCGCCGTGCTCGGCTCGCTCTGGCCGGGTGCCCCGTCGTTCTCCCTCGTGCTGCTCTGGGTGCTGGCGCTGCCGCTTGCCGTGCTCGGCGGCTGGTTCGCCGCAACGCGTGTGACGGATCGAGCGGGCCTGCGCATCTTCGCCGGAATCGTGTGGGCGCTCGCGCCGACCTTCCTCACCGCGCTGGTCGACGGTCGCCCAGCAGGAGTGCTGGTGCACCTTCTGCTGCCGTGGCTCTTCCACGCAGCAGCCGTGGCCCACCGTTCATGGGGCGCGGCGGGAGCCGCATCCCTCCTCTTCGCCGCGGTGGCGGCGTGCGCGCCGTCGCTGGCCCCGGCGCTCCTGCTGCTGTGGGTCGTGGCGCTCGGCATCACTCTGGCCGGGGCGCGGATCCGCGGGGCCGTCCGCCTCCTGTGGGTGCCTGTTCCTGCCGTCGCGCTCTTCGCTCCGCTCGTGCTCTGGCAGCTTCGCCACGGTGACATCCTCGCGGTGCTCGCCGATCCCGGTTCGGTCTGGAACGGTCCGCAGGCGACGGCCGATGCGGCAGGAAGGCTCGCCCTGGCCACGGGGTTCCCCACCGGAGACATGGCCGGATGGGCCTCCTGGCTCGGCGTCGAACTCGCGCCGTGGGTCGCGGTGCTGCTGGCCCCTCTGGCCCTTCTCGCTCTCGCATCGTCGGTCGCTCCTCGCTGGCGGGCGGGGATCACCCTTCTGGTCGTCGCACTGTCCGGCCTCGCCACCGCATTCCTCGCCGTCGGCGTCGCAGTGTCCTTCGCCCAGGGGGAGCCTGTCGCGATCTGGCCGGGCTCCGGTCTCAGTCTCGCCTGGGTCGGCGTCACGGGAGCCGCCCTCGTGACCCTCGACACCGCGTTGTCGATGCCACGGGTGCGAGTCCTGAGCGCGGCGGTCGCCGGACTGTCGATCGCGGTGTGCGCGGTTCCGGCGCTCGCCGCATTCCACTCCGACTCCTCCGAACTGACCGACGGCCCTGCGTCGACGCTGCCGGCGTACGTCGCCGCACAGGCGGGCGCTGACCGTCAGATCGGCACGCTCGTGCTCACCCCCCAGAACGACGGAGGGCTCGCGACCGAGGTCGCGTGGGGCGGAAGTGAGACGCTGAGCGCCCAGACGACGATCCTGTCGACAGCGACGCAGCTGCGCGGTGCCGACCTCACGACGCTGGCGGTCGACCTGCTCTCGGCGCGCGATTTCGATGCCGCAGACGAGCTGGGGATGACCGGGATCTCCTACGTCCTCGTCGCTCAGGTCTCCGGCGAAGAGTCCGATCGTGCCCGCTCCCTGCGCACGGCGGCCGTGACATCGCTCGACCAGCGGGCGGGATTCGTTCAGGCCGGTTCCACCGACCGCGGTGTGCTCTACCGGCTCGAGGCCGATGCCTCGCCGCGTGCCCCGCTCTCGTCAGCTGAGCAGGCGACGGCCCGGCTCGTGATCACCATCCAGCTCGTGCTCGTTCTCGCCGCCCTGCTGCTGTCGGTGCCGACGCGTGCGTCGCGACGGGCGGCGCGTGCCAGGTCGCGAATCGTGGGACGTGCACCGGAAGAGCCGCTCGTTCTGCCGCGACACCCCGAGGACCGCGAAGACTCCGATGATCGTGAAGATCCCGGCACGTCGCGCGAGCATGACGGGGTCTCTGCGGTCGCCGGGACGACGGACGATGGATCCTCCGCGACACCAGAACTCGATGCGTCCTCGGAGACCGGTTCCCCGAGCAATCCGCATCAGGACGCGGAGACCGATCCCGGCGACGCCGTCGACGATGCCGACCACGACGCGGGCACGAAGGGTCATGTCGGCCCGGACTCCGAACAGGACGAGAGGGAGCGACGATGACCGGCAACCGTGCATTCCGGGTGGCGGCCACCGGCGCTCGAGTCCTGACTGGCGCGGTCGTGGCAGGGGCGTGCGTCGTCGGCGTCGCGTTCGGCGTCACGGCGACGTGGCCGACGGTCGTGCACGAGCCCGCTCAGGCACAGGTGACGCCCCTTCCGGGCGACACCGTGCTCGTGTGCAACGGCGATCTCCGCGCCGTCGGACGCGATCCGTCGAATCCACTCGAGATGGTGTCGGCGGCAACACCCGAACTGACGGTCGAGGGCTCGTCGGGCAGACCGGAGTCGAGCCCCCTGCTTGCGAGGGACCTCGCCGACGGCGGAGCCGCCCTGCGCCTCGTCGGCATCGTCGATGGGCGCCAAGCCCCCCTGCTCGGCGCGACCGAGTCCGCGAGTCTGGCAGAGGCGGATCTGTCCGGCCTCGCCGCGGCTCCCTGCCGCCCTCCGAGCATCGAGTCGTGGCTCGTGGGGGGAACGGTCGCCACAGGAACCGAAGATCTCATCGTCCTCACGAATCCGGGCGTCGTGCCCTCGACTGTGTCGCTCGGCGTCTACGGGTCGGTGCGGGCATCGAGCACCGTGATCGTCCCCGCGGAGTCGCAGGTCGCGCTCCCGCTGACATCGATCGCCGCCGGCTCCGACTTCCCGATCGTCAAGGTGACAGCGACTGGCGCGCCGGTGCGTGCCGTACTGCAGTCTTCGCTCACCCGAACGCTGGACCCAGCGGGAATCGATCTGCAGGATGCGGTTCCCGCCGCGCAGCGTCAGCCGGTGCTTCCGGGCATCGAGGTGTTCGAGAACCAGGGCGACAACGCCGACATGGCTGTTCTGCGTCTGATGTCGCCCGAGGTCGATTCCGAGGCCGTGGTGAGGGTCAGCAAGGTCGGATCGTCGACGGTCGTCGACGAGTTCACGGTGCCGCTCACCGCTGATCTGCCGACGGAGCTCTCGCTGTCGGCGCTCTCGCCCGGCAGTTACACGATGAGCATCGAGTCCGACAACCCTGTGCTCGCCGGCGTGAGACAGCAGGACGGCGCGGGCCCGCAGGACGACTTCGCCTGGGTCACACCGGCCCCGGAGCTCGAAGACGACGTCTACATGGCTGTTCCTTCCGGACCGAATCCCCGCCTCGTGCTCGTCAATCGTGAGGAAGCCGATGCAGTGGTGCAGGTCGCACCCGCACCGGGGGGAGAGCCGACCGCGGTCACCGTGCCCGCGGGCTCCTCCGTGTCGGTCGATGTGAAGCCGCGCACCGTCTACTCGATCTCGACACCGACACCCGTGCACGCCTCGGTCACGATGGCCGCGGCCGGTGAGCTCGCGGTGTGGCCCATCTGGCCCGCGGCGGGGGCGCAGCAGAGCATCACCGTCTACCCGTGACGATCTGGGCGGTGATGGTCGATCCGCGACCTCAGTGGTCGTGACCGCCCATGTCCCAGGGTTCACGGCCGACGTACTCCGCAGCGGCTCGGAACACGGCGCTCTCGATAGCCATCCGCCGGTGAGCGCCGTCGTCGTGCCCTGGCGGCAGCAGGCGCTCGATCGGAAGACGGAAGAGCACGATCCGAGCCTTCTCGTGATCGAGGTGCCAGCGCGGCACTTCATCCGTCGCCTCGAACGCCGGCATGGCGCCGATCTCGAACCTGACCTCCTGCAGCTCCGGCCAGGTGCCGCGAAGGAACTCCACCGCCGTGCCGACGGTCAGATCGAATCGGTCGATGCGACCGTCGAGAGGGGCCAGCGGCGGACGCACGACCTCACTGCGTCCGAGTCGCCCATGCCGTCCGTGCCTCGCCCCACGTCGGGGTGCTTCGGAGGTTCGGGGACGACGGGGCATAGCGAAAGTCTAGGCCGAGTCTGTCGGCCGGGGCGGCGCGGCATCCGCTCGACCGGAGAACCTGGACGTAGCCTGGCGTGAATGGACGGAAGACTCTGCTCGAAGGTCGGCTGCGCGCGTGAAGCCGTGGCGACGCTCACGTACGACTACGGCGATCAGATGGCGGCGCTCGGGCCACTGGGGATAGCGCGGCATCCGAACGCTCACGATCTGTGCGCGCAGCACGCGGATCGGCTGTCAGTGCCCGCGGGGTGGCTCGTGATCCGTCATGAGGCGCTTCGCGCCTGAGTTCTTCACTTCGGTGGATGAGACACGCCGCCCCGCGGCGGTGAGTCCTCGGAGCACCCGGCTACGCTGACCGCGGATGCGCCAGGGCGGCGCCGCCGGAAAGGCAGCTGTGATCGTCTGGCGACGCTGGATCTTCCCTCTTCTTCTCGTGCTCGTCTTCGGAGCATGCGCCGCGGCTCTCGTGAAGATCGCGTTCTTCCCGGACAGCAGCGAGGCGATGGTCAGTCCTGAGGCGTCGATCGGAGACCCGGTCATCCCGGTCGAGCGAGGCTCCGTCGTGAATGCCCTCACCCTGAGCGGCAACGTCGCCCGCGACGAGGCCTTCCCGGTGCGCGCAGAGGTCACCGGGACGGTCATCGCGGTGCACGTGCCGGAAGGGGCGACGGTCGCGGCAGGCCAGAAGCTCTTCACGATCAGGCAGGACGAGCCGAAGAAGGATGTGGATGTCGTCGCTTCCGAGGCGGGCGACGTCTCGGAGATCGCTCTGGTCAAGGGACAGGCGACGTCCGCGGGTACGGAGATCTTCACGCTCACGCCGGCGCGCTACCACCTGCTCGCGACGGTGGAACCGGTGCAGCTGTATCGCCTGGTGAACGCGCCGTCCGAGGCATCGGTGACCATCACCGGCGGACCGGCGCCGTTCGCCTGCACGGGAGTCCGCGTGCAGGTGAGCGCCGAGGGCACCGCGAGCGTCAGATGCGCGGTGCCGGGCGACCAGGTCGTCTTCGCGGGCCTGCCCGCGACGATGGATCTCGCGCTCGGACAGGTCGACGACGCCCTGGTGGTGCCGGTCACGGCCGTGCAGGGCGGGGCCGGCACCGGCAACGTGTGGGTCGACGCCGGCGACGGCGCCGAGCCCGAGGAGCGGCCTGTCGAGCTCGGCGTGAACGACGGAACCATGGTCGAGGTCGTCTCCGGTCTCGAAGAGGGCGAGTCGATCAGACAGTTCGTTCCCGGATTCGTCGCACCGGTGGAGGAGTTCTGCTACGAGATCGAGCCCGGCGTGGAGCAGTGCGACAGCGGGGTCAGCTGGTGACGCTCGTCGCACTCAGCGATGTGACCAAGAGCGTCCGGCTCGCCGATGACTCGGAACTGGAGATCCTTCGGGGCATCTCGTTGGAGGTGAGTGCCGGTGACCACGTGTCGATCGTCGGCAGGTCGGGCTCGGGCAAATCGACGCTGCTCAACATCCTCGGGATGCTCGACGCTCCGACCACCGGGTCCGTGTCGTTCGAAGACCGCGAAGTGCGGCGCATGCGCTCAGGGCGGCTGGACAGGCTGCGCGGGGACAACGTCGGCTTCGTCTTCCAGCAGTTCAATCTGCTGCCTGGGCGCACGGCGCTCGACAACGTGATGATGCCGCTCGGGCACGCACGGGGGCGGATGTTCTGGAACAGGAAACAGATCGCCGCCGACATGCTCGAGCGGGTCGGCCTCGGCCACCGCATCGAGCAGGTCGCCGACCGCCTCTCCGGAGGCGAGCAGCAGCGGGTCGCGATAGCCCGGGCCCTCGTGCGCCGCCCCGTGCTGATCCTCGCGGACGAGCCGACCGGAGCTCTCGACATCGACACGGGTGCGTCCGTCATGTCGTTGCTCGACCAGGTGGCGACCGAGACCGACGCCGCACTCGTCACGATCACGCACGACCTCCATGTGGCCGCCCGAGCCAGGCGGCACTACCGGCTCGACGCCGGAGTGCTCGAGACGGCGGATCTCAGCCGCGCCTTCGAGGCCTCCACGCTCGCCGCCTCCGTCCCCTCCGCCGCATCGGCCGACTCGGGGGCATCCGCGCCCGCCACTGTGCCAGCCATGCCGGCTATGCCTTCCTCGCGTCGCGGAGCAGTGTCGTGACCGGCATCCTCGGCGCCCTTTCGGACGCCTGGTCGGAGATCCGTGTTCATAAACTGCGGGTGCTGCTCAGTCTGATCGGCATCGCGGTCTCGGTGGCGGCACTCACCGGGGTCGTGGCCATCTCCGAGTATCAGCGCCAGTTCCAGGCCGAGCAGTCGGACCGCTGGGGTGGTCGGGCAGCGACGCTGGTCGTCACGATCAGCAGCGACGACGGCGCACCCGTCGACTTCGACGCCTTCGACGAGCGGTTCACCGGCGTCGCTGAGCGATTCGAGTTCAGCCACACCGCGCGGATCGCGCAGGGCATGGTCGTCCCCGTGCAGCTCCCTGACGGCATCGTCGACGTGAACTCGCGATTGATCGACCCTCTCTACTCGCAGATCCACCGCGAGCAGCTGCTCGAGGGGCGCTGGATGCGCGATGCGGATTCCGACGCGCTCTCACCGCCCGTCGTGATCACGGAGGCGCTGTGGGACCGCATCGGGCGGACACCCGTCGCTCAGCACCCGACGCTGACGCTCGCAGGGCCCGCAGGCGGCACGTACCAGGTCGTGGGCGTCGTGCCTCGCCAGGGGTTCGGCGACGAGGAGCTGCGCGTCGACATCCTCTACGACGCGTATCGTGCTCGCGTCGATGCCCTGCCGGAGGGAGCATGGCCGCAGTACGAGATCTGGCTGGGCCAGGGTCAGGTCGACGAGATCGCACCCGTGCTCGCGATGGATCTTCGGGCGGGACTTCCGGAAGGGCAGACCGTGTCGGTCAGCCGCTCGGACTGGGCGGCCCAACCCGGTGCGCTGGATGCGCAGGCGACGTTCGAGATGGTCACCGGCGGCATCGCGGCGGTCATCCTCGCGCTCGGAGCGTTGAGCCTGATCAACATCCAGCTGGTCGCCATGCGGCAGCGGGTGCGTGAGATCGGCGTGCGTCGCGCGTTCGGGGCGACGTCGGGCAGGGTCTTCTTCTCGGTGTTCCTCGAGAGTCTTGTGGCGACCACGGTGGCCGGGCTCGTCGGCATCGCGATCGTGGTCGCGGTGCTCCGCTCCGATTGGGTGGTGACGTCGCTCTTCTACGGCATCCAGGACATCCCGCCGTTCCCGATGCGAGCGGCCTTCGTCGGTCTCGCGGCGTCGATCCTGGTCGGTGCCGTCGCCGGCTTCATCCCGGCCCTGGTCGCACTGCGGGTGAAGGTGATCGACGCGATCCGATTCTGACGTGCGCCCGGCGGCCTCCCGACCGGACGAGCGCTCAGACGCCGACGCGACGCCCGGTGAGCTTCTCCGCTCGGCGATCGGCGTTCTGCAGCGCTCTGCGCTCCCGCTCGCGACGGAGCACGGTGATGCCGATGAGCGCCACCTCGGGCGCGGCCTGGGGCAGGGGTGAGACGAACGGCGAGGCCTCGGAGAGCAGATCCTGCGCCACCCTCGCTCGTGCAGACGGCACCATTCGCGGAGCGCTCTGCAAGAACTGGGAGATGCGACGGGCGAGGCGGTCGGGCAGGCGGGCCACATCGGCGATCTGGGCCCAGCCGGCGAGCATCGGCGGCAGCACCGGGACGCTGGGGATCAGCTTCGGCGTGCGCACGCGCTGGCTGTAGGTGCCCGCGACCATGTCTCCGAGGCGCTGGGATCGGGCGCTGAACGCCCCGGCGAGCACCGCGACGCTGCCCAGCGTCATGTAGATCTCCAGAACGCCCAGAAGCGCCCGGATGAAGGCGTGCCGGAATCCGGTCGCGCCCCCGTCGAGGCGTACGATGCGACCACCCACCGCGAGCTTTCCGAGGCTGCGGCCCTTGAGAGCGACCTCCATCGTGATCGGCAGCACCACGAAGCTGATCACGATCGAAGCGATGAAGGCGATCGTGTCGGTCGCCTGGTCGAGAACTCCGATGTCGAGCAGCCAGATGCGCAGGAACAGGGTGAGCACGAAGACGGCGATGCCGACCAGGAGATCGATGATCGCCCCCGCGGCTCGCAGGACGAATCCGATCGGCTGCACGTCGATCGCGACGGCTTCGCCGGAGAGAACCTCATCGGATGCATCGAGCGGGACGGACATGGGTACAGTAAATCAGGTGGATGCCGATGCGTTGACAGATGCACGCCGCGCCGAGTGGGAGCGACTCGACGATTTGAGCCGCGCCCGCCTCGACGGGGCGGGCGTCGACGAGCTGATCGTCCGATACCGTGCGGCATCCGCTGACCTCGCGGAGCTGAAGACCTCGGTGGGCGAATCGCCTCAGGGCGCGTATCTCTCGACGATCCTCGTGCGCGCACGGCTGCGACTCACGGGCGCATCCGACAACATCCTCACCCAGACCGGCCGCTTCTTCTCCCTGCAGCTGCCGGCTGCCCTCTATCGACTGCGCTGGACGACGCTCGTGGTCGCGGTGTCGTTCATCGCGGTCGTGGTCGGCGCCGCCGCATGGATCTCGTCAGACCCGGCGCTTCTGGCCACCCTCGGCCCGCCCGACCTGCTCGAGCAGTATGCGGACGAGAGCTTCACCGGCTATTACACCGAGAACCCCGCGGCGGTCTTCATGGGCATGGTCTGGTGGAACAACGCCTGGATCGCCCTGCAGTGCGTTCTGTTCGGCATCACCGGCCTCTGGCCGATCAACGTGCTCGTACAGAATGCGATGGGTCTCGGGGTATCCGGCGCCGTCATGGCCGCCCACGATCAGGTCGATGTGATGATCCTCTACATCCTCCCGCACGGCCTTCTCGAGATGACGTCGATCTTCGTCGCCGCGGCCGGCGGACTCCACCTCTTCTGGTCGTGGGTCGCTCCGGGGCATCGATCGAGAGGCGAGTCTCTCGCCGCCGAGGGACGCTCGCTCGCGACGGTGGCGATCGGACTCGTCTTCGCGCTGTTCGTCTCGGGCCTGATCGAGGGTTTCGTGACCGGGTGGTCTCTGCCCTGGCCGATCAAGATCGGCATCGGCGTGGCCGCGCTCGCCGCGTTCCTGATCTACATGCTCGTCATCGGCGGTCGCGCGTATCGCCGGGGCGAGACCGGCGACCTCGTCGAGTATGAGGCAGGGACACCGCGACTTCTGGCCGGCTGAGGTCTCAGCGGTTCACAGCCGCCCGGAGGCCTTCAGCTCGAGGTATCGGTCGGCGATCCGAGGCGGCAGTGTCTCAGGATCGGCGGCGATGGCCTCGCCTCCGGCGCGACGCACCGCATCGGCCACGTTCTCCGCGTCGCGCATGGTGCGTTCAGCGGCGGCCGCGAGGTAGATCTCCTCGCGCGAACCACGCTGCATCGCGAGATCCGCGATGCCGTCGTCCGTGACGGATCCGACGAGGATGGACGTCGCCCTGCTCGCATCGGGGAAGGCGCCGAGGAATCCGCGTGCCGACTCGGCGGCATCCTGTGCGGTCAGCACGACGATCAGCGCGGGGCGGGTCGTGAGGGTGCGAACCGCGGCGAACGCGCCCGGCCAGTCGGTGTCGACGAGGCGGGCGTGCACCGGGGCCATCGCGTCCGTCAGGGCGGGCAGAAGCGCGGCGCCGTCGACGCCGGTGACTCGAGCCCGCACGACACGGTCGTACATGAGCAGATGCACGTGGTCACCCGCTCGCGCCGCGAGGGCAGCGAGCAGAAGCGATGCCTCGAGGGCGGCGTCCACTCTCGTTCCGTCGCCGACGCGCGCAGCCGCGGTGCGCCCCGTATCGATGATGATCACGACGTGGCGGTCGCGCTCGGGTCGCCACGTCCTCAGCATCGTGGTTCCCGCCCGGGCGGTCGCCCGCCAGTCGATGGACCGCACGTCGTCGCCCCGGACATACTCCCGCAGAGAGTCGAACTCGGTCCCCTGACCGCGCACCTGGATGCTCGTGTTGCCGTCCAGCTCCCGCAGCCGTGCCAGCCGTGAAGGCAGGTGCTTGCGCGACGAGAAGGCGGGGAGCACCCGGACGGTTCCCCGCACCGTGTGGCGGGCCTGCCGTCCGGCGAGGCCGAGCGGACCCCGTGACCGGATCATCACGAACTCGCTTGCGAGCTCCCCTCGACGCCGGGGAAGCAGCGGCATCGAGACGCGTCGCCGTTCGCCCGGTGGGATGCTGAGTCGCTGACGCGCCTCGCCCGCGCCCGCCGTCGGCTGCCATGCATCACGGATCACCGCGTGCAGGGTGCGGCTGCCCTGATTCTGCAGCGCGACGCTCACCGGAACCAGTTCTCCGATCCGGGCGCGGGCCGGCACGCGCCTCGTCACGACGACGGAGCGAGGGCTCGGTGCCAGCAGTACGTCCAGCACCACCAGCAGCACGCACAGCAGCACCCAGATGCCCAGCGCGGCATACGGCGGGAACTCCGCGAGCCCGGCGAGGACGAGCGGGACGATGCCGACGGCGACGGCAAGCGCGAGACGGCCGGTGACGAACACCTAGATCGGCACCCTGGTCTGCTGCACGACGGACGTGAGCACGGCATCCGCCGACACGCCCTCCATCTGCGCGTCCGGACGCAGCTGCAGTCGGTGTCGCCAGACCGGCACGAGCATGGTCTGCACGTGATCAGGGGTGACCGCGGTCGATGCGTTGAGCCACGCCCACGCTTTCGCGGCGGCCAGCAGGCCCGTCGAGGCGCGAGGACTCGCGCCGAGCTCGACCGATGGCGACTGGCGCGTCGCTCTGGCGAGATCGACGACGTAGCCGAGGACGTCATCGGTGACCTCGACGCGCCCGGCTGCATCCTGCGCCGCCCGGATCTCGTCGGCGGAGACGGTGGCCTCGACGCCGGTGAGCTCGCGAGGCGAGAAGCCCGACGCGTGCTTGCGGAGCACCGACACTTCGGCGTCCCGCTCAGGCATTCCCACGACGAGCTTCATGAGGAAGCGGTCGAGCTGCGCCTCCGGAAGCGAGTAGGTGCCCTCGTGCTCGATCGGGTTCTGCGTCGCCGCGACGAGGAACGGATCGGGCAGTGGGCGGCTGACGCCGTCGGCGGACACCTGCCGCTCCTCCATCGCCTCCAGCAGGGCGGCCTGCGTCTTCGGGGGCGTGCGGTTGATCTCGTCGGCGAGCAGGATGTTCGTGAACACCGGGCCCGCACGGAAGTCGAACTCGCCCGTCCTGGCGTCGTACACGAGCGAGCCGGTGACGTCGCCGGGCATGAGGTCGGGCGTGAACTGCACGCGCTTCGTGTCGAGGCCCAGCGCTCGCGCGAACGAGCGCACGACCAGCGTCTTCGCCACCCCCGGCACGCCTTCGAGCAGCACGTGTCCTCGTGCCAGCAGCGACACCAGCAGGCCGGTCACGGTGCCCGCCTGGCCGACGACAGCCTTGTCGACCTCCGTGCGCACACGGTGCATGGCCTGACGCAGTTCGGCGTCGTTGAATGTCTCAGCGGTCACGTGGTGTCCTCGGCTTCCGTTCGGATGGATGGACGGCGGTTCGGTGGGTTCGGCGGATCATTCGGATCTCCGCTCTGTGAAGGAGGAAGCGTCGACCGCGCTCTCGAGCTCTTGCAGGCGCCGCGCGAGGTCGATCAGCGATGGATCATCGGAAGGCGTCGCACCCCCGAGCAGGTCGTGCAGAGATCCACGGGGGATGCGCAGCCGATCGGCCGCGGCATCCGCGACCTCCTCGGCGCTCGCGGTCACGGCGAGTCCGAGCCTGCGCGCGAGCCGACGCCTGCTGCCGTCGCGGATCGCCTCGGCCGCATGCGCGGCGTCGCCTGCCTTCGCTGTCAAGCGCGCCCGTCCGTGCATCGTCTCCGAGGCGCGCACGGTCACCGGAAGAGTCTCGGCGACGAGAGGTCCGAAGCGCTGTCCGCGCCACAGCGCTGCTGCGACGCCGGCGATCATGAGCAGCAGGATGGCGGGCGTCACCCACCCGGGCGTGAGCGAGCCGAGCGTGTCGTCGGTCTCGCCTTCGATGTCGGTGTCGTCGAAGCTGGGCACGTACCAGACGACCCGGTCGGTCTGACCGAGCAGAGCGAGTCCGAGGGCGGCGTTCCCGTCTTCCGCGAGGTAGGCGTTGCTGAAGAGACGCGCGCCCTCGACGACGGCGTGCGTCTTGCCGTCGGTCTCGTCGATGAGCACGGCCGCCGCGTCGCCTGCGCCGAAGCAGCCCTCCACGCCGTCTGCCGGCGTGAACAGTCGATCAGGGCGGATGGTGCCGACATCCGCGAACTCGGGGGCGTCGCAGTCGGCCGGCACCGGAGTCGAGTCCGGAGTGGCGTTCTCGCCGATGCGCAGAAGGGTCAGCAGATGAGTGCTGCTCGAGAGGAACACGACTCGCTGGGCCGGTTCGATCAGCTCGGAGATCCCGTCGTCGGAGAGCGTATAGGGATTGGCCATCACGAGTGTGGCGTCGTCGTCGAGCGCAGCTCGTGCCTCGTTCCGCGAGCGGAACACCGAGACCTCGACGCCGTTGTCCTCCAGGATCCGGGCGATGGCCATGGCTCCGGAATCGCCCACGCTCTCCGGATCGAGTGAGCCGCGTTGATCGGGCATGCGCACGCCGACCTGTATCGCCACGAAGACGCCGCCGAGAACGAGCGCCACGACGATCGCCCACCCGAGCAGCGACCGCGATCTTCTGCCGCGAGGCGCGCGTTCGGCCGTCGACGTCAGGGCATCGCGCTGCTCGACCACGCTCACGCGGGCACCGCCTCTGGGCGCAGCGCACTCAGACGGTCGTCGGTGGCCGCGAGCTCGGCGTAGCGCTCAGCAGTCGCGGGATGCCGGAGGTAGCGCACGTCGTCGAAGGAGATCGCAGCCTGGCGCACCGGTGTAGTCTCCGCAGGGAACACGACCGAGACCTCGCGAGCGATCGCCTGCGCGGTCGCTCCCGGGGAGGGATCGATGAGGTCGCGCTCGAGGAGCCCTCGGGCGAGCGCGCGGAATCGCAGGATGGTCGCCTCGTCCCAGTCGCCTCCGCGTGCACAGCGATCGGCATCGGCTCGCAGCTGCGCGGCCGAGCGGTCGTCGTCCGCGCCGAGGAGGCCGGACCCGGGCCGACGGACAGCCTGGGCGCGGCGCGGGCGGCCCCAGATGATGAGCGCCGCCACGAGGGCTCCGAAGACGATGATGCTCACGATGATCAAGGCTGAGGGCCCCACGCTGGCGCCGTTGTCGGAGCTGAACAGGTCGGCGAGGAATCGTCCGATGTCACGAGCGACGAGGTCGAACCAGGTGGGCTTCGCATCGGCGTAGCGCGGATCGGAGAGCTCCTGCTCGGCCCATTGCCGCGCATCGTCTCCGTCGGGGACCCACACGTCGTCGAGCGAGCGGATCATGCAGGTCCTTCGCTGCCGGCTCCGGGCGCGGCCCAGGTGGATTCGTCGGGGGAAGCCGGCGAAGCCGCAGGAGCCGGGGGAGCAGCAGGGGGCGAGTACGCGGGCGGCGCCGAGGCGCCCGCGGGCGACTGAGGCGGGGCAGGTGCGACCGCTCCTGGATACGGCGGCTGCGCCGGGTAAGACTGCGCCGGGTACTGCTGCGCGGGGTACTGCTGAGCGTAGGGCGGCCGCCCTGAGTACTGCTGCGCCGGGTAGGGCTGCGCCGGGTACTGCGGCCCCGGGTACTGCGGCGCCGGGTATTGCTGAGGGTAGGGCGGCTGCCCTGAGTACTGCTGTGCGGGGTATGGCTGTGCCGGGTACTGCGGCATCTCATAACCGGCGGCCGTCATCGTGGCCCATTCCGGGATCTGCTTCGGCGGCGGAGCGCTCGAGACGGCGCGTGCCGGATCGACGGCGAACGGATCGCCGAGCTGCTCGTCCGTCCATCCGAGATCGCGTCTCTCGACATGACTGATCAGCGCCTGATCGAGACCCTCGTACCGCATCCGGCTGTCGAGATACACCAGAGTCCCGGCGGTGCTCTGCACCACGAGGGTGATGGCCTGCAGCACGAGCAGCAGGATCTGCGGGGCGAGGAGCGCGAAGACGAACCCCATGATCGCCGCGGTGTCGGCAGAGCCGGTCGGAGCGATGGTCGACCCGAGCATCGAGCTCACCAGTGAGACGGGCAGATTCACGAGCTGCATCGCCACACCCATGATGGCGCCGATGAGGAAGGTGACTCCCCAGGCGATCCAGAAACGACCGCGGGTGAGGCGCCACGAGCGCACGAGCGCATCGCGGAACTTCGCTCGCTCCAGCACGAGGATCGACGGCACGAGGAGCAGTTTGGTCGTGAGCCAGACCATGAGGGGGACGATGGCGAGCAGCAGGACCACGATGAGGATGACGATGCCGCCGATGGCTTCGACGGAACCGCCGAGCCCACTCGCGACGAAGCCGGCGATGATGACGAAGAGGATCACGATCACGCCGAAGACGAAGATGACGGAGAGCGACGCGAACGCCGCGAGCCGCCAGAACGACGGGATCATCTTGCGCCAGAGGGTCTTGAGGCTCGCCTTCACCCCGATCGCGGCGAAGCCGACCTCGGCTGCGACGACGCCCTGCATCAGGGCGGTGAAGGCGACGGATGCGAGGCCCACGGCGATGCCGGCGACGATGTTCATCGCGATGGTGCCTGCGAACACGGCCTCGAAGTCCGCAGAGGAGGGCGACAGCGACTCGAGTCGCGTGAACGTGGTGACGAACACGAAGCCCATCACCGTGGCGCTCAGCACGACGACCGCCAGCTGGATCACCACCCCGAAGCCGAAGAGGACCTTGGGGTTGTGCCGCAGCGCGACGAACGACTTGCTCAGCAGCATCCCGAATGTCAGCGGATGCAGGGGGATGATGCCCTTCTTCGGGGCAGGGGTCCACGTCTGGCCGCTCACCGGCACTCCCTCCGTCGTGCGCTCCCATCGTGTCACAAGACCCGTCGGCGCGTAGACATGGGGGCTGTGGTACTGAGTGCCATAAGGTAACAGTTATGACCTCACGCATTCTTGTGGTCGACGACGACACCGCGCTCGCCGAGATGATCGGCATCGTGCTGCGCACCGAGGGCTTCGAGCCGGTGTTCTGCGCCGACGGTGCGCGGGCGGTCGATGAATGGCGCGCACAGCGCCCGGACCTCGTGCTGCTCGACCTGATGCTTCCAGGCATGGACGGCATCGAGATCTGCTCCCGGATCCGCGCCGAATCCGGCGTCCCTGTCATCATGCTCACCGCCCGCAGCGACACGGCAGATGTGGTGCGAGGGCTCGAGGTCGGAGCCGACGACTACATCGTCAAGCCCTTCAACCCGAAGGAGCTCGTCGCGCGCATCCGTACGCGGTTGAGGCCTACGTCGCAGAACGTGGGGGAGCAGCTGCGAGTGGGAGACCTCACCGTCGACGTCGATGCCCATGAGGTGCGCCGTGGCACGGCTCCCATCGCCCTGACACCTCTGGAGTTCCAGCTGCTCGTCGCGCTGGCTTCGAAGCCGCAGCAGGTGTTCTCGCGAGAGATGCTGCTCGAGCAGGTCTGGGGCTATCACTACAAGGCCGACACGCGCCTGGTGAACGTGCACGTGCAGCGCCTGCGGGCGAAGGTCGAGCTCGACCCGGACAACCCCAAGATCGTCATGACGGTGCGGGGCGTCGGCTACCGTGCCGGGGGCGCGGGCTAGGACCACGATGGCCGCGACCACAGCGACCACCACGGCGGTCGCTGTCATCCGCGACTGGCGTGGTTGGCCGACCGTCCTCCGGGCGCTGTGGCGCAGTTCCCTGCGGTTCCGAACGCTGACGATCACCCTTCTGCTGACGTCGACGGCGATCCTGATCACCTGCGTGACCATGGCGCTCGTGATCCAGAGCGATCTCTTCGAGTCGCGCAAGAACGAAGCGCTCGAAGATGCGGCGCGCTCGGTGAATCAGGCTCAGGCGACCCTCGACGCCACTGCGCTCGGCGACGATCCGGCCGCCCTCCCCGAACTCTGGGACAGCGTGCAGGAGGACCTGGGACGCAATTCGACGGCCGAGGGCCTCGCCGGATTCCGCATGGAGGTCGACCCGGACATCCCGCTCAACGGCTTCACCGCAGGGCTCAGCGACAACCTGATCAGCTCCGGGCTGAGAAACAGGGTGGTCGAGTTCGACGACTGGCAGTCGTGGCAGTCCGTGTCGCTCGAGGTCGGCGGTCGGGAAGTACCAGGGATCATCGTCGGCCAGCAGCTGCGAGTGCCCGAGGCCGGTCCGTTCGCGATCTACTTCGCCTACGACCTGGCCGATGCCGACAACACCCTGCTGTTCGTGCAGCGCACCCTCTGGGTCGCCGGCATCGGCCTCGTCGCCATCGTCGCCGCGATCTCCTTCATCGTTCTCCGCACGGTGTCGACCCCCATCGTCGAGGCCGCCGAGACGAGCGCGCGACTGGCCTCGGGCGACCTCGGAGTCCGCATCGACGTGCACGGCGAAGACGAGATCGCCACGCTCGGACGCTCCTTCAACGCCATGGCCGACAGCATCGAGTCCCAGATCAAAGAACTGGGCGAGCTGTCGCTCGTGCAGCAGCGCTTCGTGTCGGATGTGTCGCACGAGTTGCGGACTCCGCTCACCACGATCCGTCTCGCGGCCGACATGCTGAACGACCAGCGGGGTGCCTTCGACCCGACGACCGCACGCACCACCGAACTCCTCCACACGCAGGTGCAGCGGTTCGAGACTCTGCTGTCGGACCTGCTCGAGATCAGTCGCTACGACGCGGGCTCCGTGCAGCTCGAACTCGAGGCCACGAGTCTCGCGCATCTCGCCGAGGACATCATCGAGCAGATGCAGCCTCTCGCCGACGACCGGGGCAGCGAGCTGAGGCTCGTGGCACCGGGCGGGTACTCGCCGGTCGACATGGATCCGCGGCGTGTGCGCCGAGTGCTTCGCAACCTGATCGGCAACGCGATCGAGCACGGCGAGGGCAGGCCGATCGTGGTCACCGTCGACAGCAACCAGCACGCCGTGGCCGCCGGTGTCCGGGACTTCGGTCTCGGCATGGATCCGGCCGATGCGGAGCGGGTGTTCGACAGATTCTGGCGGGCGGACCCCTCTCGCCAGCGCACGCTGGGGGGCACGGGGCTCGGACTGTCGATCGCGCTCGGCGACGCGACTCTGCACGGTGGATCGCTCGATGTCTGGTCCGAGCTCGGGGTCGGCACGAACTTCGTGCTGACACTGCCTCGTCGGGGTGACGCGACGGAGGGCCCTTCGCCCATCCCCATCGAGCCTCAGGAGCGTCTCGGAGAACCCGGCGACGCCACGCAGCCGATCCAGCTCGCCGACGTTCCGGCCGAGCTCTTCGATCGAGGGAGCATCGAATGACGGCCAGGACCCGACGCACGCTGCGCGGGCTCGCTATCGCGACAGCTGCGCTTCTCCTGTCTGCGTGCACGGGCCTCCCGACGACCGGAGACGTACAGAGGGGCAATCCGCTCGGGGCGTCCCCGGAGGGTCAGGACTTCCTCCCGCTCGCCTCAGATCCCGTCGACGGCGCAGGCCCGGAGGAGATCGTCGAGGGCTTCATGGAAGCGGCGATCACTCCCGCTGACAACTGGGACACCGCTCGGAGATTCCTCACCCCGGAACTCGCGTCGACCTGGCGTCCGAACACCGGGGTGTCGATCGACGTGAGCGCCGCGACGCGTTCGTTCGTCTCGAACGTCGAGGACGACAGCGAGGCGGAGGACGGAGACACCGCCGACGTGCGAGTCGCCTTCGACCAGATAGCCAGCGTCGACGCGACCGGGGCCTACTCCGAGGCCTTCGGCGCCTCCAACTCCGCCTTCGTGGTCGAGCGCACGAAGGGCCAGTGGCGGATCGCCGAGGCTCCGGACGGTGTGGTGATCGACGAGTCGAGGTTCGCGCGGGTCTATGACGACTACGCACTGCAGTACTTCGACCAGACCTGGGAGCGTCTCGTGCCCGACGTGCGCTGGTTCCCCAGACGCGCCACGGTCGCCACGACCATCGCGCAGTCGCTGATCGGCGGGGCACCGCGGCCGTGGCTCGACCCCGCCGTGCAGAGCGCGTTCCCACAGGAAGTGCAGCTCGCCCGCGACGCCGTTCCGATCGACCCGGATCAGATCGCCGATGTCGCACTGAACCGAGCGGCCCTCGGTCTCGACCCCACGACCCTCGCACGCATGCGCACGCAGCTTCAGGCCACCCTCGTCGCTGCGGGGGTGCAGATCGACCAGGTGCGTTTCACGGTCGACGGGCGGGCGTTGGAAGCCGGTGTCGTCGAGGTCGTGACCGATACGGCGGATGCAGGCAGTCTCGTGATCAAGGACGGGACGTTCGGGATGCTGGTGGGTGGCGAGATCACCCCGATCCCGGGTGTCACGGATCAGATCCTCAACGCGGGTCAGCCGGTCACAGCGATCGACGTGTCGGTCGACAGCTCTCGCGCGGCCGTGCAGCTGATCGACGGGCATGTGTGGCTCGCTGGAGACGGCGGCTTCGATGAACTGGATGCGCGCCCGTCGCTGGTGCGGCCGTCGCTGGACCCCTACGACTACACCTGGTCGGTGCCCTCGAATGCGCCTGCCGCTCTGCAGGCGATCGGGAGCGACGTCGCCCCGCAGACCATCGCGGGCGCGTGGCCCGAGGCGTCGACGGTCTCCGCCATCCGAGTCTCCGCCGATGGCGCCCGAGTGGCTGCAGTCGTCGTGATCGGAGGAGAACGCTGGATCGTCGTCTCCTCGGTGATCCGCGACGAGACAGGACTGCCCACCGAACTCGGCCCGACCGAGCCGATCGCGCAGCTCGACGGCAGCGCCGTGGGGCTGGTCTGGCTGGGGGCCGACCGCCTGGGCCTGCTGACCGACCCGGGCGACCGGATGGTCGTCACGCAGGTGGTCGGAGGGCCGGGCGAGACCGAGGTCGGCCCGACGGGCGCGGTGTCGATCGCGGGTGCGCGAGCCGCCACCGGCCTGCGGGTCCTCGGCGCCGAGGGTGCTGTGTTCGCGCGAACCGGGTCGGCGTGGAGCGAATCGGTCACGGGAGTCTCGCTTCTCGCCACCCGAGCAGGTCACTGAGCGCGACTGCCTCTGCACGGCGGGCCTGTGAGGGCTGAACACTCACAGCGGGCGGGTTCCGCACAGGGCTGCGGTCGAGAGGCCTCGGCCGGTGGGACAGGATCGACGGATGCTCTCGCATCCGCTCGCCCGTGCCATCGGTGTCGAGGTGCTCGCTCTGCTGCTCGCAGCGACCTGCGCAGGCTGCGGTCGCCCTGAGACGATGCTGTGCGACGCGTGTCGAGAGGGCATCCGAGCAGCGCCCTTGATGCGACGCACGCCGAGCGGCCTGCTCGTCCGGGCCGCCATGCCGTTCGAGTCCATCGCGTCCCGGTGCATCCGCAGGCTCAAGGATGACGGCGAGACGATGCTCGCGCGCCCGCTCGGAGCGGCGTTGGGTGAGGTTCTCGCTGGCGTCGTCGATGCGCAGGCCGAACTCGATGACCCGGTGCGCCTGGTGCCGATCCCCACGTCGCAGAGTGCGTTCCGACGGCGGGGCTACCGGGTTCCCGATCTGCTGATCAGGCGGGCGGGTGCGGCGCCGGATCGCCTGCTCGTGCGGAGGGGGCGACGTGCGGATCAGCGCGGACTCGACTCGGCGAGCAGGGCGGAGAACGTGCGGGGGAGCATGCGATCACGATCGGCCATCGGGGGCGGGGCGATCGTGCTCGTGGACGACGTCGTGACCACGGGAGCGACTTTCGACGAAGCGGCTCGCACGCTGAGAGGGGCCGGCGCCCGGGTCGTCTCTGCGGTCGCGCTCGCCGCGACACCCCGTCTCGGCGAACGGAATGCGAACGCATCGGAGACACGCAGCAAATGACCCGTGACATCGGAGGTCAGGCGGACTACCGTTGGGGGTCACAAGGCGACCACGGTCCGCCCTTGGCCGGGAGGACCGGGACAAGGAGGCAGCAATGGAAACGAGCATCGTTGGCGTCGGGGTGGGTATCACCGACCGATTCCGCACCGTTGTCGAAGAGAAGATCGCCAAGATCCAGACGTTCGCGTCCCGTGCGCAGCGGCTGGATGTCAAAGTCACCCACCGGGTGTATCGCAACGGTCATGTGCCGGATGAGACCGTCGAGCTGACGCTCATCAGCAAGGGGCCCGTCGTTCGCGCCGAGGCCACGGACGGAGACAAGTTCGTCGCACTCGACATGGCCGTCGACAAGATGGCCGAACAGCTTCGTCGGGCCAAGGAGAAGCGAGTCGACGGACGCCAGCATCCGCGTGGGGCGCACTTCGAGAAGGAGAGCGGTGCGCTCGAGGGCATCGACGTCCAGCCGGCATCGGTGGAGGTCCTTCGCGCGGTCGCGACGGGCGCTGTGCCGATCCAGAACGACGACGACGAGGTCTACTCGCCGGTGGTCATCCGCACCAAGAACTTCGGAGCGGAATGGATGACCGTCGAAGAGGCCGTCGACCGGATGGAGCTGGTCGGGCACGACTTCTTCCTGTTCGTCGACGTGCGCACCGATCACCCGAGCGTCGTCTACCGACGCAAGGGCTGGGACTACGGTGTGATCGCGCTCGAGACGCAGGCTCCGCCCACTGAGGCACTCGCCTCCTGAGGCTGATACGACGACGGCCCGGCTCCAGAAGGAGTCGGGCCGTCGTCATGTGCTGAGGATGCGGGTCAGTCGAAGATTCCGTCGAGAATGCTCCCGATGACCAGGCCGCCCAGAATCCCGGAGGCGACGTCGCTGCCCCCGCCGCGTCGGCCGCCGCCGCTCCAGCCGCCTCCGCCCCAGCCGTCGCCGCCACCCCAACCCTGGTCCTGCGGACGGGATGAATCGATGTCCCGCTGCGCGAGCTGCAGGGCTTCCGAGGCGAGGTGCGCGACGCGCCGAGCGCTGGCCAGCGCTTCATCGCGGGTCTCTTCCGCCGGAAGCAGGTCTGAGAGATCGACGCGCAGCCTCTCGGCCTCTGCGAGGCGAGTGCGGGCATCCGCACCGATCCAGCCCCTGTGCCCCGCGATGAGTCCGCGAGCGACGCCCAGCTGACGATCCGCGTCGTCGATCGCGTGCTGCACCTGCTGGATGCTGGGCAGCGGGTGCGCTTCACGGTGGCGGGCGGTGGCGATCGCGTCGTCGAGCGCGGTGTTCGCATCGCGCAGCCGCGACAGTTCCGCGAAGGGGTCACCGGGTGAGCCTGCGGGCGACAGTGCGCTGAGTGCGTCCTGGAGGGCGGAGACCGCAGCGGTGACCGCCGGCACCTGCGGAGCGGTCCGGGCTGCGATGAGGTCGCTGCGCGAGTCAGCGACGACCTCCGCGAGGGTCGACTCCGCGCGCAGCGCCTCGATCTCGAAGTCCTCGACGGCATCCAGCAGAGCGGAGGCGCGGCGCGTCGCCTCGGTCGCGGTCTCGAGGGCGAGGTTCGCCTCCTCGTTCTGCTTCGCGGCGCGTCGACGCTCCGACACGGCGGCGCCATGAGTGGCGAAGGCGATCAGCTGCTCGGCTTCCGCGGCGCTGGCCGCGATCTGGTGCATCGCTGAATCCGCGTACCGCGAGGAGAGACGGGCGACGGTCTCGTTGGTCTGCGGGATCCGCGCGCTCAGCGTCTCGGCATCCGCTCGCACCTGGGCGATGACCTCGGGCGCTCGACGCACCTTCGAGATCGATGTCGCGAGGTCCGACGTCTTCTCATCGAGCAGGTCCTGCGCCCAGTCGCACAGCTGCACGATCCGAGCGTTGCGGGTGCGGAGCTCCTCTGGAGTGTCGGGGATCTCGTCGTGGTTGAGCTGGTGGAGCTGAAAAGCCTCGCGCAGGTGAGTGCGCACCGCGCTCAGCGCCTTCTTCAAATCCCGAGTCAGCTGCTCGCCGAGCTCGGCCTCCGCGAACGCCAACTCGTCGGAGGTGCTCCTGATGCGCTCGTCAGCGGAGACGAGTGCCTGCTCTGCGCGGCGAGCCAGGTCGGCGTCCTGTGCGGCCAGTTGTTCCTGCTCGCGCTTGCGTCTGCCCCATATTCCAGCCATAGGACTGATCCTAGTTTCCCGGGCGACGTCACTGGCTGTGCATACGCTTGAGGCGAACTGCGCTCAGGCGAGCGCCGCGACCTCTGTCCTCGACGGACGGCCGCGCTTCGGTCGCTCGGTCGTGAGCTCCAGAGCGAGCGCGTGCTGGGGATGCTGTGCGAGACGGGTCTGCACATGGTCGAGCCAGCGGAGCTCTGCCTCTGCGGTGAAGATCATCGAGTCGACGACGAGCGACCACGCGAGCCCCTGGGGACTGTCGTCCTCGCGTGACTTCCTCGCCGTGGTGAGTTGCTCGAGATGCTCTTCAGACGCCACGCGCTGGGTCTCGATCACGCGAGTCGCATCTGCGCCGGGAAGCGTCGCCGCGACGGCCAGCTTGATCGCGAGCTCGTCGCGGGTGGCCTGGCTCCGCGCGACGGGGGAGGCCAGCCAGCGGTCGACCTCGAACGACCCGACGTCGGTGATCTCCCAGTACACGTGGCCCTGCAGATCGGCGGCTCCACGCTCGACGAGTCCGTCGCGCTCGAGGCGCTCGAGCGTGTTGTAGATCTGACCGACGTTGAGCGGCCAGACCGAGCCGGTGCGTCGGTCGAACTCGTGACGGAGCTGGTAGCCGTAGCACGGGCCCTGCGCGAGGATCGCGAGCAGACTCTGTCGGACCGACATGTGGACCTCCCGGTGTCGAGGAACAATATATACATACTCGGAAATGTCATGGCGGCGCGCCATGCGGACGACGTCCAGGTCACGGACGGGTAACATGACAAGGTATGCCTGGCACGCGCCCGACAAGCGGCGCCGCCGGAACCATCGACAGGGAGATGACATCTGTGGCGAATCCTCTTGAGAAGCTGCTGCGCGCTGGAGAAGGGCGGGTCATCCGTCGCCTGAACCAGGTGGTCAAGGCCGTGAACGCGCTGGAAGAGGACATCTCCAAGCTCACGGACGACGAACTGCGCAACGAGACCGCCGAGCTGCGCGAGCGGTTCGCGAAGGGCGAGTCTCTCGACCAGCTCATGCCCGAGGCGTTCGCCGCGGTGCGTGAGGCGGCGAAGCGCACGCTCGGCATGCGTGCGTACGACGTGCAGATCATGGGTGGTGCCGCACTCCACCTCGGCAACATCGCCGAGATGAAGACCGGTGAGGGAAAGACCCTGGTCGCCACGTTCCCGGCCTACCTGAATGCGATTGCGGGCGAGGGCGTCCACGTGATCACGGTCAACGACTTCCTCGCGAGCTACCAGGCCGAGCTCATGGGCCGCGTGTACCGGGCACTCGGCATGTCGACGGGCATCATCGTCTCCGGTCAGACGCCGGCTGTCCGCCGCGAGCAGTACGCGTCGGACATCACCTACGGGACGAACAACGAGTTCGGCTTCGATTACCTTCGCGACAACATGGCGTGGCGCAAGGAAGACCTCGTCCAGCGTGAGCACTACTTCGCGATCGTCGACGAGGTCGACTCGATCCTCATCGACGAGGCTCGGACGCCGTTGATCATCTCAGGCCCTTCGTCAGGTGAGGCCAACCGCTGGTTCGCCGAGTTCGCGAAGATCGCCCGCACCCTCGAAGCAGGCGTCGACTACGAGGTCGACGAGAAGAAGCGCACCGTCGGCGTGCTCGAACCCGGCATCGAGAAGGTCGAGGACTACCTCGGCATCGACAACCTCTACGAGTCCGCGAACACCCCCCTGATCTCGTTCCTCAACAACTCGATCAAGGCTCTCGCGCTCTTCAAGAAAGACACCGACTACGTCGTCATGAACGACGAGGTCATGATCGTCGACGAGCACACCGGCCGCATCCTGGTCGGCCGCCGCTACAACGAGGGCATCCATCAGGCCATCGAGGCGAAGGAGGCCGTGCCGGTCAAGGCCGAGAACCAGACTCTCGCCACCGTCACGCTGCAGAACTACTTCCGTCTCTACGACAAGCTCGCCGGCATGACCGGTACCGCCGAGACCGAGGCGGCCGAGTTCATGTCGACCTACAAGCTCGGCGTCATCCCGATTCCCACGAACCGGCCGATGATCCGCAAGGATCAGTCGGATCTGGTCTACAAGAACGAGACCGCCAAGTTCGCCCAGGTCGTCGAGGACATCGCCGAGCGCCACGCGAGCGGCCAGCCGGTGCTGGTCGGCACCGTCAGCGTGGAGAAGAGCGAGTACCTGTCGCGACTCCTCGCGAAGAAGGGCGTCAAGCACGAGGTCCTGAACGCGAAGAACCACGCGCGCGAGGCCGAGATCGTTGCACGCGCCGGACGACTCGGCGCCGTCACCGTCGCCACCAACATGGCCGGCCGTGGAACCGACATCATGCTCGGCGGCAACGCCGAGTTCCTCGCCGTGCAGGAACTCAAGGGCAAGGGGCTCGACCCGGTCGAGACGCCCGAGGAGTACGAGGTCGCGTGGGACGAGACCTACGAGTCGATGAAGGCGATCGTGGCAGAGGAGGCCGAGAAGGTCATCGAGGCCGGCGGCCTCTACGTCCTGGGCACCGAGCGCCACGAGTCGCGTCGGATCGACAATCAGCTGCGAGGCCGTTCCGGTCGTCAGGGCGACCCGGGTGAGAGCCGCTTCTACCTGAGCCTCACCGACGACCTGATGCGTCTGTTCCAGTCGGGGGCCGCCGAGGCGATCCTGGCCCGCACCAACTTCCCCGACGACGTCCCGATCGAGTCGGGTCTCGTGTCGCGGGCAATCCGCAGCGCCCAGTCGCAGGTCGAGTCCCGCAACGCCGAGATGCGAAAGAACGTCCTCAAGTACGATGACGTCCTGAATCGTCAGCGTGAGGCGATCTACGCCGACCGTCGCCACATCCTGCAGGGCGACGACATCGCCGATCGGGTGCAGCACTTCATAGAAGACGCGATCAGCGGCGTGGTGCGGGATCACACAGGCGAGGGGCACAACGAGAGCTGGGACTTCGACGCACTCTGGACGGAGCTCAAGACGCTCTACCCGGTCAGCGTGACGATCGACGAGGTCGTGTCCGAGGCCGCCGGCCGCAAGGGCGGCATCACTGCGGACGGTCTGACCCGCGAACTGCTCTCGGACGCGAAGATCGCCTACGAGACCCGCGAAGAGTCGCTCGGAGAAGCGGCCACCCGCGAGCTCGAGCGTCGTGTCGTGCTCCAGGTGCTCGACCGTCGCTGGCGCGATCACCTCTACGAGATGGACTATCTCAAAGACGGCATCGGTCTTCGCGCGATGGCGCAGCGCGACCCGCTCATCGAGTACCAGCGCGAGGGCTACGCGATGTTCCAGTCGATGATGGGTCAGATCAAGGAGGAGTCCGTCGGGTACCTCTACAACCTCGAGGTCGAGGTCCGCCGGGCGGGCGACTCGCAGACTGCCGAGGTCGAGGCCAAGGGCCTCGCCGAAGGCGGCGGAGACCAGCGCCTCGAGTACTCAGCGGCGAACGATGCCGGCGAGGTCGAGGTCCGAGACGACCGAGGACAGGTTCAGCAGGCTGCGACCGAGAAGCTCCGCCAGGCGGCTGCGGCGCGTCAGGCGCCGGCCGAGCCGGCCGACGCAGAGGATGCTCCGCGCGGTGCATTCGGCCAGCGCACGGAGGCCCCCGCAGCACCTGCCGGCAACCGTGAGCAGCGCCGGGCGCAGAGCAAGAAGAAGAAGTAGCCAGGAAGTTCGATGAGGGGCCGGTCCGGATGGATCGGCCCTTCTTCGCGTCATTGTAGGCTTGCGCAATGACACCAACGCGCCACTTCGACCAGTCGTCGAAGCTCAAGAACGTCCTGTACGAGATCCGTGGAAACACGCTCGTCGAGGCGGCGCGGCTCGAGGCCGAGGGACACCGGATCCTCAAGCTCAACACGGGGAACCCCGCCATCTTCGGCTTCGAGGCACCCCACCAGATCGTGCACGACATGCTCGCGGCGCTTCCGACCGCGCACGGATACAGCGACAGCAAGGGGATCATCTCGGCACGCCGCGCCGTGGTCAGCCGGTATGAGGAGATCCCCGGGTTCCCCCGGTTCGATCCCGAGGACGTCTTCCTCGGAAACGGCGTGTCCGAGCTCATCACGATGACGATGCAGGCGCTCCTCGACGAGGGCGATGAGGTGCTCATCCCGGCCCCCGACTATCCGCTGTGGACTGCCATGACGAGTCTGGCTGACGGCACTCCCGTGCATTACCTCTGCGACGAGGACAACGGCTGGCAGCCCGACCTCGAGGACATCCGATCGAAGATCACTCCTCGCACCAAAGCACTCGTGATCATCAACCCCAACAACCCGACCGGCGTGGTCTACTCTCGCGAGGTCCTCGAGGGGATGGTTCAGATCGCGAGGGAGAACCAGCTGCTGCTGCTGTCCGATGAGATCTACGACCGCATCCTGTTCGACGGTGCGGTGCACATCCCGACAGCCACGCTGGCGCCTGATCTCCTGTGCCTGACGTTCAACGGGCTCTCGAAGACCTATCGAGTCGCCGGATTCCGGTCCGGATGGCTTGTGATCACCGGGCCGCAGGACCACGCGAAGGGGTTCCTCGAGGGGATCAACCTCCTCGCGTCCACGCGCCTCTGCCCGAACGTCCCCGCGCAGTACGCGGTGCAGGCGGCTCTCGGGGGAGTGCAGTCGATCGATGCGCTGATCGCTCCGACCGGACGCCTGCACGAGCAGCGCGACATCGCGTGGGAGGGGCTCGAGTCGATTCCCGGTGTCTCCTGCGTCAAGCCGGTCGGTGCCCTGTACGCCTTCCCTCGTCTCGACCCGAATGTCCACGAGATCAGGGACGATGCGAAGCTGGTCTACGACCTGTTGGTCTCCGAGCACATCCTTCTCGTGCAGGGGACCGGCTTCAACTGGCCGACGCCCGACCACCTCAGGCTGGTCACGCTCCCCGAGCCTCGTGTGCTCGCAGAAGCCGTCGAGCGCCTCGGGAACTTCCTCTCGAGCTACCGCCAGTAGACGTGTGCGACGTCGCCGAGCTGTACGTCTCGGCGATGCGACGCACGCCGGCGATCAGGGTCGAACGCGGGGTGAGGTCTGCCATCGGGCGGGCGTGCAGCAGAGCGGAGTCAGCGGCGCGCTGATCGAACGGCAGGAACGCGATGTCGGTGATGCCCGCGAATCTCTCGAGAGTGCGCCGGATCTGACCACGCGCGTCGATGCCCAGGGGGCCGGGTCGGACGCGGTTCACCACGACCCTGATGGGCGTGGGGGCCGTGAGTCGTCGGAGCTCGGCATGCTCCCTCACGAAGCGACTGATGCCGAGCGGGTCGGCCGACGCGACCGCGATGATCGCATCCGCCTCCTGCAGCGCCGCGACCGTGGCCGCGTGACGGCGCGGTCCGGCGAGGTCGTAGGTCGCTTCGTCGTCCGCGTCGAAGGCGCTCGCCACGTCGACGACGGTCTCCTCCGCCCAGCTGCGGCAGGCGCGCAGAGTGGTCTGCAGACGACTCGCTCCGAGTTCCGGCCAGCGCCCTGGCCGATTGATGCCGCCGAGGACCTCGATCTCGCCTGCGCTCGTCGCGAGGATCGTCGCCAGCCTCGTGAGCTCGGCTGAGTCGAGTGCGCCGAGTTCTGCGCGTCGGCACGCGGCGGCGATGCCGGGCGCATCGTCGCTGAGCCCCAGAAGCAGCGCAAGTGACGGAGCGACGGTGTCGGCATCGACCAGGGCGGCGCGCCGCCCCGTCCGGCAGAGTTCGACTGCGAGTTGGATCGCGATGGTCGACCTGCCAGGGGCGCCGGAGGGGCCCCAAACGACCGTGACGCGATGCGGAGGTGATGCTTCATGCCCGGTGATGCGCGGGATATCAGCGGTGAGTGCTGCCGCGACTTCCCAGCCGTTCGCATCAGCCGGAAGCGCGGTGGTGAGTCCGTAGCGTCCGAGCAACCTGCTGTCGCTGTCGCCGAGCGGGATGATCCGCACGCCAGCCCTGTCGCACTCGGCGACGAGCTCGGATGTCAGAACGGCGCGGGTGGCGACGACGATGGCCGCATCGACGCCTTCGGGCAGAGGAAGGACTCTGTTCGGCGGCACGACGGAGACCACAGTGATCCCCTCCATCTCGAGCTCGTCGGCCAGACCTCGCGCGCGGGCTTCCGGAACAGCGACGAGGACCGAGGTCATGAGGTCGAACCGATCGGCACGACCGAGAGGACAGAGCCGCCGGTGATCGCGGCCAGCACCTCGGCGACATCCGCTCGGTCGATCACGACCTCGGCGGTCGTGCCGTCGGCCGAGAGCATCCCCTCCGCCTTCGTGACCGATGTGACGATGGCGTCGGCCACGAGGATACGAGGCGGACCCTGACTGCCGCTGTCGTCGACCGGTGGCGAATGCCAGAGCTCGATGACGCTCCCGGCGGCGACATCGGCCGGGATCCCCGTGCTGCTCTCGACGACGATCGTGGTCGTCCTGTTGGCATCGGCGCTCTCAGCGGCAGAGGTGGCCAGGAGCTCTCCTGCGAAGACCGTGCGGGACGCGACCTGGCCGGCGTGCAGCTCTTGCGGTGCCAGGTAGCGGTCCGTCACCGTGCCGAGTCCGACTTCGACCACTTGGAAGTCTTCCGAGACGAGCGCTTCACCGAGAGCGATCGTGCGCGTCGCCTGAAGCACCGGCGTCGTGGTGCCGGAGGAGGAGACGACGGCCCACACGCCGCCGATCGACAACGCGACGACCGCGATGCCGATCAGAAAACGGGCGTCACCCCAGACGGCGCGGCGGGAACGGACGAACTTGCTCATGTCGACATGGTCACAGAAATCGATGAGCCCGTTCGAGACTTATCCACAGCATCGGATCGGCGCTGGTGCTCCGGCACGGCAGGAGGACAATGGGAGCATGCCTCATTCCTCTCAGCCCGCGCAGGGCTTCCTCGCGCCGGCCCAGGTGGCGGAGCTGCTGAGCATCGAGGTCGACGAAGTCATCGAGCTCGTCTACGAGGGGCGTCTGCGCGGGTCCAAGCTCGGCGCACCGGCCAGATGGCGCATCGAGGAGTCGAGCCTTTCGGAGTATCTCGACGAGCAGTCGGAAGAGGCCAGACGGATGGCCCTGTGGCGTCAGGCCAACGAGGCGAGCTTCCCGGAGGTCTGGGGTACATCCCGCCGTCACGGCATCTGATCTCCGACGGTCTGCACCGAGGACACCGCGGCGAACGGGATGATCTGAAAGCTGCGGACGGCCGAGGCGATCCGCGCCTCGCCAGGATCATGCAGAGCGAGGTCCAGATGATCCGCTCCCGCCCTGTCGATCGTTCCGTGCATGTTGGAGTCGTCGACGCTGACTATTCGCACCGGCACCCGCCGCCTGGCGAGATCACGCAGAACGAAGCCGAGCGACATGCGCTCGCGGAGCACAGGCGCGGAGCCGTCATGCTCGTCCAGACTGGACAGCAGCAGGCCATGATCGACGGTCAGCCCGCGCACCGCGTGCAAAGGAACGATCAGGGTCGACCGCGTCGTGGTCGATTCCTCGGCCTGCGCGATCGTCGCGGCGATCCAATCCGAGCCGAGCGCGTCGAGCCGGGCCCGCACACGAGTTCCGCCGGGCAGGTCGATGGTCGTCGGAGCTGCTGCGGAGCAGAGAACCCTGAGACGGCTGCGAAGCTCGAGTCGCGAGATGCGCAATCGTTCGGATTCGGCATCCAGCGCCGCGCGCTCGCTCTCCCACTCCGAGGCGAGCTGGCCTTCGAGGTCTTCGAACAGTCGATCCCAGTGCACGCGCCCCACCGTAAGCGATGTCCGGGAAGGCATGTACGAGTTATCCACATAGATCCCGAACGCGACCCGAACGGCGACTGGACGCATGCTCTACTTGGCGCAGTCTTCCCGATGGAGAGTGCCTCAGATGATGCTTCACGAGTACTTCGCACCGCAGCCGACGCCTCGCGCCGAGCTGCCGGATCCGCATCCGCTGCTGCGGAGCCTCACACAGGGCGTGCTCGAGGTGCTCGCGGGAGTCAGAGAAGTCGATCAGCTCGCCCGCTGGTTCAATGAAGACGCTTACCGGAGCCTGGTGACGCGGGCGAACCTCTCGGCGAGGGCGCGCAGCGCGAGGGGGGTCTCGCCTGCGCGCCCGACTTTCGAGATCCTCTCGATCCGCGTGACAGAACCCGTCGACGGCAAGGTCGAAGCAGTCGTCGTCGTCGCGGGGCCGGGCCGCACCCGGGCGGTGGCGATCCGTCTCGAAGGACTCGACCGTCGCTGGCGTGCGACGTCGCTGGCCGTTCTCTGAGGCTGCGCGCTCTAGGCTGGTGGGGTGTCAACGCTCAGCGACCTCGCCAATGCCCAGGGCCGTCTTGCCGACAACGATGTCGAGTGGCTGCACCGACTCGCCGGTGACGGTCAGCTTCTCGCGGACCTCGCCTCGGCGGACATCGTGGTCTGGATCGAGACCGACGACGGATCGTTCGTCGCCGTCGCGCACGCGCGTCCGAGTGGAGCAGCCACCCTTTTCTATCGGGACATCGTCGGCGAGCGGGTGCGCCCTCAGTGGCGTACGCAGGTGCAGGGGGCGTTCGAATCCGCGGAGATCGTCGACTCGTCGTCGCCGGACTGGTTCGAAGAGACCCCGACGCGTGTTCGAGCTGTGCCGATCGTCAACGAACGTCGCGGCGGAGAGCACCAGGCCGTGGTCATCGGCGTCGTCACCCGGCACACGAACCTCGGCGAGGCCCGGACCCCGTCTCGGCAGCAGATCACGTTCGACGAGTGCGCCAACGACCTCTTCCGCATGATCGCCGACGGAAGCTTCCCGGATCCGGCGGCTCCGACCTCCCCTCGCCGCGGCGCGCCGCGCGCGTCCGACGGCCTGATCCGCATCGACGTCGACGGGATCACGACGTTCGCAAGCCCGAACGCACTCTCGGCGTTCAATCGCATGGGGTTCGATGACGAGCTCGAGGGCGAATCCCTCGCAGAGGTCACCACGAGGCTCGTGCCGCCGTCCCGACAGGTCGACGAGTCGCTGCCCGTCGTCGTGACCGGACGCGCGCCGTGGCGGACCGACATCGAAGCGCGCGGTGTCACCGTGTCGCTGCGCGCGATCCCGCTCAAGGATCACGGAACCCGCATCGGCGCCATCCTGCTGTGCCGGGATGTCTCGGAGCTGCGCCACCAGGAGCAGGAGCTGATCACCAAGGACGCGACGATCCGCGAGATCCACCACCGAGTCAAGAACAATCTGCAGACTGTCGCGTCGCTGCTTCGGATCCAGGCACGACGCACGCACTCCGACGAGGCGCGCGATGCGCTGACTCAGGCGATGAGACGCGTCGACTCGATCGCCGTCGTGCACGACACGCTCGCCCAGGGCCTGACGCAGAAGGTCGACTTCGACGAGGTGTTCCATCGCGTCCTCAAGCTCGTGGCCGAGGTCGCATCGGCACCGA
Organism: Microbacterium sp. MEJ108Y; assembly: GCF_000834175.1. NCBI lineage: Bacteria > Bacillati > Actinomycetota > Actinomycetes > Micrococcales > Microbacteriaceae > Microbacterium > Microbacterium sp. MEJ108Y. The sequence continues at coordinate 306,372 of NZ_JXQX01000038.1, read as the reverse complement.
ACACCCGCGCGCGCACACGGTCGACCGGTCGCTTCGGCGTCCTGCCGAGCGAGTATGCCACGCCGCTGGCTCTCGCTCTCACCGAGGTCGTCACGAATGCCGTGGAGCACGGTCTCGCAGGGCAAGAGGGCATGGTCACGATCGATGCGGCGCGCACCGAGGAGAATCTGCGCGTCACGGTGCATGACACCGGCAAGGGCCTGCCGGAGGGGCGGATCGGTCAGGGACTGGGAACGCAGATCATCCGCACCCTCATCCAGGGCGAGCTCAGCGGCTCGATCGAATGGCGGGGGAGCGAAGGCGAGGGGACCGAGGTCGTCATCGACATCCCGCTTCGCTGGCTGACGAAGTAGCCGGAGGATCGGCCACAGCGTCGAGCGGAGACACAGAAGCGGCCCGAGACATCGTCTCGGGCCGCTTCTCGATGCTCAGGAGGCGCGGCGGGCGCGAGCGGCGCGGCGCTTGAGCGCACGGCGCTCGTCTTCGGAGAGGCCTCCCCACACGCCCGAGTCCTGGCTGGACTCGAGGGCGTACTGCAGGCAGATCTCGGTCACCGTGCAGGTGGCGCAGACGGTCTTCGCCTTCTCGATCTGGTCGACGGCCGGACCGGTGTTCCCGACAGGGAAGAACAGCTCAGGGTCGACAGTCAGGCAGGCGGCCTTATCGCGCCAGTCCATGGGGGCTCCTCGGTGTGGTGTTTCAGAAATCGTCGCATTGCGACGACTCGGATTTCGGGTGCAGATCGGGTTCAGCTACCCTGTATGAGATACGGACGGATGCCCGCTTTCTGTGATGCGAGCGCGAAGCCCGCCCCACGCCGCTGTGGGAGCACATGACGCTGTCCATTCTGTTACATGAAACCGGCGAAATCAAGGGTTTCCGCCGTTCTCATTCGATTCTCAGGAGACAACTGTGCGCTCACCCGGCCTCGCTCTGGCGGCTTCCGCGGTTCTCGCGGCAGAGGGCGCCGCATTGATCGTGTTCGCCCTCATCGAGCTCGTCGGTCTCGGCGCAGGTGATGCCGCGTCGCTGCCGACGGCGCTCGCCCTCATCGTGCTGACGCTCATCGGCGCTGTCGCTCTCATCGCATTCGCCATCGGAACCAGGACGGGCCATTCGTGGGCACGCTCGGGTGGGGTCGTCTTCCAGGTGCTCGCCGTGGCGCTCGCGCTCGCCTCGCTGACGCTGCAGCCGATCGCCTGGGCGTTCACCATCGGCGTCGGGCTGCCGGCGCTGCTGTGCTTCGCGCTGCTGATCGCGAGCACGCGCGCCGAGAACGAGCGCCCGGCGGAGTGACTCTCAGGCGTCGATGCCGAGCAGCTTGCGCAGTCGGGCGACGTGCCCTGTCGCCTTGACGTTGTACTGAGCGAGGGTGATCGTTCCCTGCTCATCGAGAACGAAGGTCGAGCGGATGACTCCTTCTACAACCTTGCCGTAGTTCATCTTCTCGCCCCAGGCTCCGTATGCGGTGTGCACGGCGTGGTCCGGGTCGCTGAGAAGGGTGAAGGTGAGGCCGTCGCGCTCGCGGAATTCGGCGAGCTTCGCAGGCTCGTCACGCGAGACCCCGATCACGCGGTACCCGGCGCCCTCGAGAGAGGAGATGCTGTCGCGGAAGTCGCAGGCCTGCGTCGTGCACCCTGGCGTCATCGCGGCCGGATAGAAATAGAGCACCGTCTTCTGGCCGCGCAGATCGTCGAGTCGGACGGTCGCGCCGTCTTGGTCGAGAAGAGCGAAGTCGGGGGCAGCGGATCCGGAGTCGAGGCGCACAGTCACACGTCCAGCCTACCGGCCGGGCGTCTGCTCGGCCTTGTCGGCGAACGTCTGCAGAAGCCTCTGCAGCGAGTCCAGGCGCGCTCGCCCGGTCTCGCTCAGCTCGCCGCTCTCGGCCGCTTCGATGAGTGCGCAATCCGGAGCATCCGCGAGGTGCGTGCATCCGCGCGGGCACTTCTCGGCGATCTCCGCCAGCTCGGTGAAGGCGGCGAGGATGTTCGCGGGGTTCACATGCCCGAGACCGAAGGAGCGGACGCCGGGGGTGTCGATCACCCAGCCGTTGCCCTCCGGGCTGACGTATCGCAGCGATACGGTCGACGAAGAGGTGTGCCGGCCACGTCCGGTGACCTGGTTGACGTGCCCCGTCGCGCGCAGAGCGCTGGGCACCAGAGCGTTCACGAGCGTCGACTTGCCCACACCCGAATGCCCGACGAAGACCGTGGAGTGCCCGACGAGGGCAGCACCGATCTCGTCGACGGGCATCTCGTCCTGCGCACTGGTGAAGACGCGCAGGTCGTCGAGTCCGTCGAAATGCGACAGGAAGGCGCTGGGGTCGGCCAGGTCCGTCTTCGTGACGACGAGGAGCGGGCGCACGCCGGCATCCAACGCGGCCACGAGGTAGCGGTCGACGAGGCGGGCACGCGGCTCGGGGTCGGCGGCGGCGACGACGACGAGCATCTGATCGGCGTTCGCGACGATCACCCGCTCGACCTGGTCGGTATCGTCGGCGCTGCGCCGAAGCAGGGACGTGCGATCGGCGATGCCGATGATCCGCGCCAGGGTGCCGTCTTCGCCTGAGATGTCGCCGACGACCTTGGCGTGATCACCGGTGACGATCGGGTTCCTGCGAAGCTCACGCGCCCGTGCGGCGGTGATCATGCGCTCGTCAGGCGTGTCCTCGTCGATCAGCACGGAGTAGCGACCACGGTCCACGCCGAGGACGCGGCCGATCTGAGCGTCGTCATGCGCAGGCCGTCGCTTGGTGCGAGGGCGGTTGGCCTTCGGGTTCGGGCGCGTGCGGATGCTGCTCTCGTCATAGTCCTCGAAGTCGTCGTCGAGGTCGTCGGAGTCGTCGAGCCAGCTCACGAGGATGCGCCTCGCAGCATTCGCTCCCAGAGGAGAGTGAACTCCGGAAGCGTCTTGGAGGTGGTGCCGATGTCATCGATCTCGACCCCGGGCACGCGCAGACCGATCAGGGCGCCCGTCGTCGCCATCCGATGGTCGTGGTGCGCCGCCCATCGGCCACCGTGCAGCTGTCGGGGAATGATGCGCAGGCCGTCGGAGAGCTCTTCCGCCTCGCCGCCGAGGGCGCGGATGTTGCCGACGAGCGCCGCGATGCGATCGGTCTCGTGGAGTCGGATGTGACCGATACCGCGGATCGTGGTGGGGCCGGACGCGAACGCCGCCAGTCCGACGAGCGTCGGGGTCAGCTCGCTCGCAGCCGAGAGGTCCATGTCGAGCCCGCGGATCTCGGCCCCGGCCCGGACCGTCAGCGTTCCGCTGTGACGGCCGACATGCGCACCCATGGCCTGCAGGATCTCGGGAAGCAGAGCGCCGGGCTGGGTGGAGTGCACAGGCCACCCGGGCACCGACACCGCGCCCCCCGTGACCAGTGCAGCGGCGAGGAACGGCGCCGCGTTCGAGAGATCGGGCTCGATCGCGATCTCCTTGGCGCGTGGCACGCCCGCCTCTACGAGCCACTCACCTGTGGCTGGTCGCTCGATCCGGATGCCGCGACGGCTCAGCGCCTCGATCGTCATGTCGATGTGAGGCAGGCTCGGCAGATGGTCGCCGGTGTGCACGAGGTGCAGGCCCACGTCGAAGCGCGGGGCGGCGAGCAGGAGTCCCGAGACGAACTGACTGGATGCCGAGGCGTCGATCTCGACGCGCCCGCCTCGGATGCGACCGTGGCCGCGGACGGTGAACGGCAGGGCCCACGTGCCCTCATCGTCGATGTCGACTCCGAGGTCGCGCAGCGCGCTGATGAGACCGCCCATCGGTCGGTGCAGGGCCGTCTCGTGGGCAGTGAGGTGCACGTCGCGCTGGGCGAGCCCGGCCAGCGGCGCGATGAAGCGCATCACCGTGCCGGCCTGGCCGCAGTCGATCGTCGTGCCGCCCATGAGCTTGGCCGGCGTGATCGCGAGGTCGGGCCCGAACTCTCCGTTGCCGTCGATCTCCTCGATGCCGACGCCCAGGGCGCGCAGGGCCTCGATCATGCGGCGGGAATCGTCGGAGTGCAGAGGAGCGATGAGTCTGCCGGGTCCGTCCGCGATCGCGGCGATGATGAGCTCGCGATTGGTGAGCGATTTCGAGCCGGGGATCGTCACGGTCGCATGAACGGCTCCGGTGCTGATTGGCGCGACATAGACGCCCTGGACAGGGGAGGGGGAATACCTGTTGGCGCTCATCGGTTCCCACCTTAGTAAACGCGAGTGTCCGAACGATCGAATATGGGCGCACGCCGACAAGGAGAGAGCATGCTCGCAACGCTGGAACGCGAGTCGGTGGACCTCACCCGCCTAGACTGGCCGGTGATGGATGACACGGCAACCGCAGAGACGGTCAGCGACCCTCGGCGCGAATTCGAGGAACAGGCGATCCCGTTCATGGATCAGCTCTATGCCGCGGCGATGCGCATGACGCGCAACCCGGCGGACGCTGCTGACCTCGTGCAGGAGACCTTCGTCAAGGCATACGGGTCCTGGGCGACGTTCTCGCAGGGCACGAACCTGAAGGCGTGGCTGTACCGCATCCTCACCAACACGTACATCAACATCTACCGCAAGAAGCAGCGCGAGCCGTTCCAGGGCACGATCGACGAGCTCGAGGACTGGCAGATGGGCGGTGCCGAGTCGACCACCGCGTCGCACAGCCGTTCGGCCGAGGCGGAAGCCATCGACCACATGCCCGCATCGGTCGTCAAGGACGCGTTGCAGGCCGTTCCCGAGGACTTCAGGTTGGCGGTGTACCTCGCTGATGTCGAGGGCTTCGCCTATCAGGAGATCGCGGACATCATGAAGACCCCCATCGGCACCGTGATGAGCCGCCTGCATCGAGGCAGGCGCATGCTGCGGGAGCTGCTGGCTGAGTACGCCGCGGAGCGGGGAATCTCCACGGCCGACCCGAGGAGCAAGAAATGACCGACTGCGGCTGCGACAAGGCCCGCAAGGACCTCGAGGAGTACCTCCGCAATGAGGTGTGCAACACCGAGCACACCGAGATCCGTGAGCATCTCGAGAACTGCCCGTCCTGCCGGGATGAGGCGCTGGTGGCAACGACCCTCACCGAGGTCGTGGCGCGCGCGTGCAAGGAGACGGCACCCGAAGAGCTGCGTGACCAGGTGTTCGCTCGACTGCGTGAGGTGCAGGCCGCACAGCACTGAGGCGGGACCCGGTCCGTCGCGCCTCCCATAGGGTGGAGGAATGACCGACGCGCTTACCGTCCCCGTTGATCCCGTGTCCGCTGCGCGCCTGGCCGCGAAGAATCTCGTCTACCGACTCGTCGACAACGGCTCGGATGCGGACACCGAGGCTTTCCTGCGGGCAGAGGCGCGGGGGTTCCTCGATGCCGATCCCACGCCAGAGCAGATCGCCGCAGACCGCGCACTTCTCGCGGCGCGGCGCAACGTCGGCGTGTTCGAGGAGAATGCCCCTGACGGCGCCTTCCCGGTCGCCACGGTCAACTCGTGGGTGACTCCGCTGACCGTGCCCGGCGGCGAGGTGGGGATGTGGGCGATCAGCGCTGTCACGGTCTCAGGCACTCATCGTCGCCGCGGCATCGCGCGGAACCTGCTCGAAGGCGAGCTGCGTGCCGCCGCAGGCGCGGGTGTCGCTGTCGCCGGCCTCACCGTCTCTGAGGCGACGATCTACGAGCGGTACGGGTTCGCTTCGGCGATCCCCGCAGCCAAGGTGTCGATCGACGCGCCGAGGGCGGGATGGAACGGCCCGGCGACCGATGGCCGCGTCGAGTACGTCGAGCGCCAGACGCTTCAGAAGGACCTGTCCGCTCTGCATGAGCAGGCGCGAACCCAGCGTTCGGGGCAGATCGCCGGGTGGGACGCGCGTTGGGAGCGGATCGCCGGGCTGTCGGTGGGACACACCGCTCCACGGGCCGTTCGAGGTGTGCGTTACGTCGACGCCGACGGAGCAGTCCGGGGTGCGATGGCGTACACGCTCAAGGAGGTCGCGGGGAGTTTTCGCGCGGACATGGAGATCCACCACCTGACCTCGACCACGACGGATGCCCTGGCCGCGCTCTGGAGATTCGCTCTGCAGCACGACCTGGTGTCGAAGGTCGTGGTCGACCTGCGCCCGATCGACGATCCGATCACCTGGCTCGTCACCGACCAGCGAGGCGTGGACCTCACCCCTCACGATCACGGGTGGCTGCGCCTCCTCGACGTGCCCGCTGCGCTCAGCGCCCGCACGTATCGAGCGCCCCTCGATGTGGTGTTCCGAGTCGAAGATCCTCTCGGTTTCGCCGAAGGCTCGTGGCGACTGACCTCGGGTGCCGACGGTACGGCGGATGTCGCACGGGTCGACGACGGCGCAGAGGCCGACGTCATTCTCGGCGTGGGGGCTCTCTCGTCGATCTACGCGGGCGGGGTCAGCGCTGTTCGGCTCCGCGCGGCCGGCCGTCTGCATGCATCGACGGAGACGGCGGCAGCGCTCGACGATGCGTTCCGCACAGCAGATGCCCCGCTCCTGGGCATCTGGTACTGAGCGCCGCCCGCCGCGACGACGGACTGCACGGAGAGGGGCTCACGGCATCGCCGTGAGCCCCTCTCCGTTTTATCCGACAGCCGTCAGCTGATGGTGAGAGCGTCTCGCAGGAGCTTCGCCTGTTCGGCCGCGTGCACCTTCGACGAGCCGGTCGCCGGCGATGCCGACGCGGGACGCGACACCGGGCGGAAGCTGCGGTCACCGGGCACATCGGCGAATGCGAGAGCAAGGAACGGCCATGCCCCCTGGTTCTCCGGCTCTTCCTGCACCCACACCAGCTCGGCGTTCGGGTACGAGTCGGTGATGGCCTTCAGACCGTCGATCGGCGTCGGGTACAGCTGCTCGAGCCTGACCAGCGCGATCTCGGGGTTCGGGTTCTTGTCGAGCTCGGCCTTGAGATCCCAGTGGACCTTGCCCGAGTGCACGAGCACGCGCTTCACCGCGTTGCGGTCGAGACCGCGGTTGTCGTCGAGCACGGGCTCGAAGCGGCCCTGGGTGAAGGCCTCGACAGGGCTCGTCGCACCCCGCAGGCGCAGCATGGCCTTCGGGGTGAAGACGATGAGCGGCTTGCGCGGACGGGCGTAGGCCTGACGGCGCAGCAGGTGGAAGTACGACGCGGGCGTCGAGGGGCGCGAGACGATCATGTTGTCCTGCGCGCACATCTGCAGGAAGCGCTCGATGCGCGACGACGAGTGGTCCGGTCCCTGGCCCTCGTAGCCGTGGGGGAGGAGCAGGGTGACGCTGGACTGCTGTCCCCACTTCTGCTCGGCCGCCGAGATGTACTCGTCGATGACCGACTGGGCGCCGTTCACGAAGTCGCCGAACTGGGCTTCCCACAGCACGAGTGCCTCTGGAGCCTCGACCGAGTAGCCGTACTCGAAGCCGAGCGCGGCGTACTCGCTCAGGAGCGAGTCGTAGACGAAGAAGCGCCCCTGGGAGTCTGACAGGTTCGACAGCGGCAGCCACTCCTGGCCGTTCGCGCGGTCGTGCAGTGTCGCGTGACGCTGCACGAACGTGCCGCGCCGCGAGTCCTGCCCCGCGAGCCGCACGGGCGTGCCCTCGACGAGGAGCGAACCGAAGGCGAGCAGCTCGCCGAAGCCCCAGTCGATGTTGCCGTTGCGGCTCATGTCGAGACGCTTCTCGAGCTGCTGCTGGAGCTTCGGGTGAACGGTGAAGCCCTCGGGCTTGTTCACGAACGCGTCGCCGATGAGCTGGATGACCTCGTTCGAGACTCCGGTGATCTCCGGGGCGCCGACCTGCTCGTCAGCCGGAGGCAGGTCCTGAGCGACCGGGTTGGCGCCGGTCTCTGCAGCGTGGGTCTCGGCGAACGCGATCTCCAGGCGGTTCTGGAAGTCCGCCTTGGCCTCGTCGTACTCCTCTTCGGTGATGTCGCCGCGACCGACGAGCGACTCGGTGTAGAGCTTGCGCACCGAGCGCTTCGCCTGGATCAGATCCGTCATCAGCGGCTGCGTCATCGAGGGGTCGTCTCCCTCGTTGTGCCCGCGGCGTCGGTAGCAGACGAGGTCGATGACGACGTCGCGGTGGAACCGCTCGCGGTACTCGAAAGCGAGCTGCGCGACGTGGATGACGGCTTCTGGGTCGTCGCCGTTCACATGGAACACCGGCGCCTGGATCGTCTTCGCGACATCCGTCGAATACACCGAGCTGCGCGAATCGTTGGGGAGGGTGGTGAAGCCGACCTGGTTGTTGACGACGACGTGGATCGTGCCGCCGGTGCGGTATCCGCGCAGCTGAGACATCTGCAGAGTCTCGACGACCACACCTTGCCCGGCGAACGCCGCGTCGCCGTGCACCAGGATCGGCAGCCAGGCGAACGTGCCGATCGGCTTGCGGTCCTGCTTGGCGCGGACGATGCCCTCGAGGACGCCGTCGACGGTCTCGAGGTGAGACGGGTTCGCGGCGAGGTAGACCGGGAGCTCGGATCCGTCGTCGGCGACGAAGGTGCCCTCGGTGCCGAGGTGGTACTTCACATCGCCGGAGCCGCGCTGGTTGCCGGGGGTCTGCGTGCCCTCGAACTCCTGGAACACGTGGCCGTAGGTCTTGCCGGCGATGTTGGTCAGCACGTTCAGGCGGCCGCGGTGCGCCATGCCGATCGCTGCGCCCTCGAGGCCGGAGGTGGCCGCACCCTGGAGGATCTCGTCGAGCAGCGGGACGAGCGACTCGCCGCCCTCGAGCGAGAATCGCTTCTGACCGACGAACTTGGTCTGCAGGAAAGTCTCGAAGGCCTCGGCCTCGTTGAGCTTGCGGAGGACCCGCAGCTGCTCGTCATGGCCGGGCTTCTGGTACTTGACCTCGACCTTCTCCTGGAACCAGCGACGCTGCTCCGGGTCCTGGATGTGCATGTACTCGATGCCGAGCGTGCGGCAGTACGAGTCGCGCAGGACGCCGAGGATGTCACGGAGCTTCGCGACCCGTCGGCCGCCGAACCCGCCGGTGACGAACTCGCGGTCGAGGTCCCAGAAGGTGAGGCCGTGGCTCTCGATCTCGAGGTCGGGGTGCGAGCGCTGGACGTACTCGAGCGGGTCGATGTCGGCCATCAGGTGTCCGCGCACCCGGAACGAGTTGATGAGCTCCTGCACGCGGGACTGCTTGTCGACGCGCTCGGCGAGGTCGACCGCGATGTCGGGGTTCCAGCGGATCGGCGAGTACGGGATGCGGAGAGCAGCGAAGATGTCGTCGTAGAAGCCGCGCTGCCCGATCAGCAGCTCGTGCACCTTCTTGAGGAACTCGCCAGAGCCGGCGCCCTGGATGACGCGGTGGTCGTACGTGCTCGTCAGCGTGATGGTCTTGCCGATCGCGAGCTCGTTGAGCGTCTTCTCGCTCGCTCCCTGGAACTCCGCCGGGTACTCGAGCGCACCGGCGCCGATGATGCATCCCTGCCCCTTCATGAGGCGGGGGACGGAGTGCACGGTGCCGATGCCGCCGGGGTTGGTCAGCGACACCGTCGTGCCCTGGAAGTCTGCGGCCGTCAGCTTGTTGTTGCGGGCGCGCGTGACGAGGTCCTCGTAGGCGACGAGGTACTCGCTGAACGTCAGCGTGTCGGCGCGCTTGATGCTGGGGACCATGAGTGCGCGCGTGCCGTCGGGCTTCGGCAGGTCGATCGCGATGCCGAGGTTGACGTGCGCCGGTGCCACGACCGAGGGCTTGCCGTCGATCTCGGCGTAGAAGACGTTCTGGCTGCGGAACTCGTCGAGCGTGCGGATGAGCGCCCAGCCGATGAGGTGGGTGAAGCTGATCTTGCCGCCGCGGGTGCGCGCCATGTGGTTGTTGATGACGATGCGGTTGTCGATCATCAGCTTCGCGGGCACCGTGCGGACGCTGGTCGCGGTGGGGACGGTCAGGGACTCGTCCATGTTCGCGGCGAGGGTCTTGGGCAGACCGCGGAGCGGCGTGACCTTGTCCTCCTCGACGGGATCCGCCGACTCCGGTGCCTCGGCCTTCGCCGCGGGCTTCGGGGCCTGCGCCGGAATCGGCGCCGCGGCGGCAGGCTTGGTCGTGGTCCGCGCCACGGGCTGTGCGCCGATGACGGGGATGGGGGCTGTCACCGGATGCGCGGGCTGCTCGGCAGCGGGTGCGGGAGCCGCGGTGCCGGTCGCGGCATCCGACTGGTACTTCTCGAGGATGGGCCACCACTCCTTGTCGACGGAGTCGCGGTTCACCTTGTACTGCTCGTAGAGCTCTTCCACGAGCCAGGAATTGGCTCCGAACCCCCCGTCGCCCCCGACGCCGGTCACCTGGTTCGACACGCTCGATCGCCCTCTTTCATCGCTGAAGTCCACGTATGCACAGCAGGACGCGTGATGCGTCCGGGCCCGCACACTCTCGACTTCCAAGCCTAACGTGTTTCCTCGCGCATTCGTCGAAGGCATGCGCCCTCGACGCCGCTATCTGAGTACCGTGGGGGTATGGAGTTCTCCGGTGAGTCACCCACAGTCGATCTGACCTATTCCGACGTGTTCCTCGTGCCGCGACGATCCGCCGTCACCAGCCGTCTGCAGGTCGATCTGGCCCCGCAGGACGGCACCCCGGCCACCCTGCCCATCGTGGCCTCGAACATGAACTCCGTGACCGGCCCCCGGCTCGCGGCGGTGCTCGCGCGGCGTGGCGGACTCGGAGTGCTCCCTCAGGACATGCCGTTGCAGGGTCTCGATGCTGCGATCCGCGACGTCAAGGCGCAGCCGGTGCTGTGGGACACGCCGATCGTGCTGCCTCCCGAGGCATCGGTGTCGGACGCACTCCGGCTGATGCCTGCCACCGCAGGTCACGGCATCGTCGTGGCCACGGGCGGAGCTCCGTACGATGCCGAGCGCATTCTCGGTGTCCTGCCGGCGACGCGGCTGGCCACTGCGCTCCCGGATGCACAGCTGGGCGATCTGGTGCACGCCGGCACGCCGTCTCTCGACGCGGATGACATCGGATCAGAGCGTCATGCCTTCGACGTGATCACCGACGCGGGCGTCGACATGGTCACGATCACGCACCACGGGCACCTCGTCGGAACGCTCAGCGCGCGCAGTGCCCTGCGGTCGACGCTGTATCGCTCGGCGACGGACGGCGACGGCCGCCTCGCCGTCGCGGCGGCGGTGGGCATCAACGGAGACGTCGCGTCCAAGGCGAAGGCCCTCGCCGACGCCGGCGTCGATGTGCTCGTGGTGGACACGGCGCACGGACACCAGGAGGGGATGCTGCGCGCGCTGAGCGCCGTCGCCGCACTGAATCTCGGCATCCCGATCGTGGCCGGCAACATCGTCACCGCCGACGGCGTCAAGGACCTCGTCGAGGCCGGCGCCTCCATCCTCAAGGTCGGCGTGGGGCCGGGCGCGATGTGCACGACGCGCATGATGACGGCCGTCGGCCGCCCGCAGTTCTCCGCTGTTCTCGAGACGGCCCAGGCCGCCCGGGAGCTCGGCGCTCACGTCTGGGCGGACGGGGGAGTGCGGTATCCGCGCGACGTGGCGCTCGCGCTCGCCGCGGGCGCCGCGTCCGTGATGGTCGGCTCCTGGTTCGCGGGGACGATCGAGGCGCCGGGCGAGTTGCAGAGCGACGCCGAGGGCCGCATCTACAAGGAATCCTGGGGCATGGCCTCCACCAAGGCGGTTCAGGCTCGGTTCGGCCGTCTCGATGCGTATGAGCGTGCCCGCAAGGAGCTGTTCGCAGAGGGGATCTCGTCCTCGAAGATCTACCTCGACCCGCTGCGCCCAGGACTCGAGGACCTGCTCGACATGATCACATCGGGCGTGCGCTCGTCGTTCACCTATGCCGGGGCATCGTCGGTGCCCGAGTTCCATGAACGGGCGCTCGTCGGGCTGCAGTCCGCCGCCGGATACGAAGAGGGCAAGGCCCTCCCGGTCAGCTGGTAGTCGTTCGCGCTCCGACCCACTGCGATCCCGTAGAATCGTGGACACCATGGACGACCCTCCCAGTTGTAGTACATCGCCCCATTGCCTGCCTCCCCGTCTCGGGAGGAACGACTGATGGACTACATCCTCTTGGGCGTGGGGCTTCTGCTCACCGTGGGCACCGGGCTGTTCGTCGCGAGCGAGTTCGCCCTGGTCAATCTCGACCGCGCCGATCTCGAGGCCCGTCAGTCCCGCGGCGAATCCCGCCTGTCGCTGACCATCAGCGCCCTCAAGCACACCTCGACCCATCTGTCGTCCGCTCAGCTGGGCATCACCCTGACGACGCTCCTGACCGGGTACACGATGGAGCCGGCGCTCTCCAACCTCCTCGGCCCGACCCTCGTCGCCTGGAGCATCCCTGAGGCGGCCGTCGGTCCGATCGCGACGATCGTCGCCATGCTGGTCGCCACCGTGCTGTCGATGATCCTCGGGGAGCTGGTGCCCAAGAACTTCGCCCTGGCGCTGCCGCTCGCGACCGCGAAGCTCGTCATGCCGTTCCAGGTCGCGTTCACGACCGTCTTCAAGCCGGCCGTCGTGGTGCTCAACGGCAGTGCGAACGGGGTCCTTCGGAGCATGGGCATCGAGCCGAAGGAAGAGCTGTCCGGTGCGCGCAGCGCCGAGGAGCTCTCTTCTCTCGTGCGTCGCTCGGCGAGTGCCGGACTGCTCGAAGCCGACACCGCGAGCCTGCTCGATCGGACGCTGACGTTCTCCCGCCTGACGGCCGCCGACGTGATGACGGCTCGTCCGAGCATGCACGCCCTCGCGGTCGGCGACTCGGCCGACGACGTCATCCAGCTCGCCCGCCGCACGGGACACAGCCGCTTCCCCGTGTACGACGACGACCTCGACGACATCACGGGTGTCGTGCACCTGAAGGCCGCGATCTCCGTCCCGCGTGATCGACGAGGCGAGGTGCCGGTCGGCGCGCTCTCGACCGATCCGCTCCGTGTCCCCGAGACGGTGCACGTCGACGCGCTCATCTCCGAGCTCAGAGCCCGCGGATACCAGCTGGCCGTCGTGGTCGACGAGTACGGCGGCACCGCCGGTCTCGTCACGCTGGAGGACCTGGTGGAGGAGCTCGTGGGCGAGGTCTCGGACGAGCACGACCGCACGCGCGCCGGAGTCGTCCGCGGGCGAGACGGCATCACCTTCCCCGGAGAGCTGCGGCCGGACGAGTTGCGACGCAGAGCGGGAGTGGAGGTTCCGGAGGGTGACGTGTACGACACCGTGGCCGGCTACGTCATGAGCGTCCTCGAGCGCGTGCCGTCGGTGGGTGACGAGGTCGACCTCGACACGGGCAAGCTCCAGGTGGTCCGCATGGACGGTCGTCGTGTCGACCGCATCCGCTACGTCCCGAATCAGGATCTTCCCGCAGAGGTGGTCGGACGATGAACGACTGGGGAGGACTGGCCTGGCTGGTCGTGCTGCTCGTGGCGAACGCGTTCTTCGTCGGCGCCGAGTTCGCGGTGATCTCCGCGCGCCGGTCGCAGATCGAGCCCAAGGCCGACCGCGGGTCGCGCGCCGCCAAGACCGCGCTCTTCGCGATGGAGCACGCGACGCTCATGCTCGCGACCTCGCAGCTGGGCATCACGATCTGCTCGCTGCTGATCCTGAACGTCTCCGAACCCGCGATCCATCACCTGCTCGCCGTGCCGCTGCACGCGCTCGGCTGGTCGGACGGCGTCGTCGATGCCGTGTCGTTCGCGATCGCTCTGCTGATCGTGTCGTTCCTGCACGTGGTGTTCGGCGAGATGGTGCCGAAGAACCTCGCGTTCTCGGTGCCGGAGCGCGCGGTGCTCATCCTTGCGCCGCCCCTCGTGATGGTGTCGAAGATCTTCATGCCGGTGATCTGGCTGCTGAACGCGGCGGCCAACGGCGTGCTCCGGCTGTTCCGGGTCGAGCCGAAGAACGAGGCCGCATCGACGTTCACGCTCGACGAGGTCGCGACGATCGTCGATCAGTCCCGGCGAGAGGGCGTGCTCACCGACACGGCGGGCACTGTGGCGGCAGCCGTGGAGTTCACCGACAAGAAGGCTCGCGATGTGGCTGTTCCGCTCAGCGATCTCGTGACGCTTCCGCAGTCGGCGACTCCGGATGACGTCGAGAAGGCCGTCGCCCGCTACGGGTTCTCCCGCTACGTGATCGTCGACGACGAGGGAACCCCTGTCGGATACGTCCACCTCAAGGACATCCTGCGGGCGTCCGATGGACCCGGCGCTGCCGAGAAGCTGGTCGAGCCGCTGCCCTCGAAGCGCATCAACCATATGGTCCCGGTGCAGGAGGACACCGATCTGGAGGACGCTCTCGCCGTGATGCGCCGAGCAGGGCGTCACCTGGCGAAGGTGCGGGACTCCCAGGGGCGCACGACTGCCGTGCTCTTCCTCGAGGACATCCTCGAGGAGCTCGTGGGCGAGGTGCAGGACGCGACCCGTCGCATCCGCGGACACTGACCCGCGGTCACCGAGAAGCCCCCGAGTCCATGCGGACCCGGGGGCTTCTGTGCGGGGTGGCGATCAGCGCCAGCGCGCCCGCTCGTACTGCGGCGGCCAGGTGATCTCGGCGCCGAGCTCATGGGCGGCCCTGAGCGCGAAGTGCGGGTCGCGCAGCCACTCGCGACCCGCGAAGATCGCATCGGCCGCACCGTCGGCGAGCACCTGCTCGGCCTGTTCGGCGGCGGTGATCAGTCCGACCGCCGACACGGGGATGCGTCCGCCCTGGCGCACGTTCTCGGCCAGCGGCACCTGGTATCCGGGGAACACGCTGATCTGCTGGTGCGCCACGAGCCCGCCGCTGGAGACATCGATGAGGTCGGCTCCGTGCTCGGTCGCCCAGCCGCTCACGATCGCCGCCTCGTCGGGGGTGAATCCGCCCTCGGCATGATCGGTCGCCGAGATGCGCACGAAGACGGGCACCCCGTCTCCGGCGACCTCGCGGATCGCGCCCACCACCCGGAGGAGCAGTCGAGCGCGGTTCTCGAGAGAGCCGCCGTACTCGTCGTCTCGCAGATTCGAGAGCGGAGAGAGGAACTGGTGCAGCAGGTATCCGTGCGCACCGTGCACCTCGAGCACGTCGAAGCCGGCGTCGAGGGCACGGCGGGTCGCGCTCGCGAACCCTTCGACGACGGCGTCGATGCCGTCCCGGTCGAGCGCCGCAGGCTCCGCGAAGCCATCGAAGGCGATGTCGGAGGGCGCGGTGGTCGTCCATCCGCCGTCCGCCGCCGGTACCGATCCGCGCGCGTCGGCCCAGGGCCACCAGGTCGACGCCTTGCGGCCGGCGTGCGCGAGCTGGATGCCCGCGACCGCGCCACGTGAATGGATCGCCTCGACGACCGGCACCCACGCGTCGCGCTGCTCGTCGTTCCAGAGGCCGGCATCCCGTGGTGAGATGCGGCCCTCGGGGACGACGGCTGTCGCCTCGGCGACGATCAGACCGGCTCCGCCGGAGGCGAACTGGGCGAGGTGGGTGTGGTGCCATTCCTGGACGACGCCGTCGATCGCGCTGTACATGCACATGGGAGACACCCAGAGCCGGTTGCGGAACGTGACGGAACGGATGCTCAGCGGGGAGAAGAGAATGCTCACCCCTCGACGCTACCGGCCGGGTGGGGCGGTGCGGGCCGCCGCACTAACGTGGAGTCATGCCCGACGCACGTGACTGGTCCCGCGAAGACACCGCACGCTTCCTGCGCGCGCCAGGCGCGGATGACGACAAGTACTCCCGGGGCGTCGTCGGCCTGCGCACCGGATCGTCCGCCTATCCGGGTGCCGCGGTGCTCGGTGTCGAGGCGGCGTGGCGCGCCGGGGCGGGCTTCGTGCGCTACGTCGGCGACGGCCGAGCCGCGGATGCCGTGATCGCACGACGCCCCGAGACCGTGGTCAGCCCGAGCATCGCGGGTGCACGCGTCGGCGCCTGGGTGATCGGATCAGGGACGGATGCCGCGAGCAGGAGCCCCGAGACGGAGCGCGAGCTGCGCGACCTGCTCGACGGGCAGGTGCCGGTGGTCGTCGACGCGGGGGCGCTCGACCTGGCGCGAGGGAGTCGTGCCCCGCGCGTGCTGACGCCGCACGGCCGTGAGTTCGAGCGCCTGCAGGATCAGCTCGGATACGGCACCCGTGACGACCGCGCCGACGCCGTCGCCCGGGTGGCGCACGACCTCGGCGCCGTCGTGCTGCTCAAGGGCGCACAGACGCTGATCGCGGATCCGGACGGACTCCTGATCCGGGTGGAGGCGGGCACCGGCTGGCTCGCGACGGCAGGCACCGGCGATGTGCTGGGCGGCGTGCTCGGGGCGCTCCTCGCCGCGAACGCCGACGCACCGCTGGCTGAGGTCGCAGCCGCGGCCGCGTGGTTGCATGGTCATGCCGGTGTCCTCGCGGCTGGTACGGGCGCGGATGGCCGCGCGACGGGACATCCGATCGTGGCGCTCGATGTCGCAGAGGCGCTGCCTCGCGCATTCTCGGACGTCGTCGCGTGAGTCGCACCATCTCGATGCGTCTCGTCACGCTGTGGAGCGCGTTCGGACTCGTGCACCTCTTCACGGCGGTCGCCGGCTGGCTGTATCCGAGCCAGCCGATGGGCGACGTGGTGCTCGTGTACGAACCGTGGTCGTCGGCGGCGCTGTCGGGTGGGGCGATCGTCGGAGTCACCGAGACGTGGGTCTATCCGCAGCTCGCGCTCGTGCCCATGCTGCTCGCGAAGATCCTGTCGACACCGCTCATCGCGGTGATGGGGGCCTCCGGGGCGTATCTGATCGCGTGGGCGGTGCTCGTCACGGTGCTCGATGCGATCGCCTTCGCGGTGCTCGTCGGGCGTTCGTCGTCGCAGCCTCGGCGGATGGCCGCCTGGTTCTGGATCACCGCCCTGCTCCTGCTGGGACCGATCGCGATGTACCGCATCGACGCGATCACGGTGCCGCTCGCGGTGATCGGCGGACTCTGGCTGGTTCGCCGCCCGGCTGCCGCGGCAGCGCTGCTGGCGATCGGCGCCTGGATCAAGATCTGGCCGGGCGCGCTGCTGGTCGCAGCCGTCGTGGCAGCCCGGAGCCGGATGCGCGTTCTGCTCACCGCCGCAGCCGTATCGGCAGCCGTCGTCGTCGTGCTGGTCGCCTTCGGAGCCGATGCCGAGATCTTCGGATTCCTGACAGAGCAGACCGGCCGCGGTCTGCAGATCGAGGCAGTGGCCGCGACCCCGTTCCTGTGGCTCGCGATCGCCGGGGCCGCCCGCATCGAGTACAGCTTCGACATCCTGACCTTCCAGATCAGCGCGCAGGGCGCGGATGCCGTGAGTGCTGTGCTCACACCCCTGATGGCTGTCTTCGTCGTCCTGATCACCGTCATCGGCGCGCTGAAGGCATCACGCGGGGCATCCTTCGCACGGCTGTTCCCTCCGCTCGTGTTGAGTCTCGTGACGACCCTGATCGTCGCGAACAAGGTCGGCTCTCCGCAGTTCCAGACGTGGCTTATCGCTCCGGCCGTCCTCTGGCTCGTTCTCGACCGCACGCGAGCGGCCGCGCCTGCGCTGCTCGTGCTCGCGCTGTGCGCGCTCACCTGCCTGATCTATCCGCTGAGCTACGACGCGCTGCTGCGTGCAGAGACGCTGCCCGTCGCCATCCTGACTCTGCGCAACATCGTGCTCGTCGTGCTCCTCGCCGTCGGCATCCGCGCCCTCGTCCGCGTGCCCGCCCATCGTTCGTCCACCACCCGGGAGTGAAACCATGCTGATCGCCTTCTCCGTCGCACCGAGCGGCGTCCCCTCCGACGGCGCCGAGCGCTCCGACGCGTCGGTCCACGATGCGGTCGCCGCCGCCGTCCGCGTCGTGCGGGAGTCGGGCCTGCCGCACCGCACGACCAGCATGTTCACCGAGATCGAGGGCCCGGACTGGGACTCGGTGATGGATGTCGTCAAGCGCGCCACCGAAGCCGTGATGCCCTTCGGCTCGCGGGTGTCGCTCGTGCTCAAGGCCGATATCCGTCCCGGCTACACCGGAGAGCTCGACGCGAAGATCGAGCGGCTCGAGGCGGCGATCGACGACGCGGACACCCCGTAGACTCGACGGGTGAATCCCTCGACTGAATCGAGGGGTGCGGCGAAGTGGGCGCTCCTCTCCCTCGCCATAGGCAGCTTCGGCATCGGCATGACCGAATTCGTCGTCATGGGCCTGCTGCCCAACATCGCCGACGAGCTGCTGCCCACGCTGTGGGCCTCCAGCCCTGAAGACGCGCTGAGCCAGGCAGGGTGGCTGATCTCGCTCTACGCGCTCGGCGTGGTCGTCGGTGCTCCGACGATCGCCGGGTTCGTCGCCCGCTACCCCCGGCACCGGGTCATGATCGGCCTGGCGCTGGCGCTGACCGTGTTCAACGCGCTCACGGTGTTCCTGCCGACCTTCGAACTCGTGGGTGCGTCACGGTTCCTCGCCGGTCTGCCGCACGGTGCCTACTTCGGCATCGGCGCCCTGGTCGCGGCGGACGTCATGGGGCCGGGCAACCGCGCCAAGGGCGTCGCCTTCATCCTCACAGGTCTGACCGTGGCGAACGTGGTGGGAGTGCCGCTGGGAACCTTCCTCGGTCAGCTCTGGGGATGGCGGGCGGCCTTCGCGGTCGTGACGCTCGTCTTCGCCCTGGCGACGGTGTGCATCGCGTTCTTCGTGCCCGCACATCCCGGCTCGCCCGGGCGGACCATGCGCGAGGAGCTCGGCGTCTTCCGCATTCCCCAGGTCTGGTTCACCCTCGGTGTCGGCGCGATCGGCTTCGGCGGCTTCTTCGCGGTCTACAGCTACATCGCGCCGCTGGTGACCGAGGTGGCCGGCTCGCCCGAGTGGGCGGTGCCGATCGTGCTGGTGC
Source organism: Microbacterium sp. MEJ108Y (assembly GCF_000834175.1). Lineage (NCBI taxonomy): Bacteria > Bacillati > Actinomycetota > Actinomycetes > Micrococcales > Microbacteriaceae > Microbacterium > Microbacterium sp. MEJ108Y. Next base: position 287,622 of record NZ_JXQX01000038.1, on the reverse strand, counting down.
TGATGGGGCTCGGGATGACAGCGGGCAACCTCGTCGGCGGACATCTCGCGGACATCGACCTGCGACGCACGCTGCTCTTCGGACTTGCCGCGATGGCTGTGGTCTTCGCCCTCCTCGCCGTGCTCGCATTCTGGATCGTCACCCTCGCGCTGCTCGTGTTCGTGGTCGGCTTCGTGTCTTCGGTGCTGAGCCCGACGATCCAGACCCGGCTGATGGATGTCGCCGGAGACAACCAGTCGATCGCCGCCGCGATGAACCACTCTGCGCTGAACATCGGCAACAGCCTCGGCGCATTCCTCGGCGGCGTGGTGATCGCCGCCGGATGGGGCTTCGTCGCGCCGTCCTGGACGGGTGCGGCGCTCGCGGTCGCCGGCCTCCTGATCGCCCTGCTGTCGTATCGCTCAGAGGCGCGCAGACCGGTGCTCACGGCGGCGTGAGCGGTGCTCCGCCTCGTAGAGTGAGGCTGTGACCGACCTCGACGATCTGCCCGTCGCCGGGACAGCCGTGCTGCTGCGTCCGACGCCCGAGGGCTTCGCCGTGCTGCTGATGCGTCGGCCCGATCGCGGCTCGTTCGCGGGGGCCTGGGTGTTCCCCGGCGGCAAGGTGGAGCCGTCCGACCGCCGAGAGGGGGCGGATGAGAGTGACGATGCGCGCAGGGCGGCGGTTCGCGAGACAGCCGAGGAGGTCGGCCTGATCATCAGCGATCCCGTGCTGCTGTCGCGCTGGCATCCGCCGGTCGAGGCGCCCATTCGCATCCGGACCTGGTTCTTCCTGGCCTCAGCGCCTGACGACGAACCGCGGTTCTCGGTCGACGAAGTCGTCGACGTGGTGTGGCTGAGCCCGGCAGAAGCCCTGTCGCGACACGCGACGGGGGAGTGGACGCTCTTCCCTCCGACCTGGGTCACCCTGCACCAGCTCGGCCGATTCTCCTCGGTTGATGCTGTGCTCGCTTCCGGAGGGGTGGCGCAGCATTTCTCGACCCGCGTGGTCGAGACGCCGCAGGGCAGGGACTTCGAGTGGGACGGTGTGCGGCTGCGCACCGGTTCGCTGCCGTGGACGATCGACGAGAGCTAGCTCGCGAGCAGCCGTCGGAGATTGCTGCCGACCGACTCTGTCTCGATGAGGAATCCATCGTGACCGAAGTCGCTGGTCAGCACCACCGCTTCGGGGCCGTCGAGGGTGTTCGGGATGCTGCGGGCGATGCGGTGCTGGCCATCGACGGGGAAGAGCCGGTCGCTGTCGATCCCCAGCACGAGTGTCGTGGCGGTCACGGCGCGCAGCGCCTCTTCGACGCCACCGCGGTCACGGCCGACGTCGTGCGAGTTCATGGCCTCGACGAGGGTGATGTAGCTGTTCGCGTCGAAACGGCGGGTGAACTTGTTGCCGTGGAAGTCGAGGTACGACTCGACGGCGAAGCGACCGCCGTGACCGAGAGGAGACACCCCGGACTGCCACGAACGCTGGAACCGCTGGTTGAGCTCGATCGGGCTGCGGTAGTTCAGCAGCGCCATGCGTCGGGCGAGCGCCAGGCCGCGGTGCGGACCGTCGCCGTCGGCCAGGTCGTAGTACTCGCCGCCCTGGAACCTCGGGTCCATGCGGATGGTCTCGAGCTGCACCGTGTTCAGGGCGATCTGATCGGCAGTGGTGACGGGCGGGGAGGAGAGCACTGCGAGGCGGGCGACGCGATCAGGGTGCGTGACGGCCCATTCGAGGGCGTGCATCCCGCCCATGGATCCGCCGATCACGGCGGCCCAGGTGTCGATCCCGAGGGAATCTGCGAGGCGCACCTGGGCTGCGACCTGGTCTCGGATGGTCAGATAGGGGAAGCGGGAGGCCCACTCGTATCCGGAGGGCGCGATGCTGGCGGGTCCCGTGGAGCCCTGGCAGCCGCCGAGCATGTTCGGCGCGATGACGAACCACCGGTCGGTGTCGAGCGGACCTCCGGGCCCGGTCACGTCCTCCCACCAGCCTGCGGTCGGGTGCCCCGCTCCGGCGCCGCCGCGCACGTGGCTGTCGCCGGTGAGCGCGTGGAGCACCAGGATCGCGTTGTCGCGCGCGTCGTTCAGCTCGCCCCACGTCTCGAACGCGAGACGGATGCCGGGGAGCTCTGCGCCGCTCTCGGTCGCGAAGGCGCCGAACGAGGCGAAGCTGCGTCCGCCCGCCGGGTCTCCGTCGCGCCACGCGCCGGTCGCCGGTGGTCGTGCGCGAAGCAGACGCACGTCGGCCTCCGTCACGGGCGCCGAGGGCACCGTGTCTTCAGAGGTCGTCTGCCAGTCCATGCTCCCATTCTCGCCTGGCACGCGACTCGTCGGACGCACGTTACGCACCCGGGTGTGCCGCCGGCGGATCCGCCGTGCGCGGCCTCAGAAGCCGAGCGTCGTCACGGTCGCCAGGTGGTCGCTGCTTCCGGCCCGCATCGTCGTGGAGCCGAGCACGGCCAGGCCGCGCACGAAGACGTGGTCGATCCTGGCGAGCGGCAAAGTGGCAGGCCAGGTGAACCCGAGGGTGCCGTCGGTCGGTCGGACCCAGTCGAGCTGCGACCGCGCGGCAGCCAGGGCCGGGTCGGCGGAGGCGGCGTTGAAGTCGCCCACGACGACGATCGACTCGGCGCTGTCTGCAGCGACGGCATCGGCGATGCCGGACAGCATCGCGTCTCGGTCGTCCTGCACTCCTGGCCGCACGGAGGCCGCATGCATGACGTACACGGCGACGTCCGCACCCGGCGCGCTCACCACCACGCGCAGCGCGCGCTTCCAGTCGAGACCGAGCGACAGCGCCTGAGCGTCGGCGATGGGGAGGCGGCTCCAGACCGCGACCGTGCCGATCGCGTAGGAGTGCGGGTAGTCGGCGGCGAGCGTGTCACGGGCGGCGGCGAGGCTGTCGGCATCGAGCTCCGTCAGCGCGATGACGTCGGCACCGGAGGCGGCGAGGTCTGCTGCGGATTCCGCTGCGCCGCCGGAGTGCGCGCGCACGTTCTGGCTGACGATCTCGACGGTGGACGTCCCGTCGGGGGCACCCGATGCGAAACCAGGGGTGGAGGGCGCGATCGCCAGCACCCAGACGAGGATGGGCACGAGCAGCACCAGGACGACGCGGCGGGCGCGGATCAATGCGATCGCCGACAGGACTCCGAGCGCGAGGCCGCACCAGGGAAGGAGCGCGGCGGCCGCGGTTCCCACGACTCCGGGGATCCAGACGCCCACGATCATGATCAGCACCACGAGACCTGTGACGGCGATGATGCGCCCCGCGCGCGCGTTCGATCGTCGGTGTGTCGGCGAATTCGTCGTGGCGGTGATCGTGGGCTCCTCGGGCAGGCTTCCCATTGTCGACGGAGCTGTCTGTGCACGGGCCGTGCGTGCCCCGAACGAGCAGATGCCGCGAGCCGAAGCCCAGGGCACCTGCAGCGTCGACGGAGGGTCAGGCGCGAGCGGCCTCCGACACACGGCGAGCCGCGCCGAGCGCCTCGTCGAGGTCGGCCTTGAGGTCGTCGATGTTCTCGATGCCGACCGACAGGCGCACGAGGCCGGGCGTGACGCCGGCGGTGAGCTGCTGCTCGGGAGTGAGCTGTGCGTGCGTGGTCGACGCCGGGTGGATCACGAGCGAGCGCACGTCGCCGATGTTCGCGAGGTGGCTGAAGAGCGACAGGCTGTTCACGAACTCGCGACCGGCCTCGACGCCGCCCTTGAGCTCGAAGGACAGCACCGCTCCGACGCCCTTGGGGGCGTAGTGGTTCGCCTTGGCATACCAGGGGGAAGAGGGCAGGCCCGAGTAGTTGACCGACGCGACGTCGTCGCGGCCGTCGAGCCACTCGGCGATCTCCTGGGCGTTCTGCACGTGGCGCTCGATGCGCAGCGAGAGGGTCTCGATGCCCTGGATGAGGTTCCAGGCGCTCTGCGGTGCGATGGCCGAGCCGAGGTCGCGGAGCAGCTGCACGCGGGCCTTGATGATGTAGGCGAGCGGGTCGCCGACGGCAGCGGTGTAGCTGGCGCCGTGGTACGAGGGGTCGGGCACGGTGAGCCCGGGGAACTTCTCGACGTTCTTCGACCACTCGAAGGTGCCGCCGTCGATGATCGCGCCGCCGATGGTGGTGCCGTGGCCGCCGAGGAACTTCGTCACGGAGTGCACGACGATGTCGGCGCCGTGCTCGAACGGGCGGATCAGGTACGGGGTCGCGATCGTGTTGTCCACGATCAGCGGCACGCCGCCCTCGTGCGCCACGTCTGCGACGGTGCGGATGTCGAGGATGTTGATCTGCGGGTTGCCGATGGTCTCCGCGAAGAACAGCTTGGTGTTCGGGCGGATGGCGCGGCGCCACTCCTCGGGGTCGTCCTGGTTCTCGACGAACGTGACCTCGATGCCGAGCTTCGCGAGCGTGTACTTGAACAGGTTGTAGGTGCCGCCGTAGATCGAGCTCGACGACACGATGTGGTCGCCGGCTTCGGCGATGTTGAGCACGGCGAACGTCGATGCAGCCTGACCGCTGGCGAGGACGAGGGCGCCGGTGCCCCCCTCGAGTGCCGCGAGGCGCTGCTCCAGGACGTCCTGGGTCGGGTTCTGGATGCGGGTGTAGATGTTGCCGAACTCGGCCAGAGCGAACAGGTTCGCCGCGTGGTCGGCACTGTCGAACACGTAGGACGTGGTCTGGTAGATGGGCGTTGCGCGGGCCTTGGTCACCGGGTCGGGAGCGGCTCCGGAGTGGATCTGCTTCGTCTCGAAACGCCAGGTCTCGGGTGCGGACATGTGTTCCCCCTGGAACTGTTGGAAGGTCGGTTCGACTGATGTCGTTGATGCGACAGTACGGAATGTCGGAGGCTGTCAACAGCGGGTGGGAAATGTGACGTAATGAAGTCGGGCCGAACCCGCGGGCCGACGAGCCGGGGGATCAGGCCTGACCGAGCAGTCGCCCCGCCCACATGCGCGCGATCACGAACGGTTCGGCGAACGTCGTCATCCCGACCGTCACGATCGCACCCTCGTACAGCAGCATCATCCCCTGCGCCATCGCACGGGGATCGGCCATTCCCGCTTCGGCGCAGAGCTCCTCGAACACGTCTAGCAGCCAGGCCTTCTGACGTGACACCTCGGGGAACACAGGGTGGTCGTCGTTGCCGTCTCCGATCTCCGCGCGCGCGTTGATCGCGCTGCATCCCTTCGGGCTGTTCTCGTCGGACCAGGTGATGGCGGCGTCGAAGATCGCGAGCACACGATCAGGGCCGGGCTCGGGAACGCGGGAGAGGTGGGCGGCCACGTGCTCCCGCCACCGAGCGTCGCGGTGCTGGAGGTAGGAGACGACGAGCGCCTCCTTCGATCCGAAGCGGTCGTAGAGCGTCTTCTTCGTGACTCCGGCCGCCTCGGCGATCGTGTCCACTCCGACCGCATGGATGCCGCGTTCGTAGAAGAGCCGCGAGGCGGCGTCGAGAACGCGCTGCCCTCCGGGGGTGAGCGGGGCGAGCTCGGGAACGGGCTGCGTCATGTAGTTGACTATACCAGTCTGTATAGTCGACACATGAGTAAACAGATCGGTCTACTTCGTTCGGTGGTCACTGTCGCCGCCGCCGTGGCCTTCATCGTGACCTGGAGTTCGGGATTCATCATTCCTGCGTACGCCACGGTGGACGTGTCGCCGCTCACGCTCCTCGTGTGGCGGTTCGTGCCGCTGGCCGTCCTTCTCCTCGCCGTGCTCCGTCTCTCGGGCGCAGCGAAGGGGCTGCACATTCGCGACGTGCGCACGCAGGCCACGATCGGACTCTTCGCGCAGTTCGGATACTGTGTCGCGGTCTACGGCGCCGTGGCGGCCGGCATCGCCACAGGCACGGTGGCGCTGATCGACGCGGTGCAGCCACTCGTCGTGGCCGTCCTCGTCGGACCAGTGCTCGGTCTGCGAGTGCGAGGTGCGCAATGGGCAGGGCTCGTGATCGGAGCGGTCGGCGTGCTCCTCGTGGTGCGTTCTCAGTTCGGGTCCTCCGAGGCGCCTGCGATGGCGTATCTGCTGCCGGCCGTGGCGATGGTCTGCCTCATCATCGGCACCCTGCTGCAGCGGAAGTCGGCGGTGAAGAGCGGCGTGCTCCTCACCCTGACCATCCATGTGACGGTGACCGCGGTGCTGCTGCTCGTCATCGCGGTGGTGACCGGAACCCTGCTCCCGCCGGCGTCGGCCTCGTTCTGGCTCGCTGTCGCGCTCACCGCGGTGTTCCCGACACTCGCCGCCTACGGCCTGTACTGGTGGTTGCTGCGGCGGGTGGGGATCACGGCGTTGCAGGCTCTGCTCTTCCTGATCGCCCCGGCGACGTCACTCGCCGGCAGCATCCTGCTGGGAGAGCCGATGACGGTCGTCACGGTCGCAGGGTTCATCCTGTGCGGGATCGGTGTCGCGGTGGTGCTCACAAGCGAGGCGAGATCGCCCGAGACGACCGCATCGTCGGCCCGAAAGCGCGACGTGGCGGTGCGCGAGGCGAGATAGTGGCCGGAACATCGTACGGTGGAGGCATGGTGAACAGGCGTGCAGTCGTGACAGGTGCGAGCTCGGGTATCGGACAGGCCACGGTGCGTGCGCTGCGCGCGCGCGGCTGGGGAGTCGTCGGAGTCGCACGACGTGCGTCCCGGTTGGCGGCGCTCTCGGCGGAGACGGGTGCCTCGACGATCGCGTGCGACCTGACCGACCCGGATGCCGTGGCAGCGCTGGTCACGGAGCTCGAGGCCTCGGGGCCCGTGCATGCGCTCGTGCAGGTCGCCGGCGGAGCACGGGGGACGGACCGCGTCGAGAACGCCTCGATCGACGACTGGCAGTGGATGTACGACGCCAACGTGCTCTCGAGCCAGCGACTGGTCGCCGGTCTCCTGCCCCTGCTGAGGCGGGCGGCCGCGGCGGACGGGCACGCCGACACCGTGTTCGTGACGTCGACGGCCGCACAGGTGGCCTACCCCGGCGGAGGCGGCTACAACGCGGCCAAGGCCGCGCAGGCGATGCTGGTGCACGCGCTCCGACTCGAGCTGAACGGCGAGCCGATCCGAGTCGCCGAGATCGCCCCCGGCATGGTGCACACCGAGGAGTTCACGCTCAACCGGCTGGGCGGCGACTCGGTCGCCGCGGAGGCCGTGTACTCGGGCGTCGAGGCGCCGCTGCAGGCGGAAGACGTCGCCGACGTGATCGCCTACGCGCTGGATGCCCCCGGCCACGTGAACCTCGACCTCATCACGATGCGACCCGTCGCGCAGTCCGCGAATCATCTGCTCGCCCGCGGACCGCTGCGCGTGCGACCGATCGACTGAACGATGACTGCGCGAACTCTTGCCGAGCTCGCCGATGACGGTCTCATCGATCCGGGGTGGGCCGACGCACTGGCGCCGGCTCAGCAGACGATCACCGCTCTCGGCGAGCGACTGCGCGACGAGCAGGCTGCGGGGCGGGGCTATCTTCCCGCGGGGGATCATGTGCTCCGTGCGTTCGAGCGCCCGCTCTCGGACGTCAAGGTGCTCATCACCGGTCAGGACCCCTATCCGACTCCCGGGCATCCGATCGGCCTGTCTTTCGCGGTCGACCGAGACGTGCGCCCCCTGCCACGCAGTCTCGGCAACATCTACGCCGAGCTCGAGAGCGACCTCGGCATCCCTCCGGCGCCGCACGGGGACCTGACCGCGTGGAGCGACCAGGGGGTGCTGTTGCTGAACCGCGTGCTGACGGTGCGTCCTGGCGAGGCCGGATCCCATCGCCGCTGGGGGTGGGAGCAGGTCACCGAGCTCGCGATCCGCGCTCTCGTCGCCCGTGACCGGCCGCTCGTCGCGATCCTCTGGGGAAAGGACGCCGCGAACCTCCAGCCGCTGCTCGGCGACACCCCTGTGATCGTGTCAGCGCACCCGTCGCCGCTGTCCGCCCGCCGGGGGTTCTTCGGCTCCCGCCCGTTCTCCCGGGCGAACGCGCTTCTCGAAGGGCTCGGTGCGAGCCCGGTCGACTGGCGCATCGGCGGCGAGCCCCCTCTAAGCTGATCGCATGCAGTTCGAGCCCGGTGATCGCCGCCGTGTGCTGCCGCGCCATCTGCGCCCGCAGCCGGAACCCGAGGTGTTCTCGTACTCGATCCGCCCCGCACGGTCAGGCGATCTGCCGTACGTGCGCGAGATCTACAACCATTTCGTCAGCAACTCGGTCGTCACTCTCGATGAACGGCGCAGCAGCATCCCCTATTGGCGGGAGAAGTTCGCGCTGCTGAGCAAGCTGGGCCTGCCCTTCCTGGTGGCGGTCTCGCCGGCGGGAGTCGTGATCGGATACGCGCTGGCGCAGCCGTGGGCGGGCAAGAACGCCTATCGGTACACCGTCGAGGACTCGATCTACCTCGGACCGGGGGCCGGCGGCAAAGGACTCGGGGTCGCACTGCTGCAGGCGCTCATCGACGCATGCGAGCAGCTCGGCATCCGCGAGATGGTGGCCGTGATCAGCGACACCAAGGCAGACGCATCGATTCGTCTGCACGCGAAGCTCGGATTCGTCGAAGCCGGGCGCATGGGTCGAGTCGGACACAAGTTCGGCCGCGACCTCGGCACCGTCTACATGCGACGCGCCCTGCGCCCGAGCCGTCGGCGGAAGTTCTTCAGCTTGAGCTCCGGGCGCTGAGAATCGCGCTCATGCCGGGGGAGCGGGGATGACCGGGATCGCCGCGAGCAGCGTCTTCGTGTAGTCCTGCGTCGGACGCAGCAGCACGTCTGCGGTGGCTCCTCGCTCGACGACGCTCCCGTCTTTCATCACGACGACGGTGTCGCAGAGGTTCTGCACCACGCCGATGTCGTGCGACACCAGGACGAGCGTGAGGTCGGCGGTGCGCCGCAGCTCGATCAGGAGCTCGAGGATCTGAGCGCGGACGGTCACATCGAGCGCCGACAGCGGCTCGTCGCCGACGAGGATGCGCGGACGGTGGACGATGGCCCTGGCCAAAGCGATGCGCTGCCGCTGCCCGCCCGAGAACTCGTGCGGGTATCGATCGCCCATCTCGGGCTCCAGACCCACCTGCTCGAGCACTTCGCGCACCCTGGCTCGGTGATCTTCGTCGATACCGAGCGCCCACAGCGGCTCGCGGACGATCTGCGCCGCGGTCATCCTCGGGTCCAGCGATGCGTAGGGGTCTTGGAACACGAGACCGGTCTGACGGCGCAGCCAGTGCAGGGACCGCGCGGATGCCGTGGCATCCACCGCTCTCCCGTCGACCGTGACGGTGCCGGACGTCGGGTGGTCGAGACCGAGGAGCAGCCTGACGAGGGTGGACTTGCCCGATCCGGATTCGCCGATGATGCCGACGGACGATCCCTCGACGATGTCGAGATCGGTCGGCGCCAGCGCGGTCTGGCGCCGGGTGCGCTCGAACGTCGAACGCTTCGGGATCACGAAGTCGCGCCGCAGCGACCGCGCCTCGATGAGACTCATCGCGCACCTCCTTCAGGACGCCAGAGCGTCGCGGTGGCGTCGCGGAGGAGCCCCTGTGTGATCGGCGACGCCGGGGCGGTGAGGAGCGTGCTCACGGGGGCAGCCTCGACGACCCGACCGTCTTCGAGGACGACGCCACGGGTCGCGACCTGCGCCAGCACCGCCAGATCGTGCGTGATGAACATGAGGGACATGCCCTGTTCCTCGACGAGGTTCAACAGCAGCGAGAGGATCTCGGCCTGGATGGTGACGTCGAGAGCGGTCGTCGGCTCATCGGCGATGAGCAGGCGTGGCCGGCATGCGAGCGCGATCGCGATCGCGACACGCTGCCGCTGACCGCCCGACAGCTGATGCGGATAGCGATCGACGATCGATGCGGGATCGGGCAGCCGCACGCGCGCAGCCTCCTGGATCGCACGCTCGCGGGCTTCCCGCCGACCGATGCCCTCATGGATGCGGATCGACTCGGCGATCTGCCTGCCGATCGTGCGGATCGGGTTCAGGGCGGTGCGGGGCTCCTGGAACACGATCCCGATCTCGTCTCCGCGCAGTCTCGCGAGCTCGCGGTCGGGGAGCCCGATCAGCTCTGTGCCGTTCCAGCGGATGCTGCCGCTCGCGACCGCACCCTCGGGGAGCAGACCGAGCACCGCGAGGGCGGTGAGCGACTTGCCGGAGCCGGACTCACCGATCAGGCCGAGACGGGATCCGTCCGGCACCTCGAACGAGATGCCGTCGACGACGGGGCGTCCGTCGATGCGGACGACGAGGTCCGTTACCTCGAGCGTCATGCGATCACCGCCGGTGTGTGGATCTCGGCCGCGCGGTGACGCAGCGTGGGGTCGGTGGCCTCGCGCAGGCCGTCACCGAGGAGGTTGAGCGCCAGCACGGTGATCGTGATCGCGAGGCCCGGCCAGATGACCGAGAGCGGATGCACGCCGATGTAGCGCTGCAGGTCGGCGAGCAGGAGTCCCCAGCTCGGCTCCGTGACCGAGGCGCCGAAACCGAGGTACGACAGGCCGGCCTCGGCGAGCACCGCGACCGCCATCGACCACGAGAGCTGCACGATGAACACGGGGGCGACGTTCGGAAGAAGGTGGCGAGCGAGGCTCTGTCCGGTCGTGAGGCCGGACGCCCGAGCGGCGAGGACGAAGTCGCTCTGCTGCACGCGGCGCAGCTCGGGCCTCGTGACGCGGGCGATGTTGACGCCGAAGCCGATGCCGACCGACCAGATCACCACCCACAGCGAGCCGCCCCAGACCGACGAGATCATCATGGCGATCAGCAGCACGGGGAAGGCGATCAGGATGTCGACGAGCACAGCCACCGTCTCTCGCAGCCAGCGGGCGGTGAGCGCTCCGAGCGCGGCGAGGGAGATGCCGACCAAGGTCGCGATGACGCCGGCGCCGATGCTGACGAAGACCGTCGTGCGAGCACCTGCCATGAGCAGGCTGAGGATGTCACGGCCCGTGTCGTCGGTGCCGAGCAGATGAGGCCAGCTCGGGACCGACCAGCGAGCGCGCAGGTCGGACTCCTGGGGATCGAACGGGGTCCAGAACAGCGAGACGAGTGCGGTGAGCGCGACGACGGCGACGACGATCACGCCGAATCGACCTGTGGCGGATCGCGCCAGTCTCGGAAGCCAGCCGGGCATCAGGCCTCCCTCTGGCGCGGATCGATCGCGCGATGGATCAGGTCGACGAGGAATCCGACCACGAGCACGAATCCGGTGAGGACGAGGAGTTCGCTCTGCACCTTGATGAGGTCTCGGGTGCCGACGTCGGCCACCAGCATCCGTCCGATCCCGGGAAGTGTGAAGAGCTGTTCGATGACGACAGACCCGACGATGATCCCGGCGATCTGGAGTCCCAGCACGGTGATGATCGACAGGCCCACTGCGGGGATGCCGTGCGAGATGAGGGCGCGGGTGCGGGTGAGGCCCTTGGCGGCCGCCGTGCGGACGAAGTCCTGGCCTGCCGCCTGCAGGGTGGCGCTGCGGACGAACCGCATGAGCATCGCCCCCTCGACGATGCCGATCGTGAGAGCGGGCAGGAGGAGCGACTCGATCGCCTTCCACGGCGTGCTCCACCCCGTGCGGGGAAACCCCTGCGGCGGAAGCCAGCCGAGCCAGACCGAGAAGACGACGATGAGCATCATCCCCGCCCAGACGACCGGCACGGCGGCGAGGGCCTGTGCGCCGACGCTGAGGGCGGTGCCTCCGCGGCCGCCGCGCCGCACGGCTGACAGGATGCCGAACGGCACCGCGATGAGCACGGCGATCAGGAGGGCCAGGATGCCGAGGGGAACCGTGACCTGCGCCTTCTCGAGCAGCTCCTCGCCGACCGATGCACCGGAGAGCAGAGACGTGCCGAGATCACCGCGGAAGAGGCCCCCGATCCACTCGGCGTATTGCGCGGGGAGGGGACGGTTGAGGCCCAGCGATTCTCGGAGCGCCTCGACCTCGGCGGGGGAGGCCTGGGTTCCGGCGATCAGCTGCGCGACGTCGCCGGGGAAGACCCGCAAGGTGAGGAAGATCACCGCACTCGAGACGAGGAGCCCTGCGATGAGCAGGGCTCCTCGGACGAGCGCGTAGCGGATCACGAAGTGCGCGTCGTCACTTCTCGGTGGCGACGGTGACGCCGGCCAGGTTGATGCGCGAGTTGATCGAGTCCTCGGGGAACCCGGTGACCAGCGGGCTCACGGCCGTGATCGTCGCACCGTTGTACAGCCAATCCGCCGCGTGATCCTCGGAGACGATCCGCGCGGCCTCGGCGAGCAGGTCCGCGGACTTGTCGGGGTCGACCTCGGCCATAGCCTCGGTGTAGAGGCCCTGCACCTCGGCGTTGTCGTAGCCGAAGTAGTACTCGGGATTCGCGAAGTTGCCGAAGTCGCGCGGCTCGACGTGCAGCACGAAGCTCAGGTCGTAGTCGTGGTTGGTGTAGACGTCCTCCAACCAGGCCGGGAACTCGACCGAGTCGACGTCGAGGGTGACTCCGACCTTCTGGAAGTCGGAGATGAGGACCTTCGGGACCGTCGTGCCATAGAAGTTCGGGATCGTCAGGGTGAGCTCGAGGTCTTCCTGCCCGGCCTCGGCGAGCAGCTCCTTGGCCTTCTCGGGGTCGTAGGAGACGACGTCAGAGAGGTCTTCATAACCGGGGTCCAGTTCGGGAATCGGTCCGTAGAGGGTCGAGCCCGCGCCGACAGCCTCGACCAGAGCCTCGTGGTCGATCGCGAGGCGCAGCGCTTCGCGCACCCGGACGTCGTCGAGGGGCGCCTTGGCGTTGTTGAACGCGAGCGTCGCCTTGTCGGTGGTGCGGCCGGTCGTGAGAGTGAAGTCGCCGGACTCCTCGAGCTGCGGGGCGAGATTCGGATCCACCGCTGTGAGCACCTGGACGCCGCCATCGAGAGCAGCGTTCACCCCGGCCGTGAAGTCGGGGATGTACTGGAACTCGACCTCGGCGACGCCCGCAGGCTCGCCCCAGTAGGCCTCGTTGCGGGCGAACGTGATGGCGCTGCCCTTGTTCCACCGCGTGAGGGTGAAGGGACCTGTGCCGTTCTCGGCCGTCTTGAGATCGGTCGTATCGCCGGTCTGGAACACGAGACCGGCAGGACCGGTCAGTGAGAACAGGAAGTTCTGGTTCGGCGCCGTCAACACGATCTGCACCGTGGTCGGGTCCGGTGCGGTGATCGAGGCCACCGAGGCGAACTCGGCATTGCCCTGCAGCGTCGCGTCGGTGCGCACAGCCTCGTAGGAGGAGACCACATCGGCGGAGGTGAGCGCGGTTCCGCTGTGGAAGGTGATGCCCTCGTTCAGCGTGAAGGTGTAGGTGAGTCCGTCTTCGGAGACCTCGTAGTCGGAGGCGAGTCGCGGCACGATCTCGTTCTCCTGCGTGCGGCTGATGAGACCCTCGTAGATGTTGTCGATCAGGATCTGCTCCAGCGCTGCGCCGCTGGTGTGACGGATGTCGAGGTTGGTGGGCTCGAGGACGAGGCCGACCTGCAGCGTCGCGTCCGGATCAGGCTCTCCGACCGGTTCGGTGGTCTCGGGCTCTGCGGCACCTGCGCAGGCAGTGAGGACGATGGCGCTCGCCGCGATCGCGGAGATCAGCGCGAGTCGTCGCGTACGTCGGAACATGGGGTGTTTCCTCTCGGTGCGGCAGTTGCTGTGTGCCGTTGGATCGAGCCTAGGGATGTGTCAGGGCGTGAGGGCGGAATGTGGAACGGAACGTCACATTCCGCGAGAAGCGAGGGATGCGGAGATCAGCGACGCCAGCTCGGCGGGTGCGGTCTCCTGGACGTTGTGCGTGGCGTGGACGGCGGTGACGCGGGCGTGGGGCAGGCGCTCGCCGAACTCCTTCGCATCCGCCTCGCTCACGAAGCCGTCGATGGCGCGGACGAGCGTCACCGGGGCAGTAGTCTTCGACAGATCCTGCCATCCGGTCGTGTGGAGCAGGGACGGCGCCGAGTCGTCTCCGGGGCCGTGGGCTGCCAGTGTCTGAGCGGCGAGGTGCGCGAAATGGTGCTTCCACTCGACGCGGCCGTCGTCGCGCACACGGGTGTTGAGGAACACCCCGCGCTCGGTGTCGGAGCGGGCGCCCCCGAAACCGAAGGAGATCGCGCGGTCGACGAGCTCGTCGCGGGTCTCGAAATCGGTGGGTCCGGCGTAGAACTCGCGCAGGGCGGCTGGTCCGGCCGAGGTGTCGATGCCGGGAGTGATGTCGACGACGATCAGCTCGGACACGAGCTCGGGGCGGGCTGCAGCGAGGGCGGCGCCGGTGAGGCCGCCGAGCGACTGGCCCACGACCAGCTGCGCTCCGTCGGTCCAGGCGTCGAGTGCTGCCGCGACGTCGACCGCGAGCGTGCGAGGGGTGTAGTCGACGTCGCTGCGCCATGATGAATCGCCGTGTCCGGCGAGGTCGATCGCGAGCACCGGCTGCTGAAGGGCGAGCACCGTCGTGTCCCACGTGTGCGCGTTGAGGCCCGCGCCGTGCAGCAGCGTGACACGGGGCGTCTCTTCGCCGAACCGCAGAGCGCTGACGTGACGGCCGTCTGGGAGGGGCAGCGTCACGCGTCGGACGGATGGCACGGGGACTCCCATCGCCTGCGCCTGTGCGGGAAGATAACTGAACTCGCTGGTGTCGATCGCCACTTGCATATTCTGCTCTGTTCTCGGGGCAGTGCGGAAATGCAGGAGCAATGTGTCAACACAGGTTGCGGTGAAGAGTGTCATTGCGCAAGCCTGATGCGGAGGACTGTTGTCATTCTGCATTCGTCTGCGTGGAAAGCGACTCGCCGGGACGATTGCGCAACGGAATATCATTGAGGCATGAGCGAGACGCGAGTGCACCTCTCCAAGACCGAGCCAGCGGCCTATCAGGCCCTCGACGCCTTCGCCCGTACGGTCGGTGACATCTGTGCAGCGAACGGCATCGACGATCGGCTCAAGGAGATCGTGATGATCCACTCCTCGCAGCTGAACGGATGCAGCTACTGCACGCGCCTGCACGTCGACAGAGCCCTCAAGGCCGGCATCGACACGGACACGCTGATGCAGATCGCGACCTGGCGTGAGAGCGACGTGTTCAGCGACCGTGAGGAGGCCGCGCTCGAGCTCGCGGAGGCTTTCACGTTCATCTCCGAAGAGGGCATCTCCGACGAGGTCTACGACCGCGTCGGCGGAGTCTTCACCGAGAAGGAGTACGCGGCACTGAGCTGGGCCTGCGTCTCGATCAACGCCTTCAACCGGGTCGTCATCGCCGGACGATACCCCGTCCCGCCCCGCGCCCCACAGGCGCAGGCATGAGCGTCCTCGACATCGACGGCGTCAACAACTTCCGCGACGTCGGCGGACTCCCCGCAGACGGCGGGCGGATCCGCTCGGGGATGCTGCTGCGATCAGGCCAGCTCTCCGCCGCCACCACGGCGGGCGTGAACGAGGTTCGTCGTCGCGTCGCGCACATCGTCGACCTCCGCGACGGCGAAGAGGTCGCTGCGGAGCCGACCGAGATCGAAGGGCCGGACACCACCCACCTTCCGCTCTTCCTCGGATCCGTGCGTTCGTTCTTCGAGACGGACACGAGCCTGGAAGACCTCTATCTCCACCTTCTCGAGGAGAGCGGAGAGCGGCTCGTCGCCGCCATCCGGATCATCGCCGCCGGCGAGCCGACCCTGATCCACTGCACGGTGGGCAAGGATCGCACCGGGGTGACGGTCGCCCTGGCGCTCGCCGCGGTCGGTGCCGACCGCGACGCGATCATCGAGGACTATGCACTCACGGAGTCGCTGCTGCCGGCCGAGCGGTCGCATCGCATCGCCGCGTACCTGAGGTCGCAGCATCCGCAGGCGGTGCACGCGGTCGCGTTGGCCACGCAGTCGCCTGCGCCCGTGATGAGGGCGCTGCTCGAGCAGGTCGACGAGCGGTGGGGCTCGGCCGCCGGCTACCTTCGCGCGAACGGCATGACGGATCAGGAGCTCGAGGCTCTTCGGGCGGCGCTCGTGGAAGAAGTTGCTGAGCAAGGTTAGGCAACCCTTCGCGTCCTGTATGATGGATGCATCATGGAGACCTTCCTCGAGACCCGCAGCACGCGTGCCGAGCGCCGCGCCGCACGTCGTCGCGCTCACCACCTGGTGACCGCCGACGAGCATTCGCTCGCCGAACTCGAGGTCTTCCTCACGACTCTGCCGCTGTGCGCATCGGGCCGGATCTTCATCGAGGTCGCCGACGCATCGGACATCGGCGTGATCGACGCTCCCGGACGCATGACCGTCACCTGGCTCGCTCGAGCCCAGCGATCGGGAGCACCCGGAACCGGGCGGGCCTGCGCGCCCGGACAGGCGCTCGCGCGAGCAACCTGCGCCTGGGCTGACGAGATGCTCTGCGACGACGAGCTCGAGACCCACATCACCCTTCTCGGCGGCTACCTCGGCACGGCCGACATCGTCGAGCACCTGACCGGCACCCTCGACATCCAGCCCGCTCAGATCTACGCCCCCGAACGGTTCGGACTTCTTCCCGTCGACCGCTGAGGGCTCTGCCCGTCTACGGCTGAGGGCTCCGCCCGTCTACGGCTGATGGCTCTGCCTGTGTGCAGCTGAGAGCTCTGCCCTCTACGGATCAGGGCTCTGCCCGTCTACGGCTGAGGGCGGCTGCGGCGGACGTAGTTGCCGTCTTCGAGGCCCGCTTCGATCTCGAAGCGGTTGTGCAGGGGATCCCGGCCTGCGAAGAGATAGAGCACCGGAAGCAGGAATCCATAGCGCAGCCACTGTGCTTTGTGCACCGCCTCGTGGCGCAGCATCGCGTCGCTGGGTCGGGCGTCACCGGTGAGGAAGCAGCCGCCCACGCAGACCCCGCCGCGATTGAACGTCCAGTTCGGCATCCCTCGGAACACCCAGAGGCCTGCTCGTCGTTCCACGGGGCCCGTGCTCCACAGTGAGCCCCAGATCCAGCCGACCGCCGTGCCCCACCAGTATCCGATCCGACTGACCGGCGAGCGGAGGAGGAACGAGGGGATTCTCCGGTCGAGTCGTCGACCGCGCGCCAGGGCGAGCTCGGCAGCGGGCCGCCAGTCAGCCGTCATGCGACAGCACCGACGAGGCGGAGCAGCGCTCCCAGGTCGTCGACCGCATCGGCGGGCGACCGCGGGGCGAATCCGGCGATGGTCGCGCCGGCCAGCGGCACGCGTGACCGCAGCGCGCGGATCGCTGCGCTGAGGGCCGCAGGCGCGAGCCCGAACGGGGCAGGGGAGGAGACGCCGGCGATCTCGGCGGGATCGAGCACGTCGACGTCGATGTGCACCCATACGCGGCGTGCGCCGGTCGCCTCGACCGCGTCGGCCAGGGCATCAGGCGAGTCGAGATCTTCGACGGAGAGCTGCGTGAGTCTGTCGAGAGCAGTGACCTCGGCATCGTCGAGATTGCGCATGCCCACCGTGACCACTCGATCGCGTGCGATTCCGGGCGCGAGCGTGAGCTGAGGTTCTCCCTCGCCCAGCACGGCTCGGAGCGCCATGCCCGAGAACGCGCCGGAGGGGGAGGTGTCGGGCGTGTGCATATCGGCATGGGCGTCGCACCACACGACGGCGAGGTCATCGGTGCCGCCGGGGAGAGCTGCCAGGGCGGCGACCGTCACGCTGCAGTCGCCGCCGATGATCACCGTGTCGGCCGTCATGCTCGCATCGACGAGTTCTCTGGTGCGAAGAAGCGCGCTGAGGCGTCGAACGCCCGTGCCCAGGGACTCGCCCGCCTCCACCGGCACATCGAGCACGGTGGTCGCCGCGCGCGGAAGGTCGCCGGCGATCGCCGAGGCGCCGTCGACGAGGAGCATCGCGCGCGGGGCAGGGGAGCCCTGCCATTGCGGGACGACGAGGAAACGCACCATGGGTGCCTCCAGCTGTGAAGAGGAGCGGGTGCCTCGGACACGAGGATCCGAGGCACCCGCAGGTGTATCAGGAGCCTTCGATGGCCTGACGAGGGGCGGAGCCGCCCGCCTTCAGCTCGGCGAGACGAGCCTCGACCTCGGTGAGCTCACCGAGGTCTTCGAGGCTCTCGAACTGCGCGTCGAGGCTGGAGGCCGCGAGTTCGATCTTGCCCTGGGCAAGGGCCTCCTGGCGGCGGACCTTGTCTTCGAAACGGCCCAGCTCGCTGGTGGGGTCGAGGACGTTGATCGACGAGACCGCGTCCTGGACCTTCGTCTGCGCCTCGGCGACCTTCGCGCGGGCGAGCAGCTCGCTGCGCTTGTTCTTGAGCTCGCCGAGCTTGTCCTTCATGCCGTTGAGGCCGGACTTGAGCTTGTCGACGATCTCGGTCTGTGCCGCGATCTGGGGCTCGGCCCCGGTCGCCTCGCGCTCGGCGCTGATCTGACGCTGAAGAGCGATCTTCGCGAGGTTGTCGAACTTGTCGGCGTCGGCCGCGTCGCCCTTGGTGCGCATCTCGTCGGCCTTGCGGCTGGCGGCGAGGGCCTTGTTGCCCCACTCGGTGGCCGCCTGGACGTCTTCTTCGTGGTCGCGCTCGAGCAGGCGCAGGTTGCCGATGGTCTCTGCGATGGCCGACTCCGCATCGGCGATGCTGTTCGTGTAGTCGCGAACCAGCTGGTCGATCATCTTCTGCGGGTCTTCCGCAGAGTCCAGGAGGGAGTTGATGTTCGCGCGGACGAGGGTCGAGATACGTCCGAAGATGGACTGCTTGGTCATGCGTGGTTCCTTTCAGAGGGTCGGACTCGATGTCTGGGGTCGATGTGTGTGCGGTTCAGAAGCGTCGCCCTCCCGAACGGCCGCTGCGGCCACTGGAGCGGCTGCCGCCGCCTCCGCCGAAACCGGAGCTGCGGAAACCGCCGCCTCCGCTGGAGCGCCAGCTGCTGCTGCGGGAGGAGCCACCGCCGCCCCCACCACCGGAGAGCAGACCGCCGATGATGCCGCCGAGGATGTCGCCGCCGAGGCCGGAGCCGCCGGAACCGGATCCGCCGAAGATGCTGCCGCCTCCGCCACCCCAGCTGTCGTTCTGGTACCGGCTCGGATTCATCGCCTCGACGTCGGCCTGCGCGGACGACGTGGCCTGACGGACGAGATCGAGCGAGCGACCGGCTTCGGTGAGCGCCGCCACGGGGTCGGTCGCGCGCAGGTTCAGTGCCTGGGTGAGGGAGGCCTCGGCCTGCGACAGCCGGGTGCGTGCGGTCGACCCGACCGTGCCGCGGCGCGTCTCGATGTACTCACGGGTCGCGCGGATCTCGGAGCCGGCCTGGGTCAGCGTCTGCTCGAGCATCTGCTGGGCTCGACGGGTACGCTCCGCGGCCTGCGTGCCCTGGGCGATCGCGGCATCGATCTGCGTGTTCGCGGCAGTGAGGGCGTCGAGCACCCGCCGGGGGTCGCGTGAGGCTCCGGCGAGGCCGGTCTGGGCCAGCTGCAGCTGGCGGACGGTCGCCGTGGCGACCGAGGCGATCGCTCCGTCAGGGTCTGGCAGCTGCTGCGCGGCGGCGACGTCTGCCTGCAGCTCAGTCACCAGGGCCTGCGCCTGCGCTTCGATGTCCGTCAGCTCGGAGCCGAGCGCGGTGATCGCCTGAACCAGCTGAGCCGCCTGTGCGACGGACTGCTCGGCCGTGCGGATCGCGAAGGCGGCCTCGCCGGATCTTCCCGCGGCGATCGCCTGTGCTGCGGCCTCGATCGAACGGTCTGCGAGCAGCGCGCGCTCCTGGGCCTGCGCCGGGTTGTCTGCGACGGTCGACAGAGCCGTCGAGTCGTAGGTGTCGGCGAGAGCCGAGAGAGCAGCGGCCGCGCCGTCGAGGAGAGGCTGGAGCGCTGCCCGCTCACCCTTCACTCGCTCGAGCTCCTGCGGTGCATTCTGCTCGAGCTTGCGAAGGGCGTCGAACGCCTCGGTGTTCTCGTCGAGAACATCGTCGATCTCGTCGCAGATCTGGATGATGCGGATGTGCCACGCGCGACGATCGTGGACGGTGTCCTCGATCTCGTCGTCGAGCTTCTGCTTGAGATCGAAGGCCTCCGACATCTTGGCCTTGGCGGTCTCGACGGCGCCGGTGAACGCCGAGGTGGCCGCTTCGCCGAACTGCGCGACGGCGAAGCCGAGCTCTTCCCGGCTCGAGGTGATCGCATCGTCGGCCTGCACGAGGGCAGCACCTGCCTGCGTCTGCACCTGCTCGTCGGTCAGAGTCGAGAACGGATCGTTCGGATCGGGCTTCTCCGGCATGGCCCCTCGCCTGCGTATCTCGGCGTTCCTCCGCGAGCGGCGTACGAGCGCGATGACGAGCCACACGACCAGGCCGAGTGCGATGACAGCGACCACGATCAGGGTGGCTCGCAGAGCGCCCGCCCCGCCGTCACCCTCGATCTCGTCGGCAGCGAGGACGATCATGCCCTCCCAGTCCTCCTGTGCGGCCAGGCCCTGGATCTTGTCTTCCACATCGTCGAGCTTGCTGTCGCTGAGCGGACCGTCGGGGGCGGCCGAGATGTAGTAGCTGCGTCCGTCCACCGCGATGGCGAGAAGATACTGCTCGGAGCCGAGGTTGTTGCTCTCTGCGACGGTGTCGGCCCAGGCGACGTTGTCGGACGGCGAGGTGAAGTCGTCGACGAGGACGACGAAGAGGTCGGAGGAGGAGTTGTCGCTGAGCGTCTGGAGTCGCGCCTCGACAGCATCCTCTTCGCTCGCGCTGAGGACGTCGGCGTCGTCGGTCACGTACCCCGAGTCGAGAGTGACCGGATCGGTCGCAGACGCGGCCGAGGCGGAGAACGCCCCTGCGGCCGCTGCCGCGGTCAGCGCGGCCAGCGCGAGCCACCGTGTCTTCATCGTGTTCCCTCCGACCGGCAGCCGAGCCCCATGGCACGAGTCTATGCACTGAGACCGACACGCGACAGCTTCCGAGCGGGGATAGCCGTTCGCCCTCAGCGGAGACACATACGCTGGATGGCATGGACGACAGGTATGGATCGGATGTGCTCGCGGCCGGCTGGCGTGAGCGCGCAGCGAAGCCGGTTCCTCAGGTTGCGGCCGAGCTCGATCTCGTCGTCGAGGTCGCGCAGGACGGATTCTGCGGAGCGGTCACGCGGGTGCAGGGCGGCAACGTCGAGCTCGAAGACCGAGTCGGGCGCAAGCGCCTCTTCCCCCTGGGCGGCGGGTTCCTGATCGACGGATCGCCTGTTCGCCTCACAGTCCCCGCAGCGAAGGAGCAGGGACTCCGGCGCACGGCATCCGGATCCTTCGTGGCCGCTGACCAGCGAGCCAGGGTCGCACTGCCCAGCCGCATCCTGGTGGAGGGCAAGCACGACGCCGAGCTCGTCGAGAAGGTGTGGGGCGCAGATCTGCGGGTCGAGGGCGTGGTCGTCGAGTTCCTGCAGGGAGTCGATCTGCTCGATGAGCTGCTCGCCGCCGAGCCGCCGACCGCCTCCCGGCGCTACGGGGTGCTCGTCGATCATCTCGTGCCGGGGTCGAAGGAGTCGCGCGTCGCCGATGCGGTCGCCCGCGGACCGCATGGAAAGCACGTACGCATCGTCGGCCATCCGTTCGTCGACGTCTGGCAGTGCGTCACCCCGCGGGCTCTCGGAATCGCGAAGTGGCCGGAGATCCCCCGGGGGACGGACTGGAAGACCGGGATCTGTCGTGCGTTCGGCTGGCCATACGAGACGCAGGGCGACACCGGTCGGGCCTGGCAGCACATCCTGTCGAAGGTGCACACGTATCGCGACCTCGAGCCCGCGCTCCTCGGCCGGGTCGAAGAGCTGATCGACTTCGTCACCGCGCCCGCGCCCTGATCCGCGGTCTGTGGCGTCGATCGCCGCCGACTACCCTGGAAGCATGCCCGAACCCCGCACCTTCCGCGACGAACCGGTCTCCTTCGTGCGCCGCAGCGGCCGGATGTCCGACGCGCAGGAACGCGCGTTCGAAGAGCTCGGACCGCACTACCTCCTGGATGTCCCTCGTGATGTCGCGTGGACCTCGGTGCACCCTGAAGCAAGGCTCGACCCGACCGTCGAATACGGACGGGCGGCCGATCTGTTCGTCGAGATCGGATCCGGCCAGGGGCACGCCATCGTCGCCGCGGCGTCGTCGCGACCCGATGACGACTTCCTCGCCGTCGAGGTCTTTCGCGCCGGGCTGGCGAGGACGATGCTCGATGCCGACCGCGAGGGCGCACGCAACGTGCGTGTGGTCGAGGCGAATGCGCCGGAGGTGCTGTCGTCTTACCTGCCCGAGGAAGCCGCAGCGGAGGTCTGGATCTTCTTCCCCGACCCGTGGCACAAGAAGAAGCACACCAAACGCCGGCTCGTCCGCCAGGGGTTCGGTGACACCGCCGCCCGCGCGCTTCGCGACGGAGGTCTCCTCCGCCTGGCGACCGACTGGGAGGACTACGCCCTCCAGATGCGCGACGTGCTCGACGACGAGCCGCTGTTCGAGCGCGCTTTCGACGGTGACTGGGCGGAGCGGTTCGACGGACGAGTCATGACGGCTTTCGAGCGCAAGGGGATCGCCAAGGGGCGCGACATCCGCGATCTCGTGTATCGGCGGAAGCCGCGCGCGTGATCGACATCCAGCGCACGTCGACCACCTGGCCCGCCGTCGCACCTGCGCTGCTCGTGTGCCTTGCGGCACCGGCGTTCTTCGTCGTGCAGATCGCCTGGCTCGGCTGGGTGCTGCTCGCGCTCGGCGTCGGCGCCGCCTGGCTGGTCGAACGGCGTGTGCCCTCGTCCCCGGATCAGACGGCGACCGTCGGCGCGCGGCCTGAGAGCGCTCGCGTGATCGGAGCGAGTCGTCGGCCTTCGCTCACCCGGGACCTCTCGTTGATCGCGCTCGGAATGCTCATCGTGAGCGTCATCCCGCTGGCGGCGGAGCTCGACAACCTGGCGATGCTGCGCTTCACGCTGGCGCTCGGAGGTGCGGTCGCCGTGCCGTACGTCGTCTCGCGCTTCGTCTTCCGAGATCGGGCGATCGGTTTCCCCTGGCGTGCACACCGGCGATGGGGGCGCCTGCAATGGGGCTGGCTGGTGGCGGTCCTGGTGCTCGGCTGGCTGATCCTGCCCTTCTACTTCATCACGAGCGGGGTCTATCAGAACTGGCCGGTCGTCGACTCGCCCGAGCTCATCGCGCGGCTGTTCGTCGGCGTCGGCGCAGTCGGCATCTGGGACGAGCTGTTCTTCATCTGCACCGTGTTCGCACTGCTGCGCAGACACTTTCCCGATGCCCTCGCCAACGTGCTGCAGATGATCGTGTTCGTCTCCTTCCTGTGGGAGCTCGGCTACCGCGAGTGGGGTCCGCTGCTCACCATCCCGTTCGCGCTACTGCAGGGGTTCATCTTCATGCGGACGCACTCGCTCGCCTATGTCGTGACCGTGCATCTGCTCTTCGACGCTGTCGTCTTCGCCGTGCTCGTGCACGCGCACAACCCCGGGCTGCTGCCGATCTTCCTGATCTGACAGCACGCGAGGGTCGATACGATCGAGTCATGCTCATCGTCGGACTCGTCCTCGCCGCGGCCGCTGCCGCCTTCCACGTCTTCATCTTCGCGCTCGAATCGCTCAAGTGGACCGAACCTGAGACGAGGAAGATCTTCGGCGTCGCCAGCGAGGCCGACGCCGTCACGATGAAGGCCCTCGCCTTCAATCAGGGCTTCTACAACCTCTTCCTGGCGCTGACCGCGCTGCTCGGCGTCGGCTTCGTGATCATCGGCCTCACGACGATCGGGCTGACTCTGGTCTTCGCCGGCACGGGGATGATGCTCGCCGCGGCACTGGTGCTCGTGCTCTCCGACCGCACCAAGCTGCGGGCGGCCGCGATGCAGGGCACTCTGCCGCTGCTCGCCGTGATCGCGACGGCGATCGGCATCTCGATCAGCTGAGCACCGCGCGCTGATCGTGTGCGAGGGGTGACTTCCCGAGTGACACGGGCCACACTCGATGCATGAGCGACTGGGTTCTGCACGTGGACATGGACCAGTTCATCGCTGCGGTCGAGGTGCTGCGCAGACCCGAGCTCGCGGGGCTCCCTGTGATCGTCGGCGGCAGGGGGGATCCCACGGAGCGAGCCGTCGTGTCGACGGCGTCGTACGAGGCGCGCGAGTTCGGCATCGGATCCGGGATGCCGTTGAAGATCGCGGCGCGCAAGGCGCCCGAGAACGCTGTCTTCCTGCCGGTGGATCACGACGCCTACGAGTCGGCGTCGACGGAGGTGATGTCGACGCTGCGCGCGCTGCCAGGGGTGGTGCTCGAGGTCATCGGCTGGGACGAGTGCTTCCTCGGCGTCACGACCGATGATCCTGAGGGGATCGCGCGCCTCGCTCAGAGCGCGGTGCTCGAGGCGACCGGGCTGCACTGCTCGGTCGGTATCGGAGACAACAAGGTGCGCGCCAAGATCGCCACCGAGTTCGGCAAGCCCCGAGGAGTGTTCCGGCTCACCGCCGACAACTGGTTCGAGGTGATGGGTGACAAGCCCACGCGGGGGCTCTGGGGTGTGGGGCCGAAGGTGCAGAAGAGGCTCGCAGCCCACGGCATCACGACCGTCCGTGAGCTGGGCGAGGCCGATGAGGGCCAGCTCACCGCGGAGTTCGGTCCCCGGATGGGCGTCTGGTATCACGGTCTGGGGTCGGGTCTCGGACCTGCTGTGGTCGACAGCACCCCCTGGGTGGCACGCAGCCACAGCCGTGAGACGACCTTCCAGCAGAACCTCACGACGCCCGCGGAGGTGCGGTCGGCGCTGGTCGATCTGGCCGGGCAGGCCTTCGACGACTGCGCCTCCGAGGGGCGCGCGGTCGTCCGCGTGCACCTCAAGGTGCGTTACGCACCGTTCGAGACGAAGACCTTCGGTCGCAAGCTGTCAGAGCCGACGACCGAGCGGGCCGAGGTCGTCGATGCGGCTCTCGCTCTCGGTGACACGCTCGATCGCGACCGTGAGGTGCGACTGCTCGGTGTTCGCGCCGAGATGGCCATGCCGGACGGCGGCGACTCGGCCGAGCGGACGCCGGTGCGGGGCAGAATCTGAACAGCTGACGCCGGGTCAGGTCATTCGCGGATGACAGCGGCGATCGCGCTCACCTCGATCACTGCTCCGGGGACGCCGAGACCGGCCACCAGGGCTGCGGTCACCAGGGGAGGGGCGCCGTCGCGCGCGAGCGTGGATGCGACGGCGCCGTAGGCAGCGCGCAGATCAGCATCCTGATGGATATAGATGGTCCAGCTGATGACGTCGTCGAGGCTCGCGCCCGCTGACTCGAGGGCGATGCGGGCGTTCTGAACCGCTCGGAGCGACTGCTCGGCGGCATCCGCCGAGACGAGCGCGCCGGTCTCGTCGACGCCGTTCTGGCCGCCGATGTGGATCGTCGTGGCCCCTGGGGGGACGACGGCGACATGACTGAATGCGGGGCTCACGACGAGTCCCGCGGGCTGTGCGAGTGTGATCTCCATGCCGCAGAGTATGCACCCGGACGCGGACATCCGCGAGGCGCACGGGTGCTGCCGGGGCGGGCGCGAGGCCCGCCCCGGCAGTGATCAGCCGACCTTCTTGACCGTGTACCGGAACACGTCCGTGCGCAGCACGTCTCCCGACGTCTTCACGATCTTGATCGTGTGCTCCTTGTCTTTCAGACCCGAGACGGAGAACAGCTCCTGGGTCGAGACGCGCGATTCGTTGTGAGTGTCGATGCTCTCGACCTTCTTGCCGTCGATGTAGACGTCGACCGTGCCCTGGTCAGGGCCCTTCGGACCGATCCACGAGACGCCGGTTCCGCGGAAGCTGAATGCCACGGACGCTCCGTCAGCCACGGTGGCGTGCACGTCATCGAGGTGGTCTCCCGTGAAGTCGAAGTCCAGGATCGTATCGCCGACGGGAAGCGTCGCAAGGTACGACGAGCGGATCGTGACCGTGCTGCCTGACAGCGTGAAGTCGACGTCGCGCTCGAGCGCATCGCCGGCGACACTGATCGAGGCGAGCTCGCCGGGATCCCGCAGCACGTCGACGGCGACATCGGCGGGCGCGGCCTTGTTGAAGGCTCCCGAGGTCGTGCTCAGCTGGCTGTCGAGCGTGACGACCAGCTTGTCGAGGAGCATGAAGGAGCCGGACTTCTTCACCACACGCAGGGTGTGGCTCCCGCTCGCGAGGTCGGCGACGCCGTAGACGACCTGCTGCGAGAGTCGGCCGTCCGCCGCAGGAAGCGACGTGTCCACGGTCTCCACGAGCTGACCGTCGAGGTAGATCTCGACCTCTCCCTGCGACTCGTGCTTCTCGGTGACGTATTGGATGCCGGTGCCTTGGAACGTGTACTCGAACGCCGCTCCGTTGGTCTCTGCGTAGTGCACATCGTCGCCGTGATCGCCGAGTCCTCGATTGTTGCTGTCCCCCCACGAGCCGCTGTAGCCGATGCGTGCATCGTCGTCGTTCAGCGTCACCGTGAGACCTGTGGCGGGCGGGGTGGGCGTGCCACCCCCCGGGGTGTCGGACACGGCGACGGTGAACGGCTGCGATGTCGCCGGGACTTCGTTGCCGTCGTTGCGGATCCAGTCTCCGTCGTAGCCGACGCGCAGCGAGTCATCGTTCACCGTGAGCACGGCCTGCTTCGCTGGCGTCACCTTCAGCAGACGCACACCATGGATCGGCACGCTCTCGGCTGTGAAGCCGTCGGCCTCCGTGCCCAGGTTCTTGCCGGCCCAGAGGTCGCGGATCTTCGCGGATCCGTCGAGACCGATGTCAGACCAGTCGACGGTGATGTCGGCATCTGCACGACCGAGGTTGTACAGCGCGACCGTATATGTGCCATCGGGGTTGAGTGCGTACCAGACCTGCTGCTTCGTGCCGGTCGAGACCGGTCGCGCGGGGACACCCGCCTGGTTCACGGCTATGACCTCGCGATTGGTGATCAGGTCGAGGCCGAACTCGTCGAGGTTCGTGAGGTCGTTGCCGAGGTACATCGGGGCGGCAGATGTCGCCCACAGCGTCGTCGCCGTGCGCCGTTCGTCGCGGGTGAGGCCGTCCATCCTGCCGTTTCCGACATTGAGGGAGTCGAGGTCGTTCCATCCGGCGGGTCCGGCGTGGCGCCACCAGTCGGAGAGCCGCGGGAACAGACGCGCGACGTTCTCCCAGGTCGTCAGCGCCTCGTCGCCGCAATAGCACTCGACGTCCCAGTCGATGCGCCAGCCGTCGGCGTACTGCTTCCAGTAGTCGGCGTAGTTGATGTCGACCGCCCACGACAGCTCGAACCAGATGCCGTTGCGTTCGAGAGCCTCAGACCAGGCGGCCACCTCCTCGCGAGCATCCATCGAGAGGTCGCCGATGCCGGAACCGGGCGTCACGCTGTCGAACTTGATGAAGTCCACACCCCACTCGCCGAGCAGGTCGGCGATCGAGTCGATGTACTTCTGCGTGCAGGGGTTGTCGAAATCCAAGCGGTAGCCGAAGCCCCAGTAGTCACCCTGCTGCAGGGGCTGCTTGAGCAGGTTCTCGGTGGTGCAGCCCGGCGCGTTGTGGATCGGAAGCGCCTTCTGAGCGGTCTCCAGGCTCATGCCGGGGATGAGGTACAGGCCGACCTTCTGGCCGTTGCCGTGCACGTGGTCGATCACGGCATCCAGCCCGTCGGGGAACAGCGTCGTGCTGGGTATCGGGCGTCCGTACTCGTCCTGGCCGCCGTTCCACCCTGCGTCGATGTTGATGTACTCGTAGCCGAAGTCCTGCAGCTTGTCGTGCATGGCATCGGACTGCGCCATGATCTGATCGGCGGTGATCCACTGGCCGCCCTCGTAGACCTGCATGCTGTAGCTGCTCCAGCCCATGTAGGGCTTCGCGGACAGCTCGGAGATCCCGTCGTCGGCGTCCGACGTGGCTTTCGCCGCCTCCTTCGCCGGCGGTGCCTGGGTGGCATCGGGCGAGGCCGAGGGGGCGGGCTCGGATTCGGTCGGCGTCGGATCCTCCGTCGGGGGCGTGGTCTCGGGGGATTCCTCCGCCGGGGGCGGCGTCTCGGGAGAGTCCTCCGCCGGGGGCGGCGTCTCGGGAGAGTCCTCCGCGGGTGGTGACGGCGTGGAGACCGGGGTCGCTTCCGGCGCAGGCGTCGGGGTGGGCGTCGCCGCAGTCGCCCAGGTCGCGCCGGGGGCGAGACTCAGGACGAGTGCGGTTGCGGCGAGTGCCCCGGTGATCGAGGCCGCTCGCCTTCTCTGTCGATGGGTCTTCATTGCTTTCCTCTCGTTCGACTGCTCTGTCGTGTGGATGGGAAGGAAGAGTCGGGGTGTCAGCTGTCGGTGCGCCGGATCTCGATGAGCATCGCCTGCTGCGCGTTGAGGGTCGGGAGAGGAACCCCCACAGTGCTCAGGACCACTCCCGGCAGGTCGATCGCGCCCGCCAGAGCGGTGGTCACCCACACGGGGTCGCCCCCGTGCCGACTCGCGGAGCCGAGGTCCTCGCGGATCCGGACGCTGTACGCCGCGTGCGCATCGAGCCCGGGGAAGCGCACTCGACCCGACTGACCCGCCGCCGAGGTCGCGAACCTGCTCCACGTGAACAGCGCCGCGGAACCGTCCTGGGCGACTATCCCCGAGAGCGAGGTCGCCTGATCGGCGAGGTCTGCGTTCACCACGCGACCACTGTGCAGCAGGTCGCGGAACTCCCGGTACATGCCGGCCCAGCGGGCGATCGCGGCCAGCTCGTCGTCGTCCACCGATGTGAGGTCCTGCTCGATGCCGGCGTGAGCCGTGAGCGACGTGACGAGACGGAACGACAGATCGGTGGTCCGCGCCGTGGTGTGCGAGCGAGCGGCCCCGAGGTGAGATCCGATCAGTTCGGGTGGCACGATCGTGCGCGTCCACCGTTCGATCTGGATCCGCTCGACCGGATCGTTGCAGTCGGATGCCCACACGCGATCGGTGCGGTCGAGGATTCCGAGGTCGACCCGACCGCCGCCACCCGAGCACGTCTCGATCTCGAGGTCCGGGTGGCGCAGGCGGAGCTCGTCGAGCAGCCGGTAGAGCGCTTCGGTCTGCCGATGCACACTCGGACGATCGCCATCGGTGCCGCGACTCACCGCCTCGAGGAGGTCGCGGTTGTGGTCCCACTTGAGGTAGTCGATCGAATGCTCGCGGACCAGCGCGTCGATGCGTTCGAGAAGGTATTCGTATGCCTCGGGCCTGGCGATGTCCAGCACGTGCTGTGATCGGGATTCGGGCCCGAATCCTTCGGCGGGCCCGAGGACCCAGTCAGGATGCGACCGGGCGAGGTCGGAGTCGAGGTTGATCATCTCGGGTTCGAACCACAGGCCGAACTGCATGCCGTGTGCGCGGACGACATCGACCAGCGGGCTGAGTCCCTGCGGCCAGACGTCCTCATCGACGAACCAGTCGCCGAGGCCGGCATCCGCCTCCCGCCGACCGCGGAACCAGCCGTCGTCGAGGACGATGCGCTCGACACCCACCTCTGCAGCCCTCTCGATCAGGGCAGTCAGGCGGGCGAGGTCGTGATCGAAGTAGACGGCCTCCCAGGTGTTGAGGACCAGCGGGCGCGG
The DNA here is from genome assembly GCF_000834175.1 of Microbacterium sp. MEJ108Y. Lineage (NCBI taxonomy): Bacteria > Bacillati > Actinomycetota > Actinomycetes > Micrococcales > Microbacteriaceae > Microbacterium > Microbacterium sp. MEJ108Y. Next base: position 258,241 of record NZ_JXQX01000038.1, on the reverse strand, counting down.
GCCGCGCGGGTGCGAGTCCCGCGCGCGAAGTCGCCGGTGCAGTCGATCGCTGATCGCGTCGAGGCCGTCGTCTGACCAGACGAACAGGGCGGTCGGCGCGTCATAGCGCTCGCCGTCCTCGAGGATGATCTCGCCCGGGTGCAGGTCCTCGCCGGCGCCGAGGACCGAGCTGAATGCCCCCGCGCCCTCGGGAAGGCGCTCAGCGAGGTACTGCTGCTCGCCGCTCCATGCGAGGTGCACGGCCCAGATCTCGCCGTGACCGAATCCGAAGCCCTCGGTGCCGGCCGCGAAGAGGAAGGGAGAGTCATGGCCGGGCTTGCCACGGTGTGCGGACCGCAGGTGCGTTCCGAACCCGAACGGCGACCTCTGCGGAGACCGCTCACGACACCACTTGCCCGTGAAATCCAGGATCTCCGTCGCGCGTTCGGGAAGGGGGAGCAGGGCGAGGAACGCGCCGACCGTATACGCGGTGTCTCCGATCCGCGGGCTGAGTTCTGCGGCTCTGGTCAGCGAGGCGTCGACGGCGAGCACTCCGTGCGCGTCGAGGTGATACCGCAGCTCGGTGCGGATGCCGCAGACCTCGTCCTCGAACTCGAGCGCGATGCGGCCGCCGACTCCGTCTGACGGGATGACCACGTCGTGCCGAACGAGCCGTGGTCGCGGCGTCGTCGCGCGGCCCTGCGCGTGTCCGGACAGTGCGGGTGTTCCTGACCAGCCCTCGTACTCCGTGGGCAGAGCGGAGAACGAGCGGGGGATGTCGGGGGAGTTGTTGAGCTGAGCGGGGCTGGCGGTCAGCGCCAGCGCGTATGCCGTCGCCGCTGTGTACTCGCCGAGGTCTGCGCCCCAGTGCAGGACACGGGGGATGGGGGCGGAGATCTGGAGAACGAATACGACGCCTGAGGCGCGGAGTGCGACGACGGTGTCGGCACGGGAAGTCATGGGATAAGACCCTCCGGTAGTTACTTGACACCGTCAATAAATCACGTTTGCGAGGGAGGTGCAAGCGATCCGCAGAAATCTCCGCCGCGAAAGTCGGCGTTTACTTTTTCCGCTGCACGTGATTTTATTACGTCGTAAAGTAACCCTGCCCTGGGAGGGCGATCATGAAGCTCAGTGCTGAGCACGCACCACCGGTCGAGGTCTCGACACCGGCTCCTCGACGTACCGACGCACGTTCCCGGTTCGCCCGCAGTCTGCGTCGATACTGGCAGCTGTACCTGCTGCTGTTACTGCCCGTCATCTGGTTCATCGTGTTCCGATACGTGCCCATGGCCAACGCCGTGATCGCGTTCAAGAACTACAACCCCATCGACGGCGTGTGGGGGAGCCCGTGGGTCGGGTTCGACAACTTCGCGGCGCTCTTCCGCAATCCCGTGTTTCCGAAGCTGATCGGCAACACCTTCATCCTTGCCGTGTACACGCTCATCGCGAGCTTCCCTCTTCCGATCATCCTCGCGATCATGCTGAACGAGGTCAGGCTGCGGTTCTTCACACGCACCGTGCAGCTCGTGACCTACGCCCCCTACTTCATCTCGACGGTCGTGATCGTGTCGATGACGATCCTGCTGCTGTCGCCGAGAGTGGGGATCCTCGGGCGCACTCTCAGCTTCTTCGGTGCCGGACAGGTCGATCTGCTGGCGAGTGCCGACTTCTTCCGCCATATCTACGTGGCGACCGACATCTGGACGACGACCGGCTACTCGGCCGTCATCTACCTCGCGGCTCTGGCCTCGGTCGACACCTCGCTCTATGAGGCCGCGAAGATCGACGGCGCCTCGCGACTGCAGAAGATCTGGTACGTCGACCTCCCCTCGCTCCTGCCCACCGCCACGATCATCCTGATACTCGGTGTCGGCAACATCATGGCGATCGGATTCGAGAAGGCGTTCCTGTTGCAGAACGCGCTCAACCTCTCGACCTCGGAGATCATCCCGACCTACGTCTACAAGACGGGCATCCTCAATGCGAACTTCAGCCTCGGAGCCACCATCGGGCTCTTCAACGCCGTCATCAGCCTGCTGCTGCTGCTCGTCGTCAACGGCATATCCAAGCGAGTGAACGGAAGCGGGTTGTGGTGAGCACTGTGATCAGAGAACAGCCTCTCCTCACCGAGGAGATCGTCGTCTCGTCCGGCAGGGGACGCGGTCGGCGCCGGCGCGACCCCCTGACCTCCGGCGTGAAGGTCAAAGAGACCCGCGCGGATCGCGTCTTCGTGATCGCCGCCTACCTGCTGCTCACGGTCTTCCTGCTCGTCGTGCTCCTGCCCCTGCTGAACATCGTCGCCAGCTCGTTCTCGAGTCCCCAGGCGGTCTCATCCGGGCGTGTGCTGTTCTGGCCCGTCGAGTTCACGCTCCGCGGCTACACGGAGGCGCTCAACAACCCGGCGATTCTCCGAGGATTCGGCAACTCGGTGTTCTACACCGTGGCCGGCACCGTCATCAGCGTCGCCGGCACCGTCGCCATCGCCTACCCGTTGTCGCGGGCCAACCTCTTCGGCCGCAAGACCCTCACGGGAGGCGTCGTGTTCACGATGCTGTTCTCGGGTGGAGTCATCCCGATGTACATCGTGGTGCAGTCGCTCGGTCTGCTCGACACGCGATGGTCGATGCTCCTCCCCAACGCGATCGGTGTCTGGCAGGTGATCATCGCGATGGTCTACTTCCGGACGTCGATCCCCGACGAGGTGTACGAGGCCGCGCAGCTGGACGGCGCGAGCGAGCTGCGGATCCTCTGGACCATCGTGCTGCCGCTCGCGAAGCCTCTCCTCGCGGTCATCGCACTGATGTACGCCATCATGCAGTGGAACTCGTACTTCGACGCCCTCCTCTACCTGCGCGACGCCGATCTGCAGCCGCTGCAGCTGGTGCTCCGAGGCATCCTCATCCTCAACGACGGCGGAGGCGGTGGCGATCTCGCCGCACAGCTCGAGCGCCGAGAGCTCGCAGACCTGCTGAAGTACTCGACCGTGATCATCGCGACGGTCCCGATGCTCATCGTCTACCCGTTCGTCGCGAAGCACTTCAGCAAGGGGATCATGGTCGGCGCCGTCAAAGGCTGATCAGACCCCACTCAGACCCACCACACACACCCGCACACCTGAACCGGTCAAAGGAGATTCCGGCAATGACACACCGCATCACACGAGGGGCGATCGCAGCGGTCACCGTCGTCGCGACGGGACTGGCGCTCGCCGCCTGCACCCCGTCGAGCGACGACAACGGCCAGCTGGTCGCATTCGGCCCACAGGGCGAGAACGGTTCGCTCAAGGACAACCTCTTCACCCAGGAGGTCGAGAAGAAGTTCGACATCGACTTCGACTGGCAGACCACCACCTATGACGGCAGCGTCGCGGGAGAGAAGCGCCAGATCTCGCTCGCCAGCGGTGACTATCCGGACGCCTACTTCCTCGTGCCGTGGGTCGACGGATTCTCGCGAAACGAGATCCTCAAATACGGCCAGCAGGGCGTGCTCATGCCCTTGGAGGACCTGATCGACGAGCACGCGCCGAACCTCAAGAAGCGCTTCGAGGAGAAACCCGACTGGGAGCAGTCGGTCACCGCGCCGGACGGTCACATCTACGCCATCACCCAGTGGAGCGAGTGCTTCCACTGCAGCTACCCGTCGAAGCTCTGGATGAACACGACGTGGCTCGACGCGCTGGGACTCGAGCAGCCGACCACCACCGAGGAGCTGCGCACGGTGCTGCGTGCCTTCAAGGACGGGGACCCGAACGGCAACGGCGCGGCCGACGAGGTGCCGCTGAGCGGATCGGCGTCGGAGCCCATCATCAACTACCTGATGAACGCCTTCACCTATGCACCCGTCGGCGGGCCCTCCAGTCCGCCGCCGCTCGTGCTCGACGGCGACGAGGTCGTGCTGAACGCCACCTCGGACAGCTGGCGCGCAGGGCTGGAGTACATCACCTCGCTCGCCCAGGAAGGGCTGCTCGACACGGCGGCGTTCACTCAGAACGGCGACGCGCTGAAGGCGCTCGGCGACAGTGCGGATGCGCAGATCCTCGGCTCCGCCGTCACTCTGCACCCCTACGTCTTCGTCTCGGCGGACTCGCCGGACGGTCGCGACAAGAACTACGACGCGGTGGCACCCCTCGCAGGGCCGGACGGCACGCAGCTCGCCACCTGGCGATCGCCCGTGAACCCGGTGGGGACCTTCGCCCTCACGAACAAGTCGACCGAGGAGGAGCGCATCGAGGCGATCAAGCTGCTCGACTACCTCGCCACGGACGAGGGGCAGATCCGCGCATCCATGGGGCCCGAGGGCGAGGCCTGGGTGCCGGCTGAAGAGGGCGATCTCGCGCTCGACCCGGAGCTCGAGCCGACCTTCCGTCCCGTCACCTACGACGAGACCTCCAATGCCGCGTGGCGTTCGATGTCGCAGTACTGGGACTCGCTCGAGTTCCGCAACGCGCAGGTGGTGCCTGAGGACATCTACACGCCGGACGGCTACGAGCGACGTCTGCTCTATGCGACGCAGGAGTACGAGCCGTTCGCACCCGACGAGAGCGTGCTCTTCCCGGTCGAGAAGCTGTGGCCCGACCTCGAGACCTCTGCCGAGCTCGCGGAGCTGCAGACGAACATCGCCACCTACATCACGCAGGCGCAGGCGGAGTTCGTCACCGGACAGCGCGACATCGCAGACGACGCCGCGTGGGACGCCTACGTCGCCGACATCGAGGGGCTCGGACTCGCACGCTACCTGGAGCTGCTGCAGGCGGCCTACGACGCACTCTGATCGACCATGAGGTGCGCGGGACGGATCATCCGTCTCGCGCACTTCTGCGTCTGGCCGTCGCAGGAGCGGATGCGCAGCGGAGGGAGCGGATGCCGACGGCATCCGCTCCCTCCGGTCGAAGAGCTGTGGCCGACGGTCAGCGCACGAGCGACTGGATGGCGGCGGCGGATGCGCCTCGCGCCCAGTCCTCGAACGTGTGGGGCCGGGTCAGGATGCGGCAGCGCGCCGCAGCGCCGAACGCGTGCGCGTCGAACGCATCGTGCAGCGTCTTCTCGAAGAGATCGAAGTCGGAGACGCCCTCTCCGCCGATGATGACGACCTCAGGGCCGGTGAGGTTCACGAGGGTGGCGATCGCCGTGCCGATGAGGCGGGCGGCTTCTCGGAACGCGGCATCGGCGTCAGGGTCGCCCGCATGGGCGAGGGCCACGGCCTCATCGATGGCGATCGGGCGTCCGAGGGCGGCCGATACGGCTGACTCGATCGCGCCCGTCGATGCGGCCGCCTCGACGCAGCCGCGGCGGCCGCACGGGCAGACGAGAGACGGGTCGGCGAGCGGCAGGTGGCCGATCTCACCCGCGACGCCGAACGCGCCGCTGACGACCTCGCCGTTGAGGTGCAGGCCGCTGCCGATGCCGCGTCCGATCGTGACGATGGCGAAGGATGCGGTGCCGAGACCGACTCCGAACCAGTGCTCGCCGATCGTCAGGGCATGGACGTCGTTCTCCACGGTGACGGGCCAGGGAAGGCGCTCCTGCAGGAGGTCTCCGAGCGCCACATCGGCCCAGCCCATGATGTTCGACTCGCGGACGATGCCGGTGGAGCTGTCGACGTCGCCCGAGACGGCGACGCCGATGCCGGCGATCGCCGAGGCGCTCGCCCCGAGCTGGGTCTCGAGGGCATCGACGATCTCGGAGATCGTCTCGATCACGGTGCGGGGATCGTCGGCGGGGAGGGCGCGGCGCTCGCTGGCCAGCACGGTGGTCGCGAGGTCCGTGGCGACGGCGATGACCTCGTCGACGTTGACCTTGACGCCGATCATGACCATCGCCTCGAGGACGATGGACACCGGGCTCACGGGCCGCCCGGGGGTGCCGTCGCGGTGCGAGGCCGGCGGTGCATCGACGAGGCCGGCGGCGACGAGCGGGGCGACGGCCTTCGTGACGGCGGCCTGGGACAGCCCGGTCTGGCGGGCGATGTCGATCCTGCTGATGGGGCTGCGCGTCAGGATCGTCTCGAAGACCCGGGATCCCGCGTCGGACGCCGAGCGGATCAGGGTGGTACGCGCTACGGTGTCGTGGTCCATCGGGTCCTTCGGGTCGTGTCGGCTATCGTAGCGAATCCGCCGCCAGGCGGTCGGGCGCGCGCGCACCGAGATGCTCGGCTGCGAACTCCAGCGCGTTCTCCTCGTCGAGGTCCCCGCCGGCTTCGTGTCCGTTGTACGGCCAGAGCACCACGGTCTTGGGGCCGCCGTATGCGGTGAACGCGGGAAGCACCGTGTCGGGTGGTGCGATGCCGTCGAGGAGTCCCGTGCTGAGCAGCGCCGGGGCGTTCGCGCGCTTCGCATGGGTGATGCCGTCGAAATACCGAAGAGTCTCGAGAGCGGCCGCGGTGTCATTGCGACGGTCCGCGAAATACTGCGTGAGCAGCGCGTACGGATGCTCGGAGCTCAGCACCGCCGCCCGGTCGAGCTCGCAGAGGAACGGGGCCTGCACGATCACGGCGGCAAGGTCCGGCACGAGGCCGGCGATCGCGAGCGCGATCCCCCCGCCCTGGCTCGCCCCGACCGCACCGACTCCTTCGGCGTCGACGAGGTCGATGGTGCGGAGGGCGTCGACCGCTCGCACGGCATCCGCATAGACCCGGCGGTAGTAGTACTCCTCGCGCGAGCGGATGCCGCGGGTGAGGAAACCGCCGGCCGAGGGGCCGCCGTCGGCGTGGTCGTCGTCGGTGTCGCCGTGCCCCTGCCCGCGGGCGTCGACGACCAGGTGGGCGTAGCCGGCCGATGCCCATCGCAGATCGCGCAGTGCGTGGCCGCGGCCGTTGCCGTAGCCGAAGAACTGCACCAGCCCCGGAAGTGGTCCTGCGGCGCCGTGCGGCACGCGCAGCCAGGCGCGGATGGGTGTTCCGCCGAATCCTCGGAACGACACGTCGAACACGTCGATCTGCGTGAGTCGCGTGGGGTGCGCGGTGACGGTGAGATCGAGGGGACGGCTGCGGGTCTTCTCGATCGTGTCCGCCCAGAAGACGTCGAAATCCTCGGGCTCGGTCTGAGTGGTGGGCGCGTCGATGAGACGCGTCTCACCGTGCACGGGACTCCGCCTCGTCTGCCTCGACAGAGCCGAAGCCGTGACGCGCGAGGTCGACCTGCCCGCCGGCGGGCACCAGGATCTCCGCCACCCGGTCGTCGCCATCCGAGACGGTGACGTGCCTGTCGCGGTCACCGGGATTGCGGAGGATGCCGGAGGTCACCCGCCCGCCCACCCAGGCGATGTCGAGCACGAGGCCGGGGCGCACAGCCACCCCCTGGACGTCTCCGTGATCCCACGAGACGGGGAGCGCGGGAAGCAGGCGGACCGTGCCGCCGTGGCTCTGCACGAGCATCTCGGCGATCGCGGCAGGAAAGCCGAGGTTGCCGTCGATCTGGAACGGCGGATGCGTGCTGAACAGGTTGGGCAGAAGGCCGCCCCACTCCGACCCGTCGACCGGGCCGTGCCGGGTGGCGTCGCCGTCGAACGGGGTGAGTGCCTCCTCGAGCAGCGAGGCGGCGACCTCGCCCTGCCGTGCTCGGGCGCGCAGCGCCACCTTCCAGGCCCACGACCAGCCCATCGCGCCGGGACCGCGGGCGTCGATCAGCCGCACGGAGGCGTCGAACAGCTCGGGGGTGCGCTCGGGTGTCACCAGGTCGAGCGGGAACAGACCGACGACGGGGGAGAGGTGCCGATGCAGAGGTTCGTGCTCTTCGACCTCCGCGGACCATTCGAGCAGGCGCCCGTCTGAGCCGACCTGCAGGGGTGCGACAGCTGCGAGCGCCTCTCTCACCTCGGCTTCGAGCGCATCGTCGAGGCCGAGCGCATCGATCGCGACGAGTGCGCGCTCGAACAGCGCGCCGATGAGGCTGAGGTCCGAGGTCGCGGTCAGGCCGAGGGGAGTCGGCCGGCCGTCGGCGGCGACGTAGGAGTTCTCGGGCGCGGTCGAGGGGGAGGCGTGCAGGTGGCTGTCGGCACCCGGCACGAGCCAGTCGAGGCAGAATTCCACCGCACCGCGCATCAGCGGCCAGATCCGTGCGCGCAGCAGCTCGGTGTCTCCGCCGAACTCGTACGCGTCCCACAGATTGTGGGTGAGCCATACTCCGCCCATCATCCAGATCGCCCAGCTCGCGGCGCCGTGGCCGTCGCCCACTGGCAGGCTCCAGCCCCAGACGTCGCTGTTGTGGTGGGCGACCCACCCGCGCGTTCCGTAGAGCTCGCGCGCGGTGTCGGTGCCCGTGCGTGCGAGCAGCTCGACGAGCGAGAGGAGCGGCTCGAGCGCATCGGGGTCGAGCAGCATCGGAGCCGCCCAGTAGTTCATCTCGGTGTTGATGTTGATCGTGTAGTTCGACGACCAGGCGGGCTGCAGCTGGTCGTTCCAGATGCCCTGCAGGTTCGCGGCGGGGCTGCCCGCGCGAGAGCTGGAGGCGAGGAGGTACATCCCGAATTCGGCGGCGACGGTCGCGCGCAGCAGAGGGTCGGAGCCGTGAAGGACATCGCGGTCGACGCTCCACTCGCCCTCACGCCGACTGCCGATCGCGAATCGCGCCCGAGTGATGCGTCGCCGGTCGGCGACGTGCTCGGCGAAGAGGGCGGAGACATCGCGCTGAGCCGCGGTCTCCGCTCTCGCTCGTGCGCGATCCCGGATCGCCTCCCGAGAGGCGGTCCGCCAGTCCCCGTCGGCGTCGGCCCACCACGACCCGGCGCGCGACGATGTGGACAGGGCGATCAGCAGGCGGCGGGCATGGCGGACGATGAGGTGATCGCCGGTTCGACGCACCTCGCCGTCCGAGTCGAGCGACACGGCGACGGCCGCATAGGCATCGAACTCGGTGTCGTCATCGGTGTAGCGCAGGGGATCGACCGAGTCCTCGTGCAGCGGAGCGCCGTCGATCGGCGCCTGGACGTCGAGGACGAGGGCATCGTGCGCATCGTGCGCATCGACGATGCGACCGCGCAGGGGCGTGGACAGCTCGACGGTCGCCGCGAACTCGACGGTCGAGGTGAGCTCGATGATCAGGACCTGTGCCGGAGCCGAGATCCAGGATCGACGGATGACGTCCCCGTTCGGGGTCCGGAGTGTCTCGGTGAGCGTCGCCGAGTCGAGATCGAGGACGCGGCACGGAGCGGACAGGTCGGCATCCTCATCGGCTTCGTGCACGCGGACGTGCAGGTCGGCGAGGGGCAGGAACTCCTGGGAGTAGGGACCCTCGAAGGCCATGAGGAGGCCCTCGGCGATGCGCACGTCACCGGCGCTGAGTGCCTCGCGTACCGCCGCGAGACGTTCGGGGCCGGCGCCCTTCGCGCGCACGTTCTGCAGTGCGCGCGCGGGGCCGTCGGGTGTTCCCGACCAGATCGTCGAGTCGTTGAGCTGATAGCGACCGTCCGATCCGCCGAATGACATGGCGCCGATGCGGCCGTTGCCGAGTGGAGTCGCCTCCTCCCACTGGGTGGCGGGGGCGTCCCAGGTGAGGCGCAGTGTGTCGGTCATCGCACTCCGGTGTGTTCGATCGATCTCGATGTCACCGTCAGCGTATGCGGCATTAATTGCCGCTGTCAAGTAATGCGGAACACCCTGCGCCTCGCCGAGATCAGAACTTCAGAAGCACCTTGCCCACGCGGCCGGCGGTGTTGCTCGCACGCACAGCGTCCGCGGCGTCTGCGGCGTCGAAGACCCCGGCGACCGGCAGGGTCAGGGTGCCGTCGCTGACGCGCTGGATGAGTTCGCCGAACAGAGCGCCGCGTGTGGCGGCATCCATCGTCTGGATGACCTTGCTGCCCCAGAAGCCCTTGACGGTCGCCTGCTTGAAGATGACGTCTCCCGAGGCGATCTCCATCGTGGGCGAGTTCATGGCGCCGAAAGCGACGAGTGTGCCGCCCTCTCCGAGGAGCGACAGCACGTCTCCCGCAGACGATCCGCCCACGGAGTCGATGCCGAAGGCGATGTGCGCGCCGCCGGTGATCTCGGCGACCTGCTCGCGCCAGCCGTCGTCGTCGGTCGAGACGACGTTCTCGATGCCCTGTTCGCGGAGCTCGTCGACGCCGGCCGAGCGGCGCACGAGGCCGATGACATTGACGCCACGAGCGGCGCCGAGCTGGGCGAGCATGCGTCCGACCGCGCCGTTCGCCGCGTTCTGGACGATCCAGTCGCCCTTCTCGGCCCCCAGGAACTGCAGCAGGCTGATGGTGCTGAACGGCATCGAGACGAGCTGTGCCGCGCTCTCGTCGCTGAGCGACTCGGGAACCGGGATGAGACCTGCGGCGTTCGCGACCACGTACTCGGCCCAGGCGCCGAACGTGCCGCCGGTGGCGACCCGCTGTCCGACTGCCAGGCTGTCGACGCCCTCGCCGAGAGCATCGACGATGCCGAGGGCCTCGGTGCCGGATGCCGCGGGCAGCTCGGGCTTGAAGCCGTAGGTGCCCCGGATGGTCCAGAGGTCGTGGTTGTGGATCGGCGACAGCACGATCTTCAGCCGCACCTGACCCGGGCCGGGCTCGGGGGTGGGGCGTTCGGTGACGGTCAGAACCTGTTCGGGATCGCCGAAGGTGTCATGGGTGAGTGCGCGCATTGTGTCTCCTCGTGGGATCGGTCGTGGGGGATGTTCGGGGTGGATCAGTCGTCGGTGACGGTGATCTCGACGTCGATGTTGCCGCGGGTCGCGTTGGAGTAGGGGCACACCTTGTGGGCGGCGTCCGCGAGGGCCTGGGCCTGGTCGTGGGGGAGGTCGGGGATGACGACCTCGAGCTGCACGGCGAGCCCGAAACCGCCCTCGCCGTTGGATCCGATCTGCACGCGGGCACCGACCGACGAGTCGGTGATCTTCACCTTCTGCGTGCGGGCGACCGACTGCAGTGCGGAGTGGAAGCACGCGGCGTAACCGGCGGCGAACAGCTGCTCGGGGTTGGCGCCGTCTCCGCTGCCGCCCATCTCCTTGGGGATGGCGAGGTCGAGCTCGAGGTTGCCTTCGCTCGTGGCGACGCGGCCGTCGCGGCCGGCTCCTGTGGCGAGGGCCTCGGCGGTGTAGAGAGCTTCCATGGTGTGGATTCCTTCCGGTTGTGGTCAGTCGGCGCGCGGTGTGCGCGTCAGGGGTGCGGGGTGGCGCCTGTCTTCTGCAGCCGCTCGGTGAGCTCCTGCAGCTCGGCGATCAGGCGGTGACGCTGGTCGTCGTCCTGCATGCCGGCGAGGGCTGCGATCGTGGTGTGGACAGGCGCGACCTCGGTGCGCAGCGCCGTGCCCGCCTCGGTCAGCCCCACCGTGACGACCCGCTCATCGGCAGAGCTGCGGGCTCGGATCACGTAGCCCGCCTGCTCGAGGCGACGCACGAGGGGGGAGAGGGTGCCCGAATCGAGCTGCATCGCGTCGCCCAGCGACCCGATCGTCTGCTCGCCCTCCATCCAGAGGATCGCGAGCACCAGGTACTGCGGGTAGGTGAGACCCCAGGGTGCGAGGAGGGCTCGGTAGGCCTGCGTCGTCGCTCGGGCGGCGGAATACAGCGAGAAGCACACCATCTCATCGGTCACGGCCATCTCTCAAGCATTGCACACGATTAGATTGTGCACAATCTAATCGTGTTCGAGTCCTCGCTACGATGAGGCCGTGCGGCTCCGTCCCGTCGACCTCGTCGACATCTTCGTCTACCTCGTGGTGCTCGGCGTCTTCATCCAGCTGTTCCCCGAGGTCATCTCCGAGTCATTCCTTCTCGCCCTGCTGACGGCGGTGCTGCTCAAGGTCGTGCTCGAGGGAGTGCTCTATGTGAAGAAGCGCATCATGGCGCGCATCCGCGGCACGCACAGCCGCTGGGTCAGAGTGCTGAACGTTGCCGCGCTGCTCCTCGTCCTTCCCGGCAGCAAGTTCCTCGTGCTCGAGATCGTGGCGTGGGTCTTCGGTGACGCCGTGTATCTGGGTGGGTTCCTGCAGGTGACCGCGCTCATCATCGTGCTCATGCTCGCAAGGGGTGGTGTTCGGAGGATCGTCGATCGTCCGGCCGCGGAGACGCACGCCGACTGATTGCCGCTGAGAGGCGGTGAGCAGATTCGTGACACCTGTCTAATTGCTAGCTAGGCTAGTAGTCATGGAACGCTACATTCGCCTGCGCTGGGTGGGCCTGGTCTTCATCAGCATCGCCGTGTCGCTGATCATCGTCGATTCGACGATCGTGAATGTGGCGATTCCGGCGATCGTCGACGATCTGGGTATCACCTCGACCGAGGTGCAGTGGGTGCAGGAGGCGTACACGCTGGTGTTCGCCGCCCTGCTCCTCGTGTTCGGCAGTCTGGCGGACCGTTTCGGACGACGGCGCGTGATGCTCATCGGCGTCGTCGTCTTCGCGGCGTCCTCGGTGCTCGCGGCGTTCGCAGCGGACGGTGGGATGCTGATCCTGGCCCGTCTTGCGCAGGGAGTCGGCGGGGCGATGATCCTGCCGACGACACTGTCGATCATCAATGCGACGTTCCGAGGCCGCGAGCGCGGCATCGCCTTCGCGGTATGGGGCTCGACGATCGGCGGTATGGCAGCTGTCGGCCCTCTGCTCGGGGGATGGCTGACGACGGCGTTCTCCTGGCGCTGGGCTTTCGGCATCAACATCCCGCTCGGAATCGTCATCATCATCGGGGTGCTGCTCACGGTCGCCGAATCGCGCAGCGATCGGACGTCGAAGATCGACGCCGTCGGAGCGATCCTCGCGGTGATCACGATGGCGAGTCTCGTGTTCGGTCTGATCGAGGGGCGTACCTACGGGTGGTGGTTCGTCGACCAGCGTCCGCAGATCGGCGACTGGACCTGGCCATTGGACGTGTCTCCGATCCCGTTCGCCTTCGCGCTGGCCGTCGTCGCCCTCGTCGCCTTCATCGCGTGGGGCGTGCACCGGGAGCGCCGCGGCAGGTCGACCCTTCTCGCCCTGCGTCTGTTCTCCATTCCGTCGTTCCGCAACGGCAACATAGCGGCGACAGTGGTGTCTCTGGGCGAGTTCGGCATCATCCTCGCGCTGCCGTTGTGGCTGCAGTTCGTCCTGGGGTTCGATGCGCTGCAGACGGGCCTGCTGCTGCTCGCCCTGGCCGGCGGGTCGTTCGTGGCCAGCGGTGCGGCGGGCGCGGCGAGCGGCAAGATCGCTCCGGTCTGGGTCGTGCGGGCGGGACTTCTGGCCGAGATCATCGGCGTCGCAGGCGTCGGCTTCGTCATCGCCCCAGACGCGTCGTGGGTGCCCCTCATCCCGTTCCTCTTCGTCTACGGACTCGGTGTCGGCCTCGCCACAGCTCAGCTGACGGGTGTCGTGCTCGCCGACGTGCCGGTCGATGACAGCGGCGCGGCGTCGGGCACCCAGTCGACGTCGCGCCAGCTCGGTGCGGCGCTCGGTGTCGCCGTGCTCGGGACCGTGCTGTTCACGAGCACGGCCGGGATCCTCTCATCGTCACTCGATGCACGGGGGCTTCCGGTCGAGCAGCGCGATCAGATCGTGTCGTCCGTCGTCGACAGCGCCGGCGCGGCGATCAGCGGGCTCGAGGCGCAGCCCGAGACCGCCGAGATCGCAGACGATGCGAAGTCGGCGTTCTCCGACGGCACCCGGTTCGCCGCGTGCACGGCGGCGGGGTTCCTGTCGCTCGGATTGCTCTCGACGATCTCGCTCGGCGCCGGTGCGGGCGCCAAGCCACGCCGGGACGAGGACGCAGCGGCCGCAGATGCAGCGCCGGGGAGCGGCGCATCCGATTGACGGAGGCCGTGTCCTAGCGATCGCCTGATCGGTGGTCGCGTGCGGAACGTCGACGCCGGGGTCTCGTTTCAGGTCTCTGCCCTGCGGGGTGCTCCTCTGAAGGAACCGCATTCCGGTCACCGGAGAGCCACCGAAGCCATGTCGTGCTCGGGTCGCCTTCGAGCACCAGAGTGCGCACGAGCAGGGTGAGCGGACTAGTCGTAGCTGCGGTGGACGTGCCAGCCGTCCTCGCCCCTGAAGACATCGAACACCAGCGACAACCCGTCGTCGTTCGTGCCCTGGAAGCGCCATCCATAGAGCCCGTGATGCTGAGTCGCCGATGCGGACCAGATCGAGTGACGTAGGCGCGTAGGGGTGTCGGACACCCTCCATCGGTGCCCCGCGAAGACCATGCGCGACGGAATGTCGTCGACCATCCATAGGGTTGCCGGGAGGTGATCGGTCATCGGTCGCATGAGTTCAGAATAGAACATAGCTTCGAATGTTGCTACCCTGAACTCAGGCCGGAGAAGGGAGCCGGCATGGGGTCTAGCAAGCGTCTCGCTGCTCACTACGACATGCGCTCCCAGCACCAGGCGATCCTCGCGGCCGCTCGATCCGGACCCCTCCAGTCCCTGACTGACCGCGAACTCGCACTTCGAGAACAGCCGGTCACCATCTACCCGCAGCCATACCGTGCAGTCCGCGCGTGGGTGCGGTTCGGGCCGGAGGCCATTCGTGTGGACGCCAAGCTCGCGCGCTCCACGCCATCTGCCGCAGGTATAGAGTTCCGTGCCGGCGAGACCACGTTTCGATGCTGGGTCTGGGGTAACGCCGTGACGGCCGACGACGCCTGACTTCGTGTCGTGCGCTCACGTCGCGCATACCACCAACGAGAAAAGCCGCCTGAACCCAGGCGGCTTTCTCGTGGAGTTGATGTGTGTGCCCCCGACAGGAGTCGAACCTGCGACCTACGGTACCGGAAACCGGCGCTCTATCCACTGAGCTACGGAGGCGTACCGATCGACAATATCACTGCTCGGGAGTGGTCTCCGACCCACCGGCTTCGGTCACCGGCGCGTCGCCCAGTTCGCCCAGCGCCGCGGCCAGTTTTTCGGCGAGGTAACGGTGGCCGTCCGTCGACGGGTGCTTGCGGCCCACTTCGACGTCGATGACCGACAGATAGTTCTGCTCGGTGATCCAGTCCTGAGCGACGGGGGAGATGTACCACCAGCTGCGAGCCGCGGCGAGTTCGCCGAGATCGGCGTCGATGCGAGCGGTCTCGGCGCCCACGGGCAGCTCGTGGGGCGCCGGGCCCAGGATGACGATCGTCGCCTCCGGATACTTCGCGGCCATCGCATCCCACGCGGCGGTGACGGCCTCTCGGTACCCGGCCTCGCCCTGTGCCCGGTCGTTGATCGACCCCTGCAGGATGATCAGGTCGGGGCTGAGCGCGGGGTCCAGAGAGGCGATGCGCTCGCCGAAGGCGGGGCCGTCGAGTCCGGGCTTGAGGTAGCCGCTGCCGCGGACGCCGTCGACGATCGTCTCGCCGTCGATCAGGGCGGCGAGCTGATAGGCGTAGCCGAGGGTCGGGTCGGTCGCAGCCGATCCGTAGGTCCAGGAATCGCCGAACACGAGCACGGTCGGATGCTCGGGAAGATGGAGCGGAACCGGCGCGATCGCGACGGCGTCTTCGTTCGCGACGGCGGCCGCACCGACGGGTGCCGAGGACGGCACGGGAACCCACGGGCGCCAGACACCGAGGACGACCGCGGCGAGCGCAAGGATCACGGCGACGGCGAGGCCTGCGACGGGCAGACGGCGGCGGGCGGGGGCGGCCTTCATGGCATGACTGTAGATCACGATCCCGCCCGCGCAAATTCCGACGCGTGACGCGCCGTAAACTGGGAGGCCTATGAACCCTGAAACGCTCGCCACAGCCCTCCTCGCCGTCCTCGCACCGATCGCCGAGGAACGACGTCCTGGCGAGCCGCTCGGACTCACCGCAGCAGACATCGTCTTCGAGCGTCCTCGCAACCGCGATCACGGAGACTGGGCCTCGAACATCGCGATGCGCCTGGCGAAGCCGTTCGGCACGAACCCCCGTGAGCTCGCGCAGCAGATCGCGGACGGGCTCGCGCAGGTCGACGGCGTGCAGAGCGCAGAGGTCGCGGGGCCCGGGTTCATCAACATCCGCCTGGATGCGGCTGCAGCCGGCGCACTGGCGAAGGTGATCGTCGACGCCGGTGCCGAGTACGGGCACAACGACACCCAGGCCGGGCGCAGCATCAACATCGAGTTCGTCAGCGCGAACCCGACCGGACCGCTGCACATCGGCCACACCCGCTGGGCGGCGCTGGGCGACGCGATCGCCCGGGTGCTCGCGGCCTCAGGCGCGAAGGTCGCCAGGGAGTACTACATCAACGACGCCGGCGTGCAGATGGAGCGCTTCGCCAACTCGGTGCTGGCCGCAGTCAAGGGTGAGCCCACCCCCGAGGGCGGATACGCCGGCAGCTACATCGGCGACCTCGCCGCACGGGTGCTCGCTGCGCGCCCCGACCTGCTCGACCTGCCCGGCGACGAGCAGGTGGTCGTGACGCGCGAACTCGCTTACGGCTTCCAGCTCGAAGAGCAGAAGCAGTCGCTCTCGAAGTTCAACGTCGATTTCGACGTGTGGTTCTCGGAGCGCACTCTGCACGCCAAAGACGAAGACGGAGTCAGCTTCGTCGATCGTGCCGTCGATCGTCTGCGCGAGCAGGGGCACGTGTTCGACCACGAGGGCGCTGTCTGGGTGCGCACGACCGACTTCGGCGACGACAAAGATCGTGTGATCCGTCGCTCCAACGGCGAGTACACCTACTTCGCCGCCGACGCCGCGTACTACCTCAACAAAGGCGATCGCGGCTTCGAGTACAAGCTGTACCTGCTGGGCGCCGACCATCACGGCTATGTCCACCGCCTCAAGGCGATCGCGGGCGCGGCAGGGGAGGACCCCGAGAAGAACGTCGAGGTGCTGATCGGGCAGTTGGTCTCGGTGGGCGGTGCACGTCTCAGCAAGCGCGCCGGAAACATCATCGAGATGGACGATCTGCGCGAGTGGCTGGGCACCGACGCTCTCCGCTACTCGCTCGAGCGTTCGCCCGCCGACTCTCCTCTCGCACTCGACCCCGAGCTGCTGCAGAAGCGCACGAACGACAACCCGGTGTTCTACGTCCAGTACGCGCATGCTCGCACGCACAACGTCGCGCGCAACGCCGCCGACTCCGGGGTGGATCGTTCGGAGTTCGCTCCCGAGACGCTCACGCACGAGACCGAGAGCGCGCTTCTCGGCGCCCTGCAGGAGTTCCCTCGCATCGTCGCGTTCGCGGCTGAGGTGCGCGAGCCGCACCGGGTCGCGCGCTACCTCGAAGAGCTCGCGGGCCTCTACCACCGCTGGTACGACAACTGCCGGGTCATCCCACAGGGCGACGATCCTGTCGAGACGGTGCACCGCACGCGTCTGTGGCTCAACGACGCCGCAGGGCAGGTGTTCCGCAACGGACTCGACCTGCTCGGTGTGTCTGCGCCAGAGCGCATGTGACTCCGGTTGCCGTCCGGCGTCGTAGGGCAGGATGGCAGCATGAGCGACGACAACCACACCCTTCCTTACCCCGCTGCGGATTCCGAGCATCCGACGCTCGTGATCCCCGGCGGCAAGGATGGTGCGCCCGTCGACGGTGTCGCCGCACCCGCACGCAAGCGCAAGCGGTGGCCATGGGTGCTGCTGATCGTCGTCGTGGTGCTCGCCGCTCTCGTCGTGGCGGCGGAGCTCATCGCGCGGGCTGTCCTGCCCGGCATAGTGCGGGGCATCGTGATCGGACAGCTCGATCTGCCCGCTGACCAGGAGCTGGCGGTCGAGGCTGACGGCATCCTGCTGCCTCAGCTGATCGGTGGCACGCTCGACAGCCTGCACCTCACCACCGACTCCGTGACCCTGGAGGGGATCACCGGCGCCGTCGACGTCACTGCCACGGGCGTCCCGCTGCGCGGCGGTGACCTGCGCGGCGCTTCCGGCACCATCCGCATCGATGAGTCGCAGTTCACGGATCTGCTGTCCGACACCGACCTCCCCATCGACACCGTCACGCTCGACACGCCGAACGCGACGGTAGCGGGCTCCGTGAGCGTGTTGGGCATCGCGATCCCGATCTCCCTCACGGTGACTCCTGGCGTCGCGGAGGGAGACCTCGAGCTCACCCCCGTCGGGCTGACCATCGGCGGACTCGAGGTCGACGCGGATCAGGTCGGATCGACCCTCGGCGCACTCGGGGAACGGCTCACCGAGACGCAGCGCATCTGCATCGCCGATCAGCTGCCCGCGGGCATCACACTTACCGACCTCGAGATCGATGGAGCGGAGGCCGTGATCGACGTCGACGTCGACGGTGCCATCGCCACCGACGAGAGTCTGCTCGAGAAGGGCACCTGCCCTCAGGGATGACGCTCAGTCGTCGTCGGAACCGAGGCGGGCTTCCCGTTCGGCCTGCTGGGCCGCGCGAAGCTCCGACGTCGCGAGCGCGACTTCGGCCTCAGCTCGCTGCACGCGTCGCTGCGGGAAGGTCGTCGCGCCGAACCGGGCATGCACGCGGTCCTTGCGCTCTTCCTCCGACGTGACGATGTATGCGCACGAGATCAGGATGACCTGGGTCGACAGGTTGAGCCAGATCAGCAGCGCCAGCAGCGTGGCGAAGGACGCGAGCAGCGGATTGCTCGTCGCGCCCCCGATGAACAGCCCGGAGAGCTCCTGCAGCACGAGCAGCCCGACGCCGCCGATGAGAGCCCCGATCCAGAGGGAGCGCCCCGGGGGACGGAGACCGGAGAGCAGCCGGAACACGCCCGCGATGAGCACGGTGTCGAGCGCCAGTACGACGATCAGCGAGACGATCCGGATGCCCCAGGATGCGACGGGCGAATCCTCGGGGATGCCGAGCAGACCACTGATCCAGGTGATCCCGAGCCGACCGGCGAAAGTGACGGCCGCTGCAGCGATGAACAGCACGGCGACACCCACTGCGAGCAGCAGGTTGCGGAGCATGACCCAGATGAACAGCACGTCGGCGTGCGCGGTTCCAGCCAGGACTCGCACCGCCGTGCGCAGGGATCCCACGGCGCCGAGCGCTGAGCCGATCAGAGCGACCGTCGAGACGGCGCCCGCGATCGACAGCGAGATCGGCTCCTTGAGGTCGTCGGGATTCACGACGCCGTCTTCGCCGATGAGACCGGGCACCACGGACTGAACGGCGGAGATGATCGCATCCCAGACGTCCGGATTGCCGGCGAGCCACAGTGCGGCGATCGAGAAGCCGAGGAGAACGGCGGCGAACACACTGAACAGCGCGCGGTAGGTCACGCTGTCGGCCAGCATCGGGCCCCGACGCTCCGAGTAGAGGAGGAAGGCCCGCACCGGACGACGGGTCAGAGCCCAGCGGATCGTCGCAGTGCTGACGCGCGCGATCAGGCCGGGGCGTCGGGCATCGGGTGCTGCGGATTCGGTGCTCATCTCCACCACCTTACGAGTCGGCAGGATGTGTCCGCAGGGGGTTGACGCCGAGCGTCACCATGACTGATGCGGCATGCACGGTGCCCTAGAATCGGGGGCAACCTCGCAGTGCGCGTATCCGCCCGAGACTCGTCCCACGATTGGTGTTCCTTGCTTTCCCCTGCCGACTCGCTCGCCCCGGAATGGCTCGTCGTGCCCGGCGACGTGAATGATCTTCCCGCCGCTGTGTGGCCCGCCTCCGCAGTCCGCGGCGCCGACGGAGAACTGCGGATCGCCGGCATCTCCGCGACCGCTCTCGCCGAGACGTACGGTACGCCGCTGCTCGTGATCGACGAGGACGAGGTGCGTTCCCGCGCCCGCGCCTTCCGCTCGTCTTTCGACGCGGCGGCGAGCGAATACGGCACGACCGCGCAGGTGTACTACGCGGGCAAGGCGCTGCTGACCACGACGATCGCGCGCTGGGTGATCGACGAAGGACTCCGCATCGACGTGTGCACCGGCGGCGAGCTGGAGGTCGCGCTCGCAGCGGGCGTCGCTCCGGCATCCCTGGGCTTCCACGGCAACAACAAGTCGGTCGCCGAGCTCGAGCGCGCCGTCGAGGTGGGCATCGGCACGATCATCGTCGACAGTGCGATCGAGATCGAGCGTCTGGCGGCGATCACCGCCAGGACGGGCGCTGTGCAGCGCGTGCTGGTGCGGGTCATCAGCGGCGTGCACGCCGAGACCCACGATTTTCTGGCGACGGCCCACGAAGACCAGAAGTTCGGCTTCCCGCTCCCCGACGCCGAGCAGGCGGTCGCCCGCATCCGCGAGATCCCCGGCATCGAATTCGCCGGACTCCACTGCCATATCGGATCGCAGATCTTCGGCGTCGCGGGCTTCCGCGAGTCGGCGGAGCGGGTGCTCGAGCTGCACGCCGCGCTGCTCGAGGGTGGACCGGTGCCTCAGCTCAACCTCGGCGGAGGCTTCGGCATCGCATACACGAGCGTCGACGACCCCACGCCGATCGAGATGCTCGCGGGCGAGATCGTCGCCGCCGTCGCGGAGGGCTGCGCCGCACGCGGGATCGCCGTGCCCGCCCTGTCGTTCGAGCCGGGCAGGGCGATCGTGGGCACCGCCGGGGTGACGATCTACGAGGTCGGAACCACCAAGGACGTCGCGCTCGACACCGGAGCCACTCGGCGTTACATCAGCGTCGACGGCGGCATGAGCGACAACGCCAGGACGGCGCTCTACGAAGCGCAGTTCTCGGCTCGTCTCGCCTCGCGGCTCGGCTCAGGGGAGCCGCAGCTCAGCCGGGTGGTCGGCAAGCACTGCGAGTCCGGCGACATCGTGGTCGACCACGAGTACCTGCCCGCCGATGTCTCTCCGGGCGACCTGCTGGCTGTTCCCTCCACCGGCGCCTACTGCGCGCCGCTCGCCAGCAACTACAACCACGTCCCTCGCCCTCCGATCGTCGCCGTGCGCGATGGCCGGTCGGCGATCATCGTCCGCGGCGAGACCATCGCCGACGTCCTGGCACGCGATGTCGGCGTCGGGGCATCCGAGAACCACGGGTGATCCGCGCGAACGACGCGGTCCCCGACGTAGCACGACTGATCAACCCTCCTAAGGAGAGATGCAATGACGACTGAGTACCGACGACTTCGGGTGGCGCTCCTCGGCGCCGGAGCGGTCGGCTCCCAGGTGGCCGCCCTCCTTCTTCGCCACGGCGACGAACTCGCCGACCGCGCGGGTGCCACGCTGGAGCTGGCCGGCATCGCGGTGCGCAACCTCGATGCGCCGCGCGAGACCGATCTGCCCAAGGAGCTGTTCACGACGGATGCAGAGTCGCTGATCCTCGGCTCCGACATCGTGATCGAGCTGATCGGCGGCATCGAGCCGGCGCGCACGAGCATCCTGCAGGCGATCGGCTCCGGAGCCGATGTGGTCACGGCCAACAAGGCGCTGCTGGCGACGCATGGTCCCGAGCTGTTCGAGGCGGCCGACCGCGTGGGCGCATCCGTCTACTACGAAGCGGCCGCTGCCGGTGCGATCCCGATCATCCGCCCGCTGCGCGACTCGCTGGCCGGCGACCGCGTGGTGCGCATCATGGGGATCGTGAACGGCACGACCAACTACATCCTCGATCGCATGGAGACCGAGGGCGCCGACTTCGCCGACGTCCTTTCCGACGCGCAGCGCCTCGGTTATGCCGAAGCAGACCCGACCGCCGACATCGAGGGATACGACGCCGCCCAGAAGGCCGCGATCCTCGCGAGTCTCGCATTCCACACTGCGGTTCCGCTCGACGCCGTGTACCGCGAGGGCATCACGACGATCACGGCGTCGATGATCGACGAGGCGCGCGCCGCCGGCTTCGTGATCAAGCTGCTCGCCGTCTGCGAGCGCATCGAGGCCAACGGCACCGAGTCGATCTCAGTGCGCGTCTACCCGGCACTCGTCCCCACGTCTCACCCGCTCGCCTCGGTGCACGGAGCCAACAACGCCGTCTTCGTCGAGGCGGAGGCCGCAGGGTCGCTGATGTTCTACGGTGCAGGCGCCGGCGGAGTGCAGACGGCATCCGCTGTGCTCGGAGACGTCGTGTCGGCCGCTCGCCGGCACATCGCCGGCGGTGTCGGCGTGGGGGAGTCCACCAGAGCGAACCTCCCTGTGGTGCCGATCGGTCACGTCACGACCCGTTACCAGATCACTCTCGAGGTCGCGGACGCTCCGGGCGTGCTGGCGACCGTCGCCGGGATCCTGAGCGATGGAGCCGTTTCGGTCGCCACTGTCGTGCAGACCGTCGAAGGAGAGGACGAGCCCACCGCTCGCCTCGTCATCGGCACGCACCGGGCCACGGATGCCGCGCTCAGCGCCACGGTCGATGCGCTCGCCGACAGCTCTGTCGTCGAACGGGTCGTCTCGGTGCTCCGCGTGGAAGGCGAGTGACGATGGCGGCGGGGCGCACAGTCGAGGTGACGGTCCCGGCGACCAGTGCCAACCTCGGCCCTGGATTCGACACCCTCGGACTCGCGCTCAGCGTCTACGACACGCTCCTGGTGACGGAGCTCCCTGCGGGAGCGCTCGAGATCGAGGTCTCCGGTTCCGGAGCAGCCGAGATCCCCCGTGACGACTCGAATCTCATCGTCCGCACGATCTCGCATGTGTACGCGGACGTCGAGCGGCCCCTCCCGGGGCTGCGCATCGTCGCCGAGAACGGCGTGCCGCACGGTCGTGGACTCGGATCCTCAGGTGCTGCGGTCGCGGCAGGCATCCTCGCGGCCAAGGGGCTGCTCGAGGGTGATGTCGAGATCAGTGACGCGGACATGCTCCGCCTTGCCACCGAGATCGAAGGACACCCCGACAACGTGGCGCCCGCGCTGTTCGGCGGGCTGACGATCGCGTGGATGGGTGAGCGCGGAGCGCAGCACAAGAAGCTGCTCGTGCACCGCGGTGTGTCGCCGCTCGTGCTCGTGCCCTCGTACACGATGTCGACCACGAAGGCGCGCTCGCTGCAGCCGCCTCAGGTCTCGACGGCGGATGCGGTGTTCAACGTCTCGCGCTCGGCACTGCTGATCGCCGCACTCATGCAGAGCCCT
The DNA here is from genome assembly GCF_000834175.1 of Microbacterium sp. MEJ108Y. Taxonomy (NCBI): domain Bacteria; kingdom Bacillati; phylum Actinomycetota; class Actinomycetes; order Micrococcales; family Microbacteriaceae; genus Microbacterium; species Microbacterium sp. MEJ108Y. Next base: position 235,437 of record NZ_JXQX01000038.1, on the reverse strand, counting down.
GAACTGCTGCTCGACGCGACGGCCGACCGCCTTCATCAGGACTACCGAGCCGAGGCGATGCCCGAGACTCAGCGGCTGGTCCAGACGCTCCGTGCGGCGGGCTTCGCCGCCGTGGTCTCCGGTGCCGGTCCCAGCGTGCTCGTGCTCGCCGACGGCCCGGGAAGCCGTCAGGACGCCATGGAACTCGCCGCATCGACGACCGACACCCCGTGGGATGCGCTGCTGCTCGCGGTCGACGTGCGTGGTGGTACAGTGGGGAATCGAGCGGAGGGCTCCACGTAACTGCGTGAATCTGGCCCCATTGCAACTCTGCAAGACCCGCACGCAAACCCCTGTGACACTGCTCTCACCGAGAACTTCGTTCTTTCCGAGAACCCAGTGCAGAGGCTGACTGACGCCGAGCGTCAGTCCGTGCGATCGCGCGCAGCACCCGTTGTGCGCGTGCCGCTCATGTCCCCGAGACCAAAGAGGGAGTACTCGTGGAGAATTTCTCCGAGACCCAGAACGACCAGGCGGCGACTGCCGCCGAGGCTCCGGCAAAGGCCGCGAGCTCCGACGCCGCGACGACTGCCGCGACCGAGGTGGCCCCGGCCCGCAAGCGCGCGCCGCGCCGAGCGAGCACCGCATCGGCCGCCGCGAAGGCCGAGAAGGCTGCTGCGTCCGCAGACAGCACACCGGCGCCCGAGGCCCCCGCTGCCGAGGCGCCTGCCGCCGACGCGGCTCCCAAGGCCAAGGCCCCCCGCCGCAGCCGTGCGAAGAAGGCCGACGCCGAGACCGCCGAGGCTTCCGCAGCCGTCGAGGCCTCTGCACCCTCCTCATCGGCTCCCGCAGCGCCCGCCGAGGCCCCCGCTGCGAAGACCGCCGACAGCAGCGACTCCGCTGACACAGCCGGCTCTGCTGACGCTGCCGGCTCGACCGACGAGCAGAAGAAGACCACCGGCCGCGGACGCCGCACGGCGAAGAAGCCCGCGGCCGAGACCGAGGCTCCTGCGACCGAGAAGCCCGCCGAGGCCGCACCGGCCGACGCGACCTCCGCCGCCGACTCGTCCTCCGACTCCGCTGACGGCGGCGAGGAGCAGGGCGGCCGCAACCGCAACCGGAACCGCAGCCGCAACCGCGGTCGCGGTCAGAACGGCACCGCACAGGGCGGCGAGCAGCAGCCTCAGCAGCAGCAGCAGAGCGCACCCGCCGAAGACGAGGGCGGCAACGGCCGCAACCGTCAGCGCAACAAGCGCCGCGGTGGTGTGCCGACCGACGAGTTCGACACCGAGATCGGTGAGGACGACGTCCTCGTTCCGATCGCCGGAATCCTCGACGTGCTCGACAACTACGCGTTCGTGCGCACGACCGGCTACCTCGCCGGCCCGAGCGATGTGTACGTCTCCCTCGGACAGGTCAAGAAGTACAACCTGCGCAAGGGCGACGCGATCGTCGGCTCGATCAAGCAGCCGCGCGAAGGCGAGCAGCAGGGGCGCCAGAAGTACAACGCCCTCGTGAAGGTCGACTCGATCAACGGCCTGTCGATCGACGACGCCGCGACCCGCGTGGAGTTCGGCAAGCTCACCCCGCTCTACCCGCAGGAGCGTCTGCGCCTCGAGACGGTGCCCGAGAAGCTGACCCAGCGCATCATCGACCTCGTCGCTCCGATCGGCAAGGGACAGCGCGGCCTCATCGTCGCACCGCCCAAGGCCGGCAAGACGATCGTCCTGCAGCAGATCGCGAACGCGATCGCTCAGAACAACCCCGAGGTCCACCTCATGGTCGTGCTCGTCGACGAGCGCCCCGAAGAGGTCACCGACATGGAGCGCACGGTCAAGGGCGAGGTCATCGCCTCGACGTTCGACCGTCCTGCCGAAGACCACACCACGGTCGCAGAGCTCGCCATCGAGCGTGCCAAGCGTCTCGTCGAGCTGGGCCGCGACGTCGTCGTGCTGCTCGACTCGATCACGCGTCTCGGCCGTGCGTACAACCTCGCGGCTCCGGCATCCGGACGGGTGCTCTCGGGTGGTGTCGACGCCTCGGCGCTGTACCCGCCCAAGCGCTTCTTCGGCGCTGCGCGCAACATCGAGAACGGCGGATCCCTCACGATCCTCGCCACGGCTCTCGTCGAGACCGGCTCCAAGATGGACGAGGTCATCTTCGAGGAGTTCAAGGGCACCGGCAACAGCGAGCTGCGCCTGTCGCGTCAGCTCGCCGACAAGCGCATCTTCCCGGCCGTCGACGTGAACGCGTCGAGCACCCGCCGCGAAGAGATGCTGCTGTCGACCGACGAGGTCAAGATCACCTGGAAGCTGCGCCGAGCCCTCGCGGGCCTCGACCAGCAGCAGGCGCTCGAGGTCGTCCTGGGCAAGCTCAAGGAGACCCACTCGAACGTCGAGTTCCTCGTGCAGATGCAGAAGTCGATCCCGACGCTGCCTTCGGGCGCGCACGGTCACGACAACAACATCCGCTGAGCGGAGCTGACGTGTTCGAGTCCGTCCAGACTCTGATCGACGAGCATCGCCGGGTGCAGGAGGAACTCTCCGACCCGGCGGTGCACGCCGATGCTGCTCGGGCGAAGCGCGTCAATCGTCGCTACGCCGAGCTGTCGAGGATCGTCGCCGCCTATGAGGCCTGGGTGGCGGCATCCGAGGATCTGGACGCTGCGCGTGAGCTCGCTCGCGACGACGAGGCGTTCGCCGCCGAGGTCCCGTCCCTCGAAGAGGGTCTGCAGACGGCGCAGGAGAAGCTCCGGCGTCTGCTCATCCCTCGTGACCCCGACGATGCACGCGACGTGATCATGGAGATCAAGGCGGGGGAGGGCGGTGCCGAGTCGGCGCTGTTCGCCGCAGATCTGCTCCGCATGTACATCCAGTACGCGGCGTCCAAGGGATGGAAGACCGAGCTGCTCGAGCGGAACGAGTCCGACCTCGGCGGCTACAAGGATGTCCAGGTCGCGATCAAGGGGTCGTCGACCGACCCGGCCCAGGGCGTCTGGGCGCACCTGAAGTACGAGGGCGGCGTGCACCGCGTGCAGCGCGTGCCGGCCACCGAGTCGCAGGGGCGCATCCACACCTCGACCACCGGAGTGCTGGTGTTCCCCGAGGTCGATGAGCCCGACGAGATCGCCATCAACCAGAACGACCTGAAGATCGACGTGTTCCGCTCATCGGGCCCTGGCGGCCAGTCGGTGAACACCACGGACTCCGCTGTGCGCATCACGCACCTGCCGAGCGGCATCGTCGTGTCGATGCAGAACGAGAAGTCCCAGCTGCAGAACCGTGAGGCGGCGATGCGCGTGCTCCGAGCGCGACTGCTCGCGAAGCAGCAGGAGGAGCTGGATGCAGCGGCATCCGACGCGCGCAAGTCGCAGATCCGCGGGATGGATCGTTCGGAGCGCATCCGCACGTACAACTTCCCCGAGAACCGGATCGCCGACCACCGCACCGGCTTCAAGGCCTACAACCTCGACCAGGTGATGGACGGTGCGCTCGAGCCGATCATCGTCAGTGCCATCCAGGCAGACGAAGAGGCCCGGCTCGCCGCGGTGGGCTCCGACTCCTGAGCCGATCGCGCGTCTGTCCTCGCCCGTGCTCGGATCAGGTGCGGGCCGCGTACCGGTGCTCGGGTCGTCCGGTCGCGCCGTAGCGCAGCCGCACCTCCACGACGGTGCGTGCAGCGAGAGCCGCGAGGTGACGCTGTGCAGTGGCGCGCGATATCCCGACGAGCTCCCCGATCTCGGCCGCCGAGGCCTCGCCATCGCCGAGTGCGGCGAGCACCAGCTGCTCCGTCGCCGAACGCGAGACCGACACCGGTTCTCCGGCGCCGTGCAGGATCGCCAGAGCACGGTCGGCGTCCTCCTGACGCAGGGGCCGGTCGCCGGCGAGCAGATTGCGGTACCGCGCGTAGCGCTCGAGCAGGCCGATCAGCGCGCGTCGGTCGAAAGGCTTCAGCAGATATCCGACGGCACCTGATCTGAGCGCCCGGCGCACGGTGGGCGCGTCGTCAGCCGCCGAGATGAGGATCGCGTCGATCCCGGCCTCCCGCACCAGAGCGATGCCGTCTCCGTCGGGGAGGAAGACATCGGCGAGGAGCAGGTCAGGGCGCGCCGAGCGGATGCGTTCCCTCGCCTCGGCGAGAGACCGCACCGGCTCCAGGGCGGTGAACCCCGGTTGGTCGTCGACGATGCTCTGATGCAGCAGTCCGACGCGGAAATCATCGTCGAGTATCAGTACGCGGAGGGGGTCGGTCATTGCTTCTCCTCGGTCGTCGGAGTATCGGACACGGCGCGGCCGATGCGCGCGGCGAGAACGGCGCCGTGCTCCCCGCCTCCCGCGTCGATGATCCAGAGGTCTCCGCCACGGCGGCGCGCGATGTCTCGAGCCAGGGGGATGCCCAGACCGTGGCCGTGCACGTGATCGTGGTCGTCCTCACCCGGCGTCCGCGGCGCCATCGGATCGATCCCCGCGAGTCCCGGCCCGGAATCCGCGACCGTGACGACCAGCGCGTCACCGTCTCCCAGCACCGCGACTTCCACCCAGCGGGGAATCCGCTCTCCGGAGGCGGCTGCTTTCACCGCGTTGTCGACGAGGTTGCCCAGCACGGCTGCGACGTCCTCCGGCTCTGCCACACTGCCTATCAGCTGGGTCTCGTCCGCGATGCGCAACGCGACGCCGCGCTCACCGGCTTCGATGCCCTTGGCGCCGAGGAACGAATGCAGGAAGGGATCGCTGAGCAGCTCGAGCCCGGCGACGGGGAACGCGACCGAGCCCCGCTCGACGAGCTCATCGAGAAAGCCTCTGGCGTCGTCGATCCTGGCCGCATCGATGAGTCCGGCGACCACGTGCATGCGATTGGCGAACTCGTGGCGCTGCACGCGCAGCGCAGTGGTGACCGCGCGCACGGTCTCCAGCCGCTCCGTCAGCGCGATGAGGTCGGTGCGGTCGCGGATGATCAGCACGTCTCCGAGCGGCCTCCCGTCGCGGATGACGGGTCTGGAGTCGAAGTACAGGACGCGTCCGCCCACCACCGCGGTCGATGTGGTGCGCCTGCCCGTCGCGGTCTCGACGACAGCCGGAGGAAGTCCGAGTTCCGCCAGCCGATGTCCGACCGGCGAATCGAGGCCGAGCATACGGTCGACCGCGTCGTTGCTGACCCGCACGACGCCGGCGATGTCGACCGCGAGCACGCCGTCGTCGACGCCGTTGAGCACTGCTGTCTGGTTCTGCACGAGCGCCACGAGCTCTTCCGGCTGCACGCCGAGCGTGAGCCGCTCCCAGCGACGACGCAGCAGAAGGAACGCGATGATCGCCAGGCACAACGCCCCCGCGGCTGTGGCGCCGATCACGGCGAGCAGGGGTGGGAGGTCGTCGAACACTCCCGTGCGCTCGAACCCCACGCTGACCTCGCCGACGGGCACGCCGGCCTCGTCACGCACCGGCACCTTGGCTCTCGCCGACTCGCCGAGGGTGCCGGTCTGCCAGTCGACGACCTCGTTCCCGGCGAGAACCTCCTCGAAAGGCGTGCTGACAATGTGACCGATGCGTGAGCTGGTGGGGTGGGCCAGGCGGATGCCGTCCGAGTCGGCGATCACCACGAAGAGCGCGCCGGTGCGGTCGGACACGTCCGACGCGATGCGCTGCAGCTCGCCGTTTCTGAGCACCTCGGCCTCCGGCGTCTCCTGCAATGAGGAGATGCGCGCGACCTCGGCGCGAACCTGCGGGTCCTCGGCCAGGGTCCTCGCGATGCCGAGGGCGGTCGACTCGGCTTCGGCGCGCAGCTGCTGCACGGCGAGTGCGAGGTACACACCGGTGCACAGCGCGACCACGAGCGCGACCGTGCCGAGGTGCAGCAGCAGCGTCCGTGTCGCGAACCGAGGTCTCGTCGTCGTCTTCGACACCCTGTTCCCTTCGCACGCGACCATCGCGCAATATGCGCAGAACTCACGCTACGCGCACAACGTCCGGGAATGCGGCATACCGCGCTCGCAAGCGACGGATTGCCTAGTCTCGTCAGGATCCGTCGGAGTCGACGGATTCCCGACGAAGGAGTCACAGCATGCCCGACGTACTCACCGACGTACTCACCGGCCTGTCAGCGGCCGCCGAAGAGACGCCGACCTACGACGTCGCGTTCGTTCCGCCGGAGTGGGTCCTCGTCCTTCTCGGATTCACCATGGTGCTCGCCTTCATGACTCTGATCATGACGAAGCGGCTGACTCCCATGGTGGCGTTGATCCTCGTGCCGACCGTGTTCGGGCTGTTCGCCGGCGCCGGGCTCGGCATGGGCGACATGATCCTCGACTCGATCGCCACCATGGCACCGACCGCCGCACTGCTGATGTTCGCGATCATGTTCTTCGGGATCATGATCGACGTCGGCCTGTTCGACCCGCTGATCCGCGTCATCACGCGCGTTCTCGGTGACGACCCCGCGAAGGTCGTGCTGGGCACGGCGATCCTCGCCGGCGCTGTCTCTCTCGACGGCGACGGCTCGACGACGTTCATCATCACGACCTCGGCGATGCTGCCGATCTATCTGCGTCTCGGCATGAGCCCGGTCGTCCTCACCTGCGTCGCCGGGTTGATGAACGGCACGTTGAACATCGTGCCGTGGGGCGGGCCGACTGTGCGCGCCGCGACCGCTCTGGGTCTGCAGCCGACCGACATCTTCGTTCCCATGCTGCCGGCGCTCGGAGTCGGCATCGTCGTGACGCTCGGTTTCGCCTGGATGCTCGGTCTGCAGGAGCGACGTCGTCTCGGCCGCCTGGACTCCGAGGCGCTGCTCACGGGCGCAGACGGCGGAGCCTTCTCGACGGTGCCGAAGATCTTCCGCGGCTCGGATGCGACGCCCGGTGCCCGTGCGGCGCTGCGCACCGGCAACATCGTCGTCGTGGCGGGTGGGCGCAGCCCGGTGGCCGCGGCGAGCGTGGACCCGGCGGACACGGCCATGGCGGACACCATGCTCGACCCCGCACGGCCCACGCTGCGGCCGAGGCTCATCTGGTTCAACCTCGCCCTCACGCTCGCCGTGATGGTCCTGCTCGTGCTCGACATCATGCCGCTTCCGTACGTCTTCATGGTCGGTGCAGCGGTCGCGCTGCTCGTCAACTTCCGGGGGATCAAGGAGCAGGCGTCGGAGATCGTCGCACACGCCCCGAGCATCGTCGGGGTGGTGTCGATGGTCATCGCCGCCGGAGTTCTGGTCGGCGTGCTGACCGGCACCGGCATGGTCGATGCGATGGCGACGTGGATCACTGATGTGCTGCCGCCGGCGCTCGGGCCCTTCCTCGCACCCATCACCGGAGTCCTGTCGATCCCGTTCACCTTCTTCATGTCCAACGACGCCTTCTACTTCGGCATCCTTCCTGTGCTCGCCCAGAGCGCAGCGACCTTCGGAATCGATCCCGTCGAGATGGCGAGGGCGTCGATCATCGGTCAGCCCGTGCACCTGCAGAGTCCTCTGGTGCCGGCGATTCTGCTGCTCGTCTCGCTCGCGAGCGTCAACCTCGGCGATCATCACAAGAAGGTGCTCTGGCGCGCGGTGATCGTGTCGTTGGTGATGCTCGCTGTCGGCATCCTGTCGGGAGCGATCCCCTTCTTCGTCGCGCAGTGAGAGCGATAGGCTCAGGCCGTGATCACCCTTCTGTTCCGCGCGCTCATGTATCTCGTGTCCGCAGGTCTCGGCATCATCGCCGCCGACCTCCTGCTCGAGGGCTTCCAGATCGAGTGGGACAAATGGTGGGGATTCGTGGTCTGCATCGTGATCTTCGCGATCCTGCAGAGCGTTCTCGCTCCGTGGGTCAGCAGGATGGCCGATCGCTACGCGCCCGTGCTGATGGGCGGCATCGGGATCTTCTCGACGCTCATCTCGCTCGTCATCGTCGTGCTGCTGCCGATCGGCGGGCTGCGCATCGTCGATCTCTCGGGGTGGCTGCTCGGATCCGTGATCGTCTGGCTCATCACCGCGCTGGGCAGCGTTCTGCTGCCGTTGATCTTCCTCCGCAAGAAGGTCGACAAGGTGCGGTCGCGCCGCGGCGCGTGATGCACTCGCGAGAGCGTCAGATCGAGTAGTCCGGCGCGGTCAGCACGGCTCTGGTGTCCTCACCCATGATCCGTGCCCGCGGCTTCGCCGGCACTCCGACGAGGATGCTGTCAGCCGGGGCGTCACGGGTCACCACGGCGTTCGCCCCGACCACCGAGCCCTCGCCGATCGTGACCGGCCCCAGGATCTTCGCCCCCGCGCCGACGGCGACACCGTCGCGGAGGGTGGGGTGACGCTTGCCGGCGTCTCGCGTGCGACCGCCGAGCGTGACGCCGTGGTAGAGCATCACGTCGTCGCCGATCTCCGCCGTCTCGCCGATCACCACACCCATGCCGTGGTCGATGAAGAAGCGTCGGCCGATCCGCGCCCCCGGGTGGATCTCGATGCCGGTGAGCCAGCGCGAGATCTGCGAGGTGGCCCGGGCGACGAGCCGCAGCCGTCGGCGCCAGAGCGCGTGCGAGACGCGATGCGCCCAGATCGCGTGCAGCCCCGGATACAGCAGCGCCACCTCAGCGCCGCTGCGCGCCGCGGGGTCGCGGATGCGCGCTGCCGCGATGTCCTCGCGCATTCGGCCGATCATGCCCATCGAGCGGATCAGCCTTCGCGAAGGTCTTCGTACAGGGCGGTCGAGAGGTAGCGCTCGCCGAACGACGGGATGATGACGACGATGGTCTTGCCCGCAGCCTCGGGGCGCTGCGCGACCTGCAGAGCGGCCCAGATCGCGGCGCCGCTCGACATGCCCACGAGGATGCCCTCCTTGCGCGCGGTCTCACGCGCGACACGGATGGCGTCGTCGAAGGTGACGTCGATGACCTCGTCGAGGACTTCGCGATCGAGGATGGGGGGCACGAAGTTCGGTCCGATGCCCTGGATCTTGTGCGGTCCGGGGTGCCCCTCGGTGAGAATCGGGGAGTCCTTGGGCTCGACGGCGATGATCTGCACGCCGGGGACGCGCTCCTTCAGAACCTGGCCGACACCGGTGATCGTTCCGCCGGTGCCGATCCCGGCGACGAAGTAGTCGACCGAGCCCTCCGTGTCGCGGAGGATCTCCTCCGCTGTGGTCTTGCGGTGGATCGCGGGGTTCGCCTCGTTGGCGAACTGCTTCGCCAGCACCGCACCGGGCGTGCGGGCGGCGATGTCCTCCGCCTCGGCGAGAGCGTGCGTCATGCCCTTGGTGGGGTCGGTGAGCACGAGTTCGGCGCCGAATGCCTTGAGAAGCATGCGCCGCTCCTTCGACATCGACGCGGGCATCGTCAGGATCACCTTGTAGCCGCGGGCGGCGCCGACCATCGCCAGGGCGATACCGGTGTTGCCGCTGGTCGCCTCCACGATCGTGCCCCCGGGCTTGAGCTCGCCCGATGCCTCTGCGGCGTCGACGATCGCGATGCCGAGCCGGTCCTTGACACTCGAGGCCGGGTTGTAGAACTCGAGCTTGGCCAGCACGGTGGCACCGAGGCCCTCGGTGACCCGGTTCAGGCGAACCAGGGGAGTGTTGCCGAAAGCGGTGGTGATGTCGGAGTGGATTCCGGGCATGGGGAGAGCCTTCCTGAGCGGGGGGACTGCGCGCTCCAGCCTAGGCGAGCACTCTGGAGGGGTGGGCAATATGACACCTTCTGCGCTCTACGCTTGATCCATGCCCGATCTCACCCTCGCCTCAGCCGTGCATGCCGCGGCCCGACAACTCGCCGACGCGGGCGTCTCGGATCCCCTCGTCGATGCCGAGCTGCTCGCGGGCCACGTCCTCGGTCTGCGACGGGGAGAGGTGCAGGCCGTCATCATCCGCGGCGATGCGGTCGAGGAGGCGGACGCGGATTCACTGCGAGCCCTGGTCACCCGCCGGGCGGGCAGGGAGCCGCTGCAGCACATCACCGGAACCGCGCCGTTCCGGCATCTGGAACTCGCCGTGGGTCCGGGGGTCTTCGTGCCTCGGCCGGAGACCGAGACCGTGGTGCAGTACGCGATCGACGCCCTCCTGGGTTCCGCGCTTCCCGCGCCGATCGGCATCGACCTCGGCACAGGCAGCGGCGCGATCGCTCTCGCCATGGCCACCGAGGTGCCCCATGCGCGTGTCTTCGCGACGGAGCTGTCACCCGACGCCTACCCGTGGGCGGTACGGAACACCGCTGGCGTGGACAACCTCACCCTGGTGAATGAAGACCTGGCGCACGCGTTCCCCGAGCTCGACGGCACGGCGTCCGTCGTGATCTCGAACCCGCCGTACGTCCCTGACGCAGCTGTTCCCCGCGACCCCGAGGTGCGCCTCTTCGATCCGTCGATGGCGCTGTACGGGGGAGAGGACGGACTCGACGTCGTGCGCGTGCTCAGCGTGCGCGCCCTCGAGCTGCTGCATGCGGGCGGGCTTCTGGTCATCGAGCACGGCGAGTTGCAGGGCGAGGAGATCCGCAGCATCCTCACCCGCGACGGGTGGCGGGCGGCGGCGACGCACCGCGACCTCACGCTCCGAGACAGAGCGACGACCGCGCTGCGCCCCTGAGACGCGGACACGAACCGCACAGGCATCCCCAACTAGAATCGGATCGTCATGTCCTCCATCTTCGATTGCGGCGATGAGGCCCAGCTCCTCGCCGGCATGCGCCACGCCCGCCAGGCGATCAGCCGCGGCGAACTCATCGTCATGCCCACCGACACGGTCTACGGCGTCGCCGCCGACGCCTTCTCGCCCGCAGCGGTGCAGCGCCTCCTCGATGCCAAGGGACGAGGGCGCAACCAGCCCCCGCCCGTGCTCATCGGCACGAAGGAGACCCTGCACGCGCTCGCGGAGTCCGTGCCGGAGCCCGTCCAGCGTCTCGTCGATGAGTTCTGGCCCGGCGGCCTGACCATCGTCCTGCCTGCCCAGCCCTCCCTCGTCTGGGATCTGGGAGACACGGAGGGCACAGTCGCCGTCAGGATGCCCGAAGGACGCGTCGCACTCGAGCTGCTCGCCGAGACGGGACCGCTCGCGGTGTCCAGCGCCAACCTCACAGGCCGTGAGTCGGCGATCTCGGCGCTCGATGCCGAGCGGATGCTCGGGGACAGCGTCTCGGTCTATCTCGCCGACGGTGTCAGCCGCGACGGGATCGCGTCGACGATCGTCGACGCGACCTCGCTGGTGCCCCGCGGCGCTGAGCCCACCACGGGCGGCGTGCGCATCCTCCGGGTCGGCGCTGTCAGCCGCGAGCGGTTGGAGGAGGTGCTCGGCGATCTGCTCGAGCCCGACGCGCAGGCACCGGAATCGGACGGGGATTCGTGAAGCAGTACCTCTTCACGATCATCCTGACCGCCGCGATCACATTCGCGTTGACCTGGGCGGTCTGGCGGCTGAGCCTGCGGTTCAAGCTCTACCCGACGATCCGCGAGCGGGATGTCCACACCACCCCGACGCCGCGTCTCGGCGGCGTCGCGATCTTCCTCGGCATCGCCGCAGCGATCGGATTCTCGGCCGCGAATCCATTCTTCGCCACCATGTGGATGCCGCCGCAGACGATGTGGTCGATCCTCGCCGCGTCGCTGCTGATCGCCGTCATCGGCGTCGTGGACGATCTGTGGGATCTCGACTGGATGATCAAGCTCGGCGCGCAGTTCCTCGCCGCAGGGATCATCACCGTGGGGGGCGGGCTGCAGATCCTCTCCCTGCCGTTCGGCGATCTGATCGTGTTCTCGAGCTGGTTGAGCATCACCATCACGATGTTCGCGATCGTCATCGTGATGAACGCGGTCAACTTCATCGACGGACTCGACGGGCTCGTCGCCGGCGTCTGCCTGATCGCCAACGGAGTCTTCTTCGCGTACTCCTACATCCTGACGCGTGACACCGGCGCGTCCAGCTACTTCAACCTCGCCTCGTTCCTGGCGGCTGTGCTGATCGGCGCCTGCCTCGGATTCCTGCCGTTCAACTGGAGCCCGGCGAAGCTCTTCATGGGCGACTCGGGCGCTCTGGTCCTCGGCCTGCTGATGGCGACGTCCGCGATCGCCGTGACCGGACAGCTCGAACCCTCCGCCCTCGACCCCGAGCGCCTGGGCCGATCGCAGCTCCTCGGCGCGTTCATCCCGATCCTGCTTCCGCTGCTGGTGGTGCTTCTGCCCCTCCTCGATTTCGGGCTGGCCGTTCTGCGCCGTATGAACGCGGGAAAGTCGCCGTTCTCTCCCGACCGCAAGCATCTTCATCACCGCATGCTCGACCTCGGCCATCGCGACCGCGACGCCGTGCTGATCTTCTACGCCTGGACGGCGGTCATCTCCCTCGCCGTCCTCCTGATGTACGTGGGCGCCCGCGAGGACTGGCCCGGCCAGTATCTTCCCGGGGTCGTCTTCGGCCTCGTGGGAATCGCCGCGTGCCTCGTCATCACCCTGAATCCTCTGCGCCGACGGAAGCCCGCGGCGTCTGCTGAGTCCGACCCGACACCCGTGGAGTCCCCGTGAGCCCGAGCCCCGTTTCCAGCAATCCGATCCTGCGGAGGACGCTGCTCTGGTCCGCCCTCTCGATGGTGGTCCTCGCGATCATCGCCGGAGGTGTCGGTCTTCTCGTCGGCGGGGGAGAGGGCCTCGTGAGCGGCCTGCTCGGCGTCGTGCTCGCCATGCTGTTCCTCGGGATCACCGCGCTCAGCATCCTGATCGCCAACCGCTGGTTCGGCGACCCTCTCTACGTGCAGCTGTTCTTCGCGATCGTGCTCGGCGGCTGGCTGCTGAAGCTCGGTGTCTTCCTGCTCGTGATGATCCTCCTCGCCGGTCAGCCGTGGCTGGACCCCATGGTCTTCTTCCTCTCGATCGTCGCCGGCGTGATCGTGTCGCTGGTGATCGACGTGATCGTTCTCACGCGCATGCGGCTGCCGAACGTGAGCGATGCCACTCTGCCCTCGGAGGCGCCGACGGACCACGCGCCCGGTGTGCAGCTGCCCACCGTCGTGCCCGAGGATCGCGCGCCCGGCAGGCACAACCTGATTCCCGAGCCCCGTGATCAGGACGGGCCGGCCGAAGACGCCCCTCGGTCTTAGGACACCCTCAGATTCTGATAGTGTTGACACGTGCCCGCCGCTCGTTCGCGAGCGCTTGCGCTTGAAGCACACCGACCATCGTCGCCCCGGTTCTGACCGGTGCCCCGAAGCTGGAGCCCGCGCTGTTCAATCTTGCTGCGACCCTGATGCCCAAACTCGCCTCTGACGGCGAGTTCCACGGACCTTCGATCGACGAGTTCTTCCCGGAGATCCTCTTCAACGCGTTCGGGGTCATCCCCGTCCACCGGATCCACCTCGTGCAGTTCCTCGCCGTCGTGGTGGTGGTCCTGCTCCTGGTTCTCGGAACCCGTCGCATGAAGATCGTCCCCGGCCGCTTCCAGAGCGTCGTCGAGATGGGTCTGGACTTCGTCCGCACCAACATCGCGCACGATCTGCTCGGTCGCAAGGACGGCAACCGATTCCTGCCGATCCTCACCACGATCTTCTTCATGGTGCTGTTCATGAACATCACGGGAATCATCCCGTTCCTGAACATCGCCGGCACGAGCATCGCCGCCGTGCCGCTGACGCTCGCACTCGTGAGCTACGTCACCTTCATCTACGCGGGTATCAAGAAGAGCCCCCTGGGCTTCTTCAAGAACGCGCTGTTCCCGGCCGGTGTTCCGTGGCCGGTCTACGTCATCGTGACACCGATCGAGTTCCTCTCGACCTTCATCATCCGGCCCGTCACGCTGATGCTCCGACTCCTGATGAACATGGTCGTCGGCCACATGCTCCTGGTGCTGTGCTTCGCGGCAACCCAGTTCTTCTTCTTCACCGCAGGTGGCGGCTGGGCCGCTCTCGGTGTCGGAACCCTCGCCTTCGGCGGCGCCTTCACTCTCTTCGAGATTCTTGTCGCCGTCCTCCAGGCATACGTCTTCACCGTCCTCACCGCGGTCTACATCCAGCTCGCGGTCGCAGAAGAGCACTGAGCGGGTCGGCAACTGCCGTCCCACCCAACGAAAGGAAAAACCCGTGGACGCTACTACGGTTCTCGCAGACATCAACGGTCACCTCGCATCGGTCGGCTACGGCCTCGCAGCGATCGGTCCGGCCATCGGCGTGGGCATCGTCGTCGGCAAGACCATCGAGGGCGTCGCCCGTCAGCCCGAGCTGGCCGGTCGCCTTCAGGTCCTCATGTGGATCGGTATCGCCTTCACCGAGGCGCTTGCATTCGTCGGCATCGCCGTCGGATTCATCCCCTTCCCGTAATCTCTACCGACTTCAGAAGGAGACAGGATGCTGAACGCTCTTGTCACGAACCTCGCGGCTGAGGGAGAAACGCCTAACCCGCTGATCCCTGCGTGGTACGACATCATCTGGTCGGGTCTGTGGTTCCTCATCATCCTCGTCGTCGTGTGGAAGGTCGCCCTTCCGAAGTTCACGGCGATGCTCGACAAGCGGTCCGCCGCCATCGAAGGCAACATCGCCAAGGCTGACGAAGCACAGAAGCAGGCTGAGGCCGCGCTCGAGGAGTACACCCGCCAGCTCGCTGAGGCACGCACCGAGGCCGGTGAGATCCGTGAGGCCGCCCGCGAGGACGGCAAGAAGATCGTCGCCGAAGCCAAGGACGCCGCGTCGAGCGAGGCTGCTCGCATCACCGCGACCGCGCACACGCAGATCGAGGCCGAGCGTCAGACCGCTCTCGTCTCGCTGCGCAGCGAGGTGGGCTCGCTCGCCATCGACCTCGCCGGTGGCGTGGTCGGCGAGACGCTCTCCGACGACGCACGTGCGACCGCAGTGGTCGACCGCTTCCTCGCAGACCTCGAAGCATCCGAGAAGGCGGCTCAGTAATGGGCAGCGCGACCACTCAGGCACTCGCGGCATCCACTCAGACGCTTGCCGCAGCGACGGACGTCACTCTCGACACGGCACGGGAGCTGTTCGCAGCCGCGCGTGCCGTGACGGAGTCGTCTCATTTGAGCGGCGCGCTCGCCGACGCCTCGGCTCCGGTCGAGGCGCGACAGAACGTCGTCGCAGCGGTGTTCGGCGGGTTCTCTCAGGACGCCCAGAGTGTCTTGAAGACCGTCGTCGCCGAGCGCTGGTCTTCGGCGTCGCAGCTGGTCGACGGCATCGAGGAGCTCGCCATCCGAGCTGCTGCCCTCGCCGAGCCCCAGGCCGACATCGCGGGAGAGCTGTTCGGCTTCACCCGCGTGATCGCCGCGAACGCGGAACTCGAGCTCGCGCTCGGGAGCCGCCTCGGGGGAGAAGACGCCAAGGGTGCACTCGTCGACAAGCTGCTCGCAGGTGGCGTCAGCGACGCGACTGCGGTGATCGTCTCGTCGCTGGTCCGCCAGCCTCGTGATCGCCGCGTCCGTCAGATGCTCGGTCGCGCAACGCGGGTCGTCGCAGATCAGGGCGACCGCGTGGTGGCCACTGTGCACAGCGCCAAGCCGCTCACGGATGCGCAGCGCACTCGTCTCAGGGACGCACTCTCGCGTCGCTACGACGGCAAGATCTCGCTCAACGAGGTCTCTGACCCCGCCGTCGTCGGAGGCCTGCGCGTGCAGATCGCCGATGACGTCATCGACGGCAGCATCTCCGCCCGTCTCGCCGATCTTCGCCAGAAGCTCGCCGGCTAACACGACTTCGCGCGGGGAACCGCGCACCCAGATACAAAGGGAAGACAATGGCAGAACTATCGATCAGCCCCGACGTCATCCGTGACGCGCTGAAGGACTTCGCCGCAGCATACGAGCCCACTGGGGCCGCGGCGACCGAGGTCGGCACCGTCATCGACGCGGCAGACGGCATCGCGCACGTCGAGGGACTTCCCGGCGTGATGGCGAACGAGCTCGTCACCTTCGCAGACGGCACCAAGGGACTCGCGCTCAACCTCGACGAGCACCAGATCGGTGTCGTCGTGCTCGGTGAGTTCACCGGCGTCGAGGCCGGCCAGGAAGTCACCCGCACGGGTGAGGTCCTCTCCGTGCCCGTCGGCGACGGCTACCTGGGCCGCGTGGTCGACCCGCTGGGCAACCCGATCGACGGCCTCGGCTCCATCGCCACCGACGGCGTGCGTGAGCTCGAGCTTCAGGCTCCCGGCGTCATGCAGCGCAAGTCGGTCCACGAGCCGATGCAGACCGGCATCAAGGCCATCGACGCGATGATCCCCGTCGGCCGCGGTCAGCGTCAGCTGATCATCGGCGACCGCCAGACCGGTAAGACGGCCATCGCGATCGACACGATCATCAACCAGAAGGACAACTGGGAGTCGGGCGACGTCAACAAGCAGGTTCGCTGCATCTACGTCGCGATCGGCCAGAAGGGCTCGACCATCGCTTCGGTGAAGGGCGCGCTCGAAGAGGCCGGCGCTCTGGAGTACACCACCATCGTGGCCGCTCCTGCATCCGACCCCGCCGGTTTCAAGTACCTCGCTCCGTACACCGGCTCGGCCATCGGTCAGCACTGGATGTACGGCGGCAAGCACGTCCTCATCATCTTCGATGACCTGTCGAAGCAGGCTGAGGCCTACCGTGCCGTATCGCTCCTGCTGCGCCGTCCGCCGGGCCGCGAGGCATACCCGGGTGACGTCTTCTACCTGCACTCGCGTCTGCTCGAGCGTTGCGCGAAGCTGTCCGACGAGCTCGGCGCGGGCTCGATGACCGGTCTGCCGATCATCGAGACCAAGGCGAACGACGTCTCGGCATACATCCCGACCAACGTGATCTCGATCACCGACGGCCAGATCTTCCTGCAGTCCGACCTCTTCAACGCCAACCAGCGTCCCGCGGTCGACGTGGGTATCTCGGTCTCGCGAGTCGGCGGTGACGCTCAGGTGAAGTCGATCAAGAAGGTCTCCGGAACCTTGAAGCTGGAGCTCGCGCAGTACCGCTCGCTCGAGGCGTTCGCGATGTTCGCGTCCGACCTCGACGCGGCTTCGCGTCGTCAGCTCTCTCGCGGTGCGCGTCTCACCGAGCTGCTCAAGCAGCCTCAGTACTCGCCGTACCCGGTCGAGGAGCAGGTCGTCTCGATCTGGGCCGGAACAAAGGGAAAGCTCGACACCATCGAGGTCTCCGACGTCCTGCGCTTCGAGCGCGAGCTGCTCGACTACCTGCGTCGCAACACCCAGGTTCTCGAGACGCTGCGCGACACCAACGTCCTCGACGACGACACCGTCGCCGAGCTCGAGAAGCACACTGACGCTTTCATCCTGGAGTTCCAGGGTGGCAAGGGACACGCCATCGGCGCTCCCGGCCACGAGGAGCACGCTGCAGCAGAGGCTGACGACGTCAACCAGGAGAAGATCGTCAAGGGTCGTCGCGCGTAACCGCGTGAGGAACTGAACTCATGGGCGCTCAACTCAGGGTCTACAAGCAGAAGATCAGCTCTGCTCAGACGACCAAGAAGATCACGAAGGCGATGGAACTCATCGCGGCTTCGCGCATCCAGAAGGCGATGGGACGTGTCAAAGCGTCCAGTCCCTTCGCGCGAGCCGTGACGAGGGCCGTGTCCGCCGTCGCGACGCACTCGAACGTCGACCACCCGCTCACGCGCGAGCCCGAGACGATCCGCCGCTCCGCGGTCGTGATCTTCTCGTCGGACCGCGGTCTCGCCGGAGCCTTCAACTCGCAGATCCTCCGTGAGGGTCTCGAGGTTGCGGAGCTCCTGCGCGAGCAGGGCAAGGAGCCGGTGTTCTACCTCGTCGGACGCAAGGCCGTCGGCTACTTCCAGTTCCGTCGCATCGCGGCGGCTGCGGAGTGGACCGGCGACACCGACACCCCGTCGTTCCACACCGCAGAGGAGATCTCGGCGAAGCTGCTCGAGGACTTCGGCCGCGGGGCAGACGACGGCGGCGTCGACGAGATCCACCTCGTGTACAACCGTTTCGTCAGCATGATGACGCAGTCGCCAGAGTCCGTGCGTCTGCTTCCGTTGGAGATCACGGAAGCCGACGACTCGGAGGCCGGCAACGCCGTCTATCCGCTGTACGAGTTCGAGCCGGATGCCGAGACAGTCCTCGACGCGATCCTGCCGGTGTACATCCAGAGCCGTGTCTTCAACGCTCTCCTGCAGTCGTCTGCTGCCAAGCAGGCCGCGACGCAGAAGGCGATGAAGTCGGCCAGCGACAACGCCGACAAGCTCATCACCGACTACACCCGTCTGCGCAACAACGCGCGTCAGGCGGAGATCACGCAGCAGATCGCGGAGATCGTCGGCGGCGCCGACGCACTCTCGTCGAGCAAATAGACCATCAGGAGAGAGACGAAAATGACCCCCACCGCTACGGCTGACCAGCCGGCGACCGCGGTCGTCGGGCGCGTCGCACGCGTCAACGGTCCGGTTGTCGACATCGAGTTCCCGCACGACTCGATCCCCGACATCTACAACGCACTCAAGACCACGATCGTGATCGGCGACTCTTCGGTCGAGATCACCCTCGAGGTCGCTCAGCACCTCGGTGACGACCTCGTTCGCGCCATCGCTCTGAAGCCGACCGACGGCATCGTGCGCGGCCAGGAAGTGCGCGACACCGGCGAGGCCATCTCGGTCCCCGTCGGCGACGTCACCAAGGGCAAGGTCTTCAACGTGATCGGCGAGGTCCTGAACCTCGAGCCCGGTGAGACCATCGAGGTCACCGAGCGCTGGCCCATCCACCGCAAGGCTCCGAACTTCGACCAGCTCGAGTCGAAGACCACCATGTTCGAGACCGGCATCAAGTCGATCGACCTTCTGACGCCCTACGTGCTGGGCGGAAAGATCGGTCTGTTCGGTGGAGCCGGTGTCGGCAAGACCGTCCTCATCCAGGAGATGATCCAGCGCGTCGCGCAGGACCACGGTGGTGTGTCGGTGTTCGCCGGTGTCGGCGAGCGTACCCGTGAGGGCAACGACCTGATCCACGAGATGGAAGAGGCGGGTGTCTTCGACAAGACGGCCCTCGTCTTCGGCCAGATGGACGAGCCGCCGGGAACGCGTCTGCGCGTCGCCCTCTCGGCTCTGACGATGGCGGAGTACTTCCGTGACGTGCAGAAGCAGGACGTGCTGCTCTTCATCGACAACATCTTCCGCTTCACGCAGGCCGGTTCCGAGGTCTCCACGCTGCTGGGCCGCATGCCCTCCGCCGTGGGTTACCAGCCGAACCTCGCCGACGAGATGGGTGTGCTCCAGGAGCGCATCACGTCGACCCGTGGCCACTCGATCACCTCGCTGCAGGCGATCTACGTGCCGGCCGATGACTACACGGACCCGGCCCCGGCGACCACGTTCGCCCACCTCGACGCCACCACGGAGCTCTCGCGTGAGATCGCGTCGAAGGGTCTGTACCCGGCCATCGACCCGCTGACCTCGACGTCGCGCATCATGGACCCCCGCTACTTGGGCGAGGACCACTACCGCGTCGCCACCACGGTCAAGCAGATCCTCCAGAAGAACAAGGAACTGCAGGAGATCATCGCCATCCTCGGCGTCGACGAGCTCTCCGAAGAGGACAAGATCGTCGTGTCGCGTGCACGCCGCATCCAGCAGTTCCTCTCGCAGAACACCTACATGGCCAAGAAGTTCACGGGTGTCGAGGGTTCGACCGTCCCGCTGAAGGAGACCATCGAGTCCTTCGATGCGATCACCCGCGGTGACTTCGACCACGTCGCCGAGCAGGCCTTCTTCAACGTCGGTGGCATCTCCGACGTCGAAGAGCAGTGGGCGAAGATCCAGAAGGAGAACGGCTGACCATGGCATTGCATGTCAGCCTCGTCTCCGCGGATGCGGAGGTCTGGACGGGAGAGGCGAGCCTCGTGGTCGCCAAGACCGTCGAGGGTGAGATCGGCTTTATGACCGGCCACGAGCCGGTTCTGGCCATCCTCGCCGAAGGCCAGGTCCGCATCACTCAGACGGATGGCACCAAGGTGCTCGCCAACGCGCAGGACGGCTTCCTCTCGATGGAGGGCGACGTCCTGACGATCGTGGCAGGCAACGCGGCTCTCATCGCCTGAGCAGTTCAGTTCATCGCGTCCGCCTCGACCCCTCCGGGGGTCGGGGCGGACGCATCTGTATCACCGAGGTGTCATGAAGATTCTGCTGCCCCCGTCAGAGACGAAGCGATCCGGAGGCGACGGTGCCCCTCTCGACCTGGGCGCGCTCGCGCTTCCGGGCCTCGGCGCGAAGCGTCACGAGGTGATCGACGCTCTCGTCGATCTTGCAGGAGACGAAGAGCACGCGCGGAAAGTGCTGAAACTCAGCCCGAAGCAGGCCGGCGATGTCGCGCACAATCGGATGCTGCGCTCCGCGGCGACCATGCCGGCTGTGGATCGGTACACCGGTGTCCTGTATGACGCGCTCGACGCGGGCAGTCTCGTTCCCGCATCCCGTCGCTGGCTCGGCGCACACGTGTGGATCCACTCGGCCCCGCTCGGCCCGGTAGGCGCTCTCGATCCCATACCGCCGTACCGTCTCGCTGCAGGGATATCGCTTCCAGGTCTGCCCGCGCTGCGCCGACACTGGGCAGACGCCACCATGGAGGCGATAGCGGGGGAGGACCCCGACTTCGTCCTCGATCTGCGCAGCGAGGCCTACGTCGCGCTCGGCCCGGTGCCGCACGCCGTCGCCTCCTGCTACGTGCGAGTCGTGACGGAGCACGGTCGCGCTCTCAACCACTTCAACAAGAAGTCCAAGGGGCTCCTCGTGCGGGCTCTCGCCGAGGACCGCCCCCGCATCCGGTCGCTTCGGACGCTGGAGACGTGGACCGGTGGCCGGGGACTCGTTCTCCGCCGCACCGACGAACCCGGTGTCGTGGAGCTCGTCGTCGCGGAATGACCGAGCATGTCGCGCAGGGAGTTCTCCGCGCGTGTGTCGTTGCCCCAAATATCAGCACACCGATATGGTTGGTGTCGCGGCGCGCACAGCGTCAGCTCCATCGGATCCGGAGGGGATCATGTACAACGACTATTACGACAACGGGGCGGCTATCGCCGGCCTCTTCGTCGTCTTCTTGATCAGTCTGCTCTTCGCACTGGCGTTCTATGTGATCTCGTCGATCTTCCTGATGAAGATCTTCGAAAAGGCGGGCGTGCAGGGCAAGTGGCGCGCGTGGGTTCCCGTGTACAACACGATGATCTTCGCGAAGCTCGGAGACATCTCGCCGTGGGTCGTCCTGATCGGCATCGGGCTCTCGTTCATCCCGTACCTCAACTTCCTGACGGGTATCGCGCTCGCGGTCGTCCTCGCTCTCGCTGCATGGCGTGTCGGACTCAAGCTGCAGAAGGACGCTGTCTGGGTCGTCCTGTTCGTTCTGCTCTCGATCGTCTGGTACGGCATCAACGCCTTCGACAAGTCCCGCTGGAACCCGAACATCGTTCCCGCTCCGTGGGCAGGGAACAGCTTCCTCGCTGACTCCACCGTCTGGGACGGCGTGCCCGTACAGCCGCGCCCGGTCGCGGGCCCCGGCTACGGCGCTCCGCAGGGCTACGGCGCTCCCCAGCAGGGCTATGCGCCTCCCGCGCCGCAGGGCTACACTCCGCCCGCTCAGCCCGGCTACGCCCCGCCGGCCCAGCCTGCCCAGCCCGGCTACGCCCCGCCGGCGGCACCGTCGTCCCCGGCCGCACCCGGCGTTCCGCCCGCTGCGCCGTCGACACCCCCGACGGCTCCGCCCGCTCCGCCCGCAGCGCCCCCGGCAGCTCCGCAGGTTCCGCCCACGGACCCCACGCAGCCCCCGGCCTGATCTGACGCGACACAGAGCCCTCGACTTCGGTCGGGGGCTCTGTGCTGTACGGAGACGACGCTCTGTGGCTCAGAGCACCGGTTGAAGACGATAACGTGGAGGCATGGTCATGTCGCAGCCCCGGGACGGCGCCGCTCGACTGCGAGCGGCCTTCACGGGTGCGAGTGCCACCGTGGCAGCGTCCACTACGATGTGTGAGTGTCCTGGGGGACCCCGACCCGCAGGCGATCCGGAGGCGACGAGTGGCTGAGACGACGACGAAGACGCACAGCGTCAGGGTTGCGCAGCGTTCCCTGTTGCTCTCCTGGGCGGGTGTCACTGATGTGGGGCGCCGCCGTGAGACGAATCAGGATGCGTTCTTCGCGGACTACCCGCTGTTCATCGTCGCCGACGGCATGGGCGGTCATGCCGGTGGAGAGATCGCGAGCCGGAGCACGGTCAGACGACTCGATGCGGTCGTCGCCGCCGGCGCGGTCGATCGCGGAGCCATCGAGGGAGCGCTCCAGCTGGCCGTTGCCGACATCGCCGACCACCCCGAGACCACCGATGAAGGCACCGGCACCACCCTCACCGGGGTCTTCCTCGAGTTCGAGGGGGACGAGCCGCACTGGACCTCGCTCAACATCGGCGACTCGCGTGTGTACCTTCTCAGGGACGAACGTCTGGTGCAGATCACCACCGACCACTCGGTCGTCCAGGAGCTCATCGCCGCTGGCAAGATCAGCCCCGAAGAGGCCGAGGGTCACCCCTACAGCAATGTGATCACACGAGCGGTGGGAGCGAGTGAACTCACTGCACCCGACTACGTCACTCTCGATGTCCGCCCGGGCGACCGGTTCGTGATCTGCTCGGACGGGCTGACGAAAGAGCTCACTGACTACGGCATCCAGCATTTCCTCCGTGAGAACGCCGATCCTGCCGCTGCCGTCGATGCGATGCTCGCGGCGGCGTTGGAGAACGGTGGCCGCGACAACGTGACGCTCGTCATCGTGCAGATCGAGGACGAGCCCTCTTCGGCGCCTGACGATGCCCCCTCCGCAGCGGACGAGTCCTCCTCCACACAGGGCGAATCCTCCGAATAACGTCCGATCCCTGTGGAGGGCGCTCTCTGGGCCCCTCCCGCGCGGTCCACTGGGGGCATGGATTCTCTGCCCATAGCGATCCCCGCCGCCCCCGTGCCCGCACGCAGACCGCCGACGCCGTTCATCGCGGCGCTCGTGCCCGTCGCCGCCGGGGTGGTGCTCTGGCTCGTCACCGGTTCCCTGTTCTCGCTGTGCTTCGCAGCCCTCGGACCTCTGATGATCCTCGCGTCGCTGATCGACGGGTCGCGCTCCCGGCGAAAGGCGTTCCGCGTCGCGGAGGCCGAGAGCGCGGCGGCGTGGTCGCTCGCGGAAGCGCAGCTGTCACGGCTCCATGATGACGAGCGTCAGATGCGATGGCACCGTCATCCCGATGCGGCCGCAGGTCTGGCGCAACCTCCGCTGCGCGGCCTCGAGCCACCGGACGCCGACACCGAGATCGTCGTCGGCAGCGGTGTCGGCACCAGCGGTGTGCGGGCGTCGGGAGGCGACGGGGAACGCGAACGAGACTTCAGAACGCGATGCGCCAGGGTCGAGAACGTGCCGATGACGGTTCCGCTCAGCAGTGGCCTCGGTCTGCGCGGTGCGCACCCCGTCGTCGCCTCCGTAGCGAGAGCCCTCGTGGTGCAGCTGTGTGTGAGATTCGGAGCTGCGCAGATGTCGATCGTCGGCCCACATCTCGAGGAGCTGGGGGTCGCGCGGTTTCCGCAGGCGCGCTTCACGCGGCGCGGGTCGCTCAGCGTCGCGGTGGCGCGAAGCGGGGACCCCCGGCCGGCGGCTGACGCCGTGATCTGGCTGCTCGGACGCGGCGAGGATGTCCCCGAGGGAATCACGACGGTCATCGACATCGTCGAGCCGCACCGCGCGAGCGTGCGCACACCGCAGGGGATCGTCGAGGTCTCCACCGAATGCGTGTCCCGCGATCAGGCGATCGCGACCGCAGAAGAGAGCTCGGTCGAGGGCGATGAGCTGGACTCGCTCCCGAGCAGGGTGGCACTGAGCGACCTCCGCCAGCCCGAGTCGCAGGTCGGTCTCGCTGCGGTGGTGGGCCGAGGCGAACACGCCGACGTCCTGCTCGACATCGTCGACGACGGGCCGCACGCCATCGTGACCGGCACGACGGGCAGCGGCAAGAGCGAGCTGCTGGTGTCGTGGGTGACAGCCATGGCGAGCAGCCATGGGCCGGATCGAGTGACTTTCGTCCTGGCGGATTTCAAAGGGGGCACGGCTTTCGAGCCGCTTCGGACGCTTCCGCAGGTGGCCGCGGTCATCACGGATCTCGATGAGGAGGGTGCGCGCAGAGGAGTCTCGAGCCTGACCGCAGAGCTGCGCCGCCGTGAGTCCGTCCTCGCAGAGGCCGGCGCACGTGATGTGCGGGAGATCGGAATGGCGAGGCTGGTGATCGTGGTCGACGAGTTCGCGGCGCTGCTTCAGGATCATGCCGACCTCGGTGCCGTGTTCACCGATATCGCTGCTCGGGGCAGAGCCCTCGGTATGCATCTGATCCTCGGAACCCAGCGTGCTTCCGGCGTGATCCGCGATGCGCTGGCAGCCAACTGCCCGCTTCGAGTGAGCCTGCGCGTTGCAGACGCCGCAGACAGCCGCGCCGTGATCGGCACCGACGGTGCGGCTGAGCTTCCCGGCGGGGTGGAGTCCAGGGGACTGGCGTTGGTCCGTCGTCCCCAGGATGCGGAACCGACGGCGATGAGAGTGGCGCTGACGGGCGCGGCCGACCTGAGAGCCATCGCCATGAGATGGGCCGACGCCGAAAGCCCGCACAGCCCGTGGCTGCCCGTGCTTCCGCGCATGCTCCCACTGGCCACGCTTCAGGTGGAGACGCGGAAGGGCGATGCCGTTCTGGGGCGAGCCGACGAGCCGGAGCGTCAGCGCCAGCCGCTCGTGTTCCTCTCAATCGGGTCCGATCGTGGCATCGTGCTCCTGGGCGGGCCGGGGTCGGGGCGTTCCTCGGCTCTGCGTGCGCTGGCCAAGCAGCACGCAGACCCGCTCTGGATACCGTCCGACCCGGAGCACGCCTGGGACGCCGTCGTCGCTCTGGCTGCAGACGGATCGCGCGGCGCAGGTCTCGTTCTCTGCGACGACATCGACGTCAGGATCAGCGAGCTGCCTGTGGAATACGGTCAGCATGTCGCGCAGCTCTGGGATCAGATCCTGCGGCACGGTTCCCGTACCACCTTCGTGCTCACGGCGACGAGAGCGGCGGGGCCCATCGGTCGGCTTCTCGATGCGCTGCCACGCCGGGGGCTCCTGAGGATGCCGAGCCGTGTCGATCATCTCGCCGCAGGCGGCGAGTCCGACGGTTTCGATCGAGACCGACCGCCGGGGCGGATGCGGATGGGAGATCGAGAGATTCAGCTGGTCTGGGTACCCGAGGAGCGACTGCGATCGTCAGGCCCTGCCCACGGTGCCTCTCGGTATCGGCAGGACAGCGGTTGGTCGCCGCGATGCGCTCTCACGGCGCTCGTCACCGCGGGGGTGCCGACGGTCGCCGAATCGCTGGCCGCCGCGCACCCAGGATGCGATGTCGTGGCGCTCTCGGGTGAACCTCGCGACCTCACGGCGTCGACACGTCCGACCATAGTGATCGGCGACGCGGACGCGTGGCAACGGAACTGGCCGCTGTGGCAACGGGTGCGCCGAGAGGGTGAGACTCTCATTCGGGCAGAGAACGCCGCCGAGCTGCGGCAGCTCGCGGGCGTGCGAGAACTCCCGCCCTACGCGCGACTGCATGCCGGACGTGCCTGGTCTCTGATCGGCGACGCCGGGCCTCGTCGTGTCGTGGTCCCGGCACTGGCGTCCGGGCGATGAGCAGCGGTACGTCGTGTGGTCAGATGCCGCTGCCGGGGCGGACGGCTCCGACCTCCGCGCCGCCACCGAGCACCTCGAGAGGCAGAGCGGCGGAGAGAGTCGCGACCTCGGAGTCGGTGAGCCCGCCTGCGCGTGCGAGCAGAGTCGCGGCCACGATGGTCGATGCGCGTGCGCCGCCGTCGAGCATCTTCAGCGCCACGGTCGTTCCGTTCGGAGCGACCATGACCATGACGCCCTCTGCGCCGCCCTTCGCGAACACCCCGAGCTTCTCGATCGCGATGGTGTCAGGGCGACCGGGTCCGTCGATGGTCCACGGGTGCTCGCGCACCGCGCGCACCAGAGAACCTGCGACCCGATGCAGGGCGAACGGAGAGCGATCGGAGGCGGTGCCGATCCGGTGGATCGAACGGGCGAGACCCGTCAGCGTGATCGCGTAGACCGGGGCGCCGCATCCGTCGATCGCCGTGTGGGCGACCTTCTCGCCGGTCAGACGCTCGATGACCTCGCGGATGTGCAGCTGCAGCGGGTGAGTCGGGTCGAGGTAGCTGTCGGTGGGCCAGCCGGTCGCGACGCAGGCGCGAAGCATCGCCGCATGTTTGCCGGAGCAGTTCATGCGGATGCGGGTCTGCGCACCGTGCTCGCGCACGAGCTCGTCACGGGCGGACGTATCGCCGGGCCACGCCGGCGGGCAACCCAGGTGGTCCTCGGTGAGGCCGCCCTCGGTGAGGACGTCGCGGACGACCGCGGCATGACGGTCGGTGCCGCTGTGGCTCGCGGTGGACATGGCGAGCTGCGCGCCCTCCAGAGCGGCTCCTGCGGTGATGCACGCCACGGCCTGCAACGGCTTGAGGCTCGAGCGAGGCAGGATCAGAGCGTCCGCGTTCCCATAGCGCGCGACGATGTCGCCATCAGGTGAGAGCACCACCGCTGCTCCCGCGTGGCGGGACTCGATGAATCCGCTCCGTTCGACGACGGCGAGTTCCACGGCATCTTGAACGGTGAGAGTCTCCAGCACCTCCCAAGGATATCGTCGGTTGGGTGCACGCAGTGCCAGGCGCGGGGATCGTCGAGGGCTTCCTGGTGGCAGACTGTCGACATGGCAGATAGACCAGTGCCGCTCGGCGAGCATCGCTATTCACTCAGCTCCACCTGGACCGGCAACTCCGGCACCGGCACCAGCGGCTATCGCGAATATCGTCGCGATGTCACGCTGGAGGTCGCGGGCAAGCCCGACATCCTCGCCTCAGCCGATAAGCCGTTCCGTGGCGATCCGTCGCGGTGGAATCCCGAGGATCTGCTGCTCGCCTCGCTCTCCGAGTGCCATCTGCTCTCCTACCTGCACGCCTGCGTCACTGCAGGCGTCGTCGTCGTCTCCTATCGGGACTCGGCTACGGGGATGATGCGAGAGGACGGGAAAGGCGGCGGCGCGTTCGTCGAGGTGATGCTGCGTCCGGAGGTGGTCGTCGCGGATGTGTCGATGATCGACGCGGCCGAGCGTGCTCATGCGCAGGCCAACGAATGGTGCTTCATCGCGAACTCGATGAACTTCCCGGTGCGGCACGAGGCGTCGGTGCGCGCCGAGACGGACTGAGCGGTCGGTCCGCGTCAGCGGCGTTCGTGGGGGAGCGCCTGCTTGATCTTCTCGATCGTGCTCTGGGCGGGAGCCTCGTTGTAGGCGTCGGCCAGCTCCTGGCCGGACAGGGCATGGATCGCGGCCATGATCTCGTCCGTCGCGAGTCTGCGGGCGCGACCGCTCGTGGCGGGGCCATGGGGCGAGAGGTCGAGCGGTTCGCCGAAGCGCACCGTGATGCGTTCCTTCAGAGTGGGCATCTTGGCGCCGACGGGCATGACCTTGTCCGTGCCGATCAATCCGACCGGGACGACAGGTGCTCCGGTCTGCAGCGCAAGGAAGGCCACACCCGTGCGCCCCTTGTACAGGCGTCCGTCGGTCGAACGCGTGCCCTCGGGATAGAGAGCGACGGCGAGGCCCTCGTCGAGCAGCTGGCGTTGCACGTCGAGGGCGTCGAGGGCGGCCTTGCCCGCACCACGGCGCACGGAGATGGCGCCGATGGACTCGAAGAACGTCTTGCTGAGCCAGCCCTTGAACCCCGTCCCCTCGAAATAGGTGGACTTCGCCAGGAAATGCACGGGTCGTGGAGAGGCCACCGGAATCGCGATCGAGTCGATGAAGGACAGGTGATTGCTCGCGAAGATGACCGCGCCGTCCTTCGGGACGTTCTCCCTGCCCTCGATGCGTGGGCGGTAGATCGTGCGCGCGAGCGGGGTGATGAGGCTGCGACCGAGCGCATAGGCGAAGCCTGCGTGACGAGGCTTCTCAGTCTCTGCGGGCGAAGTTTCGGGCTCCACGGACTGCTCTGACGTCATCAGAGCAGATTACCCCGGCAATCATGCCGCGGCGGGAATGAAGCGCCAGCGCGCGCCTCCCAGCATCAGCAAAGGGGCGTGAGGGATGATGGGGTGTCCCGCCCGCGATCCTGAGGTTCAACTGTGCGCAAGCGTCCGCTTATCGTCCTGTCCACCGTCGCCGCGGCGACCCTTCTGCTGGCCGGGTGCTCCGGTGACGCGACTCCGGAGTCGACCGCCACCCCGGATGCCGGCTCCGAGAGCTCCTGCCTCGCTGACATCGCGTCGGGGGCAGGCTCCGATGCCGTGTCCGTCGAGGGATCCGGCGCAGGTGCCAAGGTCTCCGTACCCGAGGGCACGGATCTCGCCGAGGCCGAGCGTTCGGTCGTGGTCGAGGGCGATGGTGACGACGTCATGCCCGGAGACCTCGTCTCGCTGCGCTACCAGCTGATCGACGCCACGACCAACGAAGTGCTCAGCACCTCGGAGCGCGGGCCCGACGGAGTCCTGTCCGCTCTCCTCGCCGTCCAGCAGCCGCAGCAGATCGTCGATCCGACGCAGTCCACCGTCTTCACCGTCGCGGCGGAGTGCCTCCCGATCGGTTCGAGCGTCGTCCTGACCCTTCCTGCAGCGCAGGAGGGCATGAACCCGAGCGTCCTCTACGTCGAGACGATCGAGCAGCTTCCCACGACGGCTTCCGGCTCCGATGTCGATGCGACTGAGGGCATGCCCGTCGTCGAGCTCGACGACGCCGGTTCTCCCACCATCACGATCCCCGACGCCGACGCCCCCACCGAGACGGAGGTGGCCGTCCTCAAGCAGGGTGACGGCGCCGTCGTCGGAGCGGGCGACCTCGTCACGGTGCAGTACCGCGGCGTGAAGTGGTCGGACGGCTCCGAGTTCGACTCGAGCTGGAGCCGGGACGCAGCGCCATCGCAGTTCCCGACCAGCGGAGTGGTCCCCGGGTTCAAGATGGCCCTCGAAGGCCAGAAGGTCGGGTCGCAGGTGGTCGTCGCCATGCCTCCGAAGGACGGCTACGGTGAGGGCGAGACGAACGACACCGATCTGACCGGAGAGACCCTCGTCTTCGTCGTCGACATCCTCGCGACGACTCCGGTCGAGCAGGCGCCGTAACGCAGAGGGGCCGGGGGCTTGCCATAGGCTGGCGGCATGCGTCGCATCATCGTCCTCGGCTCCACCGGCTCCATCGGCACGCAGGCGCTCGACGTCATCCGCGCCAATCCTCGACGTTTCGAACTCGTCGGCCTCGCCGCCGGGACGAACGCCGAGATGCTCGCGGAGCAGGCTGCGAGCTTCCACGTCGACAGCACTGCACTGGGTGCGGCCGAGGCCGAGCAGCTGGTCCGCGATGTCGAGGCCGACGTGGTGCTCAACGCGATCACCGGATCGATCGGACTCGGTTCCACTCTTGCGGCGCTGAAAGCCGGCAGAACCCTCGCTCTCGCGAACAAGGAATCCCTCATCGTCGGTGGTGAGCTGGTTCTCGCTGCGGCCGCCCCTGACCAGATCGTCCCTGTCGACTCGGAGCACTCGGCCCTGGCGCAGGCGCTGCGCAGCGGCACCCACGCCGAGGTGAGACGCCTGGTGGTGACGGCATCCGGTGGGCCGTTCCGCGGGCGCTCACGCGAGCAGATGCTCGAGGTCACCCCGCAGGAGGCACTCGCGCACCCGACATGGGACATGGGTCGGATGGTCACGACGAACTCCGCGACGCTGGTGAACAAGGGTCTCGAGGTGATCGAGGCGCACCTGCTGTTCGACGTCGCCTACGACGACATCGAGGTCGTCGTGCACCCGCAGTCGATCGTGCACTCGATGGTCGAGTTCATCGACGGCTCGACGATCGCCCAGGCGTCCCCGCCCGACATGCGTCTGCCGATCTCGCTGGGGCTCGACTGGCCGAGTCGCGTCGGCGGGGTCGGACGACCCCTCGACTGGACCCAGGCGACCTCGTGGACCTTCGAGCCGCTCGACGACGTCGCGTTCCCGGCTGTCGACCTCGCCAAGGCCGTGGGCCGTGCGGGCGCGACATTCCCCGCCGTCTACAACGCCGCCAACGAGCAGGCGGTCGATGCCTTCCATGAGGGACGCCTGCCGTTCCTCGGAATCGTCGACACGATCTCGCGCGTGGTCGATGCCCACGAGCCGCCGCAGACGCTGACGGTCGAATCGCTCGCCGAGGCCGAGGAGTGGGCGCGCCGCAAGGCTGACGAGCTGATCGCGCGCGCCTGATCCGCCCTCAGGCGGTCACCCGCTCGAGGCGAGAGGCGATCGAGGGCCGCCCCGCTGCCGCGCCGCCGTGAATCGCGACGGCATCGGCGCTCGGGTCAGTCCTCGTCGGGGTAGGGGACCGGCCAGTGCGAATCGGGCACCGGCCACCCGGCCGCACGCAGCGCACGTCGCGCCAGCTCGCGGGCCGAATAGGGCGTGCGCACGCCCCGGATGTCGCGATAGTCCTGATGCCCCGGACCCGCCCACAGGATCGAGTCGCCCTCTCCGACCAGGCCGACCGCTGCCACGATGGCCGCCTCGGGAGGCGAGTACTCGTGGATCTGGGCGTCTGGCCGCGTCGCGCGGGCGCCGGCGACGAGAGTGGCCCTGATCGAATCGGGGTCTTCGAAGCGGGGGTGGTGGTCCGTCACGACGAGGATGTCACTGCCCTCCACGGCAGTGCGCGCCATATCGAAGCGTTTGCTGGCATCGCGGTCGCCGTCGGCGCCGAAGAGCATCAGCACCTTGCCGGGTGTGACACGGCGGACCGCGGCGAGGGTCTTCTCGAACGCGTCGGGAGAGTGCCCGAAGTCGACGAAGACGACAGGGCCTGTGTCGCCGGAGACGAGTTGGGTGCGACCCGGGAGATGCGCCAGGATGCCGCCGTCACGGTCGAGCGCCGAGGCGATGCGGTCCCATTCGTAGCCGCCTTCGAGCAGCATCACGATCGCGAGGGCGGCATTCGCCGCCATGTGCGGGCCGATCACGGGAACGGTCGTCGTCAGTCTTCCTGCCGGGCCGGTCAGCGTGAACGTGGTTCCGGATGCGCGCTCGTCGTCGATCACCACGACCCAGTCCGCGCGGGCCGCGGCCTCGGGATCGGCGGCGATCGAGGGGGTGCCGACGGTGACCACGGGGATCTCCGAGCGCTGCGCGACGGTGGCGCCCGACGCTGAGTCGAGGCATACCACTGCGCGCGTCGCCCGATCCGGTCGGAACAGCGCCAGCTTGGCCTCGAAGTACTCCTCCATATCGGCGTAGTCGTCGAGGTGGTCATGGCTGAGATTGGTGAAGCCGGCGACGTCGAAGCGGATGCCGTCCACGCGGTGACGAGAGAGCGCCTGAGCGCTGACTTCGACGGCGACGGCCTCGACGTCGCGCTCGCGCATCAGCGCGAGCAGCGCGTGCATCTCGGAGGCTTCCGGGGTCGTCAGTCTCGAGACGATGACCTCACCGGCGATGTGGCGCTCGGCGGTCGACGAGAGTCCGGTGACGACGCCGAGCTGGCCGAGGATGCCCTCGAGCAGATGCGAGACGCTCGTCTTGCCGTTGGTGCCCGTGGTGGCGAACAGCAGCGGGAGCGGCTCGCCTGCGCCCGTGCCGTAGACCCAGGCGCTCAGTGCACCGAGCACGGCGCGGGGGTCGTCCACGATGAGCACGGGGAGTCCGGCCGGTTCGGCGATGTCGGCGCCGTCCTCGTCGGTGATGATCGCGACGGCACCCTTCTCGGCGGCGGTGGCCGCGAACTCGGCCCCGTGGCGGTTCACACCCCGGATCGCGACGAAGGCCTCGCCGGTGCGGAGGTCGGCGGTGGCGAGGGTGATCCCTGACAGGGTGACACCGTTCACCTCGCCGCGGACGTCTCGTGCGAATCGAGAGGCGAGTTCGGACAGCTCACGCCGGGGCGGGTTCGCGGGGCGGAGCACGGGAGGCAGGCTCGGTTGTTGTTCAATCGACATGTCGCATCAATGATCTCACGGCTCCGAGGAGAACACGGGGTGCGGCACGTCTCCTCGGCCCCATCGAGCCGAGGAGACGCGCCGGGTCGTCACGCCTTGCGGCGGTACGCCAGTACGGAGACGACGAGTGCGGCGATGCCGGCGACGAGGCCGCCCGCGCCCAGTGCCGTGCCGAGCGCGTTCGCGAAGACCGCATCGTCGGCGGCTTCCGAGTTCGCGGTGTCCGCGTCTTCGGCCTCGTCCGCGGAGCCGTGCTCCCCGTGTCCGTCAGCGGACGCGGCGACGACCTCGACGACCGGAGCCGGGGCGTCGAGGCTGTGCGGGTCTTCGCCGTCCTCTGCGAGCTGCGTCCATTCGGTGCTGCCCTCGACGCATGTCTGGACGACCGGGAATGCGAGCGAGTCGGGCGTGTCCTCCTCGAGCCCGACAGCCATGCTCACTGCGCCGCGCAGTTCATTGGGCACCGGCGCGATGGCGGTGTAGGTCACGGCGCTGACGAGGCCGTCATCGCCTTTCTCGATGTCGATCGTCCAGTCGCTGTCCATGGTGGGCGCGACCGATGCGAGGCCCTCGGGCATCGTCACCTTCAGCGAGGTGGTCGGCGAGTTCTCGCAGCCGTGCGCGAACGAGAAGGTGAGCACGCCGTGGTCCCCTGCAGTCAGCTCATCCGGGCTGACACTGACGTGGGCGCTGGCCATCGCGGGGAGGGCGAGAGCGAGGATCGTGCCGCCGACGAGTCCTGCGGTGATGTTGCGGCGGGTGGTGGTGGAACGCATGGTGGTACTCCTGTGTGCTGATCTGCGGGCGCGTCGGTGTGCGCGGCATCCGCGGGAAGGTGGAAACGCCTCGGGGAGGCGATACGTGATCAGACGTGCGCAGGAGGACCGCGGCGCGAGACCGATACCGAGAAGTCGTTCTCGGTCGGCACTCGGATCGCGAACACCGGGAAGGCGGGACGTTCATGGGCCGGTCGGAACAGGGTGACCGTGCGGCGGAGGCGTGCCTGCACCCAGCCGGCGATCGCTCGCACCGACGACTCGCCGTGACAGACCAGAGCGGTGGTGACGATCGCTGCGATGGCGTGACCGACGATCATGAGCGCATCAGGAGCGGTCGTCGCGACCACCGGGCCCAGGGCGGCGAGGTCAAGATGGTGTTCGTGGCCACCGAGCGCCGTCGTGCCGGTCGGTGTGCCGAGCAGCTGGAACACGAGGTGGAAGAGCCCCTGACTGACCAGCACCGTCAGAGCGACGCGCGATCTGGAGACCCGGGCGCCGATGAGCAGTGCCGCGAGAGGCACGAGGAGCGCTGCGACGGCGATGACCAAGAGCGGATGCGGAGCGGCTCCGCCCGCGGTGGTGTGCGACGCCGCGGCCACGAGGGTTGCGGCACCGGACGCCGCTGCTGCGCGCAGAAGTCGCAGCTGGCGGGAGGTCACGACACAAGCCTAACCGCGCCGCGTCATCGCCCTGCGCAGCACATGGGGCTTATTCCTAGGCGACGAGCACTAGCTTGGGGGAGTGGAAGCACTGCTCTATCTGGGTGGCATCGTGTTCATGCTGATCGGCCTCGGCCTGTCGATCGGTCTGCACGAGGTCGGCCACCTCCTGCCGGCGAAGCTCTTCGGCGTGCGTGTGGGCCAGTACATGATCGGCTTCGGCCCGAGACTGTGGTCCAAGCGCATCGGCGAGACGGAGTACGGCTTCAAGCTGCTGCCGCTCGGCGGATTCATCTCGATGTCGGGGATGTACCCGGCCTCCACCGCATCGGGCCCGGCGAAGGGCGTGTTCCGCGCTCTCGTGCAGGACGCACGGTCGGCGAACGACGAGACGATCGCCGAAGGTGCTGAGGACCGCGTCTTCTACCGTCTCCCCGTGTGGAAGCGCGTCGTCGTGATGCTCGGCGGCCCGTTGATGAACCTGATCCTCGCGATCGTGATCTTCACTGTTCTGGTGTCCGGCATCGGAGTGCAGCAGGGGACCACGACCATCGCGTCGGTGAACCAGTGCGTCCTGCCCGCCGGATCGACGGCGACCGAGTGCGAGGCCGACGACCCGGCGACGCCGGCTGCCGAGGCCGGCATCAGGCCCGGCGACGTGCTGGTTTCCGTCGACGGTCAGCCCGTGTCGACCTTCGCGCAGGCGACCGCCATCGTGCAGGCCGCTCCAGGAGAGACCCTGGAACTGGTGGTGCTTCGAGACGGTGCCGAGCAGACTCTGAGCATCACTCCGATCGAGGCTGAGCGCACCATCACCGATGCGAGCGGGCAGCCGGTCATCGGCGAGGACGGGCAGCCCGTCGTCCGGGAGGTCGGCTACGTCGGCATGGCGGCGCAGATGGGCTTCGTCCCCCAGCCGCTGTCGGCAGGACCCCAGATGGCGGCCGATACCGTCGTGCGCGTGGGGTCGATGATCGTCACCCTTCCGGTGCGGATCTGGGAGACCGGCGTCTCACTGGTCACCGGGTCTGAGCGCGATCCGAACGGGCCGCTGAGCGTCGTGGGGGTCGGACGCATCGCGGGTGAGGTCGCGGCGATCGATGCGCCGATCCTCAACCGCTTCTCCGTGCTTCTCGGGCTTCTCGGATCCCTCAATGTCGCACTGTTCGTGTTCAACCTGATCCCGCTGCTGCCGCTCGACGGAGGGCACGTGGTCGTCGCGCTGTGGGACGGCATCCGCCGCGCCTGGGCGAAGTTGTTCCGGCGACCGCCGCCCCCGCCCGTCGACGCCACCAGGCTCGTGCCGCTGACCGTGGTCGTGGCGACACTGCTCATCGTGATGGGGGCCGTGCTGCTCCTCGCCGATGTCTTCAACCCGGTGAACATCTTCGGCGGCTGAGCCGCCTTCGCGGGGTCGGCTGGCTGGACGGGCGGGTCGCGACGGCATCCGCCTTCGGATCAGGCGAGCGCGTGCGAGACCAGACGCTCGAGAGTGCGGATGCCGTCGCGCGACAGGATCGACTCCAGGTGGCCCTGCACCGATGCGAAGCGCTCGCCGCGAAGCGCGTAGACGTCGCCTGATTCGGGGTCGGCCGACACCTCGACCGTTCCCGTCGACGTCGTGCCGGGGGTCACCCTGGCCGTGAAGGTGTTGTAGAAGCCGATCGAGGCGTCTTCGCCGAACACGGGGACCGACTTCTGCAGCCCCTGATGCGGCGCGGCGAGGGGCATCAGGGCGATGCCGAGGCGATCGCTGAGGATCTGGTGGCTCAGGCACACGGCGAGCAGCGGCGACCCGGCGTCCACACGTCGCGACACGACCTCGCGCAACCTGGTGATCCGAGAGCTCTCGATGTCGCGGGGGTCGCCGGGTCCCGGGCCGGCGACCACGAGGTCGGCCGCGTCGAGCTCGGCGTCGTCGACGTCGCTCCAGGCGCGGATCGTGACATCGAGTCCGAGGTGGCGCAGCTGGTGAGCGAGCATCGTGGTGAAGCGGTCCTCCGCATCGACGACGATCGCCGAGCGCCCGGCGAAGGGCCCGGTCAGATCGTCACCCTGCGGATTCAGCCAGAAGTCGGCCAGGCGCGCATTGCGCGAGGAGAGGAGCTCAGCGACTACGGGGTCGTCGGCGAGGGGCAGCCGTTCGCCCGGCGCGTCGGCATCGTCGCGCGCCTCGGCGACGCTGTCGCGATCGATCGCCCCGATGGCACCGAGCACGCCGGCGGCCTTACCGTGGGTCTCCGACACCTCGCCGTGCGGGTCCGAGTGGCGCACGAGCGTCGCCCCCACGGGCACACTTAGCGAGCCGTTCTGGAGATACACGGTGCGGATCAGGATCGGTGCGTCGAGGTCGTGCCCTCCGGCGTCGTTCGGAGTGAACAGGGCGGCGACGCCCGAGTAGTAGCCGCGCGGCTTCTTCTCATGGCGACGGATCACCGCGCATGCGTTCTGCATCGGCGAGCCGGTCACGGTCGGCGCGAACATCGTCTCGCGCAGGATGTCGCGGGGGTCGAGAGCACTGCGCCCGCGGAGCATGTACTCGGTGTGGGTGAGGCGCGACATCTCCTTCAGATGTGGGCCGGTGATGCGTCCGCCGTCGGAGCATACGGCGCTCATCATCTTGAGCTCCTCGTCCACCACCATGAAGAGCTCTTCGGTCTCCTTCGTCGAGGAGAGGAAGTCGACGAGCGTCTCTCTCGTGGCTCCCCCCGCAGGGTGGCGGAACGTGCCCGAGATGGGATTCATCGTGACGACGCCGCCGCGCGCGACGACGTGCGCCTCAGGGCTCGCGCCGACCGCGATGTGCCCGGGTGTCACCACCGCGAAGGTCCAATAAGCGCCTCGTTCGTGCGCGAGAAGAGCCCGGAACCAGGTGAGCGCGGCGGTTCGGTCGTCGACCTCGATCTCGGCGGTGAAGTCGCGACGGATCACGAAGTTCGCGCCTTCACCGCGTCCGATCTCGTCGGCGATCACGGTCTCGACGATCCCTGCGTACTCGTCGTCGGCGATGTCGAAGCCGCCGTCGCTCAACGGCACGGCATCCGTCGGAAGCTCGGCGAGCAGCGCAGACGTGGGCAGGTGGAGGTGCTCATCGACCACGATGCAGCGCAGGGGCGCGCCGTCATCCTGGGCGACGAAGCCGCGCTCGCGCACCTGACGGTAGGGCACCATGGTGAAGATCTCGCGGGGGATGCCGTCTATCGACAGCGGGATGTCAGCCAGCAGTTCGACATCGACGACCTCGCCGGTGAGCAGCTCGACGGTGTCGGCGCCGTCTCGGGCGATCAGCACGAACGACGCCGCGGGATCTGCGGTGAGCTCGGAAAGACGTGAGAGGGTCATCGGTGTCTCCTGTGCATGGCTCCGGCTCGGCTCAACGAAAAGACCGCCCCGGAGGCGGTCTGGATTCGTGGGAACGCGAACACACCGCCTAAGAGGCGGGCCACCAGGTGAAGTTCGCGAGCATGGGCTGAAAACTATCACACCGCGCACCGCCGCCCCGGTCGTGTGACGCGCGTCCGAGCCGTGCGGCATCCAGCCTGCGTGCATGCAGGCGGCGTAGGCTGGGGGTTGTGCCAGCAGTGAATCTTGGGATGCCGAAGATCCCCGAAGTCCTCGCCCCGCGCCGCAAGTCTCGCCAGATCAAGGTGGGCAAGGTGCTCGTCGGCGGTGACGCCCCCGTGACCGTCCAGTCCATGACGACGACGAAGACGACGGACATCAACGCGACTCTCCAGCAGATCGCGGAGCTGACCGCATCCGGATGCGAGATCGTCCGCGTCGCCGTCCCGCATCAGGACGACGCCGACGCGCTGAAGATCATCGCGATGAAGAGCCAGATTCCCGTCATCGCCGACATCCACTTCCAGCCGCGCTACATCTACACCGCCATCGACGCGGGCTGCGGCGCAGTTCGGGTGAACCCGGGCAACATCCGTGAGTTCGACGGCAACGTCGGCAAGATCGCCGAGGCTGCCAAGGCTGCGGGTGTCTCGCTGCGCATCGGTGTCAATGCGGGCTCGCTCGACCGCCGCATTCTGACCAAGTACGGCAAGGCGACCGCTGAGGCGCTCGTCGAGAGCGCCGTCTGGGAGGCTTCGCTGTTCGAGGAGCACGACTTCCACGACTTCAAGATCTCGGTCAAGCACAACGACCCGATCGTCATGGTGAAGGCCTACCGTCAGCTCGCCGAGCGGGGCGACTGGCCGCTGCACCTCGGTGTGACCGAGGCGGGCCCCGCGTTCCAGGGCACGATCAAGAGCGCCACGGCATTCGGCATCCTGCTCGGTGAGGGCATCGGAGACACCATCCGTGTGTCTCTGTCAGCGCCGCCGGCTGAAGAGGTGAAGGTAGGTCACCAGATCCTGCAGTCCTTGAACCTCCGTGAGCGCAAGCTCGAGATCGTCTCGTGCCCCTCGTGCGGACGCGCCCAGGTCGACGTGTACACGCTCGCCGAGAACGTCACCGAGGGACTCAAGGACATGACCGTCCCGCTGCGAGTGGCCGTCATGGGCTGCGTCGTGAATGGCCCGGGTGAAGCCCGCGAGGCTGACCTCGGTGTCGCATCCGGTAACGGCAAGGGCCAGATCTTCGTCAAGGGCGAGGTCATCAAGACCGTGCCGGAGGCCGACATCGTCGCGACTCTGATCGAAGAGGCCAACCGCATCGCCGCTGAGATGGGGCCTGAGGCGCCGCTCGGCACCGCGCAGGTCGTCACGGCCTGACCGACCCCGTCGATCCGACATGAGGAGTTCCATGCCGTCGTCCACGATCGTGTCCTTCGCCGGAGGCGACCTCAGAGGGTCGAGCACTGTTTCGCGGGTCGAGACATCATCGCGGGGAACGATCGTCGTGGTCGACGCGACCCCGTTCCACCCGGTCGACCACACCTGGCCGGACCAGCCCGGAGACACAGGCGAGCTCTCTGCCGAAGGGAACGTCGTCCGTGTCGCCGAGGCCGTGATGGCCGCCGTGTCGGACGAGGGCCAGTTCGCGGTCGGAGCCGACATCCCGGTCAAGCGCGGCGTCGAAGGATGGACGTGGCTCGTCGGTCACCCGATCGCCGGCGACGCTCCATCCTGGCTGGTCGAGGGGGCACGCGTCGAGTTGTCGGTCGACGCCCCACGACGGGCAGGCCTCAGCCGCGGCCACACCGCGTGCCACCTGGCGTCGTTGGCGTTGGACATCGCTCTCGGCGATCTGTGGCGCAAGGATCCCGGTGCGGATGCTCTGGGCAACCCGAACTTCGAGGCCAGGGCGAACCAGTCCAGCCGCATCCATGAAGACGGCGCGGTCGACGAGTACCGCCTGGGCAAGAGCCTGCGCCGGGCCGGATTCGACACAGAGACCTTCGTGGCGACGCTCGGAGAGCGCGAGGCGGCGATCAACGCGCAGCTGGCCGCGTGGGTCTCCACCGGTGCGGCGAGCCGCGTGGCGCCCGAAGGCCCCGCGATCGTTGATCGTCGCAGCTGGCACTGCGAACTCCCGGAGGGCGACGCGCAGATCCTCTGCGGCGGAACGCACGTGGAGTCTCTCTCCGAGTTCGTCTCTATCTCGGTGGCGCTCGACCTGACGGATCCGCAGCTGCTGGTGATGACCACGAAGGCCGTTCCCGCGGTCTGAGTCCGCTCAGCGAACGAAGCCGGACTGCACTCGACCGCCGGCGCGCTCGAGCTCATCCGAGACGCGGGCTGCGAAGGTCGTGTAGTCGCTCTCGAGCAGAGGGACGGTCAAGCGGTCCCCTCGCTCGACGCTCAGCTCGCGGAGGCGTCGCGGCAACCATTTGCCCGTCCCTATCCACCGCCCCTCGGTGAGCAGCATGAGCTCTGCGATCCGCTCGAACAGGACGGATGCCTCCACACGCTGCTCGAGAGGGTCTGTCGCGTCCGCCAGATCGTCGAGCACATCGGTGATGACGTAGCGACGGAACGCGGACTCACTCGCGCTGAGCGATGGCCCTGAGTCGAGCACGCTCCGCCACTGCCGGCGGAGCGATGCCAGTCGGCCATCGTCTCTGATCGCGGTGCCGTCGACCAGCATGTGCACCGTCACCGGTCGATGCTGCGCGATGCCTCGTGCCGCCCACTCGTCGAACCCCGTCGGCGTGTATGCGAAGACCTCGAAGGTCTCGCCCTCGAACTCGTGCGTCGAGGCTTCGCTCGTCTGCCCTTCGACATCGAAGAGCTGATCGCCGACCAGCAGCAGGTCGATGTCACTCGTCGCAGTGCGATCGCCTCGTGCCGTGCTTCCGGCCACGATGGCCACGTCGGCGCCGGGAAAGCGGGCGGTGACGAACCGTGCTGCGACGGCGAAGTGGTCCACCCCGACAGCGCGATCTTCATCCTTCTCGACGATCGGGGTCGGGGTCGGGGGCGGGGTCGCGGCGGGAGCCCGGGCGAGGTCGACCGCATCTCCGAGGATTCGGTCGATGGCTCGATCACGTCGCAACGCTGCGATCTCGTCGAGCGCGAACCACCCTGTCTCGGCCAGTTCTCCGTCGGCGAAGACCAGGGGCGAGCCATCAGGGATCGAGCAGAGGAACGCGGTCGTGACGTAGCTGACGACGTCGTGGTTGGCGTATCGGACGAGGAGCTCCTCGCCGCCGTACGCTCCGACGAGACCATCGATGCCGACACGGGTCCCGAGCTCTTCGCGCACCTCGCGCAGCACGGCATCCTTCGGATCCTCACCGGGTTCGACCGCGCCGCCGACCAGGCCCCACTCCGACGAGTCCACCCGCCGACACAGCAGGAAGCGGTCATCTCGCCGGATGACGGCAGTGACCGCGGGGAGCAGCAGGAGATCGTGACCGATGCGTTCGCGGATCCCGCTGACGTAGGGCGATGTGGGCATGGAGCAGAGCCTAGGGGTCAGATCGCGAACTCGATCTCGCCTCGGGCGACGTCGGTGCTGACGAGGCGCAAGGAGACACGTCCGCCGGGCACCGTGCCGGCGGGTACAGGGGCGGACGCGGTCACAGCAGGGTCGGCGAGCTGGACCGTCGCGCGCTCGCCGCGTATCTCGATCACGGTCGCCTCGACCGTCCGGCCCACGAAAGGCGTGAGCAGTGCGGCTTCGACGCAGTTGATCGTCGCCGAGTCGAGTCTGGACGCGCGTTGCCCGGAGCTCTGCATCAGCGCAGGGAGGTCGGGCAGCGACTCGCGAACCCAGCCGGGCACGTCCCGGTCTTCCGACACGGCGAGGCAGATCTCGAGAGACCAGCGATCGACGAGTCGACGCAGGGGAGCGGTCGCGTGGGCGTAGGGCGCCGCAATCGCAGCCTGTTGTGCGTCGCTCGGGGCGGAGCCGTCGAAAGTCACGTAGCCGGCGCCGCGGAACAGGGTCGCGGCTGCCTCGAGAACGGGCAGGGTCATCGGGTCGGCGCGATCCAGGTCACGCAGATAATCGCCGTATCGTCCCGTCGTCCACGGTCGTCCGAGAGCCTCGGTCTGATGGCGGAACGCGTCGAAGGCCTTCTCGTCGGGCTGCGGCATGGTTCGAAGGATGCCGGTGCCGGCGCCCAGCATCAGCGACGCCGCCGCCATACCGGTCATGAGGGACAGTTGGGCGTTCCACTCCTCGACGGGAAGAGGATGGCGGCGCTCGATCGCGTAGCTGCCATCGGCCGCTCTGGTCACCTCCTCGTCCGGGAGGTTCAGGCTCGCGCCGCCGCGGATCTTCTCCTGCTCGATCCGCAATGCGCCGATCTCCGGCAACAGCGCCGCGGGACCGCCTTCGCCGCGGTCGAGTCCTGCTTGGGCGCTGACGTAGTCCAGTTGGGCGCGGGAACGGACCAGCGCCCGCTCCAGGCGGAAGTCCGTGACGGTGCCCGAGGAGTCGAGCGCGAACGTCCAGACCAGGGCAGGGCGATCCACATCGGCCAGGAGCGATGCGCGGTCCTCGCTGAGGATCTTCGGATGCAGGGGAATCGTCCCGTCCGCGGCATACAGTGTCTGGCCGCGGCGCCGAGCCTCCGTGTCGACCTCTCCGCCGGGCGCAACGAACCCCGGGACGTCGGCGATCGCGTAGCGGACTGCGAAGCCGGAGCCATCGCGTTCGAGGTGGAACGCCTGGTCGAGGTCACGTGACCCGAGCGGATCGAGGGTCGCGAAGGGGATGTCGCGCAGATCGAGCTCGGGAGTCGCCGCTTTCGTGGCCTCTGCTTCGGCGACGACAGCGGCGGGGAAGTCCGTGGGCGCATCGAGGGACTCTCTCAGCGCGGCGAGCGCTGCAGCGAGCTCGGTCTGCGCGGCTGACGGGGCAACGTGCGATCGGCGCTGAGGCATGTCCCCACACTATGACGCCGCGGACGAGACAGCCGTCGCCCCGAGCCGGGTCGCCCGGAACTCCTCAGGAGGCCGGCGGCTGGCTGTCTTGAGCAGCGGTGGAGGCGCACACGGGAGAGGAGGCGGAGGGTCCGTGATGCGCTGCGACCCCTCGGAACCTGTGATTCGCGTGTCCGTCCGACCCAGACCGGAATACTGGGCGTTAGCGTGGGGGTATGACCACTGCTGCGAAGGCCAAGACCTTGATCGGACTCTATGAAGCCCCGGAGATCCTCCGCGTCGTGAATGTGTGGGACGTCGTGTCAGCCCGCGCTGTCGCGAAGCTTCCCGAGACGAAGGCGATCGCGACTGCCGGTCACGGCATCGCCGCCTCGTTCGGTTTCGAGGACGGCACGATCTCCCGAGACATCATGATCGACATGGTGGGTCGCATCGCGGCCTCCGTCTCGGTCCCGGTGACCGCCGACCTCGATGACGGATACGGCGACGCAGGGGAGACCACCCGCCTGGCGATCGGCGCGGGCGTGGTCGGAGCCAACATCGAAGACCGCCTCAAGCCGTTCGACGAATCCGTCGCCGCAGTCGAGGCCATCGTCAAGGCAGCGGAGGCCGAGGGCGTGCCGTTCGCGCTCAACGCGCGCACCGACGCGTTCGTCCGCGCCGGCCACCGCCCTGTCGCGGAAAGCGTCGCGGATGCGATCCAGCGCGGACGGGCGTTCCTCGACGCCGGAGCCACCGCGGTGTTCGTGCCCGGAATGCTCGACGCCAACATCACCCGCCAGCTCGTCGAGGGTCTCGGCGAAGGCAAGCTCAGCGTGATCGGGCTCCCTGGAACCCTCGCCGCCTCCGAGTACGAGAAGCTGGGCGTCGCCCGCATCTCGTACGGGCCGCTCCCGCAGCGTGTGGCGCTCACCGCTGTTCAGGAGCTCGCCGCCAGCCTGTATGCGGGCGGCGTGATCCCGAACGGCCTCCCTGCGCTCAACTGACGCGACGCGAAACGGGTGACCACCGGTCAGTAGACTTGCCCGGTGGTCACTCGTCTTTCGAACTTCTTCCTCCGCACGCTCCGCGAAGACCCTGCAGAAGCAGAGGTCGCCAGCCACAGGCTGCTGATCCGCGCCGGCTACATCCGCCGCGCGGCACCGGGCGTGTTCACGTGGCTGCCTCTGGGCCTCAAGGTCAAGGCGCGCATCGAGGCCATCGTGCGCGAGGAGATGGCGAATGCCGGCGCGCAGGAGGTCCACTTCCCCGCGCTGCTTCCGCGCGAGCCCTACGAGCTGTCCGGACGCTGGGAATCGTACGGCGACGGGATCTTCCGCCTTCAGGACCGGAAGGGCGCGGACTACCTTCTCGCGCCGACGCACGAAGAGATGTTCACGCTCCTCGTGAAGGACCTCTACTCGTCGTACAAGGATCTGCCCCTCACGATCTATCAGATCCAGGACAAGTACCGCGATGAGGCACGCCCGCGGGCTGGCCTGCTCCGCGGTCGCGAGTTCACGATGAAGGACGCCTACTCGTTCGACGCGTCGGATGCCGGTCTCGAGACCAGCTATCAGGCGCAGCGGGACGCATATGAGCGGATCTTCCAGCGGCTCGGTCTCGAATACGTGATCGTGAATGCCGACAACGGACTCATGGGCGGCGCGCGAAGCGAGGAGTTCCTCCACCCGACACCTGTCGGTGAGGACACCTTCGTGCGCAGCGCGGGGGGATACGCCGCGAATGTCGAGGCTTTCTCGACCGAGGTCCCTGACGCCATCGGTTTCGACGCCGATGCTGCGCCGATCGTCTTCGACTCACCGGACACTCCCACGATCGAGACGCTCGTGGCGCACGCGAACGCGAACCTGGATGGCGACTACACCGCTGCCGACACCCTCAAGAACGTCGTGCTGGCGCTCACGCATGTGGACGGCACGCGCGAGCTCGTCGTCGTCGGGATCCCGGGCGATCGCGAGGTCGATGAGAAGCGCGCGGAGGTCGCTTTCGCTCCGGCCGAGGTCGAGACCGCCACCGCTGACGACTTCGAGAAGAACCCGCTGCTCGTGCGGGGCTACATCGGTCCGTGGTCACCGACCGGCGCGGTGCTCGGAGAGGAGTCCGCGACCGGGATCCGCTACCTGGTCGACCCCCGCGTGAGCGAGGGGACCAGCTGGATCACCGGTGCGAACATCGATCAGAAGCATGCGCATTCGGTCGTCGCCGGTCGGGACTTCTTCGCCGACGGGGTCGTCGAGATCGCGAACGTCAGGGCCGGGGATCCCGCGCCCGACGGCTCCGGACCCGTGGAGCTCGCTCGTGGCATGGAGATCGGTCACGTCTTCCAGCTCGGGAGGTTCTTCGCCGAGACCCTGGGCCTCAAGGTGCTGAACGAGAACGGCAAGCTCGTCACGGTCACGATGGGTTCGTACGGAATCGGCATCACGCGCATCCTCGCGATCATCGCCGAGCTGCACAACGATGAGAAGGGTCTCATCTGGCCGGCATCCGTCGCACCGTTCGATGTGCAGGTCGTCGCAGCCGGCCGCGATCAGGTGGCCTTCGACGTGGCGACCGAGCTCTCGGCGCAACTGGAGTCCGCAGGCCTCGACGTGCTCTACGACGACCGTCCGAAGGTGTCGCCCGGTGTGAAGTTCGGAGACGCGGAGCTCGTCGGCGTGCCGAAGATCGTCATCGTCGGCCGTGGCGCTGCCGACGGCCAGGTCGAGCTGTGGGATCGCAGCACCGATGACCGCGAAGCGGTGTCGGTCGAAGAGGCCCTGCAGCAGCTGTCCCGGCGCTGAGCGCGGACGGAGAATGCCGCGCACCTCGTCCGAGGTGCGCGGCATTCCGTCTGTCCGGGGGCGAACCGTCTGTCAGCAGACGATGCGACCGTGGTTCATGATGTCGTCGTCGGGGGTGTCCTTGGTGACGAGCGCCTTGAGCGCCCCGGCCGCCATCGCGATCTTGCCCTTGGCAGGCTCCCAGAACTCGGTCACTGTCGGCGTCACCTTCAGAAGTGCGATGCCGGGGGTGTCGAGGCCGTCTTCGAACCAGATGTCGAGCGAGGGCGAGTAGAGCTCCTCCATCTTCGCGCGGTCGTGCACCACGGACGCGTTCCCGGCCACCGAGACATATCGCATGCCCTTGGCATCGCAATACGAGAGGCCGACCTGATGGTGGGCTCGTGCTTCTTCGACCTTCTCCGTGTCTTCCGCGGTGAAGAACCAGAT
This sequence comes from Microbacterium sp. MEJ108Y, assembly GCF_000834175.1. Lineage (NCBI taxonomy): Bacteria > Bacillati > Actinomycetota > Actinomycetes > Micrococcales > Microbacteriaceae > Microbacterium > Microbacterium sp. MEJ108Y. The sequence goes on along the minus strand of NZ_JXQX01000038.1, from coordinate 190,593 downwards.
GTCTCCGGCATCGTCCATCTGCCTGGTCGACATCGGTCTGCTCACCAGGTTGCCGTCGTCGTCCGTCGTCGTCAGCATCGTGAAGTCGATGTCCTCGACGAGCTCGGTCACGCGTGCGAGTGCTTCTGGTCCAGTGATCTCAGTCATGCCGACACTGTGCCTCGGATGACATCCGTGCGCACGGGTATTGACACCGCGTGATGAGGATGATCACAGCGGCGTTGCGTCGACCCGGCCGACACGCCCTCGTGACAGGCTGAGGGCATGACCGACGAACCGCTGCCGGAATCGCTGAGCGCCGAGATCAACAACGTCCTCGACGAGGCCGGGGTGAAGACCGACCGCAGGCTGGTCATGCGCATGATGCGCACGGCGGTCCTGCTGGGTGAGGACGGCACCGACCGTCTCGACCTCAAGATCGCCTCCGCCGCTCTCGCCGAGATGCGAGACGCCTTCCGGCTGTTCGCTCCGTTCGAGGGTGTGCCCAAGGTCACGGTGTTCGGTTCGGCTCGGACCCGGCACGATGATCCGCTCTACGTGCAGGCCCGTTACGTCGCCGCCGCTCTGGCAGCGGATGGGTGGATGGTGGTCACCGGGGCAGGCCCGGGGATCATGCAGGCTGCGGCGGAGGGTGCAGGCCCGGCGCTCTCACTCGGGGTGTCGATCAGGCTTCCGTTCGAAGAGAAGGCCAACAGCCTGATCGCGGCGAGCGAGCACGTGGTGGCGATGAAGTACTTCTTCACCCGCAAGCTGATGCTCATCAAGGAGTCCAGCGGCTTCATCTGCCTGCCTGGCGGGTTCGGCACGCTCGACGAGATGTTCGAGCTGCTCACGCTGCAGCAGACAGGCAAGGCCGAGCCGACGCCGATCGTCCTGCTCGACGAGCCAGGCGGCACCTTCTGGAACGGTCTCAAGCGGTTCATCGACGAGGATCTGGCGCCCACGGGCGTGATCTCCGAGGGCGACTTCGACCGCGTCGTCATCACCGACTCCGTCGAGTCGGCCGCCTCCGTGATCGCAGGGTTCTGGCGCAACTACGACTCACTGCGGTGGTTCGGAGACACCCTGGTGCTCCGCCTCCGAGCCGAGCCGTCCGATACCGAGGTGGAGCAGCTCAACGAGCAGTTCGCCGGGATGCTGGCGAGCGGACGTATCGAGAGGACTGCTCCGCGGTCGCCCGAGGTCGCCGACGATGACGTGCTGCATCTACCGCGACTGGCCCTGCACCTCGATCAGCGTCAGGTCGGCAGTCTGTTCCGCCTGATCGGCGCGATCAACTCGCTGGAGTCCGCTCCCGCGCTCTGATCCCAGCGGCGAACCGGGCGAGATCCACGGAGCCGGCGAGGATCCTCTCGGCCGCGCGGTGGCCTGAATAGAAGGCCGCCCCCACTGTCGCCGGCTCGTCTCCCCACGTCGCCTCGCCGGCGAAATGCAGCACTGCGTCGACCGGTCCCGCGAGCTCGTCGTGGTCGTGGTGCGACGACCCGACCGCGAGATGCGAGTACGAGCCGTTCGAGAACGCGTCGTGGCCCCAACGGGTGACCCAGTGAGCGGTGGGTTCGCCGACGGCATCGGGGTAGAGGTCGCGAAGAGCGCGCACGACATCCGCGACGATCTCGTCGTCGGACAGCTCCTGCATCCGGCGGCCGAACGGACCGGCCGCGAAAGTCAGCAGGGTGGGAAGTCCGCTGACGGCTGACACGTCGTACCAGGAGTGCCAGTGCTCGCCGGCCTCGCCGAGTGCCCGCAGCACGTAGCTGTCGTCGTTCCAGAAGCGTTCCGGGAACTGGATGAAGATCTTGTTGAAGACCCCCATGCCCAGCCGCTCGATCGGCCCGGCGACAGCCTCGGGCAGGGGAGGGGTGAAGTCGATCGACCCCGCCTTGAGCACGCCGAGCGGCACGGTGACCAGGGCGCTTCGTGCGGAGAACTCTCCGTTCTCGGTCGACACGGTGACTCCGGCATCCGTGCGCGCGATCCGGGTGACCGCCTGGCTCAGGCGGATGTCGAGTCCGGCGGCGATGCGCCGCGGGAGCTCGTCGTACCCGCGGGGGAAGATGACCTCGTCTCCGTCGATCGCGTCCTCGTCGAGCCCGTGCGCGTCGAGGTCGCCGATCCACGCTCCGCACTGCTCCTCGACGCGATGACGGAAGAACTCCCGGATCTCATCGATGCGCTCAGGATCGAAGCCGGTGCGGTCGAGCGCGCGCTCGGTGACATCGAGATAGGTGTCGCCGGGGGAGGAACGTTCGATCTCGTCGACCAGTAGGCGATCGGCCTCCTCGACCTCGGCGACCCACTGGGAGGTGCGGGCGGCATCCATCGGCCTGCCGTCGCCGTCGAAGTTCTCGATCGGCCGCCCTCCGGCCTGGAAGCTGCCGACGGTGTATTCGAGCGTCGGAATCTCGAGAGCCTGCACGAGATCCCACAGCGCGGAGCCCTCGATGCCATGCACCCACGACGCGCCGAGATCGACGGGGAAGCCTGCGGTGCGATCGGTGTGCATCCGGCCGCCGATGCGATCCCTCGCCTCGAGGACGATGACGTCCGCTCCGGCATCGGCGAGCATGCGAGCCGCCGTCACCCCGGACATCCCCGCCCCGATCACGATGGTGTCGTACGTCGTCACTGAGTCCTCCTGCATGCTGGGCACCGCATCGGTGCGGCCGCCTCGTGGCGACCGGCGGTGGGCACAGGGTATCGTGGTACGGATGTCGCGTGTGCACACCCGCGCGACGAGAGCTGAATAGGGAGTCGTCATGGATATCGAACTGAGTCTGCTGCGTGGGATCGAGAAGGAGAAGGCGATCCCCTTCGACGAGCTGGTCTCGATCATCGAGCAGGCCATCCTGACCGCCTACTCCAAGCATGTCTCCGCGGAGGGCGCCACCCCCGAGGGTGTCCGCGTCGAGCTCGATCGTCGGACCGGGCACGTCGCCGTGCTGCAGGTCGTCAAGGACGAAGAGGGCGCGATCATCGGGGAAGAGGATGCCACGCCGGATGACTTCGGCCGGATCGCCGCCTTCGCCGCGAAGCAGGTCATCAGCCAGCGTCTGCGCGACATCGCGGACGACGTGGTGCTCGGCGACTTCAAGGACAAGGAAGGCGACATCGTCGCCGGCGTGATCCAGCAGGGACCGAACCCTCGCATGATCCACGTCGACCTCGGAGCTGTCGAGGCGATCCTTCCTCCCGAGGAGCAGGTGCCGGGCGAGGAGTACACCCACGGCTCGCGTCTGCGCGTGTATGTGACGAGCGTCGCGAAGGGCCTCAAGGGGCCGCAGATCACCGTCTCGCGCACGCACCCCGGTCTCGTTCGCAAGCTGTTCGCACTCGAGGTGCCCGAGATCGCCGCAGGTCTCGTCGAGATCGTCTCGCTGGCCCGCGAGGCCGGACACCGCACCAAGATCGCCGTCCGCGCCAACGACCCGGCGATCAACGCCAAGGGTGCCTGCATCGGTGAGATGGGGCGTCGCGTGCGCGCCGTCACCGAGGAGCTCGCAGGCGAGAAGATCGACATCGTCGATCACGATCCGGAGCTCGCCGCCTTCGTCGCGAACGCCCTCTCGCCGGCCAAGGTGACCAGCGCGTTCATCCTCGACGCGAACACCAGGGCCGTGCGTGCACTGGTGCCCGACTATCAGCTCTCTCTCGCCATCGGCAAGGAGGGTCAGAACGCTCGTCTGGCTGCGAAGCTCACCGGCGCGAAGATCGACATCCAGCCCGACAGCGTCCTGGACTGACCGCTCGTCACGTCCGACTCGCGCCCGTCGCGCGAGTCGGACGGGAACACAGGTGTAAGATGGAACCCGTACGAACGTGCGTCGGCTGTCGCACGCGTGCTCCCCGCGCCGCTCTTCTCAGAGTGGTGTCCCAAGACGACATCCTCATCATCGATGAGCGAAGCGTCCTGCCAGGGCGAGGCGCGTGGGTGCATCCGACACCGGAATGCATGGATGCCGCTCTGCGGCGCCGAGCTTTCGGCCGAGCACTTCGCGCATCCGGCAATCTGGATACGCGGATCATCGAACAATACCCACCAAGAAACAAAGGCTGAACGGCTATGGAAACAAAGTGAACGGCTCGAAATGAGACCCGTCCGCGACTAGTGGTCTGCCCTGTCTGGGTGGACCGACCCCAGACAGGAGAATTGTGGCTGGTAAACCACGCGTACACGAGATCGCCGCCGAACTCGGCGTCGACAGCAAGATCGCACTTGCAAAGCTCAAGGAACTCGGAGAGTTCGTCAAGAGCCCCTCTTCGACCATCGAACCGCCGGTGGCGCGCAAGCTTCGCGCTGCCATCGAGTCGGACGCCTCGCTGAAGGCATCCGCTGACACGGCTCCCGCTGCGGCCAAGCCCGGTGCCGCCAAGCCCGGTGCGGCCAAGACCGGTGCTGCGACGCCCGGTGCTGCAACGTCCGGTGCTGCAACGCCCGGTGCCGCGAAGCCCGGTGCCGCCAAGACGGGTGGACCTACTCCCGGGCCCAAGCCCGGACCCAAGCCGGCCCCCGCGCCGGAAGAGCCCGTTGCCGCTCCGGCTCCTGAGGCTCCCGCCCCGGCCGCAGAGGCTCCGGCCGAGCCTGCTGCTTCGGCCGAGGGTACGTCCGGATCCGCTGCGCCCAAGTCGAACGACGGCGGCGCACCGAAGCCCGGCGCACCGCGTCCGGGCAACAACCCGTTCTCGTCGGCGCAGGGCATGGGCCAGCGTCCGGCAGGTCCTCGTCCCGGCAACAACCCCTTCGCCTCGGCGCAGGGAATGGGCCAGCGGCCGAGCCCGACTCCCGGCAACATCCCGCGTCCGCAGGCTCCGCGCCCCGGTGCCCCGCGTCCCGGTGCGCCTCGTCCCGGTTCTCCCCGTCCCGGCGCTCCGCGCGGCGGTCAGGGTGGTCGTCCCGGTGGTGCACCGTTCCAGCAGCGTCCCGGCGGCCCCGGTCGTCCCGGCGGTGCCGGTGGACCCGGTGCCGGTCCCGGTGCTCGTCCCGGCGGTGGCTTCGCAGGTCGCCCCGGTGGTGGCGGCGGTCGCGGCCGTGGTCCTGGTGGAGGTACCGCAGGTGCCTTCGGCAAGGGCGGCGGCAAGAGCAAGCAGCGCAAGTCGCGGCGGGCGAAGCGGCAGGAGTTCGAGATGCGGAGCGCCCCGGTCGTCGGTGGCGTCAACGTCACCCGCGGCAACGGGGAGATTATCCGCATGCGCCGTGGTGCGTCGATCGCGGACTTCGCCGACAAGATCGAGACGCTGACCGGCTACACGGTTCAGCCCGGAACCCTCGTGACGATCCTCTTCAACCTCGGCGAGATGGCCACGGCCACCGAGTCGCTGGATGAGGCGACGTTCGAGGTGCTCGGCGAGGAGCTCGGATACAAGATCCAGATGGTCTCGCCTGAGGACGAGGACAAGGAGCTCCTCGAGGGCTTCGGTCTCGACCTCGAGGCCGAGCTGGAGGCGGAGAGCGAGGACGACCTCGAGATCCGTCCTCCCGTCGTCACCGTCATGGGTCACGTCGATCACGGTAAGACCCGCCTGCTCGACGCCATCCGCCAGACCAACGTCATCGAGGGTGAAGCCGGCGGCATCACGCAGCACATCGGTGCGTACCAGGTGTGGACGGAGCACGAGGGCATCGAGCGTGCCATCACCTTCATCGACACCCCGGGTCACGAGGCGTTCACCGCCATGCGTGCTCGTGGAGCGCAGGTCACCGACCTCGCGATCCTCGTGGTCGCAGCCGACGACGGCATCATGCCCCAGACGGTCGAGGCGCTGAACCACGCCCAGGCGGCGAACGTGCCGATCGTGGTCGCGGTGAACAAGGTAGACAAGCCCGACGCCAACCCGGCCAAGGTCCGTCAGCAGCTCACCGAGTACGGTCTGGTCGCAGAGGAGTATGGCGGAGACGTCATGTTCGTCGACGTCTCGGCTCGGGCGAACACCGGAATCCAGGAACTCCTGGACGCTGTGCTGCTCACCGCCGACGCGGGTCTCGACCTCACGGCCAACCCGAACAAGGCCGCTCGCGGTGTCGCCATCGAGGCGAAGCTCGACAAGGGCCGCGGATCCATCGCCACGGTGCTGATCCAGTCCGGAACACTTCGGATCGGTGACGCGATCGTCGCAGGAACGGCTTACGGCCGTGTGCGTGCGATGGCAGACGAGAACGGTGAGCAGGTCCTTGAGGCCTACCCGTCGCGTCCGGTGCAGGTGCAGGGTCTGAACTCGGTGCCGCGTGCAGGCGATGTCTTCATCGTCACCGAAGAAGACCGCATGGCCCGTCAGATCGCTGAGAAGCGTGAAGCAGTCGAGCGCAACGCCCAGCTGGCCAAGGCCCGCAAGCGCATCTCGCTCGAGGACTTCACCCGTGCTCTCGAAGAGGGCAAGGTCGAGTCGCTCAACCTCATCATCAAGGGTGACGTCTCCGGTGCCGTCGAGGCACTCGAGGAGTCGCTGCTCAAGATCGAGGTCGACGATTCGGTGCAGCTCCGCATCATCCACCGCGGTGTCGGTGCGATCACGGAGTCCGACGTCAACCTCGCGACGATCGACAACGCGATCATCGTGGGCTTCAACGTCCGCCCCGACACGAAGGCGCGCGAGCGCGCTCAGCGTGAAGGTGTGGACATCCGGTTCTACTCGGTGATCTACAACGCGATCGACGAGGTCGAGAGCTCGCTCAAGGGCATGCTCAAGCCGGAGTACGAAGAGGTCCAGTCGGGTGTCGCCGAGATCCGCGAGGTGTTCCGCTCCTCGAAGTTCGGCAACATCGCCGGTGTCATCGTGCGATCGGGAACGATCACGCGAAACGCCAAGGCTCGCGTCATCCGCGACGGTGTGGTCATCGCAGATGGCCTGGCCATCGAGTCGCTGCGTCGCTTCAAGGACGACGTCACCGAGGTGCGTACGGACTACGAAGCCGGTATCGGCCTCGGCAAGTTCAACGACATCCAGATCGGTGACGAGATCGAGACGACGGAACTGATCGAGAAGCCTCGCGGCTGATCGAGTTCGATATCTTCGGGCGAGGGTGCGTGATGCATCCTCGCCCGAAGAGTACGTAGAGGGAGAGAACAATGGCTGGTGAACGACAGGCCCGTCTGGCTGATCGGATTCGAGTGATCCTTGCGGAGCGCCTCGAGAAGGGGTTGCGAGACCCGCGCCTCGGCTTCGTCACGATCACGGATGTCCGTGTCACGGGTGACCTGCAGCACGCCTCGGTGTTCTACACGGTGCTCGGTACCGAAGAGGAGCGACTCTCCAGCGGGGAGGCTCTGACCTCCGCCACTGGCATGCTGCGCAGCGAGGTCGGTAAGCAGCTCAGCACGCGCCTCGTGCCGACGCTCGAGTTCATCCCCGATGCGCTGCCGGAGAACGCCGATCACATCTCGGCCCTCCTCCGTGAAGCGCAGCAGCGCGACGCCGAAGTGGCGAAGCTCGCATCGTCCGCGTCGCACGCGGGCGACGCGGATCCGTACCTCCGCGACGAAGACGACGACACGAAGTCCTGAATATCGGCGCCCTCTTCGGGGCGTCGGAGTGTCTTGATAACCTCAGCTCAACGGGTGATCGCCCGCGGGGACTGGGGGGTTCGGCATCGTTTTTTCGCGCGCGCACGGGGCGGCCTCGGTCGCACCCGCGGTCGTCGAGGCGATCCTCGACGACCTTCTCGAGCATGATCTGAGCTGCGCGCCGCATGTCGCGGCGCGACTCGCGTTCGAGCTGTCGGAGGATTCGCAGACGATCCTGGCGGTCGCGGCACGACTCGACGCTGCTCAGCGGCACGGTCTCAGGGCGCTCCCGTCGCCGCTGCCGATGGTGCCATCCGTCGAGGCGCTGTTCGCTCAGCTGAAGCTCGACGATCGCGACCGTGAGATCCTCGTCGCCGTGTCTCTGCGGCTCGACGACAGGCTCGACCCGCTGGTGGATTTCGCGGGACGGTCCGCCGCAGAACTCGTCGGCGGACCGCTCGGAGCGCTTCTCGAGATCCACGCGGGCCGAGTCCGGCTCGCCGACCCCCGGTTGGCGATCTGGTTGCGTGCGACGACGGCGTCTTCGTCGGCCGCCGCGGTGCACTCGAGACTGCACCGACTCTTCGACGCGCGCGGCGAGCGGGTCGATGCCGACTGGCACGGCGCTCGAGCGGCGATGCACGGCGAACCGGCGACCGCGGGGGAGCTGACGCGCATCGCCAGGGAGCATTCGGAGGCGGGACTGAGCGAGCGGGCCTTCCACCTCGCGGCAGAAGCAGCCGCGCACTCGAGCGGGATCGAACGGGATGAGGCCACTCTCGTCGCCGGTGTCGCGGCCATCGCCGCGGGCTACGCGGTCGACGCGGCGAGGCGACTGGGGAGTCTGTTTCCCGGCGGTGACGAGCTCTATCGCCTGCAGGGTCTCGGCGGGTTGCTCGTCGCCGAGGCGCATCTCCGTGGGGCCGTGCCTGAGGTCGACACGAGCGTCATCCAGCCGCGCGTCGATGACGCCGACCAGTGGTATTCGTGGGCCCGGGCCTCGGCGTTCGCGGCGATGCTGTGCGCCGAACGGGGCGACCGCCGGGGGATGCGTCCGTGGCTCGAGGCTCTCAGAAAGGCGAGCGCGCGCGTCGGGGCCGATCGAGAACTCCGCGACCCGGTCGTCGCGCTCGCATGGCTGGTGATCGGCGACGGCGACGGAGACGACGTGAGCGGCGCAGGCCCGCTCACCGGAAGCTTGTTCCGCGCCCTGCGAGCGGCAGTCGACGGAGACGTCGACAGGGGCCTCAGCCTGCTCGCCGCGGGCGATTCGCCGGTCGGGGTCGAGGTCGACCCGTTCGTCGCGGGCTTCGAGCTCAGTCCACTGGTCGCGGCGTATCGAGCGGTCGTCGAAGTCCTGCTCCTGATGTGGCGGGGAGACATCGGCGCTGCGCGCGACCGGATGCTGCATGCCGCGCTCGAGCTGCCCGTCGCTGTGCCGTTCGCCGGACTCGGCGTCGTCGTCGCTCGACGGCTCGACCTGGCGGTTCTCGGTCACCTCGGGCCGTTCGCCAAGGCTCTCACTGCCGCACTTCCGGCGCCTCCGCGCATCGATCAGCTCGTGGATCGAGGCATCGAGGCGTTCCTGGCGGGCAACTCGGCCGAGGCTGCGGCATGCATGCGGCTCTGGCGCGACCGCGGCGCTCCGCAGCCGACGCTGTCTGTTCCCGGACTCGAGGAGGCGATCGTCGTCACGCATGGTGCATCGTGGCGTCCGCATCGGATCGAGCCGCCCGAGATCGGTCTCGCCCAGCGACTGCGGGTGCAGATCACCAGCTGTTCGGATGACGAATGGCGTGTCGAGCGTCCGCTCGTCGTCGCAGCGGCACGCACTCTGACCTCGCCGTTCTCGCGCGGGCGAGTCGAGGCGATGATCGGCACCAGATCGCTGATCAAGGGTGACATCGCCATCGGCAGAGAGCACCTGGCGATGGCGCGGAACCTCCTGGAGGTCTCCGGCGCGACCGCCTGGGCGAGGGCGGTCGCCGTGCGTCTGGAGCGGGTGGAGGTCACCGACGGCGCAGCGACCGAAGATCCGCTCTCATCGTGCCGCCGAGTCTGGGCATCGATGCTCACCGCTCGAGAGCTGGAGGTCGCGATGCTGGTGGCCGGTGGTGCTCCAAACCGCGACATCGCCGACTCGCTCCACGTGTCGGTGCGCACGGTCGAGGTTCATCTGGGCAGGGTCTTCGCGAAGCTCGAGGTCAGGACCCGCGTCGAGCTGACGGTGCTGGCCCATCGCATCGGGCAGTTCGTCTGACCGTCGGAGTCAGCGGGGGAGCGACAGCATCTCGCCATCGGCCTCGGCGAGGCCGTCGGCGATGAGGGAGTCGATCGCACGGTCGCGCTGAAGAGGATCCGGCCACTCGGCGAGCACGGAGTCGATCAGGACCGCGTCAGGTGCAGCGGCTCGCAGGATCCGCAGCACGGCGCCTCTCGCCTGACGGTCAGAGCCCTCGAAGGTCGCTTGGCGCCTCCGGGTGTCACCGGTGTCCGGCCGCCCTGCAGCCACCCACGCGCACACGCCGACCAAGGGACAGATCTCGCAGCGCGGCGACCGCGCCGTGCAGATGGTGGCGCCCAGCTCCATCGCCGCGGCGTTGAACACGGCGGATTCGGCGACATCCGCGGGGAGCAGCGAATCCATGAGCTCGAGATCGCGGCGCGAGGGCGGGCCCGGCTGCGCCTGGCCGAGGATCGCGCGTGCCATCACGCGACGAGTGTTGGTGTCGACGACGGGGTGTCGGTCGCCGTATGCGAAGACGGCCACAGCTCTGGCCGTGTAGTCGCCGATTCCCGAGAGCTTCAGCAGCGCATCCACGTCTTTGGGCACGACGCCCCCGTGTCGCTCCGTGATCTCGACGGCAGCGCGGTGCAGCCACAGGGCGCGGCGGGGATAGCCGAGATTGGCCCACTGCTGGAGCACATCGGAGGTCGAGGCGGCAGCCATCGCCGCGGGGGTGGGCCACCTGTCGAGCCACGCCTCGAGGTGCGGTATCACCCGGTTGACCGGTGTCTGCTGCAGCATGAACTCGCTGACCAGCGTGCCCCAGGCGCCGAAGTCCTCATGGAATCGAGGGCGCCTCCACGGCAGATCTCGTGCTGCGCCCCGATACCAGTCCGCAAGAGGCAGAGACACCGCGGAGGCGGGAAGCGATGTCGAGGGCACCTCGACAGCCTAGGCGAACCGGGATACTGGCGGGAGTCGAGGGCAGGTGGCGGCGCGAGCGAGGCGGAACGTGCGGTGGAGCATTCAGACGCATCGTAGGCTTGAGAGATGGTCTCGCCCGGCATCCTTCTCGTCGACAAACCAGCTGGACTGACCAGCCACGACGTCGTCGCACGCACCAGGCGTGCGCTCGGCACCCGCAAGGTCGGGCATGCGGGAACCCTCGACCCCATGGCCACCGGTCTGCTCGTGATCGGGGTCGAAGGCGCGACGCGACTGCTCACGTACATCGTGGGAGCCGACAAGACCTACGAGGCCACGATCCGACTCGGGCAGACGACCGGCACGGACGACGCCGACGGTGAGATCCTGACGCGGGCCTCTGCCGAGTCATGGGATTCGGTGACCCCCGAGCGAGTGTCCGCCGGGATCAGGGAGCTCACCGGTGCGATCTCCCAGGTGCCGAGCTCGGTGTCGGCTATCAAGGTCGATGGACGCCGCGCATACGACCGCGTGCGCGCGGGGGAGGAGGTCGTGCTGGCCGCCCGCGACGTCACGGTCTCGCGCTTCGATCTCATCGCCGAGCGCTCCGGCGACGGGTTCCTGGATCTCGACGTCGTCGTCGACTGCTCCTCCGGCACCTACATCCGCTCGCTCGCTCGAGACCTGGGCACAGCGCTCGGAGTCGGCGGGCACCTGACGGCGCTGCGGCGCTCACGCGTGGGGGACTTCGACGTCACGGATGCCGTGGCGGTCGACGATGTCGTGGAGACGGCGCTGCTCACCCCGGCCGCCGCGGCCGCCAGGGTCCTCGACCCGCTGTCGGTGTCGGCCGAGGAAGCGAGAGATCTTCGTCACGGCAAGAGGCTCATGGGACAGGCCGATCGGCTGACCGGCTCTCTGGCGGCCGCGATCGACGAGGAGGGCGTCCTCGTCGGCGTCGTCGAGAGACGCGGTGCTGACCTCAAGAGCGCCATGAACATGCCGGAGGCACCCAGATGATCCTCTGGTTGACCATCGCTCAGGTGGCGGTCGCGACCGCGGCGGGGCTGTTCTGCGTCGTCCTCGGTCTGGCCGGCCGGCGTCCGAGCGACTACACCGTCGGCGCGCTCGCCCTGGTCGAGCTGCTCCTCGTCGTCCAGGTCGTGGCCGCAATCGCGGCACCGTTGACCGGAAACCCTCCGACGGGCGACCTGCTCGAGTACTGGGTCTATCTCGTCTCCGCTGTGCTGCTGCCCATCGGCGCGGTGCTGTGGGCGCTGATGGAGAGGAGTCGCTGGAGCACAGTGATCCTCGGTGTGGCCGCTCTCGCCGTGGCGATCATGGTGTGGCGCATGCACGTCATCTGGACCGTTCAGGTGGCCTGAGCCGGTCGGGAGCGCATCCGCCTCTTCCCGCCCGGATCTAGAATGGAGGACGCTATGAGCACCACCGTTCCCACCTCCCGCATGACCGGCATCGGCCGTGTCCTCGTGATCGTCTATGCCGTGATGGCGCTGGCGGCCACCGGCCGAAGCTTCGTGCAGATCTTCCGACAGTTCGACGAGGCGCCTCTCGCGTACTCCCTCTCGGCCCTCGCGGCTGTCGTGTACATCCTCGCCACGTTGGCGCTCGTTCTCGCGAGCCGACGCGGCTGGTACGCGGTGGCGTGGGTGGCGATCGTCTTCGAGCTCGCCGGAGTCCTGGTGGTCGGCGCTCTGAGCATCTTCTTCCCCGAACTGTTCCCGCACGACACGGTCTGGTCGATGTTCGGGCGAGGCTACCTGTTCATCCCGCTGGTGCTGCCGATCTTCGGCATCTGGTGGCTGCGCACGCACAGGCCGACGCGAGAGACTCGATCTGTTCTCCACGCCGAGGCCAGCGCATGATCGTCTTCCGTGACCCGAGCGAAGTGCCGGACGGCTTCGGCCCCTCCGCCGTGGCCATCGGAAAGTTCGACGGCGTGCACGCCGGTCACCGCGCGGTGATCCGGCGTCTGAAGGAGATCGCGGCGCAGTCGGGAGTCCGCGCCGTCGCCGTCACCTTCGACCGCAACCCACTCGCGGTGCTTCGACCGGATCGCTGCCCCGAGAACGTGGTCACGGTCGAGCGCAAGCTGGAGCTGCTGGGAGAACTCGGGCTCGACGCCACACTGCTTCTGACGTTCGACGAAGAACTCGCGGCGCGCAGCGCCGAAGACTTCGTGGCCAGCATCCTGACCGGTGCACTGCATGTGTCCACCGTCCTCGTCGGCAGGGACTTCCGGTTCGGTCGAGGCGGGGCAGGAGACCCCGAGCTCCTCAGAGAACTCGGGCCGAGGTACGGATTCACGGTCGAGGTCGTCGACGACGTGTTCCTCGACGGATCCGACCGTCGCGTCTCGTCCACGTGGATCCGTGAACTGCTGATGGCCGGCGATGTCACCGCGGCCGCCCGCGTGCTCGACCGCAACGTCGACGTGCGCGGCGAGGTGGTGCACGGACTCAAACGCGGACGCGAACTCGGTTTTCCCACCGCGAATCTCTCGGCTTCGGTCGATTCGTTCGTCCCCGCCGACGGGGTGTACGCCGGATGGCTCGTCGATCACGAGACGGGGTTCAGGCATCGGGCAGCCATCTCGGTGGGCACCAACCCCACTTTCGACGACGTTCTCGAGCGGCAGGTCGAGGCGCACGTGATCGGCGAGACCGATCTCGATCTGTACGGTCACGACGTGACCGTCGAGTTCGTCGAGCGTCTGCGCGGCATGGTCGCGTTCGAGGGGATCGAGAAGCTGAAGGCGCAGATGGCCGCCGACGTGACGGATGCCGAGAGCGTGCTGTCGCGCAGCTCCAGCTGAACTCCGGTCGAACTCTGCGTGTCCTGATCTGCGTCGCTCAGGTCGCATGGCATAGAATGGGCCTCGGTGGTCCTTGATCCTCGCGCGTCATTCGCTCGTAGACGATCACCGGAAATACTGTTCGTACGGTCCTGGCTCACGCCACACGCGGACACCGAGAACGGCCGACGCATCCCACGGATGCTCCGGCCTTCACGCTCAGGAGGAGCATGCCGACCACGGCAACCGCCGCAACACGGCGCAAGAAGACGTCTCGTCGCGACGATGAGGCACCCCTCATCCCGATCCTCGCCCGCAAGGTGCGTGAGATCGAGGCGAAGTCGCAGCGGGGAAAGCTCGGACCCACGAACCGGGTCAAGTTCCAGGTCATCGCGTTCCTGGTGCGTGAAGAGCGCGCACGAGTCAAGGCCGATCCTGAGATCGCGGATGCCGCCCGCGCCGAGCTGCTCAAGCGGCTCGACGGCGTGGCGACGATCCTTGCGAAGACCGCAGCGCGCGACACTTCGCTGATCCAGCTTCTCGAGGCCGATCAGGCGACCTCGCCTGTTGCGAAGCGCATGCGACGCGACTGGCTGCTCGAGTCGGGAGCGGAACTCGCTCCCGAAGAGCTCATCATCGCCGACGTCGCTCCCGTGCAGACGCCGATGGTGTCCGCGGGGATCCCCGAGCGTCAGGTCACACCGCCCTCCGTCGAGGCGCGCCAGCTGGCGAATCCGTTCCTCGCCCCCGATCTCACCCCGCGCGCCGCCACGACTCCGCGTCGACGCCTGGACGGCTGGGAGCTCATGGGCCCACTGTACAAGGCGTTCGAGACCGGAGCCGGGGGAGGAGCCGCGAGCATGGACCTGCCGCCGGCCCCCGAGTACGACCACCTCTCTCCCAAGGGCCTCGAGGTCATGGTGCACCAGTCGCGCTTCCTCGAAGCGGTGCGCGAAGGACACAGGAGCTTCCTGCTCGCTGACGAACCGGGCCTCGGCAAGACCGCGCAGTCGGTGCTGGCCGCATCCGTCGCCGGCGCCTACCCGCTGCTCGTCGTCGTGCCCAACGTCGTCAAGATGAACTGGGCGCGAGAGGTCGAGCGGTGGACCCCGCAGCGCAGGGCGACCGTGATCCAGGGCGACGGCACCGACATCGACGCGTTCGCCGACGTGTTCATCGTGAACTACGAGATCCTCGACCGTCACATGTCGTGGCTCGCCTCGATCGGTCTTCGCGGCATGGTCGTCGACGAGGCGCACTTCATCAAGAACCTCAGCTCGCAGCGTTCGCAGAACGTGCTGTCGCTGGCGAACCGCGTGCGCGAGCGCACTCCAGGCGGCAAGCCGCTGATGCTCGCGCTCACAGGCACACCGCTCATCAACGACGTCGAGGACTTCGACGCGATCTGGCGCTTCCTCGGCTGGACCACAGGCGAGAAGCCGGGCCCGGAGCTGATGGAGAAGCTCGACGCGACCGGCTTCACCCCCGCCGACAAGGCGTTCTACCCGGAGGCCCGCGAAGCGGTGATCTCGATGGGGATCGTCCGGCGCAAGAAGAAGGACGTCGCAGCCGATCTGCCCGACAAGCTCATCGCGGACCTCCCGGTGCAGCTGGATGACGAGTTCGGCCGCGGCATCCGTCAGGCCGAGCGCGAGCTGGGCGAGCGGCTCGCCGCCCGCTACCGGCGGATCATCGAGGCGCGAGGGGATCGCGGACTCGCACCGGGCGAGATCGACCAGGACATCGTGCGCCTGGTCGCTCAGAACGAGCTCGAGGAGTCGAAGGCCGCAGGCACCGGTGGAGACAACGTCTTCACCATGGTGCGCCGCATCGGACAGGCGAAGGCGCATCTGGCGGCCGACTATGCGGCCCAGCTCCAGCGCTCCGTGGGCAAGGTCGTGTTCTTCGCGAAGCACATCGACGTGATGGATCAGGCCGAGGCGCACTTCGCGTCCGCCGGCATCCGGTCGGTCTCGATCCGCGGCGACCAGACCTCGACCGTCCGTCAGCAGGCGATCGACGACTTCAACAGCGACCCCGCCGTGGGTATCGCGGTGTGCTCGTTGACCGCTGCCGGTGTCGGTCTGAACCTGCAGGCGGCGTCGAACGTGGTCTTGGCGGAGCTGTCGTGGACCGCGGCCGAGCAGACGCAGGCGATCGACCGGGTGCACCGCATCGGTCAGGACGAGCCGGTGACCGCCTGGCGGATCATCGCGGCGCACACCATCGACGCGAAGATCGCAGAGCTCATCGATCAGAAGCAGGGTCTCGCGGCCCGTGCGCTCGACGGCGAGGCACTCGACGAGGCTGCCGCCGAGCCCGTGCAGCTGGGCGCTCTCATGCATCTGCTCCGGGAGGCGCTCGGAGCCGTGTGACACACGCTTGATTCCCCGGAGATCGGCGTTAAGAACTTCGGTTCTTGACGCCGATTTCTGGTGTTCGGTGACATGTTCGCTCATTTCTCGCTGATCGTCTCGAATCGTCGGCAAGATCCTCGGTTTTCATCGTCTCGAATGGCGCCCGGTCGGCTCGGAGCGCTAGTGTCGATCGCAGGCATCGTCGCCTGTTCCCCCTTCCCCTGAACCGTCTGAGGCAAGCATGAAGATCGGCATTCTGACGAGCGGTGGCGACTGCCCCGGACTCAACGCGGTCATCCGCGGCATCGTGCTCAAGGGCACCACCACCTACGACCTCGAGTTCGTCGGCATCCGTGACGGCTGGCGCGGCGTGGTCGACGGCGACTTCTTCCCCCTCACACGACACGAGGTGAAGGGTCTGTCGAAGGTCGGCGGCACGATTCTGGGCACCAGTCGCACGAACCCCTACGAGGGTGAGCGCGGTGGCGCCGAGAACATCGCCAAGACGCTGTACGGGCACAAGATCGACGGCATCATCGCGATCGGTGGCGAGGGCACTCTCGCAGCAGCAGACCGACTCGCCAAGGACGGCATCAACGTCATCGGTGTGCCGAAGACGATCGACAACGACCTTCGCGCCACGGACTACTCGTTCGGTTTCGACACGGCCGTCAACATCGCCACGGACGCGATGGACCGCCTGCGCACCACGGGAGACTCGCACCAGCGCTGCATGGTCGCGGAGGTCATGGGTCGTCACGTCGGCTGGATCGCTCTGCACGCGGGCATGGCGGCGGGCGCTCACGCCATCTGCATCCCCGAGGTGCCGATGTCCATCGATGACATCACCGCCCTCGTCTCCAGCGCGCATGACCGTGGTCGTGCACCGCTCGTGGTGGTCTCCGAGGGGTTCAAGCTGCTCGGCATGGACGAGGCATACAGCGACAAGGGCCTCGATGCCTTCAACCGCCCTCGTCTCGGCGGCATCGGCGATCAGCTCGCTCCCGCGATCGAGCGCATCACGGGCATCGAGACCCGCGCGACGATCCTCGGACACATCCAGCGAGGCGGATCACCGTCTGCGTTCGACCGTGTGCTCGCGACCCGCCTCGGACTCCACGCGGCCGACGCGATCGTCGAGAAGGCATGGGGCCAGATGGTCGCGATGCAGGGCACCGACATCGTCCGCGTCCCGTTCGCAGAGGCACTGGGCGAGCTGAACACGGTTCCCCGCAGCCGCTACGACGAGGCTGCAGCGCTCTTCGGCTGAGACCGAAGCCTGTTCTCCGTCACTCCGCACGGGTGTGGAGGCGAGAACAGGGCTACCGACGCGAATCAGGAGGATT
Organism: Microbacterium sp. MEJ108Y; assembly: GCF_000834175.1. Classification (NCBI taxonomy): domain Bacteria; kingdom Bacillati; phylum Actinomycetota; class Actinomycetes; order Micrococcales; family Microbacteriaceae; genus Microbacterium; species Microbacterium sp. MEJ108Y. Next base: position 173,425 of record NZ_JXQX01000038.1, on the reverse strand, counting down.
CCGACTGAACTCTCCTGATCTCAGGCGGTCGTCCTGAACCCAGTTGGTGACGCCAGTCATCCCCGACGATGCAACTGCTGGGCGATCGCCGCACACACCATGTTCAGGACCAGTTGTGGTTGGAACAGCACCTGGTGATAGTCGAATCGGAGCACGGTGTAACCGCGCAAGCGCAATCGAGCGTCTGCCTCGATGTCGCGCCGCCGATCCTGGGCGCTGCTGTGATGGGCGAATCCGTCCAACTGGACCGCGAGGCGATCACCGATCAGGGCATCCAGCGGGTGCCCGTCGACCCACACCTGCTGGACGACGACCACCCCGATCGAGCGCATCGGGATGACGAAGTGGGTCTCGAGCCCGGAATCGGACAGGACGTCAGCGACCGCAGCGATGCGTGATGCCCGCGCACTGCGCCAATCGATGCGATCCCAGATCGGCGGAGCCGCAGCATCCGCCCGGAGTCGACAGCCGAGGCGACAGCGTGTCTGCTGAATCCAGCCGCGTAGATCTGCGTCGTGTGTGCGGCTCCGTCGCGCTCGCGAAGCCAGTCCTCCAGTCGCATGCAGTCACTCTGCAGCCGCACGCCCTCTGGTGGGACCCGGCAGCTCTGATGTGAATCGAATCGGATCAATCGCCGAATGTGCAGGAGTGAGTGCGGCTGTCGGAAGCAGGAGAACAGCGCGAGATCAGGCTGATGCTGTGTGGTGCGTCCTGATCTCAGCCGGTCGCCCTGAACTCAGATCACCGAGTGTCGAGCGTCACTCCGAGGCGAGGCCCACCGTGTCGAGGATCCAGGCGAGCTCGAAGGCGCGCTCCTTCCACGAGTTGTAGCGACCACTGACACCGCCGTGACCGGCGACCATCTCGCATTTGAGCAGAGCGTCGGATGCTCCGGCGACGCGCAGGGCGGCGATCCACTTCGCGGGCTCGACGTAGAGGACTCGGGTGTCGTTGAGCGAGGTCACCGCCAGGATCCGCGGATAGTCCACTCCGTCCCGCACGTTCTCGTACGGCGAGTACGACTTCATGTACTCGTAGACGTCGGCACCGTGCAGCGGGTCGCCCCACTCGTCCCACTCGATCACCGTCAGGGGGAGCGAGGGGTCGAGGATCGTCGTGAGCGCGTCGACGAACGGCACAGCCGCCAGGACTCCGGCGAAGAGCTCGGGGGCGAGGTTCGTCACGGCTCCCATGAGGAGCCCGCCGGCGCTTCCGCCCTCGGCGACGAGGCGCTCAGGAGACGTCACTCCCTGCTCGATGAGGTGCTCGGCGCACGCGACGAAGTCGGTGAAGGTGTTGCGCTTGTTCAGCAGCTTGCCGTCCTCGTACCATTGCCGACCCATCTCACCGCCGCCGCGGACGTGCGCCACGGCGAAGACGATTCCTCGGTCGAGCTCTGAGAGCCGCGCGACCGAGAAGCCGGGATCGATCGAGTGCTCGTACGATCCGTAGCCGTAGAGGTGCACAGGTCGCACTTCCGAGCCCGGCTCGCCGAACGAGCGCTTCCAGACGAGAGAGATGGGCACCCGGGTGCCGTCCGATGCCGTCGCCCAGTCGCGCTTCTGCCCGTAGTCGAGAGGGTCGTACCCGCCGAGCACGGCGACCTGCTTGCGCAGGTGCAGTTCCCGAGTGGCGAGGTCCAGCTCGTAGACGGTCCCCGGGGTCACGAACGACGTGTAGCCGAGCCGGAGGAACGGCGAGTGCCACTCCGGGTTGCCGCTGACGCCGGCCGAATACAGCGGCTCGTCGAAGACGATGTCGTTCACCGCGTCGGTCGCGTAGTCGAGCAGCCCGACACGCTCGAGCCCCTCGCGGCGGTACTCCACCGTCGCGAAATCGCGGAACGCATCCATCCCGAGCAACCGGCGTCCCGGTTCATGCGCGAGGACCACATGACGGTCTCCCTGCGGGTCGGATGCCGGCACCGAGACGAGCTCGAAGTCCAGCGCGTCGTCGTTGTGCAGGATGTAGAGGCGGTCCTCGCCGTCGACCACGGCGTGCTCGAGGGAGTACTCGACGCCCTCACGGCGCGGCCAGACGATCTGAGGTGCGGCGGTCAGATCGCCCTCGAGATCGACGAGATACTCCTCGCTGGTGATGCTCGATCCGACAGCGATCACGAGGTACCTGCGGCTGCGGGTGATGCCGGCTCCGAGCCAGTACTTCTCGTCGGGCTCGTGAAAGAGCCTCACGTCGTCCGCGACCGGGGTGCCGAGGCGATGCAGCCACAGCGTGTCAGGACGCCACGCGTCATCGCGGGTCGTGTAGAGGATCCCGGTTCCGTCAGGTGTGAAGAACGCGCCACCGGTGTCGGGGATCTCATCGGGGAGAGTCTCTCCGGTGATGAGGTCGCGCACATGCACCGTATAGAGCTCGTCTCCCTCGAAATCCGTCGCCCAGAGCAGCTTCGTCGCATCGTCCGAGGTGTCGAACGCGCCGAGCGAGAAGAACTCGTGCCCTTCGGCTTCGACGTTGCCGTCGAGCAGCACGGCCTCGCCGGGCACTGCAACGCCAGGTTCCAGCACCGGGGGAGTCCAGTCGTCCTCGGCAGCCGCGGTCCGGCAGTGGATGCCGTACTGCGCGCCCTCCTCGGTGCGGCTGTAGTACCACCAGTTCCCGCGACGCGTCGGCACGGAGAGGTCGGTCTCCTGCACGCGGCCCTTGATCTCGTGGAAGAGCGTGTCGCGCAGATCCGCCAGGTGTGCGAGCTCGTGCTCGGTGTGGGCGTTCTCGGCCTCGAGATGTGCGATCACCTCGGAGGAGTCCTTCTCGCGGAGCCATTCGTAGGGATCATCGAATGTGTCGTCGTGGTGCGTGCGGAGGGTCGAGCGGCGGTCTGCGATCGGGGCATCAGTCACGAGTTCCACGCTAGCCCAGGTCGAGTTGACCGGTACCCGAGAGGGTGGGAGGATCTACCGGGGCCGGTTAACGGAAGTAAAACCCACGGTGAACTCTTCGTTCGTCACGTCGATCCCGTCGACACCTCTCCTTTCTTCCTCAACGACCGAAAGCGAACGGTGGAAACCGCAGCCCTCATCGTCGTGCTGGTTATCGCGCTGGCACTCTTCTTCGACTTCACCAACGGGTTTCACGACACGGCCAACGCGATGGCGACCCCCATCGCGACGGGCGCACTCAAGCCCAAGACAGCGGTCCTTCTCGCGGCGGTGCTGAACCTCGTCGGCGCGTTCCTCTCGACCGAGGTCTCCAAGACCGTGTCGCACGGGATCATCCGCGAGGACACCATCCAGGGCGACGTGTTCCTCCCGATGATCTTCGCCGGTCTCATCGGCGCCATCACCTGGAACATGCTGACCTGGCTCCTGGGTCTGCCCTCGAGCTCGTCCCACGCGCTCTTCGGCGGTCTCATCGGAGCGACGCTGGTCGGCGTCGGGGTCGGCGGCATCGACTTCGGCATGGTGCTGTCGAAGATCATCCTCCCGGCACTCATCGCCCCGCTGACGGCCGGCATCATCGCGTTCGCGGCGACCAAGCTCGCGTACTCGATCACCCGGCGCTACGACGGCAAGCCCGACGGGCGGGACGGTTTCCGCTGGGGTCAGATCTTCACGTCATCGCTGGTGGCCCTCGCGCACGGCACGAACGACGCCCAGAAGACGATGGGCGTGATCACCCTCGCGCTCATCACGGTCGGCTGGCAGAACAGCGAGCAGGCGGACCCGTATCTCTGGGTCATCATCGCCTGTGCGGTCACGATCGCTCTCGGCACGTATCTCGGAGGGTGGCGGATCATCCGCACGCTCGGCAAGGGCCTGACCGAGGTCAAGCCCGCGCAGGGCTTCTCGGCGGAGAGCTCGACAGCCGCGACCATCCTCGCCTCCAGCGCCTTCGGCTTCGCTCTGTCGACCACGCAGGTGGCATCGGGTTCGGTCATCGGCTCGGGCCTCGGACGCCGGGGGTCGACGGTTCGCTGGCGGACCGCCGGTCGAATCGCCATCGGCTGGCTCCTCACACTTCCGGCGGCAGGTGCCGTCGGCGCTCTCGCGGCCCTGCTGATCACATGGCTCGGACTCTGGGGCATCGCGATCGACACCGTTCTCGCACTTGCCGTGATCATCGGCCTGTTCCTGCGCTCACGCAAAGATGCAGTGACCTCGGCGAACGCGATGAGCGACGTCGCCGAGTCGGGGCTCGCGATCGAGCACCCGGACACGACGCCGCCCACGCGCAGGCAGCAGCGGATCATCGAGGCCAAGGCCGAGGCGAAGGCCCGCGCAGAGGCGCGAGAGAAGGCCAAGGCCAAGGCCAGATCGGATGCGAAGGCGAAAGCTGCGGCGAAGGCCGCGAAGAAGGCGCCGAAGACGGGCGTCGTGACGCAGACGGACAACCCGGAGAAGACGAACAGCGAGGAGTCGAAGTGAGTGTCGGCATCGACTGGGGCGCATTCGTCCAGGTGTTCCTCGCCGCTCTGATCGGCGCCTGCGCCGTGGTGACGTTCTACGCGTTCGGTCTGCGTCTGCTGGTCCGCAGCGGACACGCGCCGGTCGTGAGTCCGGCGGAGTTCACCGACGCCATCACCGTGATCTCTGAGAAGGAGCTCAAGCGGGCGGCGAAGCAGGCCGCCAAGGCGGCGAAGAAGAGTCCTCTCACCGAGGCGCAGCGACGCATCGCGCTGTACGGCGCCTACGGGTGCTTCGCGCTGTGCGCGGTGGCCGTGGTGGCCGGCATCCTGATCATCGTCGTCGGGCACTGACCGGAGTGTCCGGCGGCGTCCGGATTCAGCGCAGAAGGCCGGTGACGAGGTCGTCCACGATCTCGTCGGTCGACGTGACGGGATCGATCGGAGACGTCAGCCGATCGAGCAGAAGCCCGTCGATCGCGTAGTGGAACAGCGCGATCTCGCGTCGGCCGCCGGGAAGCCCCGCTGCCGTGTTGAACGCGACGTCCGCATCGAAGCCCGCTCGCTGCCATGCGCCCAGGATGGCGGCCAGCTCGGGGCGACGGCTGCTCTCGAGCCTCAACTCGAACAGCGCCAGCGTGACATCGCGGTCGTCGGTCAGACGACGCACGATGTCTCTGACGTAGTCGGCGAAGAGCTCCCTGCTCGGCTGCTCGGATGATCGGCGGGCGAGGTCATCGTCGCTGGGGGCGAGACGTTCGCCGATCCGCTCGACGAGGCCCTCGATGAGCGCATCCCGACTGCGGAAGTAGTTCGAGGTGGTGCCCACCGGCACGCCGGCCACCATGTCGACGGCGCGGTGCGTGAGCCCGCGAGAACCGTCCGTCGCCAGGACGCTCAGCCCCGCATCCGCGATGGTCCGTCGCCTCGTCTCGTTCTTCGCCATCCGAGCACACTATCGCGACTACTACAGCTGCCGTGGAGGTGTCATGGTCCGATGTCGCCGTGCGGCCTAGGCTGAGACCATGCCAGTGCCTTCCGACAGCGAGTTCGTCTTCGGTCGCCATGATCCCGCGAGTCACGTCATCATCCACGTGAGCGACCCGCACTTCCTGGCGAACGGCGTGCGGCTCGGCGGACGCTTCGACGTCGAGTCGAACTTCGCCCGCACTCTCGAGGCGATCAGGGCTGTGCATCCGCACCCGGCGGCGATCGTCATCACCGGAGACCTGGCGGATCTGGGGGAGCCGGACGCGTATCGCCGGCTCCGTCGTGCAGTGGAGCCCGTCGCGCAAGAGCTGGCGGCGCCGATCGTGTGGGTGGCAGGCAACCACGATGAGCGCCCGGCCCTGCGAGAGGGGCTGCTCGATCTGCCTCCGACCCAGGAGCCGGTGACGGGGGTATGGGACCTCGACGGGCTGAGACTGATCGCGCTCGACACGAGTGTGCCGGGGTGGCATCACGGTGACCTGGACGCCGGTCAGCTCTCGTGGTTGGGGGAGATCCTGAGTGAACCGGCGCCGCACGGCACTCTGCTCGCGATGCACCACCCGCCGCTGCCCAGCCACCTGCCGCTCTTCGACATCCTCGAGCTGCGGCACCAGGACGAACTGGCGGCGGTCATCCGCGATACGGACGTGCGCGGCATCCTGGCCGGTCACCTGCACTACTCCTCGCACGGCACGTTCGCGGGCGTGCCGGTCAGCGTGGCTTCGGCGACCTGCTACACCATGAATGTCGCGCGCCCTGCCGCCGAGGTGAACGGCATGGATGCCGCGCAGGCCTTCCAGATCGTGCATGTGCGTCCTGAGACGATCACCCACACCGTGGTGCCCGTGACGGACGCGCCGACCGGAGATCACTTCTCGCTGGCATGGCTCGAGAGGATGGCGCGACTCAGTCCCGACGAACGACTCGAGGCCTTCTCGCGCAAACGCTGACCCGCCGTCGTATCCCTGGCGGCGCATGCACGCAGGCGTAGACTGGGAGCATCCCCCGCACCACACACTCGCCACTACCCACAAGGATGTGACATGGCTTCTGCCGCGCCTGCCCCCACCCGCACCGAGACCGACTCTCTCGGGAGCATGGAGATTCCCGCCGACGCGTACTGGGGGATCCACACTGCCCGCGCCGACGCGAACTTCCCGATCACGAAGCGCCCGATCTCGGTCTATCCCGACCTCGTCGTCGCGCTGGCCATGGTCAAGCAGGCCAGCGCCAGGGCCAACCGCGAGATCGGGGTCCTCGACCCCGAGCGCGCCGATCTGATCGACCGGGCCGCTCAGCGTGTGATCGACGGCGAGTTCCACGACCAGTTCACCGTCGGGGTGATCCAGGGCGGCGCCGGCACCTCGACGAACATGAACGCCAACGAGGTCATCACCAACATCGCGCTCGAGCTCGCCGGGCGTGAGAAGGGCGACTACGCGTTCCTGTCGCCGATCGATCACACCAACCGCAGCCAGTCGACCAACGACGTCTACCCGACCGCTGTCAAGATCGGTCTGTCGCTGACGCTCCGGTCACTGCTCGAAGAGCTCGATCTGCTGCGCATCTCGTTCCTGCACAAGTCGCATGAGTTCCACGACGTGCTCAAGGTCGGACGCACCCAGCTGCAGGACGCTGTGCCGATGACTCTGGGCCAGGAGTTCCACGGCTTCGCCTCGACCCTCGGCTACGACCACACGCGCCTCACCGAGAACGCGTCACTGATGTTCGAGATCAACATGGGCGCCACGGCCATCGGCACGGGCATCACGACCCACTCCGACTACGCGCCCGCCGTGCTGAAGCACCTGCGCGAGATCACCGAGCTCGACCTGGTCACCTCCGCCGACCTCGTCGAGGCGACGAGCGACACCGGTTCGTTCATGTCCTTCTCCTCGACGCTGAAGCGCAACGCGATGAAGCTGTCGAAGATCTGCAACGACCTGCGACTGCTGTCGTCCGGTCCGCAGGCGGGCTTCGGCGAGATCAACCTGCCCGCCATGCAGGCCGGTTCCAGCATCATGCCCGGCAAGGTGAACCCGGTGATCCCGGAGGTCGTCAACCAGGTGGCGTTCGCGGTCGCGGGTGCGGACATGACGGTGACGATGGCAGCCGAGGCGGGGCAGCTTCAGCTCAACGCGTTCGAGCCCGTGATCGCTCACTCGATCTTCCAGTCGATCACCTGGATGCGCCAGGCGATGTGGACGCTGCGCGTCAACTGCGTCGACGGCATCACGGCGAACCGCGATCGTCTCGGCGCCATGGTCGGCGCCTCGGTCGGCGTCATCACCGCTCTCACGCCGTTCATCGGATACGCTGCCGCGGCTGCTCTGGCCAAGACCGCGCTCCTGACCAACCGGAACGTGGCCGACCTGGTCGTCGAGGCCGGCTTGATGTCGCGCGAAGAGGTCATCAAGCAGCTGTCGCCCGCGCGTCTGTCCGGACTCGAGGCGATCACCGCTGCGATTCCGGTGATCTCGTCCGAGGACCTCATCGAGATCTGATCTGCGAGAAGGGGCCCCGGCGCATGCGCCGGGGCCCCTTCTCGTATCCGCGTCCGGCTCAGTCCAGCACGCGGCAGTGGGTGGTGAGCTCGCCGATCCCGTCGATGCCGACTGTCACGGTCGAACGATCGCGGAGGAAGATCTGCGGGTCACGGGAGTAGCCGGCTCCGCCGGGGCTGCCGGTGGAGATCAGCGTGCCGGGCAGCAGCGTGAGCGACTGCGAGAGGTGTGCGATGAGCTTCGCGACCGATCGGACCATCTGGTCGGTGCTCGCGTCCTGCACGGTCTGGCCGTCCACGACGGCCCAGATGTGCAGGTCCTGAGGGTCGGCGATCTCGTCGGCCGTGACGGCGAACGGACCGGTCGGGGTGAAGCCGTCGAAGGACTTGCACCGTGACCACTGCGCCTCAGAGAACTGCACGTTGCGTGCGGTGATGTCGTTGACGACGGTGTAGCCCCAGACGTACGACAGGGCGTCGGCCTCTGCGACGTCTTTCGCAGGCGTGCCGATCAGCACGCCGAGCTCCGCCTCGTAGTCCACGGCCTCGCTCAGTGCTCGCGGCCACGACGTCGTCTGCTGATGGCCCGTGAGCGAATTGGGCCACAGGGTGAAGACGGTCGGAGCCGCGTCGGTCTTCAGGCCGAGCTCGCTCGAGTGTGCGGCGTAGTTCAGGCCGACCGCGAGCACCGCGGGGGGAGCGATGACCGCTGACGCGAATGACCAGCCCTCGAGCGGATGCCGGGTGGCGGTGCCGCTCTCGACAGCGGCGCGAAGCGCGGAGAGCATCTGCTCACCGCCCTCGATCAGCTGCTGAAGCGTCGCAGGGGGGTCGGGAAGGAGATCGGAGACGAGGATGGCATCGGCACCCTCCACCACTGCGAGATGCGCAGCAGGGGAATCGGCACGACGCAGATGAGCGAACCGCATGCTCCTACGCTATCCGCTGCCCGGCTCGATTGCCTGGAGGAAGTCACCAGACCCGGGGGAAGTTGGTTGTTCGCCATATGCTTTGGCTATGAGTTCCGGAGGACCGTCCCAGCCATCGCCGTACACGCCGCCGCCAGCACAGCAGCAGCCCCCGGCGTATCCTCAGCAGCCCCAGGCCTATCCTCAGCAGCCGCAGGCCGGTCCGCCGCAGTACTCCGCTCAGCAATACGCGCAGTCGAGCTATGCGCCGACGCAGTTCTCGCAGCGTCCGGACTACGCGTCGGTGCTGGCCCAGCCGACCCCGTATTCCCCTCCGGCCCCTGCCGCCCCTTCGCCTGCCCCCGGTCTTCCTGCACTGCCCGCGGCGCGCCGAGGCGGACGAGTCGCCCTGTTCTCGCTGTTCGGCTTCCTCGGTCTGCTGTTGCTCGGCCTGATCGCCTACTTCGGGCTGTTCCTCGGCCCGCTCGCATCGATCATCGGGCTCGTGCTCGCGCTCGTGCCGCTCGCGATCGTCTTCTTCGTCGTGCGCATGATCGACCGGTGGGAGCCCGAGCCCAAGTCGCTCGTGTTCTTCGCGATCGCCTGGGGTGCCATCGCCGCCGTGGGACTCACCCTTCTCGTCGACCTGGGGCTGACCGCCGTCCTCGGGCTCAGGGGTGAGGTCGCGGGCGCTGTGATCCAGGCTCCCATCGTCGAGGAGTTCTGGAAGGGCTTCGGAGTCTTCCTGATCTTCCTCATCGCGCGTCGGTCCTTCGACGGACCGGTCGACGGAGTCGTCTACGGCGCGCTGGTGGGTGCCGGCTTCGCGTTCACCGAGAACATCCAGTACTTCGCGATCAGCCTCATCGAGGGCGGGGGAGAGCAGCTGACGGTGACGTTCATCCTGCGTGCGATCATGTCGCCGTTCGCGCACGCCATGTTCACATCGCTCACCGGCCTCGCAATCGGCCTCGCCGCTCGACGTCACGCCTCCACAGGTGCAGCGCTCGGCTTCGGCCTTCTCGGGATGCTGGGCGCGATGGTGCTGCACGGCCTGTGGAACGGCTCGTCCTTCGCGAACTTCTTCCTCCTCTACTTCGTCCTCCAGGTGCCTCTGTTCGTCGGGTTCATCTTCGGCATCATCGCCTTGCGGCGAGAGGAATCGCGCTTGACGAAGGCTCGTCTGGGCGATTACGCGGCTGCCGGATGGTTCACCCCTGAAGAGGTCACGATGCTGGCGACCCCGGCGGGGCGCAAGACCGGCCTCGCCTGGGCCTCGCAGCTGCGCGGTGATCGACGTCCGCTGATGCGCGATTTCATCAAGGACGCCACGATGCTGGCTTCCGTCCGTCAGCGGGCGATCACGGGCCGCGACCCGATGGCCCCGGCAGACGAACAGGCCCTGCTCGCACGCACGCGCGCCACGCGGGCAGCACTGCTGGCGTACTGAAGGAGGCTGGGTCATGGCCGTCTTCATCCTCGTTCACGGAGCGGGAGACACAGGATGGTCATGGCATCGCGTCGCAGCCGCACTGAGGGATCGCGGACACGAGGTGATCGCGCCCGACCTGCCGGGTGATGACGAGTCGCTCACTCTCATCGACTATGCGGGACCTCGCTCTCGAGCGCCTGGGCGTCGTCGCTGACGAGATCCTGGCCGGCCATTGCGTCGCGCTCAGCCGGCCGGACGAGCTCGCATCGTTGCTCGTCGAGTACTCGGCCGAGGCGCATCGCGTCTGATGTTGACGCGAGAGACGAGTGCCCCGCAGCAAGACTCAGCGCCCGGTGCTGCGGCGATGCCTGCATGTCTACCCGGGCGCTGAGTTGATCTGTAAACAGGGTGCACCCGGTGCGGGCGGGTGTCAAGGGCTTGGAGGGTTCGAGTCGGCACACATCGCCGTTTCGCCCTCAGCGAAGCGATCCCGTTGACCGGCGACCCACGGCTCAGGTTTGATGGAGAGCATGACTGATCGCACAAAGCCTGAGTTCGACGCACCCACCGGGCCCGCCCCCGCGGAGCTCGTCATCCGAGACCTCATCGAGGGAGACGGCGCCGAGGCAAAGCCCGGCGACACCGTGACCGTGCACTATGCCGGTGTCGAGTTCGATTCGGGCGAGGAGTTCGACTCGTCGTGGGGTCGCGGAGAGACCATCCAGTTCCCGCTTCGCGGCCTGATCCAGGGCTGGCAGGACGGCATCCCCGGTATGAAGGAGGGCGGACGGCGTGAGCTCGTCATTCCGCCGCACCTGGCATACGGCCCCGTCGGCGGAGGCCACTTCCTCTCGGGAAAGACCCTCATCTTCATCATCGATCTCGTCGCCGTAGGCTGACCCGATCAACGCCGGAAGGCGCCGAGACCCTCGTGGGTCCGGCGCCTTCTCCGTTGCAGGAGGAGAATCTGCGTGTTCGGGGAATACATGCATGTGCATGTAAGTTGTAACGCGTGACGCCGTGAACACGGCCCCTCATCCGTTGCCGCGTACTGCGGCTGATGTCTCCCGAGGAGAAACCATGACCAGCATCGACATTCCCGGTTACCGTCCCGGCACCTGGGTGCTCGACCCGTCGCACAGCGAGGTCACCTTCAGCGTGCGCCACATGATGATCTCGAAGGTGCGGGGCACCTTCGGCGTCAAGAGCGCGACCCTGATCGCCCCCGAGAACCCCCTCGAGGCCCGCGTCGAGGCGAGCGTCGACGTCACGTCGATCGACACGAAGGACGAGGGGCGCGACACGCACCTGCGTTCCGGCGACTTCTTCGACACCGAGAACTTCCCGACGATGGAGTTCGTGTCGACCGGTGCGCGCGCCGAGGGCGGCGAGCTCTTCGTCGACGGCGACCTCACCATCCGCGGCATCACCAAGCCCGTCAGCTTCGAGCTCGACTTCGGCGGTTTCGGCTCCGACCCGTGGGGCAACTACAAGGCCGGCGCTTCGGCCAAGACGGTCATCAACCGCGAGGACTTCGGCCTGACGTGGAACGCAGCACTCGAGACCGGCGGAGTGCTGGTCGGCAAGGACGTCACGATCAGCCTCGACCTGCAGGGCGCTCTGCAGCAGGACTGATCGCCTGATCTCGAGAACCCCGGGCCCATCAGGGCTCGGGGTTCTCTGCGTCGTACGCACGGAACCCCGGGCTGCGCCGTGCGAGCAGCGCGACCAGAGCGATCACGAGCAATCCGCCGAGCAGCGGGGGGAACCAGAGAGTTGTCAGGGTCGCGAGCGTGCCGGCGTAGAGGGCGCCGATGCGAGGGCCACCGGCGACGACGATGATGAAGACGCCCTGCAGGCGGCCGCGCATCGCGTCTGGCACCGCCGCCTGCATCATGGTGTTGCGGTAGATCGAGCTCACGTTGTCGGATGCGCCCGAGAGGGCGAGTGCCACGCACGCCGCGACGATCAGCCCAACATTCGGAGCCTGTTCGGTCGCCCCGCCGGAGAGGGCCCCGGCCACCAGGACCGCGCCGAACAAAAGGATCGATGCGCCGTAGGCCTCGACCGCCCGCTCGATGCCGCGCCCGTGCCAGCGATACTGCACGACCCGTCCGGAGAAGAGGCTCGAAGCGAACGTGCCCGCTGCGACGGCTGCGGTGAGGATGCCGGTCGTCACCGCTCCTCCGCCGAGGAGGACCGTCCCGAGAGCCGGGAACAGCACGAGCGGCTGCCCGAAAGTCATGGCGATGATGTCGACGACGTATTGCATCCGGATGTTGCTCGCTCGGCGCAGGAATCGCCACCCGTCCACGAGCGACGCGAAGCCCGGCCTCACGGTCTCGCCCTCGGGGCGAAGCGGAGGCAGGCTCCACAGTCCGAGGAACATCGACAGCATCAGGATCACATCGAGGGTGTACGTCCATCCGTACCCGGTGAGTGCGACGAGGATTCCCGCGATGGCGGGTCCGGCCATCACCGTGAGTCCGAATGCCACTCCGTTGAGGGCGGAAGCGGCGGCGAGCTTGTCGCGGGGGATGAGCCGCGGCACGATCGCCGTGCGGGTGGCCATGCCGACCGAATTCGCCGCGGAGTTGACGATGCTCAGCACATAGAGCCACCAGATGGCCTCCGCGCCGCTCCAGGTGAGCGCCGCGAGCAGCGCGGTGGAGGCGAAGGTCACCGTGGCGGCGATCAACGCCACCCTGCGACGGTCGAAGGCGTCGGCGAGCATCCCGCCGTACAGCCCGGCGAGGACCATCGGCACGAGCCCGGCCACGGCGATCATCGAGACTGCGAAGGTGCTCCCGGTGAGCGCGAACACGTGCAGCATCACCGTGACGATCGTCAGTTGCCCGCCGATCCCTGCGAGGACCGAGCCGATCCACATCCGCGCGAACGCCGGGCTGGCCTTGAGGGGGCTGAGGTCGATCAGATGAGTGCGTGCGTCGCTCACGCCGGGTGTCCGTCATGCATGATTCGAGAGTATCCGAGGCGCCATCGCGCGAGCGCAGTCGCGGTCCTCCAGCGGCATCGAGTCCTGGTAGACTCTTCAGGTTGCCGTTTGATCGGCCGCGGATAAAGAGAGCTCACGCATCAGGCGTCGGGCACCGCGCAACAAGCAGAGAGGGGATCGAATCTATGGCACTGGAAGCAGACGTCAAGAAGGCGATCATCGAAGAGTACGCGACGCACCCCGGTGACACCGGATCCCCCGAGGTGCAGGCCGCGATGCTGACGCAGCGCATCAAGGACCTCACTGAGCACCTGAAGGAGCACAAGCACGACCACCACTCGCGTCGTGGCCTGTTCCTGCTCGTGGGTCAGCGCCGTCGTCTGCTCGGCTACCTCCAGAGCGTCGACATCGAGCGTTACCGCTCGCTGATCGCTCGCCTGGGTCTCCGCCGATAACGCAGAGCGCTCCAGCGTACAATCGCGCAGAACATTCTTGAGAAGGCCGCCCCAGGTGTGGGGCGGCCTTCGTCATGTTCCAGGGGTTGACCTCGCGCCAGCTTTCCCGTAGGAAAGTAAGAAGCTTTCCAAATGGAAAGCGCGAGGGGGCATCATGGAGCAGAAACCTGTCGACGGCTACGAGGTGCTCGCGCCTCCCAGTGCCGACATCGCTCAGAGATATCTCGATGAGGCGGCAGCGGTCGCCACGCGTCGCGAACGCAAGGTGGACCGTCGAGCACTGGCATGGCTGCAGATCGTCAATGCCGTGGCGACAGCGGCGTATCTGGCGGTGTTGGCGTTCGCCCTCCGGGCCGACAGCGTGCTCGCGTCACAGACCATCGTCTTCAGCTTCCTCCTGTGGGTTCAGCTCGCGAGTGGCATGGCGCAGCGCAGCGGCATGCAGCGCCGCCCCTCGTGGTCGAAGTGGCCGGCGCTGCTCGCGGGCGGTCTGCTCGTCGCCACGGCGCTCGTCGTCTTCGGCTTCGCCGTCTGGGCGCCGGGCTTCCCAGCCATCGGGGTGCTGATCCCACCCGCACTCGTCCTGGTGGGCTTGGGCGGCTACGGAGCCGTGCAGCTCGCTCGTGCGTCCGGCGACGTCCGTCCGCCGCGCTCGCACCCACAGCCACTTTCGCGCGTCATTCGTTGGGGGACGATCCTCGTCGGCGTCGCGCTCGGGGTGCTCATGACGCTCGCGTCGGCGCCGGACGGAGTGCTCGCGAGTGTTCTGGTCATGCTCGTCCTGCTGATGCTGTTCATCTGGATGTTCGCGTTCAGCAGCGATCTCGGGCTTCCTGCGATCGGCGCATCCTGGCGATGGCCGCACCTGGCGATCTTCGCGGTCGCGGTGTCGGCGCTCTCCGGAGCCGTGCTGCTTCCCGTTCCCCTCGACGCGGGAGCGCTGGCGGGGGCCGCCGTGATCATCCTGTTCGTCGCCGTCTCCTTCGTCCCCGGGCGGGCTCTCCGTGACTGAGTCGCCGCCGGCGCCGCATCCCCGTACCCGGCTCGACGACAACTTCGCGTCACCGATCCGCTTCTCGCTGATGGCCTCGCTCGGGGAGGGCATCGAATTGGACTTCGCGACACTCCGCGAGATCCTCCAGTGCGGAGACTCTCCGCTGAGCAAGGCCATCACGCACCTGCAGGCGGCGGGTTATGTCGTCGCCCGCAAGGGCAGTCTCGGCAGTCGTCCGCGCACCTGGGTGTATTCGACCGCGACGGGGCGAGCGGCCTTCGCCGGCCACCTCCAGGCGCTGCGCGAGATCGTCGCGCTCGGAGGCGGCCCGGCGCTGTAGTCGGTGTCAGGCCTTCGTGGCGACCAGGTCCGGGTGGTGGATCGCAGCGACGTCGGGGTGGGCGCGCAGCCGTGACTTCATGGCGTTCTCCCCGTACGTCGCGTGGATCGGATTGCTCGGATCCTCGGTGATGCCGGTCGCCTCTGCAGCGAGATCGGCCGGAAGGTCGAGGAGCGGCAGCTGCTGGTCGAGCGCCGGATTGAAGAAGAACGGGATCGAGATGCGCTCCTCCGGTGCCCTGGGGGAGATCACGCGGTGGTTGGTCGCTTTGAGATAGCCGCCGGTCGCGTACTCCAGCAGTTCCCCGATGTTGACGACGAACGCGCCGGGAACGGGTGGAGCCGATACCCACTCGCCGTTCCGCTCCACCTGCAGTCCACCCTTGCCCGGCTCGACCCAGAGCAGCGTGAGCACGCCGGAGTCCTTGTGGGCGCCGACGCCCTGCTGGGGCTCCGGCTCATGAGTGCCCGGGTAGCGGACGATCTTGATGAGCGTCGAGGGGTCACGGAAGGGCTCGTCGAAGTACGACTCCTCCGCTCCGAGCGTCACAGCCCAGGCGCGCAGCAGCTTGTGCGCGACCTCGGTCAGAGTGTCGTGCCATTCGGTGACGACCGTCTTGAGCTCGGGCTGGGCCTCGGGCCAGAGGTTCGGGCCGGTGAGGCGGTTGAAAGCGGGTCCGCCCTCGACGGGTTCGCGCTCGGGGCCGATGTCGATCTGCTCGCGCCAGTCGATCATGCCCTGCGTGCGTTCGCCGCCGACACGGGTGTATCCGCGAAAGTGGGGGCTGTTGACGTTCTCGATCGCGAGCTTGTCCTGTTCGGGCAGCGCGAAGAAGTCGAGCGCGGCCCGGTGCAGGCGAGCTTCGAGCTCGGGGGAGACCCCCGTGCCCGTCAGGTAGAAGAAGCCCACATCGTGTGTCGCTGCACGCAGTTCGTCCCGGAACCGTGCCGCGGCCTCGGGGCCGGCATCGAGCTGGGACAGGTCGAGGATGGGAAGCGAGAGATCAGCCATGCATCGAGCGTAAATCGGTCGCGAGGTGCGCGGTCGAGTGTTGCGTCGCATTACTCCCGCCGGTTCGAGCACGTGAATGAGGCGACCACGATCTGGTGATAACCTCTCTGAGGTAAGGGATGCCTTACCTCAGTCTTTTCTCAGAGAGTCTCCATTCCGTGCTCGCAACGTTCCTGATCGGTCTTCGCGAAGGCCTCGAGGCCGCTCTCGTCGTCGGCATCCTCGTCGCCTACCTCCGCCGTCTCGGGCGCAGCGACGCTCTGCCGAGGCTCTGGGCCGGTGTGGGGCTGGCGATCGCCCTCGCTCTGGCCATCGGCGCGGTCCTCACCTTCGGTGCCTACTCGCTCACGTTCGAGGCGCAGGAGCTCATCGGCGGCCTTCTCTCGCTGCTCGCGGTGGGCATGGTCACCTGGATGATCTTCTGGATGCAGAAGGCCGGGCGCACCATGAAGGCGACCCTCGAAGGCGGACTCGATCGTGCTCTCACGAACGGAGGCCTGTGGGCGCTGATCGCGATCGGCTTCGTCTCCGTGGCCAGGGAGGGGATCGAGACGACCCTGCTCCTGTGGTCGATGGTCCAGTCCTTCGGAGACGCCCCCTCCGCCCTGCTCGGGGCGATGCTCGGTCTCGTCGCCGCCGTCGTGATCGGATGGCTGCTCGCCCGCGGTGCCGTCCGACTCGACCTCCGCCGGTTCTTCACCTGGACGAGTGGCTTCCTCGTGATCGTCGCGGCAGGCGTCCTGGCATACGCGATCATGGACCTGCAGGAGGCAGGTGCCCTACCCGGCCCCTTCACCTCGGCGGCTCCCATCGACGCCGTGACCGGCGCCGTGGCGCTCGGCTGGGCGGCGTTCCCGTTCGGATGGGCGTTCGACGTGACGAACGTGATCGCCCCGGACGGAGCATGGGCCACCATCCTGCAGGCGACCGTCGGCTTCATGCCGCGGATGACGTGGCTTCAGGTGACGGCCTGGGCCGCCTACCTCGTCGTCGTCGGATTCTTCTTCGTCCGCGGGCTGCGTTCCCGTCGGCCGACCACGCCTCGCTCGTCCACGTCCGCAGACCGCGACGTCTCGACTCCCACTCTCACCCAGCAAGGAGCAGCATGACCACCTCTCGCCGAATCCTCGGTGCTGTCGCCGCAGCCGGCGCGGCAGCACTCGTTCTCAGCGGCTGCGTCGCCAAGAGCGATGTCGCAGCAGGCGCCGCGTTCGACGTCTCGTCGACCGACTCCGAGTGCGCGGTCTCTGCGACGACTGCCGAGAGCGGCACCCTCACGTTCGACGTGACGAACGACAGCGGCCAGACCTCGGAGTTCTACCTGCTCGCCGACGACGGACTGCGCATCGTGGGCGAGGTCGAGAACATCGCGCCGTCCGCCTCCCGCACACTCACCGTGGTGGCGCAGCCGGGCAAGTACTTCACCCTGTGCAAGCCGGGGATGATCGGCGAGGGCGTCGGCAAGTCGGAGTTCACGGTGACCGGAGACCGCGTCGCGGTCGAGGGTGAGGATGCCGACCAGAAGCAGCAGGCCGTCGACCTCTACGCGGCGTTCGTGAAGGACCAGGTCGGACAGCTCGTGCCGTCCGTCGACGAGTTCGTCGCCGCCTACGAGTCGGGCGACGACGAGACCGCTCGCGCGCTCTTCCCGCAGACTCGGGCCTTCTACGAGCGCATCGAGCCCGTCGCCGAGGCTCTCGGCACCCTCGATCCTCGCATCGACTACCGAGAGGTCGATGCTGTGGCCGAGGGTCTCGACTGGACCGGCTTCCACCGCATCGAGAAGGACCTCTGGGTGCCGGCGCAGGACGCCCTCAACGCCGACGGCGAGACACCGGCCTGGCAGGACTGGGCGCCCTCGACGACCGAGGAGCGCGCCGGTTACGGTGACCAGCTGCTCGCAGACGTTCAGGAGCTCTACGACTACGTGCACTCCGACGACTTCACGACCGCTCTGGACGACCAGGGGATCGGCGGGATCTCGAACGGTGCGATCGCGCTGCTCGACGAGGTCGCGACCGGCAAGATCTCCGGAGAAGAGGACTGGTGGTCGGGAACCGACCTCTACGACTTCGCGGCCAACGTCGAGGGCTCCAAGATGGCCTTCTCCCTCGTGCAGGACTTCGCCACCGCGCAGGGCGATGACGGCGCCGCGCTCGTCACCGAGATCCAGGACGGATACGCGGCTCTCGACGAGTCGCTGGCAGCCCACGGTTCGCTCGAGGCGGGCTTCGTCGGTTACGCGGAGCTGACCGACGCCGACAAGCGCGAGTTCACCGACCTCATCAACGCTCTCGCCGAGCCGCTGTCGCAGCTCACCGGCACAGTCCTCGACTGATTCGAAGGGGACGATCCCGCCCGTGAACGAACGCTCGAACGATGCTGCGACTGTCGACTCCGCGCCGGAGTCGGCAGCCACGGCATCCCCATCAGCAGGCCTCAGCCGACGCGGGCTCCTCGGCCTCGCGATCGGCGGGGGAGTCGCCTCCCTCGCGGTGGGGGTGGGCGGCGGACTGGCCGGCGGCGTGGCCCTCGGCCGCGCAAGGGCCGAGGCGGATGCGCAGATCGCCTACGAGTTCTTCGGCGCGCACCAGGCGGGGATCACGACTCCGGTGCAGGAGCATCTGCACTTCGCGTCGTTCGACATGATGCCGCGGACCGATCGTGACGACCTGATCACGTTGCTGCAGGACTGGACGTATGCGGCGTCGCGAATGACCAAGGGTCTCGAGGTGAGCGCCACGGGCGCGGTCGGAGGCGACGCCGAGGTGCCGCCCGATGACACCGGTGAAGCTCTCGGCCTCCCTGCCGCCGGTCTCACGATCACATTCGGATTCGGGCCCAGCCTGTTCGAGAACGAGGACGGCGACCGCTTCGGAATCGCCGCACGCCGCCCGCAGAAGCTCGAGAGGCTGCCCGCTTTCCTGGGCGACGACCTCGACCCGCAGGCCTCGCACGGCGATCTCTGCATCCAGGCCTGCGCAGATGACCCGCAGGTCGCGGTGCACGCGATCCGCAACCTCAGTCGCATCGCCTTCGGTCGTGCTCGGCTGCGCTGGTCGCAGCTCGGTTTCGGCAAGACCTCCCGCACCACCTCCGCCCAGGCGACCCCGCGCAACCTGTTCGGATTCAAGGACGGCACGGCCAACATCCTCGCCGATGACGCCGCCGCGCTCGACGCGAACGTGTGGGTCGGCGAATCGGATGAGCCCGCATGGATGACGGGAGGCTCGTATCTCGTCGCGCGGAAGATCGCGATGCTGATCGAGACCTGGGATCGGGTGCGGCTCTCGGAGCAGAACACGATCGTGGGTCGTGACAAGGGGGAGGGGGCGCCGCTGTCGGGCGGCGACGAGTTCACCGCACCGGACTTCGGCTCGTCTGCGATAGACCGGAACGCGCACGTGCGGCTCGCGCATCCGGATCAGAACGACGGCATCCGCATCCTTCGCCGCGGGTTCAACTACGTCAACGGCAACAATGATCTCGGCCGCCTCGACGCGGGACTCTTCTTCCTGTCGTACCAGCGCGATCCGTCGCAGTTCATCTCTCTGCAGCGACGGCTGTCGACCGACCGCATGAACGAGTACATCAGGCACGTCGGCTCGGGCATCTGGGCGATCCCGGCCGGGGCGAAGCCCGGATCGTACGTCGGCGCCGGGCTCTTCGCCTGACGGACGCGGAACGCGGTCAGGCGCTGAGCGTCTCAGCCACGAACGCCGACATGGCGTCTGCGCCGAAGTGGTCGTCAGCGGTGATGGTCACGACGGCATCGCCGGAGAAGATCAGCAGCTGCCCGTAGGCGCCGTGCAGGCGCCAGGCCGCGCCCGGGCCGTCCCATCCCGACAGCGCGTAGCGCTCGTAGCCGGGGTTCTGGCCCGCCGTCACCCAATCGGCGTGCATCGCGTCGATGACGGCGGCGGAGACGAGACGCCGCCCCTCCCATTCGCCGCGATCTCGGATCAGTCGGCCCAGGCGTGCCGTCTCCTCGGTGCGCAGGGCGATGCCGCTGCCGCCGACGATTCGGCCGCGCGGGCACCGCGCCCACTCGAGGTCGTCGATGCCGAGAGGCGCGAGCAGCCGCGGTCGCAGGTAGTCGACGATGTCGCCGACTCGTGTCGCGAGCACGGCCATGGCCGTGTAGGTGCTCGCGTTCGAGTACTGGAAGACGTGACCACGCGACGGGCGCGAGAGGAACTCGCGCGCGAGGTCGGGCCAGTCGGACATCATGGTCTCCGACCAGGGGAGGTCGATTCCGCTCGACATCGAGAGCAGGCGTCGGAGGGTGATCCGATCGACGCCGTCTCCGAGCGGGAGATCCGGGACGTACTCGGCGATCGGAGCGTCGAGCGACACGAGACCCTCGTCGGCGGCGATTCCGGCCGCGAGGACGCATACGCCCTTCGCCACCGAGTGGATCTCCTCGCGGACGTCAGCGGTCCACCGGTGCTCTGCGACGTCGGCTCCCACCAGAACGTGAAGCCCGTGGGCTCCGAATCCCGAGGCATCCGCGTGGTCCACCAGGCGGTCGCGGATCGTCTCGGCTCTGGTCACTCCTTCAGGCTAGCCGCTGCCCCCTGGCGCGGCCGACGGGACCCGGTCGGGTCGCTGCGGTGGCCTTCGCGTCGAGCGAGCTCAGGATCGCGGAAGAGCCACTGCGGGCGGGGCTCGACCAGAGGACGGAAGAGCCAGCGCACCGGCTTCGTCGCGAGAGCGAGGGCAAGGACCACAGACAACAGGGTCACGAGCGGCAGCCACAGCCACGTCGGATCGAGATCGCGCAGCACGCCGGACTCGCGGAACGGGTAGAGCACGAACGAGTGCAGCAGGAACACGTACATCGTGTACTGGCCGAATCTCGTCCACCAGTATGTGCGTCGGGGGATCAGGGCGAAGAACGCGGCGCTCAGGAGCACCGCCAGCAGCATCAGCGCGATGCGCACGCCGCCGGCCCACCACTGCTCTCCGCCGAGGTCCGCGTACGCATCCTCGTAGAACAGCCAGTGGCGCAGGTCGATCTCTTTCCAGAGGTCTATCCAGTGCCAGGCGGCGAAGCCGGCCGCGCCGAGCAGGGCGACACTGGCGACGCGGGTCCACCAGGGACGCGTCTCGAGCAGACGGAGGCGTGCGACCACGTCGCGCTCGCGCAGCCACCATCCGAAAGCGAAGAAGGGCAGCAGGCCGAGTGTGCGCGACAGCGAGAACGTGCTGTCGACGTTGGGGAGGTAGCCGACGCCGACTGAGATGATCACCGTCCACAGCAGCGGCCAGCGCAGCAGCGCGAGGTAAGGGAGCACGAGGCGGAAGATGCCGAGTGCGAGCAGGAACCACAGCGTCCACGAGGGCTTTGTGAGGTTCGGGTCGGCCTGACCCTCGACCAGCCACTTCGTCAGAGTCCACAGGAGTTCGAAGATGACATAGGGGAGCAGGATGTCGGTGATCACGCGCGCCATCTGGACTCGCGTCGGCGACCCGGACTTCGAGAAGTAGCCGGAGATGATCGCGAACGCGGGCATGTGGAAGGCGTAGAGCGCGAGATACGCCGCCAGCGCGATGTCCGAATCGTACGTGAGACGCTGGATGGCGTGACCGAGGACGACCAGGACGATGCAGGCGTAGCGGGCGTTGTCCCAGAACGGGACGCGCTTGCGAGGCTTCTGGACGGATCCGGTGGCGGGGTTCGTCGTGGCGGCTCCGTCGCTGTGCATCCTCTGAGGCTACTCGGGGAATAAAGTTGTCCGCATCGCGTTGACTCAGATACATTCAAATGAATAGAACCGGATGCAGGGCACCCGATTCGGAGAAGACGGAGCAATCATGAGCGAGCAGGCAGGCGTCCCGGTGCAGTTCGGCATCATGTCGGTCAGCGACATCACCCGCGACCCGACCACCGGCGAGACGCCGAGTGAGCAGGAGCGGATCAAGGCGACCCTGGCGATCGCCAAGCACAGCGAAGAGGTCGGTCTCGACGTCTTCGCGATCGGCGAGCACCACAACCCGCCCTTCTGGTCGTCGAGTCCCACGACCTTCCTCGCCGCACTCGCGGCGCAGACGGAGCGTCTGATCGTCTCGACGTCGACCACGCTCATCACGACCAACGACCCCGTGCGCATCGCCGAGGAGTACGCGATGCTGCAGCACGTCTCCGACGGCCGCATGGACCTCATGCTCGGCCGCGGCAACACCGGACCGGTCTACCCCTGGTTCGGCCAGGACATCAGGCAGGGCCTCCCGCTCGCGATCGAGAACTACGCCCTGCTGCACAAGCTGTGGCGTGAGGACGTGGTGAACTGGGAGGGCAAGTTCCGCACCCCGCTGCAGGGCTTCACCTCGACGCCGCGCCCCCTCGACGGGGTCGCACCGTTCGTGTGGCACGGATCGATCCGCACACCCGAGATCGCGGAGCAGGCGGCGTATTACGGAGATGGCTTCTTCGCGAACAACATCTTCTGGCCCAAGGAGCACTACCAGCGTCTGATCGAGCTGTACCGTCAGCGCTACGCGCACTACGGCCACGGCACGCCTGAGCAGGCGATCGTCGGCCTCGGCGGCCAGGTCTTCATGGCGGCGAAGTCGCAGGACGCGGTGAACCAGTTCCGCCCGTACTTCGACAACGCCCCCGTGTACGGTCACGGACCGAGCATGGAGGACTTCACCGAGATGACTCCGCTGACGGTGGGTTCGCCTCAGCAGGTCATCGACCGCTATGCCGCGATGCGCGAGCACTACGGCGACTACCAGCGCCAGCTGTTCCTCATCGACCACGCGGGCCTTCCGCTCAAGACGGTGCTCGAGCAGCTCGACATCCTCGGCTCCGAGGTCGTGCCCGCGCTCCGCAAGGAGATGGCGAAGGACCGCCCGGCCGGCGTGCCGGATGCTCCCACGCACGCGGCACGGGTGAAGGCGGAGTTCGGCGACGGTCCGACGCGTCAGGCACGGCCCGGCGCCAACCGCGGCGACAACCTGACGGGTGACTCGCCCTATCAGGACTCTCCCGCTCCTGCGGGGTCAGCGTTCGGACTCAGCCGGAAGGGGGCCTGAGATGAGCACTCGTCGCATCGCAGTCGTATCCGCCGGGCTCTCGAATCCGTCCTCCACGCGGATGCTCGCGGATCGTCTGGCGGCGGAGACCGTGAAGTCCCTCGCCGGTCACGACATCCAGGCGAGCGTCGACGTGATCGAGCTGCGGGATTACGCGCACGACATCACGAACAACCTCCTCACCGGATTCGCGCCGCCCGCACTCGAGACCGCGATCAACACCGTGGTCTCGGCGGACGCGCTCATCGCCGTCACGCCGATCTTCTCGACGAGCTACAACGGTCTGTTCAAGTCGTTCATCGACGTGCTCGACCCTGATGCGCTCACGGGCAAGCCGGTGCTGATCGGAGCGAACGCCGGCACGGCTCGGCACTCGCTCGCGATCGACTACGCGATCCGACCGCTCTTCGCATACCTGCATGCCGACGCGGTCTCGACCGGCGTCTTCGCTGCATCCAGCGACTGGGGCGGGACTGGTGACGAGGTCGCTCCTCTCGCGAAGCGCGTCGAGAAGGGCGCGCGCGAGCTGGCCGAGGCGATCGCGAAGCGCGAGGTGGCTGCGACCGCCGACCCCTACGACCCTGCGACGTATCTCGGAGAGGGTCGATCCTTCGGTCACATGCTCGGCGGTCTCGCCGGAGAGTGACCCATCCCCGGCTCGACCGGGAAACGCGCACAGGGCCATGAGGCCGTAGACGATGTCCGTAGGGCGTCGTACGGTGACCTCATGGCCCTTCGCTCTGTGCTCGAATCCGCGCGGGATGCCCTGCGCGGCGATCTCATCCTTCCCGGCGACGAATCCTTCGAAGCCGCGCGCTGGCCCTGGAACCTGGCGATCGAACAGCATCCGGCGGCTGTTGCCGTGCCGGTCGATGTCGACGATCTGCGCACGCTTCTCCAAGCCGCCCGCGACGCGGGAGCGACGCTCTCGGTGCAGCCCACCGGTCACGGGGCCGACGGAGATCTGGCCGACGCCGTCGTCGTCCGCATGGCCGCCTTCGACGAGCTGTCGGTCGACCTGGGTTCCGGCGTGGTCCGGGTCGGCAGCGGAGTCCGTTGGGGGGCGGTGGTCGAGGCGCTCGAGGGCACCGGCTGGGCGGCTCCTGCCGGTACGAGCCCCGTCGTCGCCGTCGCGGGGTACACCCTGGGCGGCGGCCATTCCTGGTTCAGCCGCACGGCAGGGCTGGGGTCCGACAACCTCAGGGCCGCGTGGGTGCTGCGCAGCGACGGGACCCACGAGCGTGTCGATGACGACAGCGACCCCGAGCTGATGTGGGCGCTTCGCGGGGCCGGCGGCATCGTCGGAATCGTGACGGCACTCGAGATCGACCTGGTTCCCAACCCGGCGCTGTGGGGCACCGAGCTCACATTCGAGGCCGCAGACGCCGGGTCGGTGATGCGGGCTGTCCGAGACCTGTCCGCAGAGGCCCCGACGTCACTCAACGTGTTCGTGAGCTCGATGCGCATGCCTGACGCTCCCCAGCTCCCCGAGGAGATCCGAGGACGCAGCTTCCTCACCGTGCAGGCGCTGTCCACCGCCGGAGCCGCCGATGACCTGATCGAGCGCGTTCGGGCAGCCGGCACTGTTCGCCGTGAGGTGTCAGGGGCCACGTCGCCGAAGACCGTCGCCGCGTCGAGCGGGGAGCCCACCGAGCCGACGCCGGGCAAAGGCGTGTCGGCGGCGCTCTCGTCGCTGGACGACGCGACGATCGACGATCTCTTCCGCTTCCGCGGGCTGCCGGAGCAGTGGCCGATCATGGGCATCGACATCCGGATGCTCGGTGGCGCCCTGAATGAACCTCGACGGGCCGGGTTCGCGACGCTTCAGGGGGCCGGCTGGCTCCTCCACGCCCTCGTACCCGTCTTCCCGGGGGTGCCGAGCGAACCCGGTGAGGCGAGCATGGCCGGCTTCCGGGACGTGCTGGCGAGGGCCGCCGCACCGCAGACGGTCCCGACCTTCCTCGGTCCGGGCGAGACTCTCGAGCGGTGCGGTGATCCGGCGTCGATCGATCGCCTCCGCGACGTCAGGGCTGCCGCGGATCCCGAGTCGCTGATCCACGAGGGGCGGCTTCCGCGCTGACCGCGGTCCGTGCTCGCGGACGGATTCACGACCGACAGCGCGAGCGCCCGAGAACGGCACCAGATCGACGTCAGTCCGCGTCGGTGCGGCGGATCCAGCGGTACTCCGTCTCGGGGCGGCCTCGCGCGCCGTAGCGGGCGCTGCGCGAGATGATGCCCGAATCCGTGAGATGCTCCAGATATCGCCGCACGGACACGCGCGACATCCCGAGCCGTGCGGCCGCCTCGCTCGCCGACACCGGGGCGCCCGAGGAACGCAGCTCGGAGGTCACCTTCTGCAGCGTGGCCGCTGAGAGGCCCTTGGGAATCGGGATGGTCCCGGTGGTGCGTCCGAGAAGCGCATCGATCTCGGCCTGGGTCGCCTCGCCGGCCGTCGAACGCGCCTGCTCCCGATACGTTCGGTAGGCAGTGAGGCGCTCGTGGAACACCGCGAACGGGAACGGCTTCACGAGGTACTGGTACACCCCGAGGGCGGCCATCTGTCGCACGGTCGCGGCGTCGCGCACACCGGTGATGGCGATCACATCCACCGCCGCCGCACGGGCGCGGAGTCCGCGGAGCACGTCGATGCCCGAGCCGTCGGGCATCGTGATGTCGAGGAGCACGAGATCGAAGGGCTCGTCCGGTGGCTGTTCGAGCACCGCCGTGAGCGCGGCACGGGCTCCGGTGCACTCGCCGCCGACGACGAAGCCGTCGATCCTCTCGAGATAGGAGCGATGGAGTTCGAGGGTCAGAGCGTCGTCGTCGACGATCAGGGTCCGGATCACGGTGTCCTCCGTCCTCGTGCCGGCGGGAGGACGACGGTGAAAGTGGTCGGATGAGAGGTGAGATCCACGGAGCCGCCGGCCCCGACGACGACCGCCTCCACGAGGGCGAGCCCGACGCCCCGTCCTTGCGCTCCCGTCGGTTTCGTCGAGTACCCGTGAGTGAAGACCCGCTCGTGCAGCGCCGAGGGGATGCCGTCACCGCCGTCCGACACCTCGAGGACGATTCCCCCCTCCGTCGACGGCCGCAGCACGACCTCGATCCAGCGCTCGGTGCCCGCCGCTGCGGCATCCATGGCGTTGTCGATCAGGTTTCCGAGCACGGCGACGCTGTCGACGGGCGAGAGGGGCGACGCGGGGGTGTCCGGATCGATGTGGACCCGCCAGTCGATCCCGCGCTCCCTGGCCTGCGACGCCTTGCCGAGCAGCAGTGCGCCCACGGCAGGATCGCCCGCCTGCCGTGCGGTCACCTGGTCGACGAGCGACTGGCTCTGGCGTGAGGTCTCGGTCAGGATCTCGATCGCCTCGTCGCTGCGTCCGAGCTCGAGAAGCGCGACGGCGGTGTGCATCCGATTCCCGTGCTCATGCGTCTGGGCGCGCAGAGCGTCTCCGAGTGTGCGCAGCGATTCGTACGACGAGACGGCGTCGCGCACCTTTCCCGGTGGCAGATCGCCGGCGATGCCTCGGGTGAATCGACGTGCGATCCAGGCGCCGAGGCCGCCCAGGGCGACCAGCCCGGCCGTGATGCCGATCGAGAGGGGCAGGCGGCGGATCAGGGTCTCGGAGATCGACTCGATCGTCACTCCGGACGACACCCATCCGACCAGTTCGTCGTCGTCGGCGACCACCGGCACGATGGTCCTCACCGACGGGCCGAGCGTGCCGGTGAAGACCTCGGTGAGCGTCCGTGGCGAATCCGGGATGGTGCCGAGATAGTCACCGCCTATCTGGTCGAGATCAGGGTGGGTGAGTCGGAGGCCATCGGGCGTCATGATCGTCACGAAGTCCAGATCGGCGTTGGCGATCACGTCGAGTGCGTAGGGCTCGAGCACCCGAGTCGCTGCGTCCGGCTCCTGGGTCGCGAGTGCATCGATGACGAGGGGTGACGAGGCGAGCGACACCGATGTGGCAGCCGTCACACGCTCCGCTTCCGCGTGTGCACTGCGCTGCGCGTCGACGACGAGGAACACGGCGACCAGTGCGCCGACCACGACGGCGGACGCGAGGAGCACCAGGAAGACCCGGGAAGCGATGCTCCTGGAGTCGCGGGCGGGTCTCATCGCGTCCTTCCGATCGTCGGTGATCGCGGAGCCGGCATATCGGTGGTGACCAATACGACCACAAATGGCGCTGCCGTGTGAAGTCCGCGACGGTGAGCTTACCGAAGGCGAGGGCGCCAGAGGGCATGAGACGAAGACGTTCATGATCAAGGAGGAAAACATGGCCATCACGACAGGGTTCTCGCTTCCCGGATTCCACTGGCGGCGCGGCAAGCAGGCGTGGGACAGGCACACATGGCTGTATGTCTCGGTGATCATCGCGGTCGTGCTCGGCGCGGCGGTCGGCCTCATCTGGCCCGAGGTCGGTCAGAGTCTCGAACCGATCGGCAAGGGCTTCGTATCGCTCATCAAGATGATGATCGCGCCGATCATCTTCTGCACGATCGTCGTGGGCGTCGGCTCGATCGCGAAGGCCGCGACCGTGGGCAAGATCGGCGGACTCGCGCTGCTCTACTTCATGGTGATGTCGACGTTCGCGCTGGCGATCGGACTCGTGGTCGGCAACATCATCCACCCGGGTGCGGGCCTCGACATGGCGAACTCCAGCTACGACGCGACCGAGACCGAGGCGAAGACCACCACGGAGTTCATCCTCGGCATCATCCCGACGACCTTCTTCTCCGCCTTCACCGGCGAGAGCGTGCTGCAGGTGCTCTTCATCGCGTTGCTGGTCGGCTTCGCCCTCCAGGGGCTCGGCGACAAGGGCGCCCCGATCATGGATGCGGTCAAGAACCTGCAGAAGCTGGTGTTCCGCATCCTCGGCATGATCCTGTGGCTGGCGCCGCTCGGCGCGTTCGGAGCGATCGCGGCGGTCGTCGGGAAGACGGGCATCGCCGCCATCTGGAGCCTCGGCGTGCTGATGGTCGCGTTCTACATCACCTGCATCCTGTTCATCGTGGTCGTTCTGGGGACGCTGCTCTATGCGGTGACCCGGGTGAACATCTTCAGCCTGGTGAAGTACCTCGCCCGCGAGTACCTGCTGATCGTGGGCACCTCGTCGTCGGAGTCCGCTCTTCCGCGTCTCATCGCGAAGATGGAGCACATCGGCGTCTCGAAGCCGGTCGTCGGGATCACGGTGCCCACCGGATACTCGTTCAACCTCGACGGCACGGCGATCTACCTGACCATGGCCTCGCTCTTCATCGCCACCGGTATGGGCCAGCCGATGACGATCGGCGAGCAGATCGGGCTGCTGGTGTTCATGATCATCGCGAGCAAGGGAGCCGCCGGTGTCACGGGGGCAGGACTCGCCACGCTCGCGGGCGGTCTGCAGGCGTACCGCCCTGATCTTGTCGACGGCGTCGGCGTGATCGTCGGCATCGACCGGTTCATGTCGGAGGGGCGCGCTCTGACCAACTTCACCGGCAACGCGGTCGCGACCCTGCTCATCGGCACCTGGACCCGCGAGATCGATCGCGAGCGGGTGCAGCGGGTGCTGAGCGGCGCGCTGCCGTTCGAAGAGTCGTCGCTCGACGGTGTGGACGACCACGGGATGGCAGATGAGAGCAAGGCCGTCGACATCCAGGGTCTCAAGGAGTCGGCGCTCGATGAGATGGCCGCGAAGGAGGAGCGAGCGCGGGCTCGAGCAGCGCGGAACTGAGCGGCGAGCGGGTGAGAGGGATGCGGGAGTCGACGCTGGTCGGCTCCCGCATCCGTGTGGTCAACCGCTCTTGCGTCGGAACTCGCGCCGCGTCTGCGGGGCGGGCGCGCCGTGGACGGCGGAGTCGCCATCCAGGTGGGCTTCGCCCTGCCGGTGGTGCGCGTTCTTCTTCTCGAGCGCTTCCTTGAACTTGCGCTTCATCTCCTCGCTGGAGGAGGCGCCTTCTTCGGTGCTCATGCTCGCCAGCCTAGGGCACGCTCCTGACCGGTGGGTGGATCACCTCCGGGACCGGCGGGACACCACGTCGATCACAGCACCGAGTCCCACCGCGATGGCGACCGACACCGCGATCGCGACGACAGGGCCGCCCGGCACCAGCGCGGCGACGACGGCACCGACGGACGCCTGGTACGCAGCCCATCCGAGAGCCGCCACTGCGACGAGCAGCAGGTATCGACCCGGGGCGATATGCGAGGCGCCGGCGACGAGATTGATCGCCAATCGCGCGAACGGCACGAACCGAGCGGTGAAGAGCACCGTCGCTGTCCCGCCTTCGAGGCGGCGTCGGGCCCAGTCGAGGGCCTGGCGCACACGCGGCGCACGCATCCATCGCCAGCGCTCGGTGCCGACGGTGCGACCGATGAGATAGCAGGCGGTGTCACCGACTGCGGCCGCCGCTGCCGCGCACACGATCACCGCCCAGAGCGGGGGAGCGCCCGTGGTCGACGCGATGGCCCCCAGGGCGGTCACAGCGATCTCTCCGGGGACGACGACGAAGAACGAGTCGCCGAGCACGAGAAGGCCCATGATCACGAGGGCCCACGGGCTGCTGAGCAGATCGGACGGCACGCCTCCACAGTGGTCGGCGCAGGTGAACGGGAACCAACGTCCGCATAGCCGGTGACCAGCGCGCCAGCATCCGGTGAACTTCTGGTGCCAGGGGTCGTTTCCCGCGTCTCGCGGCTGACGCTGGCAGCATCCTGAGGTTGTGAGAGTCGCGATCGTGACAGAGTCCTTCCTTCCGCACATGAACGGTGTCACCGGATCCGTGCTGCAGATCCTCGGCCACCTCGAACGCGCAGGCCATGACGCGCACGTGATCGCACCCGATGCGGTCGGCATGCCCGCTCGGGTCCACGGCGCCGCTGTCGAATCCATGCCCAGCCTCGCGCTCCCCGGCTACCGCAACGTGCGGGTGGGCACCTCGCCGGCACGCCAGGTCGCGGCATCGCTGCGCCGTTTCGGTCCGGATGTCGTTCATCTGGCCTCCCCCTTCGCCCTCGGCTGGCGAGGCGCGCTCGCCGCGGAGCACCTCGGCGTGGCATCGGTCGCCGCGTATCAGACCGATGTGGCGGCGTACACGCAGAGGTACCGCATCCCCGCGGCGACGGGCGTCGCGCAGTCGCACATCGCTCGGCTCCACCGGCGGGCGACCCTGACGCTGGCACCATCGGCTGATTCGGCGCAGCAGCTCGCCGAACTCGGTGTCGATCGCATCCGCCGGTGGGGCAGGGGCGTCGATGCTGAGCGTTTCCGACCCGACCGACGCAGCGTGACACTGCGCGCGGAGTGGGGGTCGGAGGTCGTGATCGGCTATGTGGGCCGACTCGCCCCGGAGAAGCAGGTCGAGGACCTGGGTGTGCTGCAGACGATCCCGGGGACGCGTCTCGTGATCGTCGGTGACGGCCCGAGCAGGCCCAGGCTCGAAGCGCTGCTGCCCGACGCTCTCTTCCTCGGGCACCTCGAGGGCGATGCACTCGCGGAAGCGATGGCATCGTTCGACGTGTTCGTGCACCCGGGGGAGAGCGAGACCTTCGGCCAGACCCTGCAGGAGGCGCACGCGAGCGGGGTGCCCGTCATCGCCACCGGACGCGGCGGTCCCCTCGGCCTCGTGCGCATGGGGATCGACGGATGGCTCTATCGGCCGGGCGATCTCGACGACCTGCGCATGCGCGTCGCCGATCTCACCGGAGACGCGCGCAAACGCCGGGCCTTCGGCGAAGCAGGACTCGCGGCGGTGCAGGGGCGCAGCTGGTCGAGCATCTGCGATCAGCTGCTGGGACATTTCGACGAGGCACGAGAGCTCCGTGCTGTGGATGCCGGACTGCGCGCTCGCCGCCTGACGCGCCCGGAGCCCAGTGTCCCCGTCGACGCGCGTCGCTGGCAGCGATACGTGGCGTTGGGAGACTCGCTCACCGAGGGACTGTGCGACCCTGCACCCGACGGAGCGCTGCGCGGATGGGCCGACCGACTCGCGCTTCTGCTCGCCGCACGAGGGGGGCTCCACTACGCGAACCTCGCCATCAGGTCCAAGCGCGTGCGCGACGTGTGCGCCACGCAGCTTCCCCGGGCACTCGAACTCGAACCGGATCTCGTGTCGATCCTCATCGGGGCCAACGACCTCGTGAAGCCCCACGTCGACGTGGCGGCGCTCGCCGCAGAGCTCGAGGGTGCGGTCACGCGCCTCCGGAGCACCGGAGCGGATGTCCTCCTCGTCACCCCGTTCCTTCCCCGTCGGCGCGCGGCCGCGATGTACACGAAGCGGTTCGCGGCGTTCGCCACGGCGCTCACGGGCGTCGCGGCACGCACCGGCGCGATCCTGATCGACACGGACCTGCACCCCTCGCTCCCCGACCGCCCGAACTGGGGTGAGGACCTCGTGCACCTGAGCAGCCGAGGACATAGATTCCTCGCGTACCGGGCGGGGGAGATGCTCGCCGTGCCGCATGCCGACGCCCTCGGAGCCCTGGACGCGGCTCTGCACGAGAACGAGCCGATCGGGGCGGGTCTCTGGTGGCGTCGGCACGCGTTGCCATGGGTATGGCGACGACTGCACGGACGCACGGCGGGAGACGGGCGGGTCGCGAAGCACGACGACTACGTCTATCTCGGGCGATCGAGCGCCCCGAGCGAAGTCACGGTCGGCTGACTTCCGGGCTGTCGCGGCGTGGGAGACAGCCGGAGCGAGGACTTTCAATGCCCCGCTGATAGGCTGGACGCGGTCGGCGTATGTCGACCGGACAATTTCATATCGACTCATGGAGCGATCGGCGGAGAGCTGGTCCCCTGTGGTGGGTTCCTCGGCGCGACGTCGGGTGGCTTTCTACTGGTGGCCAGCGCAGGTGAGATTCGCGGGAATGCCCGCGCGCCCATATCCGTCAGAACCCGCTCCTTCATGAATGCGCTCGCGCGTCACACGGACTCGCGAGTCTAAACAAAGAAGGAGAGACCTCTTGGAAGGTCCTGAAATCACCGCCACCGAGGCCGTTCTCGACAACGGCCGCTTCGGCACCCGCACCATCCGCTTCGAGACCGGCCGCCTCGCGCAGCAGGCTCAGGGCGCAGTCGCCGCGTACCTCGACGGCGAGACCATGCTCCTCTCGGCCACCAGCGCGGGCAAGCACCCCCGCGAGGGCTTCGACTTCTTCCCGCTGACGGTCGATGTCGAAGAGCGCTCGTACGCCGCAGGAAAGATCCCCGGTTCGTTCTTCCGTCGTGAGGGTCGCCCCTCCACCGAGGCGATCCTCGTCTGCCGTCTGATCGACCGTCCGCTGCGCCCGTCGTTCGTCGACGGTCTGCGCAACGAGGTCCAGGTCGTCATCACCGTGATGTCGATCGCTCCGGGAGAGTTCTACGACGCTCTCGCGATCAACGCCGCGTCGGCGTCGACGCAGATCTCGGGCCTTCCGTTCTCCGGTCCCGTCGCCGGTGTGCGCCTCGCGTTCATCCCCGGTCACGGCGAGCACGCCGACCAGTGGGTCGCGTTCCCGAACGCCGAGCAGGTGTCGGAGGCCGTGTTCGACCTGATCGTCGCCGGCCGCGTCGTCACCAAGTCCGACGGCACCGAAGACGTCGCGATCATGATGGTCGAGGCTGAGGCCACCGAGGGCAGCTGGAACCTGATCAAGGCCGGCGCCACGAAGCCCGACGAGACCATCGTCGCGCAGGGACTCGAGGCAGCGAAGCCGTTCATCGCTCAGCTCGTGAAGGCTCAGGCAGAGCTGGCAGCGACCTCGTCCAAGGAGCCGGGCGTCTACCCGGTCTTCCCGGCATACAGCCAGGAGGTCTACGACTTCGTCGCAGGCCGTTCCTACGACGACCTCGTCGGCGTCTACCAGATCGCCGACAAGGTCGAGCGTCAGACGTCGGACGACGCGATCAAGGACCGCGTCCGGGCCGAGCTCATCGAGGCGACCGAGGCGGGCAACCTTCCTGCCGCCGCGCCGCTCGAGTTCTCCGCGGCGTACAAGTCCGTCACGAAGAAGATCGTCCGCGGCCGCATCCTCACCGAGGGCGCGCGCATCGACGGTCGTGGCCTGGCGGACATCCGTCCGCTCGACGCCGAGGTGCAGGTCATCCCGCGCGTGCACGGTTCCGCGATCTTCCAGCGCGGCGAGACCCAGATCCTGGGTGTCACCACGCTGAACATGCTCAAGATGGAGCAGCAGATCGACTCGCTGTCGCCCGTCACGAGCAAGCGCTACATGCACCACTACAACTTCCCGCCGTACTCGACCGGTGAGACCGGCCGTGTCGGCTCGCCGAAGCGTCGCGAGATCGGGCACGGCTTCCTCGCCGAGCGCGCCCTCGTGCCGGTTCTGCCGAGCCGCGAGGAGTTCCCCTACGCGATCCGTCAGGTCTCCGAGGCGCTGAGCTCCAACGGCTCGACCTCGATGGGTTCTGTCTGCGCGTCGACCCTGTCGCTGCTGAACGCGGGCGTGCCGCTGCGTGCACCCGTCGCCGGCATCGCCATGGGTCTCGTCTCCGATGAGGTCGACGGTGAGACCCGCTACGCGGCGCTGACCGACATCCTCGGTGCGGAAGACGCTCTGGGTGACATGGACTTCAAGGTCGCGGGCACCGGCGAGTTCATCACCGCCATCCAGCTCGACACGAAGCTCGACGGCATCCCGACGTCGGTCCTCGCAGGTGCGCTCACCCAGGCCCGCGACGCTCGTCTGACGATCCTCAACGTCCTGAACGCCGCGATCGACGCTCCCGACGAGATGGCGCCGACCGCGCCTCGCGTCATCAGCGTGCAGATCCCGGTCGACAAGATCGGCGAGCTGATCGGCCCGAAGGGCAAGACGATCAACGCGATCCAGGACGAGACCGGTGCGCAGATCTCCATCGAGGAGGACGGCACCGTCTACATCGGCGCGACCGACGGCCCCTCGGCCGAGGCCGCCCGTGCCCAGGTCAACGCGATCGCCAACCCGACCAACCCCGAGGTGGGCGAGCAGTTCCTCGGAACCGTCGTCAAGATCGCGACGTTCGGTGCATTCGTCTCGCTGCTTCCTGGCAAGGACGGCCTGCTGCACGTCACCGAGGTGCGCAAGCTCGCCGGTGGCAAGCGCGTCGAGAACGTCGACGACGTGCTCTCGGTCGGCCAGAAGATCCTCGTGAAGATCACGAAGATCGACGACCGCGGCAAGCTGTCGCTCGAGCCCGTGCTCGATGACGCTCCCGCAGCGGACGCAGCTTCGGGCGAAGAGGCCGCAGCCGAGTAATCGACGGCGCTTCTTGACGAAGCCCGGGTCGTCCTCGCGGACGGCTCGGGCTTCGTCGTATCCGATGTGACCAAACCGTTATCGGAAGTTCTCGCGCCGTTCCCTGGATTGGTCAGCGCGTTCGCGGATCTCGCTTACTCTCGAAAGTACGCACCGGGGGGTGCATTCGAGGCAGTGACGTAGGTCGGTACGCACCGATCGACGGGGGTGAGGATATGCGGTTGTTCGGCGTAGGCGCAGGAGCGTCGGTGGAGCGCGCGCAGCAGGGCACGGCAGAGCACCCCTCCGCGCCCATACCCATCGTCGGCCCGGGAATAGGAGAGAGCATCCGCGTACCTCTCGGCGAGACCGGACTCGAGACCTTCCCGCTGATGCTCGGCGCGGCCGAGTTCGGCTGGAACGTCGATCTCGAGACGAGCCACGGGATCCTCGACCGCTACGTCGAGTTCGGCGGCAACGCGATCCACACGGCAGACGGGTTCTCCGGCGGACGCAGCGAGCACATCATCGGCCAGTGGCTGCAGTCCAGGGGGCGACGTGATCGTGCCCTGTTGAGTGTGCGGATCGGCGCCCACGCAGACAACCCGGGTCTCGGCTCGGTTAATCTCGTGCGCGCGGTCGAAGGCTCGCTCACGCGTCTGGGCGTCGACCGTATCGACGTGCTGTATCTCGACGCGACGCTCGACCGGACGACGAACCTCGAAGACACCCTCGCGACCGTTGAGTGGATGATCGACGCAGGCAAGATCGGCGCCCTCGGGGCGTATGGATTCGCACCCGAGCGGCTCGTCGAGGCGCGCATCCTCGCATCCGCGGGGTACCCGCGCATCGAGGTGATCGATTCCCCGTACAACCTCATCCGTCGTCAGCCGTTCGAGGGCGATCTGCGTCTCGTCGCCGGCGCACAGAGCCTCGCAGTCACGCCGTCGCACGCTCTCGAGCACGGCTTCCTGTCCGGCAGGCACCGCAGCAAGGCGCTCACCTCGCAGGGCGTGCGCGGAGAGCAGCTGCGTGGTCACCTCAACCGTCGTGGCACGAAGATCCTGCGCGCTCTCGACCAGGTGGCGATCGAACTCGAGGTTCCGGTGGCAGCCGTGTCGATCGCCTGGCTGCTCGCGCAGCGCACCATCGCGGCACCGATCGTCAACGCCTTCGCGAGCGACCATGTCGACGAGCTGATGCAGGGCGCCGGCGTCACGCTCTCGCGCGCACAGGTCGCCGAACTCACCCGCGCCGGCAACTGAGCGTCGTAACGCCTCTGTCACAGACCTGGCATAGGGTGGAGTGAATCCCGGCGGATGCTGTCGATGAAGCGAGCGAGTTTGTGACGCATTACATATATCTGGTCAGACACGGTGAACATCAGGACGCCGAACACGGTCTCGCCGACGGCCCCCTGTCGCCACGCGGCCAGCGTCAGGCCGAACTCATCGCCGACCGGCTCTCCGGACTTCCGCTCGATGCCGTGTGGCATTCGCCTCTCCTGCGCGCGAACGAGACGGCACGGGCGATCGCGCACCGACTCCCGTCGGTCGACCCCGAACCGACCGCGCTCCTCTTCGACTGCGTGCCCACGGGAATGACCGACGAGACGCCCGCAGCGTACGAGCCGTTCTTCGGCTCGGTCACCGAGGCCGAGCTCGACGCCGGCCGTGCCCAGATGTTCGACGCGGTCAACGAGTTCCTGGTGCGCAAGCCGGGCGACGTGCACGAGGTGCTCATCACCCACAACTTCGTGATCTCGTGGTTCGTGCGGGAGGTCCTCGGCGCACCGGAGTGGCGATGGATGACTCTCAATCAGGCGCATTGCGGGCTGACCGTGATCGCGCAGAAGCAGGGGCGTCCGTGGACGCTGCTCACCCACAACGACACCGGGCATCTTCCGTTCGAGCTGCGCACCGGCATCCCTGACGCGATGTCGGTCTGATTCCCGATACCCCGGCCCGCCGCGGCGGTCGTGGTGCCCCCGAGAAATAGACTGAACGCATGACCACGCAGGTAGCACTCGTCGGCGGAACCGGGAAGCTCGGATCGATCATCGGTGCGGTGATCGACGGGCTCGAGGGCTTCGAGGTGAGTCGCGTGCTCACCTCTCGGAGCGACCTCGCTGAACTCGACGGGGCGGATCTCGTGATCGACGCCACCACGCCTCAGGTGAGCGTCGATGTCGTGCGCGCTGCGGTGGAACGCCAGATCAACGTCCTGGTCGCGACCTCCGGGTGGTCCACGGAGCGCATCGCTCTGGTGCGTCCGCTGGTCGAGAACGCCGGAACCGGGGCTGTCTTCATCCCGAACTTCTCGCTGGGGTCGGTGCTGGGCTCAGCGCTGGCTGCGGCAGCTGCGCCGTTCTTCGGATCGGCGGAGATCGTCGAGGCTCATCACGCGGCGAAAGTCGACTCTCCGAGCGGCACCGCGGTGCGCACCGCGGAACTCATCGCCGCGGCTCGAGCCGAGCAGGGTCCCGTCAGTGCTCCGCATGCCGACCAGCGTGCGAGGGGGCAGCAGGTGGGCAGCGTGCCGATCCATTCGCTCCGGCGCCCTGGCGTCATCGCCAAGCAGGAGGTCATCCTCTCAGGGCCGGGCGAATCCCTGACGTTCACTCACGACACGGTAGAGCCGGCGCTCGCGTACGCTCCGGGCATCCGTCTGGCGGTCCCGTTCGCGGCTCAGGCGAACGGGGTCTTCGTCGGGCTGGAGAGCATGATCGATATCGGCATCCGCTCGTGATGTCGCGCATCGGCGTCGGTCTGATGGCCGCGGCGCTTCTGGTCTATCTGGCGGTCTCCGTGTGGCTGGCCGTGATGTTCTTCGCCGTCGGGACACCGGTGTCGATCGGCATGGGCGTGGCGTTGATCGTTCTCGCTCCGATCGGCGCCTGGGCGCTCGTCCGCGAGATGCAGTTCGGGTTCGCGGCCGATCGGCTGGGGCGCGCGCTCGATGCCGAAGGGGGAATGCCTGAGGCGGAGTCCGAACTCACTCCCAGCGGTCGGATCGCCCGAGCCGACGCCGACCCGCTGATCGCGAGGTATGCGGAGGAAGCGGACGCCGCGCCGACTGACTGGCGCGCGCGGTACCGACTCGGTGTGGTTCAGGATGCGGCGGGGCGCCGCAAGGACGCCCGCGCCAGCATCCGCGAGGCTATTCGCGTCGCTCGCGGCTGATCCGATTCAGGCGAGCGTGGCTTCGAGCGTGATCTCGATGCCGGCCAGCGCCTGGGAGACCGGGCAGCCGACCTTCGCCTCGGCGGCGATCCTCTGGAAGTCCTCGGGGGAGAGCCCCGGAACGACGGCGTTGACGTTCAGGTGGCTCCCGCTGATTCCGACCCCGGGCTTGAAAGTGACCGACGCGCTCGTGTTGACGCGCTCCGGCGGAGTGCCGTTCTCCGAGAGTGCGTGGGACAGCGCCATGCTGAAGCACGAGGCGTGAGCCGCGGCGATCAGCTCTTCAGGGGTGGTGGTGGTGTCGCTGCCCTCGCTGCGAGCCTTCCAGTTGATCGGGAAGGTGCCGAGCTTCGACGAGGAGAACGCGACTGTGCCCGAGCCCTCTGCGAGGGATCCGGTCCAGGTGGTGGTGGCTTCACTGGTGACGGGCATGATTCCTCCGTTGTCTCGCGCGCTGCTCGATGTGCGGGTCGCGTGTTCGGCCAGCCTATCGACCGGTCGCTCGCGGCGGAACCGCAGCCTCAGGCGGACGCAGCGCGGCCGATGACGCCTGCTCGTTGCAGCAGCAGATAGATCTGGCAGCCGAGGCAGAACGAGAACGCGGCATTGAGGAACGCCGCGATGAAGGCGGCAGCGGTCGAGATGGGCAGCGCCCAGGGCACGCCGGCGAGATGCAGCAGGAGACCGATCGTCACGACGAAGAGACCGACCCCCTGAGCGAAGCGGGGAGGGCGCGGGTCCTCGAGCTCGCTCGGAGGTGCCAGTCTCGGACGCACCAGCCTTCGGAAGAGCACACCCCAGGGCGCGGTCCTCGGCGACAGCACACCCCACAGGAACAGCACGGCGATCACGACGGTGAGGAGGAACGCCGGGTCCAGTGCGCGCTGTGCGAGCGTCGCCGAGCTGACAGCCCAGGTGTCCGAATCCAGGTCGGCTGACGCCAGCGGTTGATAGGCGAACCAGCCGAACGTCCTGGCAGTCGAGATGCCGATGAGTCCGAGGAACGTCGCGACGAGCAGCAGCACCGTCGTGATCGTCGCTGCGAAGCGCGGCCCTCGCGGGTCGATGCCTGCGGGTGTGGTCATCTGCGTTCCGTCCTCGTCTGTCTCATACGGCGGCCAGCGCTTCGCTCAGTGCGTGACGATGCGGCACGCCGTGGAATCGTGCGCGGACGGCGCCTGAACCGTCGACGACGAATGTCGTCGGTGTCTGCAGGACCCTGTAGCGGGCCGACAGATCGGGCCGATGCGTCAGATCGACCTCGACATGGTTCAGCCCGTCCGTCTCGGCGGCGTAGCCGCTCAGCATCCGCCGCACCTGAGGACAGCGAGTGCACATCTCCGTGCTGAACTGCACGAAGGTCGCTCGGGCGCCCAGCTGCGAGTCACCGGCATCGACCGGATCGAAACGCAGGTGACCGCCGCGGCGACGCCGTCCGTCGAGCAGACGCAGCACGACGCCGATGGCGACGGCGAGCACGAGCAGCGCTGCGGCGATACCGAGGGCGAGCACGGGAGACATGGCTCGACAATACGGCGATCTGAGAGCGTCGAGGACGATGTGTCGCATCGTGACGATCCGACTCTTCCGTCCTCGGGGCGGGTAGTCTGGCACACATGAGCGCAGCCGTCCCGACGCCGTACGAAGACCTTCTCCGAGACGTGCTGGAGTCGGGCACCCACAAGTCGGATCGAACCGGCACCGGGACCACCAGCGTCTTCGGCAGGCAGATCCGCTTCGACCTCTCACAGGGGTTCCCCCTGATCACGACGAAGCGCGTGCACTTCAAGTCGATCGCGTACGAACTCCTGTGGTTCCTCAGGGGCGACTCGAACGTGAAATGGCTGCAGGACCACGGCGTCACGATCTGGGACGAGTGGGCCGATGCCTCGGGAGATCTGGGCCCCGTCTACGGAGTCCAGTGGCGAAGCTGGCCGACTCCCGACGGCGAGAGCATCGATCAGCTCGCGCAGGTGATCGAGCAGATCCGTCAGACTCCGGACTCGCGTCGACTCATCGTGTCTGCCTGGAACCCGGCGGACATCCCTGACATGGCGCTCGCTCCCTGCCATGCGCTCTTCCAGTTCTACGTCGCTGACGGCAAGCTCTCCTGCCAGCTCTATCAGCGCAGCGCCGATCTCTTCCTCGGCGTCCCCTTCAACATCGCGTCCTACGCCCTGCTCACACTCATGGTGGCGCAGCAGGTCGGACTCGAGCCCGGCGACTTCGTCTGGACGGGCGGCGACTGCCACATCTACGACAACCACCTCGAGCAGGTGAACGAGCAGCTGACTCGCGAGGCATACCCGTACCCGACGCTGCGGTTCGCTCGAAAGCCGGAGTCGATCCTCGACTACGGCTACGACGACTTCATCGTCGAGGACTACCAGCACCACGCTCCGATCCGGGCGGCGGTGGCGGTATGACGTGGGTCGGACTGATCTGGGCGGAGGCCCACGGCGGCGTCATCGGAGCCGAGGGCGGCATGCCCTGGAACGTCCCCGAGGATCTCGCGCATTTCAAGGAGATCACGCTCGGCGCGCCCGTGATCATGGGACGGAAGACCTGGGACTCGCTTCCGGAGCGTTTCCGTCCGCTCCCCGGACGCGAGAACATCGTCATCACCCGCCAGCAGGACTGGTCCGCGGAAGGTGCCCGTC
This sequence comes from Microbacterium sp. MEJ108Y, assembly GCF_000834175.1. NCBI lineage: Bacteria > Bacillati > Actinomycetota > Actinomycetes > Micrococcales > Microbacteriaceae > Microbacterium > Microbacterium sp. MEJ108Y. Next base: position 133,381 of record NZ_JXQX01000038.1, on the reverse strand, counting down.
GTGCGGCGGCCGTGACCGATGCGGTGCGAGGCCATGACAAGGTCTGGATCATCGGCGGAGCCGAGATCTTCCGACTCGTGATCGCCGACGCCGACCGCCTCGAGGTCACAGAGCTCGACATCGATGTCACCGGTGACGCCTACGCGCCGTCCAAGGCCGGGTGGCGGCTCGTCGACGAGGGGGAGTGGCAGACGTCCCGCTCCGGCATCCGCTACCGCTTCCTCGGATACGAGCGCTGATGCCCACCGCACTGATCACAGGTGCCAGCGCCGGACTCGGTGTCGAGTTCGCTCGTCAGCTCGCCCGTCGGCGCGCCGACCTCGTGCTCGTCGCGCGGTCGGCGGACGCTCTCGAGAGTGTCGCCGCCGAGCTGCGCAGCGAATACGGCATCGCAGTCGAGGTCCTCGTCGCGGATCTCGCCGAGGTCGCCGATGTGGACCGCGTGGCCGACCGTCTCCGCGACGCCTCCGATCCGGTGAATCTGCTGATCAACAACGCCGGATTCGGCCTGCCGCTGCAGTTCGCCGACAACGACATCGACGACGAGGTGCGTCATCTCCGCGTCCACGTCGAGGCGTCGATGCGTCTCATGCATGCGGCACTCGGGTCGATGCGCGGCCGCGGGGGCCGCATCATCAACGTCGCGTCCGTCGCCGGGTTCATCTCCCGCTCGACCTACTCGGCCTGCAAGAGCTGGCTCATCGGCTTCAGCCGCTGGGCGAACGTCGAGTACGCCTCCGACAAGGTCAGCGTGACCGCGGTGTGCCCCGGTTTCACGCATACGTCGTTCCACGAGCGGATGGGGCTCGCACCCGGGCACGAGGGTGTTCCTGCGTTCATGTGGCTCGACGCACGTGACGTGGTGCGCGAGGGGCTCCGGGACGCGGCACGGGGCAGGGCGGTCTCGATTCCCTCGCTGCGCTACAAGGTGATCGTGGCGATCGCGAGTCTGCTGCCGAGCGCGCTGACCGCCGGTGTCGCGCGACGAGGCCGCGTCTGATCTGAAGGCCGACGGCACTCCGGCACGAGCGATCGCTGCGCGGATCAGCGGAATCTACCGAGGCGGATGCCGGCGTAGGCGATCGCTGCCACGGTCTCTCCATCGGTGATCCGGCCGTCCGCGATCATGCTGAGCGCCTCGGAGAAAGGCACCCAGGTGACGGCGTCGATGCCCTCCTCTGCTCGGGTGTGCGTCGAGTCATCCGCCCGTGTCATGGCGCGGGCGAGGAACACATGCTCGGGTGCGTGGGCGATCCCGTTGAGCGCGTTCATGGTCCCGAGCGACGTCCACTCGTCGGCGACGAACCCCGTCTCCTCGAGCAGCTCTCGCTGCGCGGCCACGAGCGGATCTTCGCCGTCGCTTCCCCCGGCAGGCACCTCGATCGAGATGCCTGTCGTGTAGCGCTCGAGGGAGACGAGGCAGACGCGGTCCTCGTCATCGAGCGCGACCACGAAGACCGCCGGATGCCGCATGGTCACCACGCCGTAGATCCCGTCGCCCGCGGGGCCGGTGACCTGGTCCTCGCGCACCTCGATCCACCGGTTCTCGTACACCGTCGACGACTCGCGTGTGACCCATGCCATGGAGTCGAGCCTATTCGGATCCCTAGTATCGACTGCATGGGATGGTTGTTCGGGCGCAAGCGCGACTCTGAGGATGCCAATGAGATGCTGCGCCGATACAACGAAGCGGAGGCAGCGCGACTCGCTGCGATGACCTCCGGCGTCGCGGGGGAGACGGCGACGGGCGACAGCACTCGCGTTCCGACGTCGGCTTCGCTGTCGGTGCCCTCGGGGTCGACCGAGTTCCTGGTCGAGGACGTCTTCACCATCACCGGACGCGGAACAGTGGCGACGGGCACGGTCACGTCTGGCGTGCTGCGAGTGGATGACGACATCATGGTGGTGCGCGACGGAGCTCTGCAGGCGCAGACGCGGATCACCGGCATCGAGATGTTCCGGAAGCACGTGAAAGAGGTGACGGTGGGAGAGCTGTCCGGTCTGGTGCTCCGCGAGAAGATCGAGATCGCCCGCGGAGACGTCATCCGCCCGGCCCCGTCTGGGTGAGCGGCACGCGAACCGATACGCTGGGGGCATGACGCACTCGGGCAACCCTTTCGGACAGGTTCTCGTCGCGCTCGTCACTCCGATGACGGCCGACGGTGAAGTCGATTGGCCCGCCGTCGAGAAGCACATCGATGACGTCATCACCGCCGGTGCTGACGGGATCGTCGTGACGGGAACGACCGGCGAGACCTCGACCCTGACGGACCCCGAGAAGCTCAAGCTCGTCGAGGTCGGGAAGTCGGTGTCCGCCGGCCGCGCCAAGATCATCACGGGGGGCGGATCCAACGAGACCGCGCACGCGATCGAGCTGTACAAGGCGAGTGAGAAGGCCGGCGCAGACGGCATCATGATCGTCACGCCGTATTACAACAAGCCGACGCAGGCCGGCATCCTGACCCACTTCCGGCTCGTGGCCGATGCCACCGATCTCCCGGTGATCCTCTACGACATCCCCGGTCGCACGGGCGTGCCGATCAAGTACGAGACCATCCTCCGGCTCGCGAAGCACCCGAACATCCTCGCCGTGAAGGACGCCAAGGGCGACTTCTCCGAGGTGAGCCGCGTCTTGAATCAGACCGACCTCATGTACTTCTCGGGTGACGACGCCAACGTGCTGCCGCACCTCGCGATCGGCGCGACCGGTCTGATCGGGGTGACCGCGAATGTCGCGGCAGCGCCGTACCGGACCATCATCGACGCCGTCAACCGCGGCGACCTCACGACCGCGACCGCTGAGCACAAGCGGCTCGAGCCGCTCGTGCGCGCCGTCATGACGCACGTGCCGGGCACCGTCGCGGCGAAGTACATCCTGCACGGGCTCGGCCGTATCTCGAGCCCTCGCGTCCGTCTGCCGCTCGTCGGTCCCGAAGAGTGGGAGGCCGCTCTCATCGAGGACGAGCTCGATCTCGTGAAGGACGTCCCCGGCGCAGACTTCTCCAACTTCCGCCCCGACCGCAACGCGGCCGCGGGCGGTGCCCTGCCGAAGGTGCACGGCACGACCCGCTGACACCGGGCGCGGCGAGCCGCGTCACAACGAACGAACGGACGCGTGGAGTGTCCGACTGAGGAGACAGCATGTCCACCCCGATCGCAGAACCCGCAGCACTCGACGAGGGGACGCTGCGGGTCACCCCACTCGGCGGCCTCGGTGAGATCGGTCGCAACATGACCATCTTCGAGTTCGACGGCAAGATCCTGATCGTCGACTGCGGCGTGCTCTTCCCCGAGGAGCACCAGCCGGGCGTCGACCTGATCCTGCCCGACTTCGAGCCGATCAAGGGCCGCCTCGACGACATCGTCGGCGTCGTCCTCACACACGGGCACGAAGACCACATCGGCGCGGTCCCGTATCTGCTCCGTCTGAAGAGCGACATCCCCGTGATCGGTTCCGGCCTCACCCTCGCGCTCGTCGAGGCGAAGCTCAAGGAACACCGCATCAAGGCGTACACGCTCACCGTGAAAGAGGGGCAGCGCGAGAAGGTCGGACCGTTCGACCTCGAGTTCGTCGCGGTCAACCACTCGATCCCCGATGCCCTCGCCGTCGCGATCCGCACCCCCGCCGGCCTCGTGCTGGCGACCGGCGACTTCAAGATGGATCAGCTGCCGCTCGACGGACGCATCACCGACCTCCGTGCCTTCGCCCGCCTGGGCGAGGAGGGAGTCGACCTCTTCCTCGTCGACTCGACCAACGCCGACGTGCCGGGCTTCACGCCCACCGAGCGCTCGATCGGACCCGTGCTCGACCAGGTCATCGGCAAGGCTCCCAGGCGGGTCATCGTCGCGAGCTTCTCCAGCCATGTGCACCGGGTGCAGCAGGTCCTCGACGCCGCAGCGGCGCACGGGCGCCGGGTGGCACTGCTGGGGCGCAGCATGCTGCGCAACATGACGATCGCCGAGGACCTGGGCTATCTGAAGGTGCCGAGCGGCCTGCTGATCGATTACAAGAAGGCGCGAGACCTTCCCGACGACAAGATCGTCTACATGTCGACCGGCTCGCAGGGCGAGCCCATGGCCGTCCTCAGCCGGATGGCCAACCTCGACCACGCGATCGAGCCCGGTGAGGGCGACACCGTGATCCTGGCCTCCAGCCTGATCCCCGGGAACGAGAACGCCGTGTACCGCGTGATCGACGGACTGACCAAGCTCGGCGCGAACGTCGTGCACAAGGCCAACGCCAAGGTGCACGTCTCGGGGCATGCCGCAGCCGGCGAGCTGATCTACTGCTACAACATCCTCAAGCCCAAGAACGTGCTTCCCGTCCACGGCGAGTACCGTCACCTGATCGCGAACGCGAAACTGGCTCAGGACACGGGGATCGACGCCGAGCGCACGATCATCGCCTCGAACGGCACCGTCATCGATCTGAAGGACGGCGACGCTCGCGTCGTCGGTCAGCTCGACCTCGGGTTCGTGTATGTCGACGGCTCGACTGTCGGCGCGATCACCGACGCCGACCTCAAGGACCGCCGGATCCTGGCTGAAGAGGGCTTCGTCTCCGTGATCGTCGTCGTCGACGCCGCGACGGGGCGCATCATCTCGGGACCCGAGATCCATGCGCGCGGCATCGCTGAAGACGATTCCGTCTTCGACGACGTGACGCCGAAGATCATCGCAGCGCTGAAGGAAGCCTCCGGCAACGGCGTGCGCGACACCCATGCGCTTTCGCAGGTCATCCGCCGCACGATCGGGCGCTGGGTCAACCAGAAGCTGCGTCGTCGTCCGATGATCGTCCCACTCGTCATCGAGGCGTGATCGGAGCTGCGTCGCCTGCGGGTTCACAGTCGACCGACACTCGGCTGTAACGCCGGCGGCGTACGCTCACCTCATGCCGGACGTCTTCTCGATCCGACCCGCCGTACAGGCGGACGGGAGCTTCCTCGGCGACATGGTCGTCGAGGCGGCGAATTGGCGTTCGGGCGGAGCACGACCACGCCACGAGATCCTCACCGCGGTCGAGCACCGGCGCTATGTGGCCGGATGGATGCGGCCGGCGGATGCGGGCTTCCTCGCCGTCGATGCCGACGGGCGCCCGATCGGCGCCGCGTGGTATCGCATGCTGTCGCCGGACGACGCGGGTTTCGGATTCGTCGGGACCGCCGTGCCGGAGCTCATCATCGGCGTGCAGCCGATCTGGCGTGCTCACGGAGTCGGTCGCACGCTGCTCCGACGTCTCGTGGTCCACGCTCGTGACCAAGGGCACCCTCGGCTCAGCCTCAGCGTGGAACGGGACAACTTCGCGCGGACCCTGTACCGATCGGAGGGCTTCGTGGTCACCGACGCAGGGAGCGTCCGCGACACGATGGTGTACCGCACGTCCTGAACCATCGCCGCCCGCCGGCGGAAGACCGCGGAATGCCGCGTCATTACGGGCCTATGTCGCCCTCTGGACGTAACGTGAGAGTATGGCCAGGAGTACCACGAAGTCAGCGCGCGCGTCCGAGAGCGCCACGCCTCGCCCGAAGAGGCAGGCTGCTCCGAAGGCTCAGGCAGCGCCCAAGAAGTACATCGACGAGATCGACAAGCCCCCGGTGGCGGTGCGGGCCTGGAACGGGCTCGCCCACGGTGTCGGCGGACTGTTCCGAGCCTTCGGACCCGAGACCCTCGAGAAGGACGATCGGCGCGACGGCTTCCCGTTCCTGCTCGTGCTGCTGGCGATCGCCGGTGCGGTCAACGAATGGTTCTTCATCGGCAACGAGGTCGCTGCCAACATCAGCGCCTACTCGGTAGGGCTTCTCGTCGGACGCGTGGCCTTCGTCATGCCGGTCCTGCTCCTGCTGCTCGCCGGCTGGCTGTTCCGGCATCCCTCGTCGGTGCACGACAACGGTCGAATCGGCATCGGGTTCGGACTTTTCATCCTCGCCCTCGCGGGCTTCTGCCATACCGCGGCCGGCCGCATCGATTCCGCGGGCCTGCTCGTGCGACCGCAGCCCAAGGACGGCATGCCCGCACTCAGCGAGGCAGGCGGGCTGTTCGGGTGGATGCTCGGGGAGCCGCTGTCGTACCTCACCCCGGTGGGCGCGTACATCGTGCTGTCGGTGGTCGCTGCTCTCAGCGTCCTGATCCTGACCAAGACTCCGCCGAACCGCATCGGTCAGCGGCTCGGGGATCTCTATGCGTGGATGTTCGACGCCGAGCGGCCTGAGAAGCCCGCGAAGGATGCCGCTGCGATCGACGAGGCAGACAAGGTCGACGATCCTGATGTCCTGCCATGGTGGCGACGCAACAAGACCGGCCGCGAGGAGGACCCGGACGAGGGCACTCTCGGATCCGACGACATCACCGCTCTGCTCACCACCTCGGAGCCGACTCCTGCATACGACCAGGCCGTCGTCGTGGAGAACGCCTCGGATGCCGCGACGGAGGTGCTGTCCGACGTGCGCTCGGTGACCGAGTCGTTGGCCGGGCAGCAGACCACGGCGCTCCTCGACGACGAGTCCGACACGGGCGAGATGCCCGAGCTGCCGGGACTCGACGGCTTCGGAACCCCGGGGCCGGGGGAGAAGGGGCCGCAGGCGCCCGTGACCCCCTACGTGCTTCCCTCGCCGGGGCTGCTGGTCGAAGGACCGCCGCCGGTCATGCGTTCTGAAGCGACCGACAAGGTGATCGAACAGATCACGAGCGTGCTGACCCAGTTCAAGGTCGACGCGAAGGTCACCGGATTCTCTCGTGGCCCGACAGTCACCCAGTACGAGGTGGAGGTCGGCCACGGTGTCAAGGTCGAGAAGATCCTCCAGCTGAGCAACAACTTCGCCTACGCGGTCGCGTCCAACGATGTGCGTATCCTCTCGCCGATCCCGGGCAAGAGCGCGATCGGCATCGAGATCCCCAACGCCGACAAGGAGATGGTCGCGCTCGGCGATGTGCTGCGGTCGCCCGCGGCGCACAAGAGCACGCATCCGATGACGATCGGCGTCGGAAAAGACGTCGGCGGCAACATCGTCATCGCGAACCTCGCGAAGATGCCGCACCTCCTGGTCGCCGGTTCCACAGGGTCGGGTAAGTCCAGCTTCGTCAACTCGATGATCACGAGCCTGCTCATGCGCGCTCGGCCCACGGACGTGCGGATGGTCCTGATCGACCCGAAGCGGGTGGAGCTGACGAGCTATGCGGGCGTTCCGCACCTGATCACGCCCATCATCACGAATCCCAAGAAGGCCGCCGAGGCGCTGCAGTGGGTCGTGAAGGAGATGGACATGCGGTACGACGACCTCGCGTCGTTCGGATTCCGCCACATCGACGACTTCAACCGGGCGGTGCGCGCCGGTGAGGTCGAGCTCCCTGTCGGCAGCGAACGCGTGCTCAAGCCGTACCCGTACCTGCTGGTGGTCGTCGACGAGCTCGCAGACCTGATGATGGTCGCCCCGCGCGATGTGGAGGATTCGATCGTCCGCATCACCCAGCTCGCGCGAGCATCCGGCATCCACCTGGTGCTCGCCACCCAGCGCCCCAGCGTCGACGTCGTGACCGGTCTGATCAAGGCCAACGTCCCGTCGCGCCTCGCGTTCGCGGTGACGAGCGTCACAGACAGCCGAGTGATCCTCGACAGCCCCGGTGCCGACAAGCTCATCGGCCAGGGCGACGCGCTGTTCTCGCCGATGGGTTCATCCAAGCCGTTCCGTCTGCAGGGAGCGTGGGTCGACGAGAAGGAGATCGACGCGGTCGTCAAGCACGTCACCCGTCAGGCTCGTCCCGACTACCGCGCGGACGTGCAGGAAGCACTCGAGCCCACGAAGAAGAAGGAGGTCGACGAGGACATCGGGGACGATCTCGAGCTTCTCCTCGCGGCCGCCGAACTCATCGTGTCGTCGCAGTTCGGATCGACATCCATGCTGCAGCGCAAGCTGCGCGTCGGATTCGCCAAGGCGGGTCGCCTGATGGACCTCCTCGAGTCGCGAGAGATCGTCGGCCCGTCTGAGGGCTCCAAGGCGCGTGACGTGCTGGCGACGGCCGAGCAGCTGCCCCAGGTCATGGCGAAACTGCGCGGCGACGACGCTCCACCGAAGCCGGCCGCTCCCGCTTCTGCCGCAACCGCGGCCGGAGCACCGCACGACCCGGTCGAGGCCCAGTTCCAGGGGCTGCCGGTGGTCGAAGCTGAAGACGACGGCGACGAAGACGCCTGGGGACTGACAGGACGAGACTGATGGCTATTCCACGGCAGCTCCCCAATGCGATCACCATCGCGCGTATACCGCTTGCGGTGATCTTCTTCATCCTGCTCCTGATGGGCGGTACCTACGGGCTCGATGACATGGTCGTCCGTTGGGTTGCGGCGATCCTGTTCGTCGTGGGCATCTCCACCGACTGGGTCGACGGCTATCTCGCGCGTCGCCACAACATCGTCACCGACTTCGGCAAGCTGTGGGATCCGATCGCTGACAAGCTGCTCACGGGAGCGGGCTTCATCGGACTCGCCGTGCTCGGGGAGCTCAACTGGTGGGTCGTGATCGTGATCCTGATCCGCGAGTGGGGCATCACGATCCATCGCCTCATGGTCGCGAAGGAGCACGTCGTGGCGGCCGCGTGGATGGGCAAGATCAAGACCGCGGTTCAGGCCGTGGCTCTTTCCTGGGCGCTGCTCCCGCTGCACGTGGTGATAGGACCCCAGCTGTGGGTGGTCGGAACGGCGATCCTGATGATCCTGGCGCTGATCCTCACCGTCGCGAGTGGCATCGACTACATCGTGGCGCAGGTGCGAGGGGCACGGCAGCCGTCGTGACGTCGGCGTCGGCGTCGGAGGTGCTCGCCGCGCTGATCGAGCGTGGCTGGACCCTCGGTATCGCGGAGTCGCTGTCGGGCGGGGCTCTCGCTGCGGAATTCGTCTCGGTGCCAGGCGCGTCGGCGTCGCTGCGCGGAGCGATCGTCGCCTACGCCACCCCTGTGAAGCACACGCTTCTGGGGGTCGACGACGGCCTGCTCGATGCGCACGGGCCCGTGCACCCCGACGTGGCGCTGCAGATGGCGGCTGGGGCGCGTCGCGCGCTGCAGGTCTCCGGAGTCCCTGCTGACGTCGGCGTCTCGACCACGGGGATCGCGGGACCGGACTCACCCGACGGTCAGCCCGTCGGCACGGTGCACATCGCCGTGGTGACCCCGTACACGTCCGTGAGCGAGGCATTCAGGTTCGACGGCGATCGCGCCCAGGTCCGCGCTCAGACGGTCGATGCGGCCGTGGCCATGCTTGCGCGGATCCTGCGGGAATAGCTGATGCGCGGGTTCCGTTATGTCCTTTGTGCTCACACCGAAAGCACAGCGTGCGAAGGTAGATTTTGTGAAGGTCGGTAGGACTAGACTGGCGGTCTCCTCGAGGGAGACCTCGAGAAGGCGATCTGGGAGGAGGTTCCGATGATTCTTGTACGACAGGAAATCGGCGATGTGCTGAGGGACTTCCGCCTGCAGAAGGGGCGTACGCTCCGGCAGGTTGCAAGCAAGGCATCCGTGGCCCTGGGCTATCTCAGTGAGGTCGAGCGGGGCCAGAAAGAGGCGTCGAGCGAGATTCTCGCCTCGGTGGCCGATGCTCTGGATGTTCCCATCTCGATCATCATGCGAGAGGTCGGCGACCGCATCTCCGTTCTCGAGGGCATCCAGGTCTTCCCCGATGTCGTTCCCGATGACCTCGTGGCTTCCGTCGAGCCAGAGCTTTCGCTTCACTGAGCGTCGGATTCTCTTCGTTCTCTGATGCGTCGCAGTGAGTTCCTCCGCGCAGTCGACGCGGAATTCGGTGGTCGAGGGTCGTCGCTCGTCAGTGACCTCATTCTGACCCAGCTCGCCGGACGCACTGCGGACCAGGCTCTGGACGCGGGCGTTCCCCCGCGTGACATCTGGCTGGCGCTGTGCGCCGAGACCGATGTGCCTCAGGAGCGGCGGCACGGCGCCGGGCGCCTCGAGCCGCGCAAGCGATGACCCTCCGACGCATACGACGAGCGTTCGACTAACGACATGCCGTGACGGCGTGTCGTCGAATATGTGTTCGAAACGGGCGTAGTCTTCTGCACAAGTGGTTCGGAGACGGTGTTCTCCCTGTTTCGCGGAGCTGACGACGCAATGTCCGAGGCCCCTCGTACGGTGAACAGCAAGCCGAAGAGCCATACGCCTTGTCGGAGAGTTCCGCCCAGCCGGGAGGACCGCGACAGCCTACAGGCGGCACCACGCGAGCATAAGGAGCACGTCATGCCATCACCCGCTGACCGCGAGAAGTCCCTCGAGACAGCACTCGCCCAGATCGACCGTCAGTTCGGAAAGGGCTCGGTCATGCGACTGGGCAGCGACGAGCGCGCACCCGTCGCCGTCATTCCGACCGGTTCGATCGCTCTCGATGTCGCCCTCGGCGTCGGAGGGCTTCCGCGTGGACGAATCGTCGAGATCTACGGCCCCGAGTCCTCGGGTAAGACGACGCTCACGCTGCACGCGATTGCAAACGCCCAGCGTGCCGGCGGGATCGCCGCCTTCATCGATGCCGAGCATGCGCTCGACCCCGACTACGCCGCGAAGCTCGGTGTCGACATCGACGCTCTTCTCGTCTCGCAGCCCGATACGGGTGAGCAGGCGCTCGAGATCGCGGACATGCTCGTCCGCTCCGGCGCCATCGATCTGATCGTCATCGACTCCGTCGCGGCTCTCGTGCCTCGGGCGGAGATCGAGGGCGAGATGGGTGACTCCCACGTGGGTCTGCAGGCTCGACTGATGTCGCAGGCACTGCGAAAGCTCACGGGTGGACTCAACCAGACGAACACCACGATGATCTTCATCAACCAGCTGCGCGAGAAGATCGGCGTCTTCTTCGGATCGCCCGAGACCACCGCGGGTGGAAAGGCGCTGAAGTTCTACGCGTCGGTTCGCATGGACATCCGCCGCATCGAGACGCTGAAGGACGGCACCGATGCAGTCGGAAACCGCACCAGGGTCAAGGTGGTGAAGAACAAGATGGCACCGCCGTTCAAGCAGGCGGAGTTCGACATCCTGTATGGCGTCGGCATCTCGCGCGAGGGCAGCCTGATCGACTTCGGTGTCGAGCACGCCATCGTGAAGAAGTCCGGATCGTGGTACACCTACGACGGCGACCAGCTGGGCCAGGGCAAGGAGAACGCGCGGACGTTCCTCCTCAAGAACCCCGATGTCGCGCTTGCGATCGAGACGCAGATCAAGCAGAAGCTCGGCATCGGAGGAGCCACCGAGGCGCCTGCTGACGAGCTCGCCGAGCGTCGTCCGGCATGAGCGTGATGGTTCGCGGTTGGGGAACACCCGGAGTGAACCATGAGTGATGGAGGGGGCGGGCCTGAGCAGCTCGCCCCCATCATCCCCCTTTTCGGTCGTGACGACACACGCGCGAAGTCGGTCGACCGGGAAGGTCCGGAGGTCGAAAGCGCGACAGCTCGTTCGGCGCCCGACGCCGGGGTGTGGCAGTCGACAGGGGGCGTCTCGAGCCGCGATTCGAATCCCGTCGCGCCCATCGACTCTCGTGGGCCCAGTGAACGACATCCTGCTCGCGGCGCGGCGGCTCGGTCCGCACCGCGTCTGCGCGCGTTGCAGTCGCAGGATCTGGGCTCTGACGATGTCCCGGGCGTCGACCCCTCTCAGTTGCGTGCCGACGCAGAAGAGCTCCTCGTCCGCAAGCTGCGGACTCGTTCGCTCTCTCTGTCGGAAGCGCGGATGGTGCTGAGGGGCCATGAGAAGAACGCCGTGCGGCTCGATGCGGGTGCGATCGATGATGTGATCGATGATTTCTGTCGACGAGGGTACCTCGACGACACGCTCCTCGCCGGACAACTGGTGACATCCGGGATCGAGCGCAAGGGGCAGGGGCGAGTTGCGCTGTCGAGGGCGCTCTCGCAACGGGGCATCCCTCGCGATGTGATCGATGCGGCGCTTGACGACGTTCCCGACGATGACGCCGAGCGCGCACTCGAGTACGCACGCTCGAAAGCACGAGCCATGTCTCGTCTCGACGGCGACACAGCGCTGCGACGTCTGGTCGGTCAGCTGTCCCGCCGTGGCTACAACGGCTCGGTCGCGATGACAGCCGCCAAGTCTGCCCTTGCTGAGGCCTCTTTCGGCTCGTCTTCATCCGGGGTTCGATTCGTCGACTCGGACTGACTGAGGCGAGGGGCTCGAGCCCCTCGCCTCAGCGGCGGTGTCGCGCAACCGCTCGTAGAATGGGGGGATCATGAATATCCCTCGCAGTGAGCCGACGATCATCGCGTCATCGTCGGCAGCAATCGATCTTGATGGACGCCAGCGCTCCTACGAGGTCCGCACCTTCGGCTGCCAGATGAACGTCCACGATTCCGAGCGACTGTCTGGCTCGCTCGAGAGCGCAGGATATGTCCGCGCGACTGACGGTGCCGAGGCCGACGTGGTGATCATCAACACGTGCGCGGTGCGCGACAATGCCGCAGGCAAGCTCTACGGCACCCTGGGCCAGCTCGCCTCGGTGAAGCGACGCAAGGACGGGATGCAGATCGCCGTGGGCGGCTGCCTGGCGCAGATGGACAAGCAGGCCGTGCTCGAGAAAGCGCCGTGGGTCGACGTCGTCTTCGGCACGCACAACATGGGTTCGCTTCCCGGCCTTCTCGAGCGCGCGCGCCACAACGGTGACGCCGAGCTCGAGATCCTGGAGTCGCTCGAGGTGTTCCCCTCGACGCTTCCGACGAAGCGCGATTCTGCGCACAGCGGTTGGGTGTCGATCTCGGTCGGGTGCAACAACACGTGCACCTTCTGCATCGTTCCGAGTCTTCGGGGCAAGGAGAAAGACCGCCGCCCGGGCGACATCCTCAATGAGATCCGCCTGCTCGTCGAAGACGGCGCCATCGAAGTCACTCTGCTCGGACAGAACGTCAACTCCTACGGCGTGGAGTTCGGGGATCGACAGGCTTTCGGCAAGCTGCTCCGCGCCGCAGGCGAGATCGACGGGCTCGAGCGGATCCGCTTCACGAGTCCTCACCCCGCCGCCTTCACCGACGATGTGATCGACGCGATGGCAGAGACTCCCAACGTGATGCCGCAGCTTCACATGCCGCTCCAGTCCGGCAGCGACCGCATCCTGAAGGCCATGCGCCGGTCGTACCGCAGCGAGAGATTCCTCGGGATCCTCGATCGCGTCCGTGATCGTATTCCGCACGCCGCGATCACCACCGACATCATCGTCGGATTCCCCGGTGAGACGGAGGAGGATTTCGAAGACACGATGCGGGTGGTCGAACAGGCCCGGTTCTCGAGTGCGTTCACGTTCCAGTACTCGATCCGTGAGGGCACACCCGCCGCGACCATGGAGGACCAGATTCCCAAGGCTGTGGTGCAGGAGCGCTACAACCGGCTCATGGCGCTTCAGGAGCGTATCTCCCTCGAGGAGAACCAGAAGCAGGTCGGACGCCAGGTCGATGTCCTCGTGTCGACGGGTGAAGGCAAGAAGGATGCCGAGACCCACCGTCTGACCGGACGCGCCGAGGACAACCGACTCGTCCACTTCGAGGTCACTCCCGGTTCCGCTGTCCCACGGCCCGGTGATGTCGTCTCGGTGACGATCACCCATGCGGCGCCCTTCCACCTGCTCGCAGACGACCCGACAGGCCTCCCGTTGCGGATCCGTCGCACGCGTGGCGGGGACGCCTGGGACCGAGGACAGGCGGAGTCCTGTGCTGTGCCGGCACAGACGTCCGGCGATGGCACCCGTGCCGTATCCCTCGGTCTGCCGACGCTCCGCGTCGGCAGGTGACCACTGCTCGAGGAATGACTGATCCGGCGTCGAGCGACGCGGACAGGGTTCCGCGGCTCTGGGCGATCGTGGGCGCGACAGGAACGGGCAAGAGCGATCTCGCCCTCGATCTCGCTGAGGTGCTGCGCAGCCGAGGCAACGCCGCCGAGATCGTGAACGCCGACGCCATGCAGCTCTACCGCGGAATGGACATCGGCACGGCGAAACTCGCCCCGGACGATCGCCGGGGGATTCCCCACCACCTGTTCGACGTGCGGGAGGTGCAGGAGGAAGCCGCCGTCGCCTGGTACCAGCCGCTGGCGCGGTCCGTGATCACCGGCATCCAGCGACGCGGGGCCGACGCCATCCTCGTGGGCGGATCGGGTCTGTACGTGTCCAGCGTCGTGTTCGACTTCGCCTTCCCGCCGCGTGATCCGGTGATCCGGGAGCGGCTCGAACGCGAGCTCGAAAGCGAGGGTGTCGGTGGCATGCTCGACCGGCTGCGAAAGCTCGATCCCGCGACGGCCTCCCGCGTCGACCCCAAGAATGCCAGACGAGTGATCCGTGCGCTCGAAGTCCTCGAGCAGGGCAGCGTCACGCACGGCGCGTCTCTGCCGGAACAGCCCGCGCTCTGGCAGGCCGACACGCGTCTCATCGGCCTGCACGTCGACCGCGGAGCCCTGGTCGAGAGGCTGGACGCCCGCGTCGAGCGCATGTGGCAAGCGGGCCTGGTCGACGAGGTGCAGGGGCTCCGTCGCGAGGGGCTCGAGAACGGCGTGACAGCTCGGCGCGCCATCGGCTACAGCCAGGCGCTCGCCCAGATCGATGGCCGGCTCACTCAGGCCGAGGCGATCGCCGAGACACAGGCGCTCACCCGCCGCTACGCCCGCCGCCAGGTGTCGTGGTTCAAGCGCTATCCCGGCCTCACATGGCACGAACCACCGGTGGACGCCGCTTCGCTCGTCGCCCCCTGAGCCCGCAGACTCACCGATCTCGGTGGCTGGATGTCGGTGCCTGGTGAGATGGTTGATCAATGGCCACCCACTTCTACACCGCGAGCAGCATCGACGGTTTCATCGCGACTGATCAGCACTCCCTCGACTGGCTGCTGAAGCAGGACATCGACGAAGAAGGACCCATGTCGTACGCCGGCTTCGAGAAGACGATCGGTGCTCTGGCGATGGGAGCATCGACATACGAATGGGTCATGCGCCACGAGGAAGGGCGATGGGGGTACGAGCAGCCGACATGGGTCTTCGCCCACCGACCGCTCGAGCTTCCGGCCGGCGCTGACATTCGCGCGGCGCAGGGTGACGTCGCCGCCGTGCACTCCGAGATGGTCGCGGCCGCCGGGGGCAAGGATCTGTGGGTCGTCGGCGGTGGCGACCTGGCCGGGCAGTTCGCCGATGCCGGTCTTCTCGACGAGGTGTGGGTGCAGTACGCGCCTGTGACACTCGGCTCGGGGGCGCCGTTGCTGCCGAGAGCACTGGACCTCGAGCTTCTCGAGGTCGCACGCAACCGCAACTTCATGTGCGGCCGTTACCGTGTGCTGCATGGCTGAGCCGTCGACTCCCGTGAGCTCGGACGAGACCTGGGAGGTCCGCGCATTCGATCGTGCGGATACGGAGTCTGTGGTGGCTCTCTGGACCGAGGCTGGCCTCACGCGGCCGTGGAACGACCCCCGGCTCGACATCGAGCGCAAGCTCACGGTGCAGCCCGAGCTGTTCCTGGTCGTCGAGGACGAGGAACGGTCGACATCAGCGCGGATCATCGGCACCGTGATGGCGGGTTACGACGGGCACAGGGGATGGCTGTACTACCTGGCCACCGCCCGGTCGCACCGTCATCAGGGGATCGCGCGCTCTCTCGTGCGCGAAGCCGAGCGACTTCTTCTGGAAATGGGCTGCCCGAAGGTGCAGCTCATGGTCAGAGAGGGCAACGAGGAAGCGCTGGGCTTCTACGACGACCTCGGATACGAGCGATTCTCGGTGTCGAACACGGGCAGGCGTCTGATCGTCGACGCATAGCCGAGATCTCTAGACTGGGTGGATGGTCGCATTCACCAAAGGACACGGCACCGGCAACGACTTCGTCATCATCGCCGACCCCGACGGCGCTCTCGAACTGAGCGCTGAGCAGGTCGCCATCCTCTGCGATCGACACCGAGGCATCGGCGCCGACGGCATCCTTCGTGTGGTGCGCTCTGCGGCGATCGCAGACGGGCAGGCTGCTCTCGCAGAGGAGCCCGCCGCCGAGTGGTTCATGGACTACCGCAATGCAGACGGGTCCATCGCTGAGATGTGCGGCAACGGCATCCGCGTCTTCGTGCATTATCTCGTGCGCTCCGGCCTCGCCACGATCGAGCCCGGTTCCACACTCCCGATCGGAACGCGTGCGGGTGTCCGCGACGTGACGCGCAGCGAGACGGGGTACCAGGTGGATCTCGGCCTGTGGAAGCTCTCCGGCGATGACCCGCTCGTCACTGCCGACGGGCTCCCTGTCACGAGACCCGGTCTGGGCATCGACGTCGGAAATCCGCATGTCGTGGTCGCACTCGCCTCCGAGGCGGAGCTGTCGTCTCTCGAGCTGCACCGCGCTCCCGTGCTCGATCCCGCCCCTCCCGCGGGGGCGAACGTCGAGTTCGTCGTCCCGGGGGAGCCGCTGGTGAGGGACGGCATCGGACACGTCTCGATGCGCGTCTCAGAGCGCGGCGTGGGGGAGACCCTCAGCTGTGGCACGGGTGTCGCGGCCACGGCTCTTGCCGTGCGCTACTGGGCTGGCTCGAAGGCACCCGACAACTGGCGCGTGGAGGTCCCGGGCGGCACTCTCGGTGTGCGCATGTTCCCTGCAGAGGACGGTGAGCACGTCGCCCTCTCCGGGCCGGCCCAGCTCGTCTTCAGCGGCGAGGTCGACCTGATCTGATGTCGACGACCGGCCAGATCGACCTGGTCATCTTCGACTGTGACGGGGTGCTCGTAGACAGCGAGAAGCTGTCGATCGAGGTGGATCGCAGGGTTCTCGCAGATCTCGGGTGGTCTCTCTCCCACGACGAGATCCTGCACCGGTTCGTCGGACGCTCCTCCGCGCACTTCCGCGCTGAGGTCGAAGCACACCGGGGACGACCGCTTCCCGACGACTGGGAGGCGCCCTACCAGCCGTGGTATCTCGACGCATTCGCGCGCGAGCTGACGGCGGTGGATGGGGTCGAGGCAGCGCTGGACGAGATCACGACGGCGACGTGCGTCGCCTCGAGCGGCGCCCATGCGAAGATCCGGCGGACGCTCGGCCAGACAGGGCTCCTGCCGCGATTCGACGGACGGATCTTCAGCGCAGACGACGTCGCGAACGGCAAGCCTGCCCCTGATCTCTTCCTGCACGCGGCTGAGCAGCTCGGCGTCAGCCCTGAACGCTGCGTGGTGGTCGAGGACAGTCGATTCGGAGTCCAGGCCGCCCGCGCCGCGGGCATGCGTGTTCTCGGCTATGCCGGCGGACTCACCCCAGCTGACTGGCTGGAGCGCGAGGGCGCCATCGTGTTCACGGATATGCGCGATCTTCCCGAACTCGCGGGTCGGTGACGTCGTCGCTGCGAGGGCTCAGACGAGCGTGATCGGCTCGGTCGGAGGGGTTCCGTGCTTGCGCACCTTCAGGATGCGGTACCCCTTGGACGTGGCGGTCCGGTGGACGCTGAAACCAGGGTGGAACGTCGAGCCGATCCACCGTTGCAGCGAATCCGCGCCGAGGTTGCGCTGCACGACGAGCCAGGCGTCGCTGCGCTCGTCGAGCCGGGGGATCCACTTCTCGAGCAGTCCGTGAAGTTCGTTCTTGCCCACTCTGATCGGCGGGTTCGAACGGATCGAGCGGAATGTGACGTCGGCGGGAACATCTTCGGGCAAGGAGGCGTTGATGTTCTTGAGACCATGAGCCGCGGCGTTGCGCCGCACGAGATCGAGAGCCCGCTCATTCACGTCGACGGCCCACACGGTCGCATGGGGCGCAGCCAGCGCCATCGACAGCGTGATGGGCCCCCACCCGCTTCCGAGGTCGAGAAGATGGCCTCCCGGCGGAACCGGGGGCATGTTTGCGAGAAGGACGGCTGTACCGGCATCCAGCCGATCCGGGCTGAAGACGCCGCCAGCAGTGGTGACGTCCAGCTCTCGGCCTGCGAGCGTCACACGGATCGATCGCAGGTTCTCGGGGCTTGCCGGGGCCGCGGTGAAGTAATGGTCGGACCCCATACCGTGAGCGTAGCGGACAGCGCGGGCTAAGGTTAAGGCTCGCAACAAAACCCAGAGATTAGGGACGGATGACGGAGACCACCACACACTCCACAGGTGACGAAGCAGTCGATCGCGTACTCGCGAATGCGGAGAAGCGGACGGAGGCTCGTGTCTTCGGCGCCGCGCAGGCGCTGCAAGACCAGTCGACGGCCTCGCATGCCTCGTCGGACGGCGACCAGTGGGACCTCGAGGATCGTCATGCGCTGCGGCGCGTCGGCGGTCTCTCCACCGAACTCGAAGATGTTACAGAGGTCGAGTACCGGCAGCTGCGCCTCGAGAACGTGGTGCTGGTCGGCGTGTACCCGCAGGGGGCCCAGGACGATGCGGAGAACTCGCTTCGTGAGCTGGCGGCCCTCGCTGAGACCGCGGGCGCGGTCGTGCTCGACGGCGTTCTGCAGCGACGACCGCATCCGGATGCCGCGACCTACATCGGCCGAGGCAAGGCGCAGGAGCTGAAGGGCATCGTCGCAGCCACCGGCGCCGACACCGTGATCGCCGACACCGAACTCGCCCCCAGCCAGCGACGAGCCCTCGAGGACGTCGTCAAGGTCAAGGTCATCGATCGCACCACCGTGATCCTCGACATCTTCAGTCAGCACGCCAAGAGCCGCGAGGGCAAGGCGCAGGTCGAACTGGCGCAGCTCGAATACCTGCTGCCGCGTCTGCGCGGCTGGGGTGACTCGATGAGCCGTCAGGCGGGTGGCCAGGTCGGTGCCGGCGGCGCCGGTATGGGCTCGCGCGGCCCCGGTGAGACGAAGATCGAGCTCGACCGTCGCCGGATCCGCACCAAGATGGCGCTGCTGCGCCGACAGATCCGCGACTACGGCCCGGCGCGAGAGGCGAAGCGGGCCGAGCGCAAGCGCAACACGATTCCGTCCGTCGCGATCGCGGGCTACACCAACGCCGGCAAGTCGAGCCTGCTCAACGCCCTGACGAGCGCCGGGGTGCTCGTGGAGAACGCGCTGTTCGCGACGCTGGACGCGACGGTGCGCCGGTCGGAGACCTCAGACGGACGTGTGTACACGCTGACCGACACCGTCGGGTTCGTTCGCAACCTTCCGCACCAGCTCGTGGAGGCGTTCCGTTCGACGCTCGAAGAGGTCGGCGAGGCGGATGTCGTGCTGCACGTGGTCGACGGATCGCACCCCGATCCCGCCGGTCAGCTGCAGACCGTGCGTGACGTGATGGGCGACGTCGGCGTGCGTGACATGCCGGAGATCGTCGTCTTCAACAAGGCGGATCTCATCGCCGACGATGAGCGTCTCGTGCTGCAGGGCCTCGAGCCCAAAGCGCATTTCGTCTCGTCGCGTTCGGGTGAGGGCATCGAGGAGCTTCGAGCAGCCATCGAAGAGGCGCTTCCGAAGCCCGCTGTCGAGGTTCACGCGGTGGTTCCGTATGACCGCGGCGATCTGGTCGCGGCGATCCACGAGACGGGGATGCTCCTGTCGGTGGACCACAGCGAGCAGGGCACGGTCGTGCATGCGCGTGTGTCGGAGCGGCTCGCGGCCGATCTCGCACCGTTCGCCGTGAGCGCCTGACGGCCCGGATCAGCGAGCGAGGAAGCGCGCCTCCACGGTGGCCGAGATGACGATCTCGTCAGGCTCGTACTCCATCGACGCACCGCCTGCGTCGGATTCCTGCATCATGGCGCCGCGCACCTTCGCCATGCCGGAGAACGGCTGGACGGGTGTCGGCGCGATCAGCCCGACATCGGCGATCTCCACAGGCACGACGGTGCCGAGTCCGAGCGCCGTCGCGTACGCCTGCGCGCGTGTGACAGCCACTCCGACTGCCGCCGCCGCGACCTCGCGCTCGATCCGCGAGCGCGTCTCGGTCGTGAGATGCCAGTCGACCCATCCGACCTCGACTCCGTCCCACGGCGAGACGTCCGATACCCAGAGCGAGAGCTCGGACGCCTCGGCGAAGGTCGCAGTCAGATCGATGCTGGCGTAGTGCACGGGGGCGAGACGCTTGCCTTCGTTGTTCCACGGACGTTCGGCGCGCACGGACAGTCGCTTGCTCGACCAGTCGACGACGACACCGGTGTCATGTCGTGCGACGATGCTCTCGCGCACAGGCTCGGTGAGACGCATGACGCGGTCGACGACTGCTGCTCGCTCGGCGCCTTCGGCGCGGACGCTGACGCGGATGGTGGCGCGCTCGGGCGCGATCCGCGCCTCATGCTCGCCCCGGACGGTGACGGTGACTTCGCTCATGTCGCGACTCTACGCCAGCGCACTGAGGAGCCCAGGAATGGCGCAGCCGCTGCGAACGTTGTAGTCTATGAGGCTCGGGGACTCCGGTTCCCGAGGTGAAAAATCAACAGTGTGACAGCGGCTCCTTCGAGAGAAGGACCACGGGGCTGATCGGTTTCGACAGCGCCTGTGAATCCACGAGAAGCGGGCCGAGGATGCAGAGTTATCTCGTAAACGCTCTCTGCAAAACAATAGTTGCCGAAACCAAGCGCAACGACTTCGCCCTCGCTGCATAAGCGAGCCCGATAGTCCGTCAGGCCGTATGTGATTCCGATACGGATCCTGGCGTCATCTAGGAATCTTGCTGCGTGATGGCGTCTGGACGTCACGTGGGACTCTTCCCAGGCTGGGCTCGTCGACTTAGGTGTCTGTGACAAAGGTCGGAGCCGAGTAGAACGTCTTCACAGACTGCGCCCGGAGAAGGCGTGGAGACTCAGCGTTGGACGGGGGTTCGATTCCCCCCAGCTCCACCACGTCGCTGTCACAAGCAAGAAGGCCCGCCTCCCTGGTGATCAACCAGGGAGGCGGGCCTTCTTTGCGCGACCGTGAGCGCGGCCGCTCTGGTCGCTACTCATGAGGGTTGGGGACACCCGAGGACGGCACACGGAACTCATCGCCCTCGTGCGACCACACCCTCCACCACTTGGCGAGGACCGCGTCGCGTTCTGCTGCGTCGGCGGTGTAGAAGTGGTGGGCTGCGGAGCTCGACCAGAATCGTGCCACCGGAACAGTGTCAGGCTGAGCGGAGTTCGCCGGGTACACGTAGTAGGCGACCCCTTCGTCCTTCCAGATGCTCGGCCACTTGGCGATCACCGCGGCGCGCTCTGCCGGGTCTGCGGTGTAGAAGTGCCCCGAATACTGAGTGCTCCAGAATCGGTACAGCGGAATGGTGCCTGCGACCTGGGTCGTGAACGCGGTGTATCGCTGCCCCTCATATGTCCACACACCTGGCCAGCGCGCGATGATCTGATCGCGCTCTGTCGGGTCAGTGGTGAAGAAGTGACCCTGGTAGACGGGACTCCAGAATCGGTAGACGGCGCGGGGTTCCGGCAACGGCGGCGCGGATGGCCGCCCCACAGCGGGAACAGCCGGGAGGGGGGTGTCCCGCCAGCTGCACTCAGTGAGGAGCGTCTGGATGGCGTTCTTCTCGGCGGGGTCGACGGACAGGTTCCACCGCCATTTCACCGCGACCCACTCGGAGACGTAAGTGCACCGCATGGCACCGTAGGAGGGCAGCCAGGACGCAGGATCCTTGTCGGCTTTCGCGGTGTTGACGGCCGCGGTGACCATTGTCAGCGTGCGGTAGTCGTCGACATCGTTGGAGTATCCCTGTCGCTGTGCGTCGGTCCATGCCCACGCTCCGGACACCCACGCTTCCTTGAGCGCGACGAGGTGATCCATTTCGACTGCGGCGGGGTCGATGTGTATGACGTTGTCGTAGTAGGAGAACCATTGACCCGCAGTGACGGTGCACACGCCGATGACGGTCGCGGGGATGTCGGTCTCCTCGAGGAGAACCTCCTGACGGGTGCGGCAGCCGTCCCCGTCGAGATCTGCGCCTTCGAAGAACTGGTCGCGGTTGTACTTGACGGTGGAAGGAGCCTCGACACGCAACTGATCCAGCAGCGTGGCCACGGGTACCCATTCCGCAGACGTCGGAGGCGCTGCCAGTGCCACCGCTGGTGTGAGCGCTGCGGTGACGATGGCGGTGACGAGAGCGGCCACGAGTACCCGATTGCGCATGCCACTCCTTGTGAATTCGGCTCCGCCGGTGGAGTCCCGCGCTCAGGATACACACAGAATATCGGTTGACTGACGAGCGGGCTCCGCGTCGCGTGTCTCCGCCGGGGGCTCTCAGAGGCTGACGTCAGGCGTTGGCGAGCCCGTCGAGGGCTTCCCGTGCGGCGCGGAGATCGTCCTCCGCGTCTCGTACGCGCTGCGCGAGTGCTTCCTGCTCGGTCTCCGCCTTCTCGGCCTCACCTCGCGCACGTTTCGCATCGCGCCGCACCTTCGCCAGTTCTGCCTCGAGTTCCTGCTCGCGATGTGCGAGCTCGTCGACACGCACGGATGCATCCCTGAGTGCCCGGTCCGTTGTGGCCGCCTCGCGGACCACGCGATCGTGCGTCCTCTCCGCTTCTCTGACAGTCCGTTCCGCGTCCCGTCGCTCTCTGCGCGCCTTGACCTCATCGAGGGGCTTGGCGATGACCGCGGGGGCATCGGGAACGCCCCCGCCGACGATGCTGTCGGCGATGTCTGCGAACGTGCCGGCGGGTTCCAACTCCCGCACCAACCGAGCGGACGCGACGGCGGCGGCCGCGGTCGGATCGAAGAAGGCGGCGCTGATGGTCTGCTGCACCGCCTCTCTCGTCGACGCCGTGATGCGCTGTCCGCGCGCTTCGGCGAGTTCGGCGGCGTCCGCGGCGAGCCTGTGGGTGAGGGCGCGCCGGTCGCGTCCGAGCTGTGCGAGAGCGCGAGCGTCCAGATCCGCCTGCGCTTCGCGCAGTTCTTCGGCGAGTAGCAACGCCTCTCCGAGTTGCGAGCTGCGTTCGTGCGCGAAGAGGTTCACCACCCAGGCCGCGACCGACGGCTTCTTCAAGGCCCGGATTCGGGCCGCGAGAGCGGGGTCGTCGGTGTCGGCGGCGCGGGCGTTTCGTGCGGTGATGAATTCGGTCGGCGAACCGGTGTAGAGCGTCACCGCGATGTCAGCGAGCTCCGAATCCATGCGAGTGACGATACACCGCTCATGATCGGCTCTTCGGGGCCGCGGCGCGTGCGCACCAATCGCCGTCCGATCAGTATTCTGGTTGGCATGGCAACGCTGTTCTATGGCGCGTCCGACGTTCCGATCCACATCGAGGATCGAGCACTCGCGCATCTGAAGATCGTCATCGCGACCAAGCTCCGCCGACAGGAGAGCTTCACGCTGTCGTGGCGCCACCCCGAGGGAGAGCCCGGCGGGCGGTCCACCATCTGGATCCACCCGTCGATCCCGCTGCGCTTCACCTTCGACGAGCCGGAGCAGCCGCAGCTGAACCCACGCTGGATCGACGATCTCATGCAGTCGGTGAACTCCACCGGCGGCATCCTCCTCGTGGACGAGGTGATCGACGCGCCGTTGCGATGAGCGCACCGAAACGGGCGGACTGGAGTGCCGTCAGCCGGCCCATTCGATCAGGATCAGACCCTGGCGGGTATCCGCGAACTTGACCCATCCGTCGCCGAACAGATAGGTCATGCCGTATCCGTCTTCGTCGGTGCCCATCGCGAACTGCGGGTTCTCGGTGATGTAGATGCCGTCGGGGCCGTCTTCCCGGGTCCAGCCTTCTGTCAGCAGGGAGGACTGCGCGGAGGCGGCATCCTCTGCGCTGATCGTCGACCATCCGTAGAGCTGGCCATGGTCGGAGGCGACGCTGTAGTCGGCCCAGAAGCAGAGGAGACCATCGGCGAGCGTCACGCCGCCGACCACGAATTCCTTCTCCTCGAACGTCCACCCCTGATCGGTGAGCACCTTCACCGTGCCGGCCGACACGATCGTGTCGCAGGTGGGCTCCGCCGCGGATGTGGGGCTCGGAGACGCCACGGGCTCGGCTGTGGCTGAGGGGGAGGGTTTCGGCGCGTCCGGAGTGGGCGAGGCGGATCCCTCCGGCGTCCCGGCACAGGAGGTGAGCGCGACAGCGAGCAGCAGAGCGCCCAGTGCGGCGGAGGTGAAGCGGTTCATCGCGCGAGCCTTCATCGGGGGGTCAGTCGTGCAGGAGGTCGAGGAAGGCCTCGTGGAGGATGCCGTTGGTGGCGAGTGTCGAGAGATCCGAGATCGTCTCCGCACCGTCGAAGCCGGTCATCCGACCGCCGGCTTCCCGCACGATCGGCACAGCGGCGGCGACGTCGTACTCCTTGACGCCGAACTCTGCGACCATGTCGATCCGCCCCTCGGCGAGGAGCATGTATGCGTAGATGTCACCGTACGCACGATCGCGCCACACGCGATCGGCGAGCGTCAGCAACTGGTCGATGTGCCCGGACTCAGCCCACTGGGCGATGCTCTGGAAGCTGACGCTGGCGTCGTCGAGAGACGACACGGCGGACGCTCGGATGCGGCGCGGCTCGGCGTCCGTGGCGGTCCACGCTCCTGAACCTGCAGCGGCCCACCAGCGGCGTCCGATGGCAGGCATGCTGACGACGCCGACCTGCGGGATTCCGTCGACCGCGAGGGCGATCATGGTGCCCCACAGCGGCACTCCGCGGAGGAAGTTGGCGGTGCCGTCGATCGGGTCGATGATCCACTGCCGGTGGGTGCTGCCCTCGGCGCCGAACTCCTCGCCGAAGATGCCGTCGTCCGGCCGCGCGGTCGCCAGGAGCGAGCGGATCGCCCGCTCGGTCGCGAGGTCGGCGTCTGTGACATGCGAGTTGTCGGCCTTGGTCGAGACCTCGAGGTCGGGACTGTCGAACCGGGGGAGGGATTGCGCGTCGGCGGCATCGGCGAGTCGGAGGGCGAGTGCGAGGTCGCGAGAGAAGTCGTCGACGCGGGGGGAGGCGGTCACGAATCCAGGATAACCGCCAGAACAGGGGAGTCTGAGAGGGCTTGACATGGGGCGACACGCGCGGCGGACGCCGACGACCCGGCTCGATTTCGTCCGGCGGCGATCCGCTGGTAATGTAATTCCTCGGCCGGGGAATTCCCGGGCCACGCACCTCTAGCTCAATCGGCAGAGCAACTGACTCTTAATCAGTGGGTTCTCGGTTCAAGTCCGAGGGGGTGCACGGATCAGCCTCGATGACTCTCGCCAGTCATCGGGGCTTTTCTGCACCCACGGAGATGCCGGGAATCATGCACTCGGTGCGCTAGCGTGATGCAAACGCTAGGGGGATGGCCATGGGCAGACTGGTGAAGGCCTGCGCCGTCGTGGCGGTCGCGACATCTCTCGGTCTGGGACTGACGGGCTGTTCTGCCACCGAGAAGACGGTCGCCTACACGACCTCATCGGTCACACTCGCGCCCGGAGAAGCCCTCGTGGTCGACTTCGGTGAGATCAATCCGACAGTCGGCGATGCGTGGGTTATCACTCGCGAGCCAGACCCGGCCGTGCTCGGACCTGGCGATGAGCGATCCCGCTACCTCGGCCAGGACGGGGAGACCGGTGCTCCGAGCGAGGTCTCGTATCGGTTCGCGCCGGTCGGTGACGGCACGACGGTGATCCAGTTCGAATACGAGTTCCGCGGGGCGGTTCCCGAAGACGCAGACGATCAGCAGACCGCCGAGATCACGGTGACCGTGAAGTAGTGGTCGCTCAGTCGACCGCTATGACGTCTCCGTCGGTGAGGTGCTGAAGGGTCTCGAAGGTCAGCGGCATCACCGTATGCGGGTGCCCGGCTGCGGCCCAGATCTCTCCGTGCTCGCGAAGATCCTCGTCGATGTAGGTGCGCAGCCGCGTCGGATGCCCGACCGGGGCGACTCCGCCGATCGCCTGGCCCGTGGCCTCGCGCACGACGGATGCCGGTGCCATCGCGATAGTGGCCGCGCCGGTGCTGCGCGCCAGGACGTCGAGGTCGACCCGGTGACCGCCGCTCGTCATCACGAGAACCGGCGTCCCGTCGGCGACGAATACGAGACTGTTCGCGATCGCGGACACATCGCATCCGATCGCGGCGGCAGCCTCGGGGGCAGTCCGCGCGGAATCCGGCAGGATGCGGATCTCTGCCGCGACACCGGCGTCGACGAGGTGCTGCTGCACGAGCCTGCTGCGCTCGGGGAGGTCGTTCATGACCCCACGGTATCGAACGCAGCAGGCTCGAGTCTCACGCGGCGTCGCCCAGCAGGATCGCTTCGGCGTCTTCGACGGCGGCGTCATCCGGCTCGTCGTCGATGTGCGCGAGGATCCTGCGTCCGAGGAAGATCGTCAGCGCGGCGACCAGCACTGCGGCGGCTGCGACGAGATAGGGGACCGTCGCGTCGAACGCGTGCCACAGGGCTGCCGCGAGCGGCGGAGCGATCGCTCCGCCGAGGAATCGCACCGAGGAGTACGCCGAGGAGGCCACCGATCGGGGCAGGTCCGTCGCCTCCATGACGGCCTCGGTGAGCACGGTGTTCATCACTCCGAGCAGCAGTCCGCCGACGACGATGCAGACGACGAGTGCCGTTGACGACTCCACCAGGAACCCGGCGACGATCAGATCGACGGCGAGAAGCGGGAGAACCGTGAGTATCACACGGGTGCGTGACATCCGGCGCATGAGCAGCGGTGCGACCCACACGCTCGTGACCGCGAGCGCGATGCCCCACCCGAAGAAGGTGAAGCCGATCCCCATCGCTCCGAAGCCGAGGGGGAACGGCGAGAACGCGAGCAGGATGAAGAACCCGATGTTGTAGAAGAACGCCGCCGTGGCGAGCACGGCGAGGGCGGGGCGGCCGAGGGCCTTGAAAGGCGCCGAGAACGGCACCGGTGTGCGCTTCTCAGCGGGGCCGCGCAGAAGGACGAGGACCGCGAGGAACGCGATCGCCATCAGCACCACGACGCCGAAGAACGGTGCGCGCCAGCTCTGCTCGCCGAGGAGGCCGCCCAAGAGCGGGCCGATCGCGATGCCGAGGCCGAGAGCCGCCTCATACAGGACGATGGCCGCGGAGCTGCCTCCGGTCGCCGATCCGACGATCGTCGCCAGTGCGGTGGAGATGAACAGGGCGTTGCCGAGACCCCACCCTGCGCGGAAGCCGATGATCGCGTCGACACTGCCGCTGAGCGCGCAGAAGAGAGCGAACACGACGATCAGCGCCAGTCCGATCAGCAGTGTCTTCTTCGCGCCGATGCGGCTCGAGATCCAGCTGGTGACGAGCATGGCCAGTCCGGTCACCGCGAGGTAGCTCGTGAACAGCAGTTCGGTCTGGAACGGGCTCGCCTGGAGCGATTCAGCGATCGCCGGGAGGATCGGGTCGACCAGTCCGATGCCCATGAAGGCGACGACGCACGCGAATGCGACGGCCCACACCTGGGCTGGCTGCTTCCACACGGAGGTGGCGGGGGTGTTCACTCTGTAGCTCCTGTCGACTCTGTGGTGGTGTGCGCTGCAAGGATCTCGGCAGCGCGGGTCAGGACGCCCCATTCGTCGGCGTCGAGGTCGGCGAAGCGCGGAGCGAGAGTGTCGCGGAACTCGTCGCGCCATGCCTGCAGCGCTCGGGAGCCTGGGTCGGTGATGGCGACGGCGATCGCGCGCGAGTCCTCGGCGTCGGGGGAGCGGAGCACAAGTCCCTCGCGCTCCAGATTCCCTATCAGCCGGGTCATCCCGGGTTGGGTCGTGCGCGCCGCGGCCGCGAGCTCTCCGACCCTCTTCGGCCCCGCCTGCTCGAGCAGGCTCAGCACCCGCCACTGTGCGGCAGGTGCGTCGTTGCCGGCGTCCTGCGCGGCGATGCGGCCGAGCGCGTACCCCGAGAGCACGAGTGAGGGAATGACATCCTGACGATTCATACCACTGAGTATATACCCGTTGGTATGTACTGAGGTCAGGTCAGGTCGGGTCAGGTCGGATCAGGTCAGCGCCGTGCCCCTGCGATCCGCGCGGAGAGCTGGTGCGCGTGGGCGAGGAGCGTCCTGCCGAGGTCGCCGATCCGATCGGGTCCGAAGCGGAACCCGACGCCGGTCAGGCTGAGGGCCCATTCAGGCCTCCCCGACCGATCGAAGACCGCTGCACCGATGCCCCAGCTGCCCTCGACGATGAGCCCGGGGTTCACCGCGTAACCCCGCTCCTTCGTCTCCGCGAGGCGTGTACGCAGGGGGCGAGCGCCGTGTGACCGGCCCCACGCCGTCTCCAGGTCGGGATGCCGTTCGAGATAGGCGTCCACATCGTGGTCAGGCAGGAAGGCCAGGATGGCGAGGCCGGCGCTTGCCACGCCGAGAGGGAACCGGACGCCCTCGCTCAGCACGAACGACCGGATCGGGAAGGACCCTTCCTCGCGGAGCAGGCATACAGTCTCGTCTGCCCTGCGCACGGAGAGGAAGGCGCTCTCCTCCGTCTTGACCGCGAGTGATCGAACGATGTCCCGAGCGAGGGCGGTCACGTCGTAGCGCGCGGCCGCGACCGATCCCATGAGGAACAGCTCCGGGCCCGGCATCCAGCGAGCGGTGGACTCATCACGGTCGACCAGGCCTTCCGCGCGCAGCGCGGACAGGAGCCGATGGGCGGTGGAGCGAGACAGCTCAGCGGCTCGTGCGAGGTCTTGCAGCGACGCACCGTGATGCCCGCTGGAGGTGACCAGTCGGAGGAGCTTCGCGGCGCGGGCGATCGCTTGCGTTCCCGGAACGACGACAGCGGATTCCATAATGTGGACGCTAGGCCCTGATGCGTCCACATCGCAAGAGCCGCCTATCTTCCGGGGCCGGAGAGGCGGATGCTGAACAGGTACGTCTTTCGAAGGAGAATGCGTGATCGACAAGCAGTGGGCGAATGCCGCGGAGGCGGTCGCAGACATCGGAGACGGTGCTTCCCTCGCCGTCGGAGGTTTCGGACTCTCCGGCAACCCGATCGCACTGATCGAGGCGCTGCTCGCTCAGGGCACGGCAGGACTCAGTGTCGTCAGCAACAACTGCGGAGTCGACGACTGGGGTCTCGGCATCCTGCTCGCTGCCGGACGCATCCGCAAGATGACGTCCTCGTACGTCGGCGAGAACAAGGAGTTCGAGCGGCAGTTCCTCTCGGGCGAGCTCGAACTCGAGCTGACGCCGCAGGGAACGCTGGCCGAGAAGCTTCGTGCGGGAGGATCGGGGATCGCGGCGTTCTTCACGCAGACCGGTGTCGGCACGCAGGTCGCCGAGGGCGGGCTTCCTCGGCGCTACAACCCCGACGGCAGTGTTGCGGTGGGGTCCCCGCCCAAGGATGTGCGCACCTTCGACACGCCGGCAGGGCCACGTGACTACGTGCTCGAGGAGGCCATCACCACCGACTTCGCACTGGTGCACGCGCTGGCGGGGGACAGGCACGGCAATCTGATCTTCAACAAGGCGGCCCGCAACTTCAATCCGCTCGCGGCGATGGCCGGACGAGTCTGCATCGCGCAGGTCGAGCAGCTCGTGGAACCGGGCGAGCTGGACCCGGACCGCATCCATCTGCCCGGTGTCTTCGTGCATCGCGTCGTCGAGGTCGGCACTGACATCCCGAAGCGCATCGAGCGACGCACCGTCGCTGCGGAAGGAGTCTGACATGGCACTCACGCGCGATGAGATGGCAGCACGCGCTGCCGCCGAGCTGCGGGACGGGTCGTACGTCAACCTCGGGATCGGGCTGCCGACGCTCGTGCCCAACCACGTGCCGGACGGCGTGACCGTCGTGCTGCAGTCCGAGAACGGCATCCTCGGGGTCGGGCCGTACCCGTCCGAGGATGCGGTGGACCCTGATCTGATCAATGCGGGCAAGGAGACGGTCACGGTGCTCGCCGGTGCGGCGTTCTTCGATTCGGCGACGAGCTTCGGCATGATCCGAGGCGGAAAGATCGACGCCGCGATCCTCGGCGCCATGCAGGTGTCCGCGACGGGAGACCTCGCGAACTGGATGATCCCTGGAAAGATGGTGAAGGGCCCGGGTGGCGCGATGGACCTCGTGCATGGCGCCGCGCGCGTCATCGTCCTGATGGAGCATGTCGCGAGAGACGGATCGGCGAAGATCGTGCACCACTGCTCGCTTCCCCTCACCGGACGCGGCGTGGTCGACAGGATCATCACCGACCTGGCGGTCATCGACGTCACACCCGATGGTCTCGCGCTGGTCGAGCTCGCACCGGGCGTGACAGTGGAACAGGTCGTCGACTCGACCGAGCCGCCGCTCGCCATTCCCGCAGAGATGCTCGACCGATGAACCCAGAGAACGGAGGGGCTGAGATGAGCGCCCACGACCACCCGAAAGACCAGGACGTCGTCATCGTCGCCGCCGCGCGCACCCCGCAGGGGCGGCTCAAAGGCCAGCTGGCGAGCTTCACCGCCCCGCAGCTCGGTGCGTTCGCGATCAGAGGCGCGCTCGAACAGGGATCCATCGATCCCTCTGACGTCGACGCGGTGATCGTGGGTCAGGTCCTGGCGGCCGGGTCCGGCCAGAACGCCGCTCGACAGGCGGCGATCGGCGCCGGCATCGGCTGGGACGTTCCGGCTCACTCCGTGAACAAGGTCTGCCTGTCCGGTCTCACCGCGATCATCGACGCGTCTCGGATGATCCGCACGCGCGACGCGAAGGTCGTCGTCGCGGCCGGGATGGAATCGATGACCAGAGCTCCGCACCTGCTCATGGGTTCGCGCGACGGATGGACGTACGGCAGCGTCGAGGTGCTCGACCATATGGCTTTCGACGGCCTCACAGACGCCTACGACAAAGAGAGCATGGGCGCGTCGACGGAACGCCACAACGCCCGCTACGACCTGACCAGGGACGCGCAGGACCAGGTCGCCGCACTGTCGCATCAGCACGCCGCGGCGGCGCAGGCTGCCGGGGTGTTCGACGACGAGATCGTGCCGGTGGCGGTGCCACAGCGTCGCGGAGAGCCGGTGCTCGTCACCGCCGACGAGGGGATCAGACCCGACACCACCGTCGAGTCGCTCGCAGGTCTTCGGGCGGCGTTCGCCGACGGCGGCTCGATCACGGCGGGCAACTCGTCTCAGATCTCCGACGGGGCCTCGGCGGTCGTCGTCACCACTCGCGGCACCGCGGAGGCCAAGGGATGGCCGGTGCTCGTCACCGTCGGAGCGAGTGGTCAGACTGCGGGCCCGGACAACTCCTTGCAGGCCCAGCCCGCCCGCGCGATCGAGCGGGCCTGCGAGAAGCAGGGGATCGCACCGGCGGATCTGGATGTCGTCGAGATCAACGAGGCGTTCGGAGCCGTGGTCGCACGATCGCAGGTCGAGCTCGGTCTGAGCAGCGACGTCGTCAACATCCACGGCGGCGGCATCGCGATCGGCCATCCGATCGGAGCATCCGGCACGCGGCTCGTCGTCCACGTCGCTCATGAGCTCGCGCGCCGCGGTTCGGGCACCGCTGCCGTCGGGCTGTGCGGCGGCGGTGGTCAGGGTGAGGCGCTGATCCTCACACGCTGAGAAGTCAGCGCTTGAGGGGCTTGATGCCCTTCGACTCCTTCTTGGCCTGCTTCTCGTGCTCCCGCTGCTGCTTCGCATAGACGGGCGAGTCCGGCGAGACGGGGCGTCCCTGCTTCGCCCGCCGGGTGTCGACGACCGCGCCGATCGCGAGGGCCAGGCTGATGCCCCAGCTCACCCACGCGAGCGCAGATCGCCACGTGAGCTGCGTGTCGCGGGAGCCGCGGAGCAGGGTGGTTCCCGTCATGATCGCGCCAAGGAGTCCGGTTCCCGAGAGGTAGTTCATGCCTTCACGCTACCTTCCGACCGCCTCACGGCGCTCAGCCTTGACAATCCGGCGCGAATTCTGTCAGGACGAAGACTCGTCGACCGAGGGCATCCAGAGACGGTTCTGACCCGCGCGGTACAATGGGGGAGTCGCGGCTCGCCCGCGGCCGCAATCCGTGTATCTACCGGCCGTCGGCTTTCCGGCGGACAGCGGCGGCACCCGACCCCGCGTCTGCGGACGCGCGAGAGCCCATGACACACGCAACACCCACGCCTCAGCACCACGCCCCCACGCCCACGCCGGAGACACCAGGACTGCTCCGCATCGCGGGCCTGCCGTACTTCATCATCGCGTTCATCGCCCGACTGCCGTTCGCGATGATGGTCGTCGGAGTCCTCACCGTCGTCGTCTCGGCGCGCGGCTCGCTCTCGCTCGGCGGACTCACCTCCGCAGCGGTCGGCCTGGGCACGGCGTGCTTCGGGCCTCTGCTGGGCGCCGCGGCTGATCGCTTCGGCCAGCGCACGGTGCTGCTCATCCTGGCGATCGCCAACGGAGCGATGCTGGTCATCTTCACCCTCGTCGTCTACACCGGCGGAGCGGATGCCCTGGTGCTGATCGCCGCCTTCGGCATCGGTGCGACAGCCCCGCAGGTCGCCCCCATGTCTCGATCGAGGCTCGTCACGATGATCGCCGACCGGATGCCGGAGGCGCTCCGCACCCGCACCGTCTCGGGCACCATGGCGTACGAGTCCGCCGCCGATGAGACCGTGTTCGTGTTCGGCCCTTTCATCGTCGGCATCCTCGCGTCGGCGCTCGCTCCCTGGGCACCGCTGATCGGAGCGGCCGTGCTCACGGTGGTGTTCGTCGGCGCATTCGCCCTGCATCCGAGTGCGCGCGCCGTGTCCGTGCACCGAGATGAAGACGGCAGGGCCCCGTCCAAGGTGTCGGAGCTCTTCAGCCCGCATCTGTTGATCGTCGTCGTCGGAATCCTCGGTGTGGGGATGTTCTTCGGCACGATGCTCACGGCGCTCACGTCTTTCATGGCCGATCGAGGCGCCCCCGAGCAAGCGGGACTCCTCTACGGCGTCATGGGCGTCGGCTCGGCGATCCTCGCCCTCGGTGTCGCCTGGCTTCCGGTGCGGTTCTCGCTGCGGGCGCGCTGGCTGCTGTTCTCCGGCATCCTGCTCGGAGGCAGCCTGCTGCTGCTGCTCGTCGACTCGCCAGCGATGATGATGGTCGCGCTGGCGATCATGGGAATCGGAATCGGACCGACCCTGGTGACCCAGTACAGCTTCGGCGCCGCGCGCAGCCCGCTCGGACGCTCGGCCACGGTGATGACGATGCTCGGTTCGGGCATCGTCGTCGGTCAGTCCCTCGGCGCGGCGGTGGCAGGGGAGCTCGCCGAGAACGTGGGCACAGGAAGCGCCCTCGTCCTGCCGATCATCGCCGCCGGCGTAGCGTTCACGGCCGCCCTTGTCAATTGGCCCCTCAGTGCCACTCGACCTCGCGTAGCCTCGGTCTGAGCTTCTGTAGCCTGAGGAGCACCCCCACTGCATCGTCAGGAGCATCCACACATGTCAGTCGCAGATTTCGTCGTCGTCGCCAACCGACTTCCCGTCGACCGGGTCGTGGGTCCTGACGGAGACGAGGAGTGGCGGACCTCCCCGGGCGGTCTGGTCGCCGCCCTCGAGCCGATGATGCGCAGCGCGCGGGGGGCCTGGGTCGGGTGGCCGGGACAGGCCGACCTCGAGCTGGACCGATTCGAGATCAACGGCATCGACCTGATTCCCGTGCCGCTCAGTGCCGAAGAGGTCGCCGACTACTACGAGGGCTTCGCCAACGACACGATCTGGCCGCTGTACCACGACGTGATCGCGCCGCCGCAGTATCACCGCGAGTGGTGGGAGGCGTACGTCAAGGTCAACCGCCGGTTCGCAGAGGCCGCCGCCGATGTCGTCGCGCCCGACGGCACGGTCTGGGTGCACGACTACCAGCTGCAGCTGGTGCCGCAGATGATCCGGGAGCTGAGACCCGACGTCACGATCGGCTATTTCCATCACATCCCGTTCCCGGCGCACGGTCTCTACGCCCAGCTGCCCTGGCGTGATCAGGTGCTGAAGGGTCTGCTCGGCGCCGACGTCATCGGATTCCAGCGCGCGCAGGACGCCACGTACTTCCTGACGGCGGTGCGCCGTCGCCTGCGCTATGAGGTCAAGGGATCAGCAGTGGCGATCCCGACGGACGACGGACGCACACGCACCGCGGTCGCCCGGGCGTTCCCGATCTCCATCGACACGGCTCCGTATCTCGAGCTCGCTGCCCGCCCCGAGGTGCGGGCACGGGCGGCCGAGATCAGAGCGAGCCTCGGCAATCCCAAGAAGATCCTTCTCGGCGTCGACCGGCTCGATTACACCAAGGGCATCAGACACCGCATCAAGGCGTATGGCGAGCTGCTCGAAGACGGCCAGCTGAGCGTCGACGACGTCACCTTCGTGCAGGTCGCGAGTCCGAGTCGCGAGCGCGTCGATGCCTACGTGCACCTGCGGGACGAGATCGAGCTCGCGGTCGGGCGCATCAACGGCGACCACGACACGATGGGTCACACGGCGATCCGGTATCTGCACCAGGGCTATCCGCGCGAGGAGATGGTCGCGCTGTACCTCGCCGCCGACGTCATGCTCGTGACCGCCCTGCGCGACGGCATGAACCTCGTGGCGAAGGAGTACGTGGCGACCCGAGCCGACAACCGCGGTGTGCTCGTGCTCAGCGAGTTCACGGGAGCCGCCGATGAGCTGCGACAGGCGGTGCGGGTCAACCCGCACGACATCGCCGGGTTGAAGGACGCGATCATGACAGCGGTCTCCATGACGCCGGCCGAGCAGGGCAAGCGGATGCGGTCACTGCGGCGCCGTGTGCTGGAGAACGATGTGAACGCCTGGTCGTCGTCGTTCCTCCGCGCGCTCGCGGAGGTCCGCCGACGCTGATCCGCCGGGTCATACTGGGAGGACACCGCCTCGATTGGAGACCCTGTGACCCGTAGCTGGACCCCCGGAGAAGCAGACCCGGCGCTGAGCGCCATCGCCGCGACGCCCAGGCTGGTCGTCGCACTGGACTTCGACGGCACGGCGTCTCCGCTCATCCCCGACCCGATGGCGGCCAGGGCGCTGCCCGAGGTCGCGACGCAGGTCACGCGGCTCGCCGCTCTGCCGGACACGGTGGTCGCCTACGTGTCGGGGCGCAGCATGCATGACCTGAGAGTCATCACCGAGCACACGGATGATTCGCTGATCGCTCTGGCCGGTTCGCACGGTGCCCAGTACTGGTACCCGGGTGTCGGCGATGCCGCGACCGACGGTGCCGAGTCCGCCGAGGGCTCCCGTGAGGAGCTGTGGGAGGCGGCACGACCGATCATCGATC
This sequence comes from Microbacterium sp. MEJ108Y, assembly GCF_000834175.1. Taxonomy (NCBI): domain Bacteria; kingdom Bacillati; phylum Actinomycetota; class Actinomycetes; order Micrococcales; family Microbacteriaceae; genus Microbacterium; species Microbacterium sp. MEJ108Y. The sequence continues at coordinate 98,354 of NZ_JXQX01000038.1, read as the reverse complement.
GCTACGAGGGTGCCGAGCTCGAACCGAAGACCTTCGGGATGGGCGTGCACACGCGTACGGCCACTCCCGAGGTCGAGAAGGCCGTGTTCGCCGAGATCGACGCGCTGGTGGCGGAGCGGTTCCCCCACTGGCGGCGACGCGCAGGACACCGAGTCCTGGAGTTCTCCTCTCGGAAGGAGGGGAAGGACGCCGCGATGGCCGCCCTTCGCGAGCATTTCGGTGCGACCGCGATCCTCTTCGCCGGTGATGACGTCACGGACGAGGACGCGATGCGGGTGCTCACCGGCGATGATCTGGGCGTGCGTGTGGGCCCGGGGGAGAGCGCCGCCGAGCTTCGTGTGGAGAACCCACAACAGATCGCTCTGCTTCTGGAGGCGCTCGCGGACGAGCGCACCTCTCGGCGGGAATAGACTTCCGTCATGTCCTCGCATGATCCCTCCACCAGCGCGCCCATCGACATCAAGCCCCGCAGCCGCGTCGTCACAGACGGCATCGAGGCGACGACCTCCCGAGGCATGCTCCGTGCCGTCGGCATGGGCGACGCCGACTGGGACAAGCCCCAGATCGGCATCGCGTCCAGCTGGAACGAGATCACGCCCTGCAACCTGAGCCTCGACCGTCTCGCGCAGGGGGCGAAAGAGGGCGTGCATTCGGGTGGTGGCTACCCGCTGCAGTTCGGCACGATCTCGGTGTCCGACGGCATCTCGATGGGCCACGAGGGCATGCACTTCTCCCTGGTGTCGCGCGAGGTCATCGCCGACTCGGTCGAGACCGTGATGATGGCCGAGCGGCTCGACGGCTCGGTGCTGCTCGCCGGCTGCGACAAGTCGATCCCCGGCATGCTCATGGCCAGCGCCCGACTCGACCTCTCCAGCGTCTTCCTCTACGCCGGCTCGATCGCCCCCGGATGGGTCAAGCTCTCCGACGGCACCGAGAAGGACGTCACGATCATCGACTCGTTCGAGGCCGTCGGCGCGTGCCGCGCCGGTCTCATGAGCGAAGAGGACCTCAAGCGCATCGAATGCGCGATCGCCCCGGGTGAAGGTGCCTGTGGAGGCATGTACACGGCCAACACCATGGCGTCGGTGGCCGAGGCCCTCGGCCTGAGCCTTCCCGGTTCGGCGGCCCCGCCCGCCGCGGATCGCCGCCGCGACTACTTCGCGCACCGCTCCGGCGAGGCCGTCGTGAACCTGCTCCGTCAGGGCATCACGACCCGCGACATCCTCACCAAGGAGGCGTTCGAGAATGCCATCGCGCTCGCGATGGCCCTCGGCGGTTCGACGAACGTCGTGCTGCACCTGCTCGCCATCGCGCGAGAGGCCGATGTCGAGCTGAGCCTGCACGACTTCAACCGCATCGGCGACAAGGTGCCGCACGTGGCGGACATGAAGCCGTTCGGCAAGTACGTCATGAACGACGTCGACCGCCACGGCGGCATCCCCGTGATCATGAAGGCGATGCTCGACGAGGGGCTGCTGCACGGCGACGCGCTCACCGTGACGGGCAAGACGCTCGCCGAGAACCTCGCGGATCTCGACCCGCAGCCGATCGACGGCGAGGTCATCCACACGTTCGACAACCCGATCCACGCGACCGGCGGCCTGACGATCCTGCACGGCTCGCTCGCGCCCGAGGGCGCGGTCGTGAAGACGGCCGGCTTCGACGCCGCCGTGTTCGAGGGCCCCGCCCGCGTGTTCGAGCGCGAGCGTGCGGCCATGGACGCCGTGGCCAACGGCGAGATCGAGGCGGGCACCGTCATCGTGATCCGCTACGAGGGTCCGAAGGGCGGACCCGGTATGCGCGAGATGCTGGCCATCACCGCGGCCATCAAGGGCGCGGGGCTCGGAAAAGATGTACTACTCTTGACTGACGGACGATTCTCAGGCGGCACAACCGGCCTGTGCATCGGCCACATAGCACCCGAAGCGGTGGACGCAGGTCCCATCGCCTTCGTGCGCGATGGTGATCTGATACGGGTCGATATCGCAGCTCGCTCTCTCGACCTACTCGTCGACGAGGCGGAGCTCGCCTCCCGCCGCTCTGGCTGGGAGCCGCTACCCCCGCGCTATACCCGTGGCGTTCTTGCCAAGTACTCGCGTCTCGTGCGGTCAGCCGCCGAGGGCGCGACGACCGGCTGATCCGCGTCGAATCCGGCATCCAGCCTCCGACGTCGCCTCCAGACCATCAGAAGGAGTGTCATGACTGCTGACACCGTCTCGGCTGTGCCGAGGCCGCCCGCACCCAAATCCGCCGCACCGGAGATCTCCGGAGCAGAGGCTGTCGTCCGCACGCTCGAGCTCCTCGGCGTCAGGGATGTCTTCGGCCTCCCCGGCGGCGCGATCCTCCCCGTCTACGACCCGCTCATGGATGCGGCCGACCTTCGGCACATCCTGGTGCGGCACGAGCAGGGAGCGGGCCACGCCGCCGAGGGCTACGCATCGTCGTCGGGCAAGGTCGGTGTCTGCATCGCGACCTCTGGCCCCGGTGCGACCAACCTCGTGACAGCGATCGCTGACGCCTACATGGACTCGGTGCCGCTGCTCGCGATCACCGGCCAGGTGTTCTCGACGCTCATGGGCACCGACGCGTTCCAGGAGGCCGACATCGTGGGAATCACGATGCCGGTGACGAAGCACTCGTTCCTCGTGAAGGACGCATCCGAGATCCCCGGCGCCATCGCGGCGGCGTACGAGATCGCATCGACGGGCCGCCCCGGTCCGGTGCTCGTCGACATCACCAAGGATGCACAGCAGGCCATGGCGCCGTTCGTCTGGCCGCCCAAGTACGATCTGCCGGGGTACCGCCCCGTGACGAAGGCCCATGGCAAGCAGATCCATGCGGCAGCCGCCCTTCTGGCCGAGGCCAAGAAGCCGGTGCTCTACGTCGGTGGCGGTGTGATCCGTGGTCGTGCGTCGGCCGAGCTGCTCGCCCTGGCCGAGACGACGAACGCACCGGTCGTGACGACGCTCATGGCTCGCGGCGCGTTCCCCGACTCGCACCAGCAGCACCTGGGCATGCCGGGCATGCACGGCACCGTCCCTGCGGTGCTTGCGCTGCAGGAGGCCGACCTGATCGTGTCGCTCGGCGCGAGGTTCGACGACCGTGTGACCGGCAAGGCTGCGCTCTTCGCGCCGAACGCCAAGGTCGTGCACGTCGACATCGACCCGGCGGAGATCTCGAAGATCCGCACGGCCGATGTGCCGATCGTCGGAGACGTCCGCGACGTGCTGGTCGACCTCGAATCCGCGTTCCGCTCGGCCGTCAACACGACGACTCCCGACACGGAGGAGTGGTGGTCGTACCTCGACGGCCTGCGTACCGAGTTCCCCCTCGGATACGCGCCGACGACCGACGGGCTCCTCGCGCCGCAGTACGTGATCCAGCGGATCGGTGAGCTGACCGGCCCGGAGGGCATCTACGCCGCCGGAGTCGGACAGCACCAGATGTGGGCTGCGCAGTTCATCAAGTACGAGCGACCCAACGCCTGGCTGAACTCCGGGGGAGCGGGCACGATGGGCTACTCCGTCCCCGCTGCCATGGGCGCCAAGGTCGCCGAGCCCGACCGCGTGGTGTGGGCGATCGACGGTGACGGATGCTTCCAGATGACCAATCAGGAGCTCGCGACCTGCACGATCAACAACATCCCGATCAAGGTCGCGATCATCAACAACTCGTCGCTGGGCATGGTCCGCCAGTGGCAGACGCTGTTCTACGACGGCCGCCACTCGAACACCGACCTGAACACCGGTCACGGCACTGTGCGCATCCCTGACTTCGTGAAGCTCGCCGAGGCCTACGGCTGTCTCGCGATCCGTGTCGAGAAGGAGGAGGAGGTGGACGCGGCGATCAAGCTCGCTCTCGAGACCAACGACCGCCCCGTCGTCATCGACTTCGTCGTCAGCGCCGACTCCATGGTGTGGCCGATGGTTCCCCAGGGCGTGAGCAACAGCTACGTCCAGTACGCCCGCGAGCACGCGCCCGCTTTCGACGAGGAGGACTGACCATGTCGACTCACGTGCTGAGCCTCCTTGTGGAGAACACCCCCGGTCTGCTGACCCGCGTCGCAGGTCTGTTCGCGCGCCGCGGTTTCAACATCGACTCGCTCGCGGTGGGCGTGACCGAGGTGCCGGGCATCTCCCGCATCACCGTCGTCGTCGACCTCGAGGACCTGCCTCTCGAACAGGTGACCAAGCAGCTCAACAAGCTGATCAACGTCATCAAGATCGTGGAGCTCGACTTCCCGACCTCGGTGCAGCGCGAGCACATGCTCGTCAAGGTCCGCACCGACAACGCGAACCGGTCGAACGTCATCGAGGTCGCCAACCTGTTCCGCGCCTCGGTCGTGGACTATGCGTCCGACGCGCTGGTGATCGAGGTCACCGGTGATCGGGGCAAGGTCGACGCCATGCTCCGTGCCCTCGAGCCGTTCGGCATCAAGGAGATCGCGCAGTCGGGTCTCCTCGCCATCGGCCGCGGCGGCAAGAGCATCACCGAGCGCGTCCTGCGCGGCTGACCAGATTTCCTACACGTACACGAACACCAATCAAGGAGAAAACCAGTGAGCACCGAGATCTTCTACGACGCAGACGCCGATCTGTCGATCATCCAGGGCAAGAAGGTCGCCATCGTCGGCTACGGCTCGCAGGGTCACGCGCACGCGCAGAACCTTCGCGACTCCGGTGTCGAGGTCGCGATCGCGCTCAAGGAGGGCTCGAAGTCGGCGCCGAAGGCGGAGGAAGCCGGATTCGCGGTCAAGACCGTCGCTGAGGCGACTCAGTGGGCCGACCTCATCATGATCCTGGCGCCGGACCAGCACCAGCGCACGATCTACAGCGAGTCGATCGCCCCGAACCTCACCGAGGGCAAGACGCTCGCCTTCGCGCACGGCTTCAACATCCGCTTCGGCTACATCGACGCTCCCGAGGGCGTCGACGTCATCCTCGTCGCACCGAAGGCACCGGGCCACACCGTGCGTCGCGAGTTCGTCGCCGGTCGCGGCATCCCCGACATCATCGCCGTCGAGCGCGACGCGTCGGGCAACGCCTGGGCGACCGCGCTCTCGTACGCCAAGGCCATCGGCGGCACCCGCGCCGGCGTCATCAAGACGACCTTCACCGAGGAGACCGAGACCGACCTGTTCGGTGAGCAGGCCGTTCTGTGCGGTGGCGTCAGCCACCTCGTCCAGGCCGGCTTCGAGACGCTCACCGAGGCTGGCTACCAGCCGCAGATCGCCTATTTCGAGGTGCTTCACGAGCTGAAGCTCATCGTCGACCTGATGTGGGAGGGCGGCATCGCCAAGCAGCGCTGGTCGGTCTCCGACACCGCCGAGTACGGCGACTACGTGTCGGGCCCCCGCGTCGTGACCCCCGAGGTCAAGGAGTCGATGAAGGCGATCCTCGCCGACATCCAGAGCGGTGCGTTCGCGAAGCGCTTCATCGACGACCAGGACAACGGCGGCGAGGAGTTCCTCGCGCTGCGGGCCAAGGAGGAGACGCACCCCATCGAGGCCACAGGCAAGGAGCTGCGCTCGCTCTTCGCATGGAAGCAGCAGGACGAGGACTACGTCGACGGCAGCGCTGCGCGCTGACGCTGATTCGATCTTCGAAAGAACGGGCATCCCTCCGGGGGTGCCCGTTTCTGCGTCTGCACCGTTCACCTCGCTAGACATCGGATGTCTGTGCCAGGATGGAGGTATGCGACAGGAATGGTTTGATCACGCCCGCTTCGGCATGTTCGTGCACTTCGGCCTCTACAGCGGCGCCGCCCGGCATGAGTGGGTGCAGAACTACGAACGCCTGACCGACGAGGACTACCGCCCCTACTTCGAGCACTTCGATCCTGATCTGTTCGATGCTCGCGCCCTCGCGCGCACCGCGAAGGACACGGGGATGGGCTATGTCGTGCTGACCACCAAGCACCACGATGGATTCTGCCTGTGGGACTCTCAGCGCACCGACTTCACCTCCGTCGCGGCGACAGGGCGCGATCTGGTGCGCGAGTACGTCGACGCACTCCGCGCCGAGGGTCTCAAGGTGGGGCTCTACCACTCGGTGATCGACTGGCATCATCCCCACTTCACGATCGACTGGAACCACCCTCGTCGAGACGATGCCGACGCGCACGAACTGAACGTGGGCAGGGACATGGCGATCTACCGGGAGTACCTGCATGCTCAGGTGCGTGAACTGCTGACCGCCTACGGCGAGATCGACTACCTGTTCTTCGACTTCACCTACCCCGAGGCCAAGGACGGCTGGTCCGGCAAGGGGCCCGACGACTGGGATGCCCCCGGTCTGCTCGCACTGTGCCGCGAGCTCCAGCCGAACATGCTGGTGAACGACCGCCTCGGGATCCCCGCGGACTTCGTGACCCCCGAGCAGTATCAGCCCACCGCGCCGATCGTCCGAGACGGTGTCGCCCTGACGTGGGAGGCGTGCCAGACGCTCAACGGGTCGTGGGGGTATGACAGGGACAACACCGACCAGAAGTCGTCGACGATGCTGACGCAGATGCTGGTCGATTCGGTCTCGATGGGCGGCAACATGCTTCTCAACATCGGTCCGGACGGGCGCGGGGCCATCGCTCCGCGGGACGCCGCGACGCTCGGCGAGATCGGCGAATGGATGCGGCTGCACGGAGGTGCGGTGATCGGGGCGGGGCACGCCGAGTTCACGCCTCCTCGTGAAGGCGTGTACACCCGCAAGGGCGATCGTCTGTACCTGAGCCTGTTCTCCTGGCCGATGGGATTCGTCCACCTTCCGGATCTCGCCGGACGAGTGACATATGCGCGGCTGCTGCATGACGGGTCGTGGCTCAAGACGAGCGCATCCGACCCTGAGCAGCAGGCTGACCTGATGACCCCGGCAGGAGAGGCCGAGGGGACGCTCACCGTCCATCTGCCCGTCAGGCGCCCCGACGTGCTGCTGCCGGTGATCGAGCTGACGCTCTCGGCGTGAGGCGGGGAGTGGCGGCGGATCAGCCCGCCGCCACGTCCATGCCCTCGAGCGCGAGGCGGGCGGCGCCGTGCAGGATCGCATCCGCTCCCGTCGTCGCGGCCTCGATGCGCAGTCGCTGCGTCGCCAGGGGATGGCACGCCTCGTAGACGCGACTGCGGACTGCGGCGATGAACGGCTCGGAGGCGCTCATGCCCCCGGTCAGGAAGACCGCGTGCGGGTTGAAGAAGTTCACGACCCCCGACAGTGCCTGGCCGAGGTGCGTGCCCGCAGTCCGTACGAGCGAGGTCGCGAGCGGATCGGCATCCCTCGCCAGCGTCAGCACATCGGCGGTCGTGCGCACGGTGTCGTTGCCGCGCTCGCGCATCTGACGCACGAGGCTCGCGCCGCTGGCGACCGTCTCGAGGCATCCGGTGTTGCCGCACGAGCAGGGGATGTCACCGCTGCCGTCGATGCGGGTGTGCGTGATGTCGCCGGCAGCGCTCGTGGCGCCTCGGTGGATGTGCCCGTCGACGATCACCCCGCTGCCGATGGCAGTGCCCGCTTTCACCGTGATGCTGTGGTGCGTGTGGCCGAACTGCGCGCGGTGCTCGCCGAGCGCGGCGAGGTTCGCGTCGTTGTCGACCGTGACATGCGTTCCGAAGCGACCGGCCAGGTGCTCGCCGACCCGAAAGCCCGGCCAGCCGGGCATGCGAGAAGGCTGATCGACGGATCCGGTGAGCGTGTCCACAGGCCCGGGAAGGCTGACGCCGATCGCGTGGATCCGCGTGTCTGCGCCGAGGCGCTCGAAGACCTCGGCGATGCGCCCGAGGGTGGCCTCCGGGCCGTCGGTGAGATCGATCGCGATCGACTCGACGCCGAGCAGCGCGCCGCTCAGCGAGTGCCTTCCGATCCGAGCGTGCTGGCCGCCCAGGTCGGCGGACAGCACGATGCCGTCGCCGGCGATCTGCAGGACGCGTGGTCGTCTTCCCCCGCGTGAGGTGCCGTCGCCTGCCTCCTCCAGCACGCCCGCATCGAGGAGCGACTGCACCCTGAGCCCGACGGTCGACGCCGCGACGCCGAGCAGCGCGGCGATCTCGCTGCGGGAGTGCGCCTCCCCGCGCGCGACGAGATCGAGGATGCGTCGAGAGTGCTGATCCTCGACGGCGAGGGGCGAGGTGTCGGGCATGAGGCTCCTTCGTGATCGAAGCAAGGTCAGCGTAGCGGTCCAAGCCTGCGTTTCTGACTCGTTACGAATTATCAAGCTCCGATAAACATCGGATGTTCGGCTTGCAAGGGATTGTGAAGTGTGACAGCCTCACTTCATACGAAATCCTACTAGGTTGCTTCGATCCTCGAAATAACCTGATCCTTCCCGAGGAGGCATTCAATGAAGAAGTTGCGTGTGGGGGCAGCCGTCGCTGTCGCCGGCGTCGCTGTGGCGATGACCGGCTGTGCGAGTGGAGACGCCGGCGGTTCGGCCGACGGCGACACGATCGTCGTCGACATGTGGGCCGGCAGCGAATCCGATGTGGACGCCTTGGAGGCGCAGGTCGCCTTCGCCCAGGAGCAGAACCCCGACATCAAGATCAAGCTGCAGACGTCGCCCTGGAGCGACTTCTTCACCAAGCTCACGACGAACATGGCGAGTGGCAACATGGCCTGTGTCACGGGCATGAGCGGAGCACAGCTCGGCGGTTACACCCAGGGCTTCCGAGAGCTGAGTGCGGATGACCTCGAGACGGCAGGCATCGACTGGTCGGAGTTCAACCCGAGCGCCGACGGCATCCTGAGCTTCGAGGGCAAGGTCTACGGCGTGCCCTTCGACGTCGCCACGATGCTCGTCTACTACAACCAGGACATGCTGACGTCAGCGGGCGCCGCCACCCCGGAGATCGGCTGGACGTTCGACGACTTCGACAAGATCGCGGCCGACGCCACCAAGGACGGCAAGTACGGGTTCGCCATGGGCATGGGCGGCTACCAGTGGATGTCGATGCCGATCGCCTACTCGGCGACGCAGCCCGCGTCGGAGGACGGCTCGCTTCACATCGACGAGAAGGCTTTCGTCGACGCGGCGTCCTGGTACGCCGGGCTCGTCGACGAGAAGAAGGTCGCCGCGCCCGTGGCGTCCGCCTCCGACACAGGCTGGGGTGAGAACCAGTACTCGGGCGGCAACGCGGCGATGGCCGTCGACGGCACCTGGAACGCGGTGACCTACTTGAACAACGAGTCCGGCTTCGCCGCCGGAATGGCTCCGCTGCCCGCGGGCGTCGACGGCAACCCGGGGCCGATCCTCGGCTCGGGCTACGGGATCTCCGCGAACTGCGAGAACCCCGAAGCCGCCCTTAAGGTGATGGGCTCGCTCCTCGGTGAGGATGCGCAGGACTACATCGCGTCGTCTGGTCGTTCGTACCCCGCTCGCATCTCGTCGCAGCCGCTGTACTTCGAGTCCATCGACGAGGAGTACCGCGGTCAGGTGCAGTCGGTGTTCGAGGCGGCCTTCGGCGACACCGTGCCGCTCTACATGACGCAGAACTGGCAGAAGCTCGACAGCTACATCCAGCCCAACCTCGTCAGCGTCTACAACGGCCAGATGACGATGGAAGAGCTGCTGTCGAACGCTCAGGCGCAGTTCGGCGAGTGAGTCGACTCCGCTCTCTGCTGCACTAATCAACGAAAGAAACTGAGATGACGATCACGACGAGACGTCGAGGATCGCTCGCCAAGGTCGAGGCCCGCCAGGCGCTGGGATTTGCCAGCCCAGCCCTGGTGGGGCTCGCCCTGTTCACGATCGTGCCCGTGGGGCTGTCGATCGTGATGAGCGTCTTCGATTGGCCGACCTTCGGCGAGCGGACCTTCAACGGTGCGGACAACTACATCAGGCTGTTCACCAGCAGCCCCGACTTCTGGCCGGCGCTGCGCAACTCGGCGGTGTACACGCTGCTCTACGTGCCGCTGAGCGTCGCTCTCTCGCTCGTGCTCGCCCTCGGCCTCGGTCCGCGCATCCGCGGACGCGGAGCCCTGCGTGTGCTCTTCTTCATCCCGGTCGTGACCCCGATGGTCGCGAACGTCCTGGTGTGGAAGATGATGCTGCAGCCCCAGGGCCTGTTCAACGGTCTCTCGGAGACCTGGTTCGGGATCCAGTTGCCCAACTTCCTCGCCGACCCCTCGTGGGCCATGATCATGGTCGTCGCGATGAGCGTCTGGCAGGGACTCGGGTACAACATGCTGATCTTCTCCGCCGCTCTCGAGCAGCTCCCCGAGAGTGTCCTCGAGGCGGCGAGCATCGACGGTGCGCAGGGGTTCCGCCGCGTCTGGAGCATCATCATCCCGATGATCTCGCCGGCGATCTTCTTCGCGACGATCATGACGATGATCACCTCCCTCCAGGTGTTCGTCCAGCCCCAGCTGCTCACCGGCGGCGGGCCCGGGAACGCCACCAAGCCGCTCGTCATGTTCATCTGGGAGCAGGGCTTCACGTTCGGCGACCTCGGCCTCGCCGCCGCGGCCGCCTGGATCCTCTTCGCGATCATCATCGCGATCACCGGCCTGCAGTTCGCCGCACAGAAGAAGTGGGTGCACTATGAGCACTGAGACCCTCACCACGCCCACCGCGGCCATGCGCACACCCCGAGAGCTGCGGCGCGCACGTGGTGCAGCGACGACGCCGGCGGCCCGTGTCCGCCTCGTCATCGCGCACGTGTGCATCTACATCGCCGCGCTGATCTTCGTCTCGCCCATCGTCTACGCGTTCTTCTCGGCGCTGAAACCGAACACCGAGATGTTCTCGATGCCGCCCACGCTCGTCGGCTCCGAGCTGCGGTGGAGCAACTTCGTGGACGTCTTCGCCTACGGCCCCTTCGTCACGTACATCGCGAACTCGTTCATCGTCGCTATCCTCGGAACCCTCGTGGTGCTGGTCGTCTCGACCACAGCCGGCTACGCGTTCGGGCGCCTCCGCTGGAAGGGCAGGGATGCCGTCTTCATCCTGTTCCTCGCGACTCTGATGGTTCCGGCCGAGGTGCTCGTCATCCCGATGTTCCAGGTGATGCAGTGGTTCGACTGGGTCGACACCTATCAGGCGCTCGTGCTGCCTTTCGCATTCGGCGCCTTCGGAACCTTCCTGATGCGGCAGTTCTTCCGCGGTATCCCGTATGAGCTCGAAGAGGCCGCCCGCGTCGACGGCGCGGGTCCCGTCCGCACGTTCCTGCAGATCATCCTGCCCCTGTCGAAGTCGGCCGTCGCGGTGCTGGCGGTCTTCACCTTCCTGACGTTCTGGAACAGCTACCTGTGGCCGCTGATCGTCACAGTCGACTACGACGCGCACGGCACGCTTCCGGTCGGTCTCGCGAGCTTCGCGGGGCTCACCGGCACCCGGTGGGATCTGCAGATGGCAGCGGCGATCATCTCGATGATCCCGACGACTCTGCTCGTGATCGTGCTGCAGAAGCACCTGGTCAAGGGCATCGCGATGGCGGGGCTCGGCGGACGATGACGGTCACCGATCAGGAACAGATGGCGGTGACGCCGGATGCACGACCGCCCGGGGCATCGCAGGGCATCGTCGGGATCGATATCGGAGGCACCAAGATCGCGGGTCTCCTCGTCGACGAATCGGGAACGATCGTCACGCGCGCCAGCGTCGCGGCGCCCGCGAGCGAGGGCGGCGACGCGATGGCCGATGCCGCGGCGACGCTCGTGCGTGATCTCGTCGCCCGCGCCTCGGCGCAGCTCGTCGCGGTCGGCGTGGGAGCGGCAGGGGTCGTCGATCATGCGACCGGCACCATCCGCGCGGCTTCGGCGACCTTCGTCGGGTGGGCGGGCTTCCCTCTGGCCCATGCGCTGTCCTCGCGGCTCTCGGTGCCCGTGAGCGTCGAGAACGACGTCAACGCCTTCCTCCTCGGCGAGGTGGCTGCCGATCGCCGTGCCGACGACGTGCTCGGCGTGATGCTGGGCACCGGAGTCGGCGGCGCCGTGATCATCGACGGACGGCTGCGGCATGGTCCGCACGGAGCAGCGGGTGAGATCGGCCATACCCCCGGGTACAGCGACCTCGTCTGCACCTGCGGCCAGGTCGGTCACCTCGAGACCCTGGCCTCCGGGACCTCGATCGCACGCCGATACTCCGAGCGCGTCGGAGATGCCGTCGAAGACGCGCGCACCGTCGCCGAGCGAGCACGCTCGGGTGACCCCATCGCCGTCGAGGTGTTCGCGTCGGCCGGCCGCGCGGTCGCATTGGCGTGCGCGAGCGCGGCGACCCTGCTCGATCTTCCTCGCGCCATCGTCGGAGGAGGAGTCTCAGAGGCCTGGGATCTGCTGGCACCGGCGATCGAGCAGACGCTGCGGACCGATTCTCCCGTCTCCGGCCTGCCGCTCGTCATCGCACCGGCGCGGCTGGGTGCGGATGCCGTCGCGCTCGGCGCCATCGAAGCGGCGCGCCGGACCCTCGTGACGGCGGGAGAGAGATCATGACGAACATGACAGAGGAGACAGCAGTGACCGCACGACCCGAGGCCAGCGAGATCTGGATGGGCGCGCTTCCTGGCGTCGAGACGGGCGGGCTCGAGCGACCGAGGATCGGGATCGCCGGGATCTCGATCGAATCGAGTACATTCTCGCCGCACATCTCCGGCGACGAGGCGTTCACCGTTCGCACGGGTGCGGAGCTGCGCGCCTACTATCCCTTCCTCGACGAGGGGCGTGAGCTCGCGGAGGCCGCGGACTGGGTGCCGCTGACCCACGGCCGATCGCTTCCCGGTGGTGCCGTGGATGCTGACACCTACAGCCGCATGAAGACGGCCATCGTCGACGGCATCCGCGCGCACGGGCCATTCGACGGGTTCTTCTTCGACATCCACGGCGCCATGAGCGTCGTCGGCATGGACGACGCCGAGGGGGATCTCGCGCTCGCTGTGCGGGAGGCGCTCGGGGACGACACGCTGGTGTCGACGTCGATGGATCTGCACGGCAACGTCTCGGAGACGCTGCGCGACGCCGTGGACCTGCTCACCTGCTACCGCATGGCACCGCACGAGGACTGGCTGAACACCAAGGAACGAGCCGTGTGGAACCTCCTCGCCCGGCTGCGGGGGGAGTGCGGTGCCGATCCGCAGCGCCGGCGCCCGTATACCGCGTGGGTACCAGTGCCGGTGCTGCTGCCGGGTGAGAAGACGAGCACCCGACTGGAACCCGCCAGGGGGATCTACGCCGAACTCCCGCTGATCGACGCACTTCCCGGTGTCGTCGACGCCTCGGTGTGGATCGGCTACGCCTGGGCGGATGAACCACGTTGCCAGGCGTACGTCGTGGTCACCGGTGACGATCGCGAGGTCATCACCCGCGAAGCGGAGCGCATCGCCCGGATGTTCTGGGAGGCGCGCGAGGACTTCGTCTTCGTCGCCGAGACGGGGTCGCTCGAGGAGGCCCTCGCCAAGGCTCTCGCGCCGGATGCCGCGCGTCCGTACCTGATCTCCGACTCGGGAGACAACCCCACGGCCGGGGGCGCGGGCGATGTCACCTGGACTCTTGCGCACCTGCTCGACCGCCGCGAGCTGACGGACGGCTCGCACACCGCTCTGGTCGCCTCGGTGTTCGATGCCGACGCGGTCGCCCAGGCGGTCGCTGCGGGAGCCGGCGCCACGGTGTCGCTGTCGGCCGGAGCCCGAGTGGACGACGGCCCGCATGGGCCCGTCGAGATCACCGGCACCGTCTTCTCGATCACCGAGGGTGATCCGGACGCCGGCACGCAGGTCGTGATCGCCGTCGGCGGTCTGCATGCGATCATCACCGAGCGCCGCAAGCCCTTCCATCATCTGGCCGACTTCCGGATGCTGGGGCTGGAACCCACGACCGCCGACATGGTGGTCGTCAAGATCGGCTATCTGGAGCCCGAGCTGTACGACCTCGCTCGCGGCTGGACGCTCGCGCTCACGCCCGGTGGCGTCGACCAGGACCTTCTGCGGCTCGGTCATCATCGGCTGCAGCCGGGCGTGTACCCGTTCGACCCGTCCGGCACGCCGGACCTGACCGCCGTGGTCGGACGCCGCGGCGACCGTGAGGAGACCATCGCATGATGAACTTCGAGAAGCGCACAGGCCCCGATTTCGGCACTGCGGCGCCTGTGTATCCGACGAACGGCGTGCCCGACTGGTACCGCGACGCGAAGCTGGGCTTCTTCGTGCACTGGGGTCTCTACTCGGTGCCGGCATGGGCGGTGCAGCACGGCGACGGCGTGAACATCCCCACGGAAGACGCCTACGCGTGGCACCAGTACGCCGAGTGGTACGGCAACACGGTGCGAATCGCGGGAAGCCCCACCTGGGAACGGCACCAGCGACTCTTCGGCCCCGGAACCTCGTACGAGGACCTCGCCGATCGATGGGATGCGTCGGCATTCGATGCGGACTCCTTCGTCGGAGAGCTCGTGGATGCGGGGGCTCGGTACATCGTGCCGACCACGAAGCACCACGAGGGGTTCTGCCTGTGGGGCACCGAGACGACAGGATTCAACGCGGTCGCCCGCGGGCCCCGTCGTGATCTGATCGCGGAGTTCCAGGCCGCGACCCGCAGGGCGGGAGCGAAGTTCGGCGTGTACTACTCGGGCGCGCTCGACTGGCATGTGAGCGATTTTCCGCCGATCGAGTCCGACACGGACCTGTTCCGCTACCGCCGCAACGATGAGCACTTCGCCCGCTACTCGGCGGCACAGCTCGACGAGCTGATCGAGCGGTTCTCGCCGGACCTGCTCTGGAACGACATCGAGTGGCCGGACGGCGGGAAGGCCGGGGACGACTATGCGGTCGCCGCGCTGCTCCGGCGCTACTTCGATGCCGTGCCCGACGGCGTCGTGAACGATCGGTGGGGAGTGCCGTACCACGGCTTCCTCACCCGTGAATACACGGACATTCCCGAGATCATCCCTGAGCCGTGGGAGTCGACCCGCGGACTCGGCTACTCTTTCGGCTTCAACCAGGACGAGGACTCGCGCCACTCGCTGTCGGGCGCTGCGCTCATCAGACTCCTCGTCGACGTCGTGGCCAAGAACGGCAATCTCCTCATCAACGTCGGCCCTGCCGCCGACGGTTCCATCCCCGCCCTGCAGCGCAGTGCGATGCGCGAGCTCGGAGGGTGGCTGCGGGCGAACGGCGACGCGATCTACGGCACTCGCCCCTGGATCAGGATGGGGGAGCCGACCGGGTCTCCGCGTCGGTACACGCGCTCCGCAGCCGGAGTGCACATGCACGTGCTCGATCCCACGACGGGCACGGCCGAGCTGCCGGCGGAGTTCGACGAGAGCGCGCTGCGCTGGGTGGACGGCTCAGCGGTCGAATCCACGTCCGATGCGTCGGGCGTGCGCACAGCGACCATCCCCTCGGCGCTGCGCGCAGAGGCGGTCGCCGTGCTCACCGCTTCCGGAGTCTGACCGGCCCCGTAACCCGTTCGCGCGAAGGGGCCCGGTGCGCATCGCACCGGGCCCCTCTCGGCGTGCGGTCGTCCGTCACTCGGACGGTGCGTCCTCGATCACGGGCGGGGCGTCGTCGCCGTTGGTCCAGACAGGAGCCGGGAGAGCGGTGTCGACCGCGCCGGCCTGGATCTCGCGCAGCGCGTCTTCGATCTCGTCGGCGTTCTGAGGGACGGACAGACCGCAGGCATTCAACTCGGACGCGAACTTCAGCGTGAGGCGGGATTTGCCTGCCTCCACGGCTTCTGCCGTGGTGCCGATGCGCTTCTCGCTGCCCGTCTGGATGTCCGACACGTCTTCGCAGACGTGGTAGACCGCGCCGCCGTCGACCCACACGACCTCGTCTTTGCCGAGGAGCTGGATCACGGCTGACTGGTCGGCGGTGTACTTCTCGACGGAGGGCGGGTTGAAGTCCACTCCGATCACCGTGGCGAGCAGAGCGAGGACCACTCCGACGATCCCGGCGGTGGTCTTCTGGCCCTTGCTCATGTCCTTGTTGAGGAAGATGAGGATCACCAGGGGCAGGAACGCGACGATCGCGATGATCGCGCCGAGCTGGTTCTGCACGAAGAAGCGCACCGTCTCGGACCTGCGGGCGGGATCGAGACGGTTCGCCTTCTTCCACAGGATCGAACCGGTGATGGCAAGGGCTGCGATCACCACGAGCAGCACGAGGAGGGTGACGAACGCCCACTGCGGGAACACCACGGTGACGCCGCGGTCTTCGAGCAGGCCGGTGTCCGGATCGCGGACGAGGGCTCCGTCCTCGCCGACGTACTCGCGCTGGCGCAGGAGCCAGAAGATCGAGACGCCCTCGCCGATGATCGCGAGCGCCCACAGCACGGCGGCGATCCAGCGGAACGTGGTGGCCCTGGACTTGGCTGCGGCCGTCGGCTTCCACCCGGCTGTGGGTTCGTCGACGGAACCGCCAGAGGGGCTCTGGTCGGCGCTCTTGTTCTGCTCGGCCACGATCTTCCTTCCGGAAAGGGCCCCGGTGGCCCAGATGCCCCCGAGCATAGTGGACGACGTGTCCTACGCTGAGGACATGACTTCCGATTCCGACGACGCCCTGACCTGGGACGGTGACGACGGCGTCGCGCCGAAGACGCCCGCACCGAAGGGCTCTGACAGAGAGGCGTCCGCGCCCCATGGCGACGCCTCCGACGACGCAGCCCTGCCGGACGGGTGGAACGCCGTCGGCCGGGGCAGCGAGGCCGTCGGGCACGTCGATGCCGACGGCACGGTCACGATGCCCGATGAGCAGGAACCGGCGCATCTGAGCACGGCGATGCTCCTGACACTCGGGATCGTCGGCGGCGTCTATCTGCTGTACAGCATCGGCTGGGTCGTCGGTGGCCTCCGGCTCAAGCCGCTCGCCAATCTGATCGTGGCCGATGCCATGTACGTGCCGTGGTTCGTGCTCGCGGTGGCGGCACCCGCTCTGTGGTTCCTCGCGGTGTGGGTGCTCACCCGGGCCAAGGCGGCCTGGATCCGCATCGGGCTGCTCCTGCTCGGAGTGGTTCTTCTCGTGCCATGGCCCTTCGTGACGGTGGGGGTGATCGGATCATGACCGGGACGCAGTCGGCTTCTCCCGCAGCCTCCGGTTCTCCTCGGTGGCTGAGCGCGGTCGTTCTCGGCCTCGCAGGTCTCTTCTACGCCTACGCCATCTGGAATGCCGTCGCGCATGTGATCTCGATGGCGCAGAACGGCCTCACGGGGATCGGATGGGTGACGCTGCTCTTCGGCGTCGTCTTCCCCGCCATCGTGTTCGTCTTCGCGTATGCGATCGGACGACGCCGTCGCGCCGGCGAGCTCGCGCTGGTGCTGCTGGCCGGCCTCGGCATCGTGGCGGTGTTCTGGTTGAGCCTGATCGGATACAGCATCCTCAACATGTCGGATCTCGTGACGGCCGTGGTCTGATCCACGGCGTCACACGGCACGGAGCAGCAGGAGCGCTCGGGTACAGTTGAGGTGATCGCGCCCCCATGGTGTGCGGCGCATCGGCCCCCTGTCGCGCTGCCCCGAAGGATCCCTGTGCCGAAGCCCGTCGTGCTCATCGCCGAAGTTCTCTCTCCCGCCACGATCGAGGCCCTCGGTCCCGACTTCGACGTCCGCAACGTCGACGGCACTGACCGCGAGGCGCTCTTCGCCTCGCTCGCAGAGGCCGATGCGGTGCTGATCCGCTCGGCGACGCACATCGACGAAGAGGCGCTGACGCACGCGCCGAAGCTGAAGGTCGTCGCCCGCGCGGGCGTCGGACTCGACAACGTCGACATCAAGGCGGCCACCGCGGCCGGCGTCATGGTCGTCAACGCTCCGACGTCGAACATCATCTCGGCCGCCGAGCTCACGGTCGGACACATCCTCAGCCTCGCCCGTCGCATCCCCGCGGCCCATGCCTCCCTCGCCGCCGGCCAGTGGAAGCGCAGCTCGTTCACGGGCGCGGAACTCTTCGAGAAGACCGTCGGCATCGTCGGCCTCGGTCGCATCGGCGCTCTCGTCGCCGCCCGCCTCGCCGCGTTCGACATGCGCGTCGTCGCGTACGATCCCTACGTCACCTCGGCTCGTGCGCAGCAGCTCGGTGTGCAGCTCCTCTCGCTCGACGAGCTCGTCGCCGAGGCCGACTTCCTCACGATCCACATGCCCAAGACGCCCGAGACGACCGGCATGATCGGCGCCGAGCAGTTCAAGGCCATGAAGCCGACCGCCTTCGTCGTGAACGTCGCCCGCGGTGGCCTCATCGATGAGGAAGCGCTTCACGCCGCGCTCGTCGCCGGTGAGATCGCCGGCGCAGGACTCGACG
Organism: Microbacterium sp. MEJ108Y; assembly: GCF_000834175.1. NCBI lineage: Bacteria > Bacillati > Actinomycetota > Actinomycetes > Micrococcales > Microbacteriaceae > Microbacterium > Microbacterium sp. MEJ108Y. The sequence continues at coordinate 80,155 of NZ_JXQX01000038.1, read as the reverse complement.
TCTTCACCTCCGAGCCGCCCGCCGAGGGCGGAACCGCTCGTCCGCTGCTCGACCTCCCCAACGTCGTCGTGACCCCCCACCTCGGTGCCAGCACCGAGGAGGCGCAGGAGAAGGCCGGTGTCTCGGTCGCGCGCTCCGTGCGCCTCGCGCTCGGCGGCGACCTCGTCCCCGACGCGGTCAACGTCGCCGGGGGAGTCATCGACCCTTACGTGCGCCCCGGAATCTCGCTCGTCGAGAAGCTCGGTCAGATCTTCGCCGCCCTGGCGACGTCGCCTCTCACGAGCCTCGACGTCGAGGTCCACGGGGAGCTGAACGACTACGACGTCAGCGTGCTGAAGCTCGCGGCGCTCAAGGGCATCTTCACCAACATCGTCAGCGAGACGGTCTCGTACGTCAACGCGCCGCTGCTCGCCGACCAGCGCGGCATCGCGGTTCGCCTTCTCGCGGACGACGTGAGCGACGAGTACCGCAACGTGATCACTCTGAGCGGCGCTCTCTCCGACGGCTCGCAGCTCTCGGTGTCGGGCACCCTCACCGGTCCGAAGCAGGCAGAGAAGCTGGTCGCCATCAACGACCACGCGCTCGAGCTGCCGATCGAGAAGCACCACGTCGTGATGCTCTACACCGACCGCCCCGGCATCGTCGCGGTCTACGGCCAGAAGTTCGGCGAGGCAGGCATCAACATCGCCGGTATGCAGATCTCGCGGCTCGGCGCCGGTGACCAGGCGCTCAGCGTGCTGACGCTGGACTCGCCGGTGTCCGACGACCTGCTCGAGGACCTGCGCACCGAGATCGACGCCGACCTGTTCCGTCAGATCGAGATCACCGACATCTGATCCAGACGCACGAAGAGAGCGGGAGGGGTGGCCGAGCGGCCGTCCCTCCCGCTCTGTCTCTCGCCCGTCTCAGGGAGCCGTGGTGCGGAGCACGAGGGCGATCAGATCGTCGAGCTCGTCGCGATGGGGGACGAGGTGCTCCTCGCCGTTCACGTCGAGTGAGTTGTTGAAGTAGAGCCCGTCGCTGAGCAGCATCACGAGGTTGAGGCTCGCCCGATCGCGCACGTGCGGACGGATCATGTCCTCCCAGCGGCGCCGCACTGTGCGCAGCGCCTCGCCCGCCGGCAGAGAGCCGCCCTGTGCCAGACGCGATGCGGCGATGAGCGCGCGATCCAAGGCGTCGTCCTCCATGACGGACGTGCGCACGTAGTACGCCACCGGACCCTCGTCTGCCGCGGCCATGCGCTCGAGGTCTGCCGTGGTGAGTGCGTCGAGACGATCGAGGAGTCCCGCCGCGAGGTCCTCTTTCGAACCGAAATGGTAGAGCAGCCCGCCCTTAGAGACGCCGGCGGCTTTCGCCGTCGCGTCGAGCGTCGCCGCTCGCTCGCCGTCATTGATGACGATCGACTCGAACGCGTCGAGCACGCGCTCGCGGGCCAGGGGAGGTCGGGGCATCGGGGTTCCTCTGTTCGTCTCTCATCACCGTAACGCCGACAGATGACGATTCTGTTACTATACCAGCTGGACGGTTTAGTTACGATGCCGTCGTGATCCTGAGAGGTGTTCCATGACCCGTACTGCGTCGATCCCGACGACAGAGACGGATGCTCCCCGCGTCGGAGCCCGTGGCTGGGCGGCGCTCGTCGTCCTCATGCTGCCGGTGCTCCTGGTGTCGGTGGACAACACGGTGCTGAGCTTCGCGCTCCCCGAGATATCCATCGCGCTCGCGCCCACCGGGGCGGAGCAGCTGTGGATCATCGACGTGTACCCGCTCGTGCTCGCAGGACTCCTGGTGACCATGGGAACCCTCGGCGACCGCTTCGGACGTCGCCGGATGCTGCTGATCGGTGCCTCCGGCTTCGCGGCCGTGTCGGCTCTCGCCGCCTTCGCCCCGACCGCCGGGCTGCTGATCGCCGCACGCGCGCTGCTCGGCTTGTTCGGCGCGATGCTCATGCCGTCGACGTTGTCGCTCCTGCGTTCGATCTTCCAGAACCGCGACCAGCGTCGCCTCGCGATCGCGGTGTGGGCGTCGGCCTTCTCCGCAGGTTCGGCGCTCGGTCCGATCGTGGGAGGGTTCCTGCTCGAGCACTTCGACTGGGGCTCGGTGTTCCTGATCGCCGTCCCCGTGCTCATCCCGCTGCTGATCGCGGCGCCGCTGCTTGTGCCCGAGAGTCGCGATCCGAATCCGGGACGCATCGACATCGTCAGCATCGTGCTCTCGATGGCCGCGATGATCCCCGTCGTCTATGCGATCAAGTCGCTCGCCGTCGACGGGCCGAGTCTCACCGCCGGCGCCTGGGCGCTGCTCGGCGTCGCCATGGGCTATCTCTTCGTGCGTCGCCAGCTCACCGCTGAAGTGCCCATGCTCGACATGGGCCTCTTCCGTCGGGGCTCGTTCTCGGGGGCGATCCTGGTCAACCTCCTCAGCGTGGTCGCGCTCGTGGGGTTCCTCTACTTCGTCTCGCAGCACCTGCAGCTCGTGCTCGGCCTCTCGCCGATGATGGCGGGCGCGGCACTCGTGCCCGGCATGCTCGCGATGATCGTGGCCGGACTCTCCGTGGTGCCGATCTCCCGCAGGGTGCCACCCCACATCCTGGTGCCGGTGGGACTCGTCTTCTCGGTCGCCGGCTATCTGCTCGTGGCGTTCACGACGTCCGATCACGGCATCGCGCCCCTCGTCATCGCGTTCGTGGTGCTCGGGATCGGCATCGGCGGTGCCGAGACGATCTCGAACGAGCTGATCCTCTCGAGCGCGCCGGCTGAGAAGGCCGGAGCCGCGAGCGCCGTGTCCGAGACGGCGTACGAACTCGGTGCGGTGCTCGGCACGGCAGTGCTCGGTGGCCTCATCACCGCGTTCTACCGGGGCGCGCTCGTGGTCCCGGAGGGCATTCCTGCCGAGGCCGCGCATGCGGCGACCGAGACCCTCGCGGGCGCCTACACCGCCGCGCAGGAGCTTCCTGCGCAGCTCGGAGACGCGCTGTGGGACGCGGCATCGGCGGCATTCGGCTCGGGCGTCATGGTCACCTCGCTGATCGGCGCAGGGCTGGTCGTTCTCGCCGGAGTGATCGCGGCCGTCACACTGCGCAAGGCCCCCGCGCACTGACCAGTACGCTGGGAGAACCGGCCCGCTCGGCATCCGCCCGAGCGCTGGCCGGTTCATCCCGATGCAAGGAGTGTCATGTCGCGTGTCGTGAAGCTGGCCGTCATCCCCGGTGACGGAATCGGCCCAGAGGTCGTCGCCGAGGCGGAGAAGGTCCTCGATGCGGTCACCGCCTCCAGCGGAGTGACGTTCGACAAGACCCGCTTCTCGCTCGGCGCCGCTCGTTTCCTCGAGACCGGCGACACGCTGACGGACGACGACCTGCAGGCGATCGCGGCTCACGACGCGATCCTGCTGGGTGCCGTCGGCGGCACGCCGGGCGACCCCCGGCTCAAGGATGCGAACATCGAGCGCGGGCTGCTCCTGAAGCTGCGTTTCACGCTCGACCACTACGTGAACCTGCGCCCGTCGAAGCTGTTCGCGGGTGCTCCGGGACCGCTCGCGAACCCGGGCGCCATCGACTTCGTCGTCGTGCGTGAGGGCACCGAGGGTCCGTACGTCGGCAACGGGGGCGCGATCCGCAAGGGCACACCTCAGGAGGTCGCCAACGAGACCTCGGTGAACACGGCGTTCGGCGTGGAGCGCGTCGTGAGGTACGCCTTCGACCTCGCCGAGCGGCGCGGCAAGAAGGTCACACTCGTTCACAAGACCAACGTGCTCGTGCACGCCGGTGCCATCTGGCAGCGTGTCGTGAACGAGGTCGCTGCGGAGCATCCCCAGGTGACGGTCGACTACCTGCACGTCGACGCAGCGACGATCTTCCTCGTGACCGACCCCGCGCGCTTCGACGTGATCGTCACCGACAACCTGTTCGGCGACATCCTCACCGACCTCGCCGGCGCGGTCACCGGAGGCATCGGACTGGCCGCCTCGGGCAACATCAACCCCGATGGCGCGTTCCCGTCGATGTTCGAGCCGGTCCACGGATCCGCCCCCGACATCGCCGGCCAGCAGAAGGCCGACCCCACGGCGGCGATCCTCTCGGTGGCGCTGCTGCTCGACCACCTCGGGCTCGGCGCGGAGGCCGCTCGCGTGAGTGCCGCCGTGGAGTCCGACATCGCGTCCCGCACGGGGGCGCGCAGCACGGCGGAGATCGGCTCCGCGATCACTGCTCTGCTCTGAACGACAGGCGTAGGCTGAGACGGCGCGAGGATGCGCGCCACACGAGGAATGGATGACGAGATGACGACCATCGATGCCGAGACCACCGTGGCTCCACTGGAGTTCGCTGTGACCAAGAACCTGGCCGCCGCGACGGCCGGTCGTGTCGCCGAGGTTCATGAGAACCCCGGCTTCGGCGTGGTCTTCACCGATCACATGGTCGACATCTGCTGGTCGGCGAAGGGCGGATGGCACCGCCCGCGCGTGCAGCCGTACGGACCGATCCCGCTCGACCCCGCCGCCTCCGTGCTGCACTATGCGCAGGAGATCTTCGAGGGCATCAAGGCCTACCGTCACGCAGACGGGTCGATCCACACCTTCCGCCCCGACCGCAACGCCGCACGACTCCAGGCCAGCGCCCGTCGCCTCGCGCTGCCGGAGCTGCCCACCGAGTACTTCATCCAGTCGCTTCGCGAGATCATCGCGGTCGACGGGCGGTGGGTGCCGTCCGGCGCCGACCAGAGCCTCTACCTGCGCCCGTTCATGTTCGCCAAAGAGGCGTTCCTCGGTGTCCGAGCCGCGCAGAAGGTCGCCTACTACGTGATCGCAAGCCCGGCCGGCGCATATTTCAGCGGCGGCGTGAAGCCCGTGCGCATCTGGCTCTCCGAGGACTACGCACGCGCCGGCAAGGGGGGCACGGGCAAGGCCAAGACGGGCGGCAACTACGCGTCGAGCCTGCTCGCACAGAGCGAGGCCTCGTCGAAGGGATGCGACCAGGTCGTGTTCCTCGATGAGCAGCGCAACGTCGAGGAGCTCGGCGGGATGAACGTCGTGTTCGTGTTCAAGGACGGCCGCGTCGTCACGCCCGAGTCCGACAGCATCCTCGAGGGGATCACGCGCGACTCGCTGCTCCAGCTCGCCGAGGATCGCGGCTACACGGTCGAGAAGCGGCCGATCTCGATCGACGAGTGGCGCGAGGGCGTGGCTTCCGGCGACATCGTCGAGGTGTTCGCCTGCGGCACGGCCGCAGTCGTGACGCCGATCGGCGCACTCGTCGGCGAAGGCTTCGATGAGCCGCAGCCGCTCGGTGAACTCGCGCTGTCGCTCCGCGAAGAACTCACCGACATCCAGTACGGCCGCCGCGAAGACAAGCACGGCTGGCTCCTGCGCCTCGACGCCTGATCTTCGCAGGAACTCCCCGAGACCCCGCTGCGCGACCTGCGCAGCGGGGTCTCGTCGTCCGGCGCTCTGGATAGGCTGGTGGCATGAAGATCGCCCGATTCAGCCATGACGACGCCATCCTCTTCGGGATCGTCGACGACACCGACCTGGTCGTCCTCGCGGGCGATCCGCTCTTCGCCGGGTACGAACCCACCGGAGACCGAGTCCCGATCGCGGACGCGGTGATCCTGGCGCCGGTCATCCCTCGATCCAAGATCGTGTGCGTCGGCAAGAACTACCACGACCACGCCGCTGAGATGGGGGGAGTCGCCCCCGAGGAGCCGCTGCTGTTCCTCAAGCCCAACACCGCCGTCATCGGCCCGGGCGACGCGATCGTGCGCCCGTCGATCTCAGAGCAGACCGAATACGAGGGCGAGCTGGCCGTCGTGATCGGACGGGTCGCGAAGAACGTGAAGGCGGCGGATGCCCTCGACCACGTGCTCGGCTACACGATCGCCAACGATGTCACGGCGCGCGACCTCCAGCGCAAGGACGGCCAGTGGGCTCGGGCCAAGGGCTTCGACACGTTCTGCCCTCTCGGTCCGACCATCAGCACGGAGTTCGATCCGTCGGCGGCGACGATCGAGACCCGGGTCAACGGCGAGGTCCGTCAGAAGGCACCCCTGACCGACATGATCCACTCCGTCGAGGCGATCATCGAGCATGCATCCGAGGCCTTCACCCTGCTGCCGGGTGACGTCATCCTGACCGGCACGCCGGCTGGTGTGGGGGAGTTCGTCGCCGGCGACACCGTCGAGGTCGAGATCACCGGTCTGGGTATTCTGCGCAACACCGTGCGCGACGCCGTGCGCCCATCATGACCGTGGTCGCCCTGACGGCGGCTCAGCAGGCAGCGGTCCAGCGGAGAACCGTGCTGGTTCTCTCGTCTGGCCAGGTGCTCGGCGGCATCGCGTTCGGGGCGACCGTGTCGCTCGGCGCGCTGCTCGCCGCCGACATCTCCGGCAGCGACGCCTTATCGGGACTCGCGACCGCATCGGTCACGCTGGGCGCCGCAGTGTGCGCGATCCCTCTCGCTCGCCTCGCCGCCAGGGTGGGGCGTCGCCGTGCACTGACGCTCGGCAATCTGTTCGCGCTCGTGGGGATCGCCGTCGTGATCCTCGCGGCGTCGCTGCGGGTGTTCCCGCTGCTGCTGGTCGGCATCCTCATGATCGGCGCCGGGAACGCGGGCAATCTGCAGTCGCGATTCGCCGCCACCGACCTCGCCGCGCCGCAGCACCGAGGGCGGGACCTCTCGATCGTCGTGTGGGCGACCACCATCGGCGGGGTCGCGGGCCCCCTGCTGCTCGGACCGGGTGAGGTCGTGGGCGCCGCGATCGGCATGCCGCCTCAGACCGGTTCCTACGTCTTCTCGTTCGTCGCTCAATGCGCGGCTCTCATCCTGTATCTCGTGGCGCTGCGGCCAGATCCTCTTCTGGCCGCGCAGAGGCTCGCGTCAGCCGCTGCTGCGGGGGCTACAGGCAAGGCGTTCGCAGACAGGCCGGTGGTGGCTCGCTACGCGATGTTCGCAGTCGCCGGTTCGCACGTCGTGATGGCGTCCGTCATGGCGATGACTCCTGTGCATCTCGCGCACATGGCGCACGGCGCGCACGGAATGGCGCCCACACCGGCCGATGTCTCGGCTCTCGTCGGCATCACGATCGCCCTGCACGTCGGCGGCATGTATGCGCTGTCGCCGCTCTTCGGCATCCTCGCCGACCGGTGGGGGCGGCTGCGTGTGGTCCTGCTGGGGCAGGTGCTCCTCGGGGCAGCCCTGGCGTTCGCCGTGTTCGCGAATGATCGGGAGTGGGGCGTGATCGTGGCTCTGATCCTGTTGGGGCTCGGATGGAGCGCGGCGACCGTCGCGGGGGCCGCGCTGCTGACCGAGTCGAGCGCCCCCGAGATCCGCACACGCAGGCAGGGTCGCAGCGATTCGCTCATGAGCCTCTCGGCAGCTGCCGGCGCGGTGCTCGCGGGCGTGGTGCTCTCGAACTTCGACTATGCCGGACTGGGCATCGCCGCGTCTGTCATCGTCGTCGCCATCGTCGCGCTCTCTCCTCTCGGGCGTCCGAGGCGATGAAGGACTGGGCGGGCACGGGGCGGGCATACGCCGATTCCTATGCCTCGCTGTGCGTCGGCACGGCGGGGACTCTGCTCGGGCGGCTCGGAGACCCTGCGGGTCGCTCGCTGCTCGATGTCGGTTCCGGAACCGGTCTCCTCACGGCCGCATTCACGGATGCCGGATGGGATACGACAGGGTGCGAGCCCGAGCCGACGATGCGGGAGGTCGCGCTGCGGCAGCACCCGGCGATGCGGGTGCGCGACGGAGCGCTGCCGTCGCTGCCGTTCGAGGACGCGGAGTTCGATGCGGTCGTGGCGAACTTCGTGTTGAACCACGTCGCGGACCCCCGCGCATCGGCCGGAGAGCTTCTCCGCGTCTCTGCCGGCCGCGTGGCGGCCACGATCTGGACGAAATCGCCGACCTGGCTCTGGCGAGAGGTGTGCCAGCGCGCGGCGCTCGTCCCGACCGAGGGCGAGCGGCTTCCGCCGGAGAAGGACTTCGAGCGGACCGTCGACGGCTTCGCGAGGATGCTCGACGATGCGGGCTGGATGCGCCCGCGGGTGTCGGAGATCACCTGGACGTGGTCGGCGGATGCGACTGCGCTGTGGGTGTCAGCCGAAGGAGGCGTCGGGGGAGCGGGCCAGTTCTACCGAGCGCTCGACGACACCGGTCGGCGCTCGTTCCGTGCTGCCTTCGAGTCGGTGTGCGCCGAGCGATCGATCGCCGGCCGCCTGCCGCTGGTGCATTCTGCCGCGGTTGCCGTGGCGTCGCGCGGCTGAGGCCGCCCTCGGCCGGAGTGCCCCGCGGTCGCTCGGTGCCGCGACCGCCCGTGTCGGTGCGGCACCGAGGACCACCTGCATCGCGGCGATCAGGTGTACCAGGTCGGCTCAGGCACCTCGTTGCGCAGCACGTAGTCGCCGACCTCCCGCTTCTTGTACGCGATCGGGTCGTGCAGGCTGTGCGTGCGCAGGTTGCGCCAGAAGATGTCGAGGCCGACAGAGTTGGCCGACGCTCTGGCACCGGTGAGCTCGTAGATCTTCGTGGCGACCTCCAGGCCGTCGTCGACGATGCGCAGCTTCCCCGCTGCGATGCGCACGGCGATCTCGCCGCGTCGGCGTGCAGTGAGGTCTTCTCGGGGAGCATGCAGCACCGCGCTGATCTCGGAGCCCACGGCATCCAGCAGTGCCTCATCCGCCCACAGCTTCGAGGCTAGTTCGCCGTAGCCCTCGAGCAGGTACCACTCGTCCGTCGCGTGCTGCTTGTCGTCGCCGCCGTACGGCCACGGTCGAGTGGTCGATCGGGTGTAAGCGGATGCCGTCTCGAGTGCACCCTGTGCGATGCCGAGGTAGAAGTTCGCGAACACGAGCTGGATGGTCGGCACGTTCAGCGTGTTGTAGGTGAGAGGCTGGAACACCCGGTCGACGAAACCGGCTGCCGCTGCCCAGGGGACGCGCACGTCGCGGATCTCGACGGACCCTGATTCGGTGAGCCGCTGGCCCAGGTTGTCCCAGTCGTTCCCGAAGACGATTCCCTCCTGCACCGTGGGCACGATCGCGAAGATGTGCGTCTCGGTGCCTTCGAGTACGCCTTCGAGGACCGTCAGGTCCGAGATCCGACCACCGGTGGAGAAGGACTTCCGGCCGGAGAACACGAGGTCGTCGCCGTCTTCGCGGATCACCAGATCGGAGTCGCGCGGGTTCACTGCGCCGCCGAAGACGTGGTCGTTCGCGGTGTACAGCTCCTCGATCGCGGCGATCTGCTCGTCGGTTCCGACGAGGCGCGCCGCCCATGCCCAGAGGTAGTGGTAGCCGAGGACCTGCCCGATCGAGCCGTCGCCGCGGGCCACCGCTCTGATCACCCGGTATGCGGTCTCCCAGCTCTCGCCCGCGCCGCCATGGGCGCGCGGGCCGAGCAGAGTGACCAGACCCGAGTCCTTGAGCAGCTGCACCTCTGCCCGAGGTGTCGCGTTCGCGCGGTCCCTCTCGACGGCATCCACCGCGAGGATGTCGGCAACCTCCTCGGCGCGCTCGATCCATTCGAGGCTGGTCTGAGGTCGCGGTGCGCTCACCCAGCGATCGCTGAGGCCTGTCGTCACTGCATCCGTGATTGTCACGTCGTCACCCTTCCGATTGGTCGATGCGGCAACGATAGGAGCGCGACGAGGTCGCATGCGGGTTGTTACCCACGGTGAGTGACTGTTACCCACGGTGACCCCTCTCACCGGCCCCGATCGTGGGCGGATCGGGGAGGTCGAGACGCCGCCCGGCAACTAGAATCGAGGGGATATGGCTACCCCGCACCCCCTCACCACGACCGCCAGTGGCGCCGACGTCCGCGTCCGCTTCTGCCCCTCTCCGACCGGACTGCCGCACGTCGGCATGGTCCGCACGGCCCTCTTCAACTGGGCGTACGCCCGCCACAACGGCGGCAAGATGGTGTTCCGCATCGAGGACACCGACGCCGCCCGAGACAGCGAGGAGAGCTTCCGGCAGCTGGTCGACGCTCTGACCTGGCTGAAGATCGACTGGGATGAGGGTGTCGAGGTCGGTGGACCCCACGCTCCCTACCGTCAGTCCGAGCGCCACGACATCTATCGCGGCGTGATCGACCAGCTCCTCGCATCCGGCGCTCTGTATGAGAGCTTCTCGACCGCGGAGGAGATCGACGCTCGCAACGAGGCTGCCGGGCGGGCGAAGCAGCTCGGGTACGACAACCATGACCGCGACCTCACGGCGGAGCAGAAGGACGCCTTCCGGGCCGAAGGGCGTCAGCCCGCACTCCGCCTGCGCGTGCCGGACGAGGACCTCACCTACGTCGACCTGATCCGGGGCGAGGTGACATTCCCCGCAGGATCCTTCCCGGACTTCGTGGTGGTGCGTCCGAACGGCATCCCGCTGTACACCTTCGTGAACCCGGTCGACGACGCGCTGATGGGCATCACGCACGTCCTGCGCGGCGAAGACCTGATGCCCTCGACGGCTCGCCAGCTGGCGCTCTACGCGGCGCTCATCGATGCGGAGGTCACCACCTTCGTGCCCCGCTTCGCCCACATGCCTCTGGTGCTCGGCGAGACCGGCAACAAGAAGCTCTCCAAGCGCGACCCGCAGGCCGATCTGTTCCTGCATCGGGATCGCGGCTTCATCCACGAGGGACTGCTGAACTACCTCGCGCTCCTCGGCTGGTCGATCGGTCACGACCGCGACGTGTTCTCGCTCGAGGAGTTCACCGAGGCGTTCGACATCGTCGACGTGAATCCGAACCCGGCACGCTTCGACCAGAAGAAGGCCGAGTCGATCAACGGCGACCACATCCGCAAGCTCGACGAGAAGGACTTCGCCGAGAGGACGATCCCCTACCTCGCTGCCGCCGGCCTCTTCGATGAGCCGACGCACGAGCAGCTCGTGCTCGCCTTCCGCGTCGCACCGCTCGTGCAGGAGCGCGTGCAGTTGCTCGGCGATGTGCCCGGCATGGTGGGGTTCCTGTTCACCGACGACGTCTCGTATGATGCCGACGCGCTCAAGGGGCTGCCCGCGAACGCCGCCGAGGTCCTCGACGCCTGCGTCGTCGCCCTCGAGCCGGTGACCGAGTTCACTCCAGAGAAGATCCAGGAGGCTCTCACGGAGGCGCTCGTGGAGAAGCTCGAGCTCAAGCCCCGCATCGCCTACGGCCCTCCGCGCGTCGCGATCACCGGTCGTCGGATCTCGCCGCCGCTGTTCGAGTCCATGGAGCTCCTGGGCAAGGACGAGTCGCTGCGGCGCCTCCGGTCTCTGTCGGCGTTCCTCGCGAACTGACGAGGCAGGCGGGCGGGGGAGCATCGCTTCGATGAGCTCCTGCCCGCTGCCGAGGTCACGCACCCGCAGCGATCACCGGGCGACGCGCCCGGACGGACCGAGGCGTTTTGGCATTAGGGCCACGGCTCGGGTAAGCTTGACTCTCGGTGCGAGACTCCGGTTTCGCCCTTGGGGTATGGTGTAATTGGCAACACGGCGGTTTCTGGTTCCGTTGTTCTTGGTTCGAGTCCAGGTACCCCAGCAAGACGAAAACCCCCGCTCAGGCGGGGGTTTTGTCGTTTCCGGTCCAGTGTCTCACTCGCACTCTCCGATGAATCCGAGGTAGCACACCGCCTCGTGGGTGACGGCGGGCTCGTAGTCGTCGTTCGAGACCTGGCGGGTGTCGATCTCAGGCGTCTGATGCAGGCTCCCGTAGCTGCCGAGCGTCGCGACGTAATAGCCCTCGCCGTCCTGCGCCTTCATCTCGTCTATCGCGGAGCTGTACTCGGTGCACAGAAGGGCCGCGGTCTCGGTGAGCTCGACATCGACGCAGGCGGCCGTATAGGTCGCGACCATCAGGTTCGTGCAGTCGGTCCAATCCTGGTTCACCGAGCACGGGTTGACGTCGTCCATCGTGACGTCGACGCGGCCGGTCTCGTACTCCTCGCTGTGGAAGGTCTCGGGCTGCTCAGGAACATCGGTCTTGGTCCAATGGCGTGCTGTGGCGAAGGCGAAGATCACGACGATGGCGGCGATCACCAGCAGGGCGCCGAGGATCGACAGAGTCACCCACAGTCCGACCCTCTTCTTCTTGCCGGGTCGGCCGTCGGGAACGGGCGCGTATCCCGGATAGGCGGGAGAACCGACGGAGACGTCGCCCTGCGAGGGGTAGCCGGGAGCCGCGGTGTAGGCAGGCTGTGGCGCGTCGTAGGCGGGTGGCGGTGTATCGAACGCGGGCGGTGGCGCGTCGTAGGCGGGTGGCGGGGCACCGAACGCGGGCGGTGGCGCGTCGTAGGCGGGCGGCGGTGCATCGAATGCGGGGCCCGCGGGTGGCGGGGGAGACGTCGGCTGGGTCGAGAGCCAGTACGCGTACCAGCTCTGAGCGGAGGCCGGATCATCGGCGACCTGCTGCGCTTCGAGGTCGGTGAGCTGCACCCCCAGGCCGGCCCGCAGATCTGCACTGGTCAGGGATGTGCGGAATTCCTCGAAAGACATGGCCATAGTCAAGAGGATGGCAGACCTCGGTGTGCCCCGACAATCGGATCCCTGGGCAGCGGCCGCACCCTCCCTGCACCGCCTGAAGGAGCCTGCGTCGCCTAGCAGGTCGCCCGTGCGTCGCGCCATGCCCTTCACGCCTCGCTCTTCGTCGGCCATCGTGAGCGGGAAACACCCGATGCCCGACGAGGCATGACCGAGAGGACGAGAATGGCGCTCACGAGAGTCGTTCCGGGCGAGACACCAGGAATCCGCCGTGTGCGATCCGGGTCAGGGTTCCGATACGTCGACGCGGGCAACACCCCCGTCGTCGAGGCCGACAGGGAGCGCATCCGCGACCTCGCGATACCCCCGGCGTGGAAGGACGTGTGGATCGCCGCCGATCCGCTCGCTCATATCCAGGCGGTCGGCACCGACGATGCGGGACGACGTCAGTACCTCTACCACCCGCTCTGGCGCACGGGGAGGGATCAGCGCAAGTTCGCGCGGGCGCTCAAGCTCGCTGCGGCGCTGCCTGCGGCCAGGGCCAAGGTCACGCGCGCCATCGGCGAGCCGGGTCTGACACGAGAGCGAGCACTCGCGGTCTCCTTCCGGCTCCTCGATGACGCCGCGCTGCGCATCGGCTCCGAGCGCTACCTCGTGAAGCACGGCAGTCGGGGGCTGAGCACCCTCCGGCGACGGGACGTGCGCATCGACGGCAGCGACGTGTCCCTGAGCTTCCCCGCGAAGAGCAAGCAGCTCGCCGCGATCGAGATCTCCGACGCCGCCCTCGCCGAGGCGCTGTCGGAGTTCGCCGTCGGCTCGCCGCGTGCGCCTCTGCTCGCGTACCGCAAGGGTCGCCGCCGCGTCCGACTCACGTCGACCGAGGTCAACGACTATCTCCGGCAGGTGGCCGGGGCATCGTTCACTGCGAAGGACTTCCGCACGCTGCACGGCACGATCCTCGCGGCTGACGCCCTCGCGCGGATCGGCCGACTCGAGACGAAGAACGAGCGGCGGCGTGCCGAGCGCCTCGCCGTGCAGGCGACGGCGTCAGCGCTCGGCAACACCCTCGCGGTGGCCAGGGGTAGCTACATCGATCCGCGCGTGTTCCGGCTCTACGCGCGCGGTCGCACTCTCGATCTCACGGTGTCGCCTGAGACGGCGATCCGCAAGCTCCTCGGGCGCTGAGGGGATTCAGCTCTCTCGCGGGTAGCTGTAGAAACCCTCGCTCGTCGCCACGCCCAGCTTGCCCTTGTCGATGTACTGCTCTTTGAGCAGCTCGGCGAAGCGCTGCTGCTTCTCGCCTCCCATGCGGGAGATGTTGTATGCCGTGGTCAGTCCGACGATGTCGTAGATCTCGAACGGGCCGGCCGGGGAGCCCGTGCCGATCCGCCATGTCGCATCGATCGCCTCGGGTTCGGCGATCCCGTCGACCAGCAGCTCGGCTCCGGCCTGGAGGAAGGGCACGAGCAGCGAGTTCAGCAGGTATCCGGCCTTCTCCTTCTTGATCTGGATCGGCACCATGCCGATCCGGGTGGCGAATTCCACCACGGCGTCGTAGACCGCCGGGTCGGTGGCCGGCGTGCCCATGATCTCCGCGGTGTTGTGCGACCAGATCTCGTTCGCGAAGTGCAGGGCGAGGAAACGGTCGGGGCGCCCCGTCGACTCCGCGAGCGCACTGGGGAGCAGAGTCGACGAGTTCGTCGCGAAGATGGTCGTCGCCGGCGCGGCGTCTGCGAGAGTCCGGTAGATGCCCTGCTTGAGCTCGAGGTTCTCCGGCACGGCCTCGATGATCAGGTCGGCAGAGGCTGCGGCTTCCGCGAGGTCGGACGTGAGCCGGATGCGGCCGATCGCCGCCTGGGCGGCGCCGTCTGCGGCGTTCTCGACACCGTCGGCGACGTAACGCGCGGCGAGACCCTCGAACCGCTCGGCCGCGCGGTCGAGCGCAGGCTGATCGATGTCGTAGGCGACGACGTCGAAACCGTGGAAGGCGGTCTGGAACGCGATCTGCGATCCGAGCACGCCGGTGCCGAGAACAGTGATGTTCTTCATTTTCTCTTCTTCCTCTGATGGCCTTGTGGGCCGTGGTCAAGCGAGTTCGTGGCCTCTGTCGAAACGCCGGAGGTCGTGCGCGAAGCGATGCACCTCGGCATCCGTCCACTGAGCGAGATGCACGTCGATCACGCCCTGCAGCGATCGCAGCGTGTTGCGGAAGGCTTCTTCGCCCTCGGCGGTCAGCTCGAGCGGACGGCCGCGCCCGGAGACCGACGGCGTCTCCTGCACGAGGCCGAGAGAGACGAGCGTCGAGAGCTGACGCGACACGGTCGATCGGTTGAGGCGGAACATGCGTGCGATGTCCGTCGAACGGATCCCCGGCTCGTCGGCGATCGCCATGACGATGGACTGATCGGTGATCGACAGCCTCGGTTCTTCCGCGCGTGCGTCGATGAGACCTCGACGCGTGATGGCGACAAGGGAACGAAGCACGTCGGCGCTGTCGCCGCGACGTCCGCCGGAGTCCTCCTGTTGTTGCATAATGCAACTCTACGCCGTTCTGTTGCGTGATGCAACGCAAGGGGTCCGCCTCTGAGCACGCCAGATGGAAGGATGGAGGCATGGACACAGCCAACCTCTCGCGAGAGGAGACCGCGACGCGATCCGCCGCCGTCTCCGTGCGCAGCATCCGCGTCGAACTCGACCTGACGGGTGCACCCGAGCGGGCGCGCAGCGGGTTCTCCACGACCACCACGCTGGAGTTCACCACGACGGCGCACTCGACCTGGTTGGACTTCATCGGGGAGAGCGTCGAACGAGTCGTCGTGAACGGCGTCGAGCGCGACGTGATCTACGACGGTGCGCGCATCGAGCTGCACGACCTCGCCGACACGAACGTGGTGCGTGTCGAGGCGGTCGGAAGCTACAGCCGGTCCGGCGAGGGGCTGCACCGGTTCCACGACCCCGTCGACGATCGCACCTACCTCTACACGCAATACGAACCGGCCGACTCGCGGCGGGTGATGGCGTGTTTCGAGCAGCCGGACATCAAGGCGCCGTACACCTTCGTGATCGATGCTCCTGCGGGCTGGGAGGTGCTCTCGAACCAGGTCGCGGCGACGGTCGACGCCGGAGTCGGGGTGCAGCGTGTCGAGTTCGCCCCGACGCTCCCGATCTCGAGCTACATCACCTCGGTCGCGGCCGGGCCGTATGCCCGTGTCGACGGCGAGTGGGCGCGCGATGATCAGCGCGTCGCACTCGGTGTGTTCGCGCGGCAGTCGCTCGCGCAGTATCTGGAGTCCGAGGAGATCCTCGAGATCACGCGCCAGGGTCTGGACTTCTTCACGGATGCCTTCGCCTACCCCTATCCCTGGGGCAAGTACGACCAGATCTTCGTTCCCGAGTACAACCTCGGTGCGATGGAGAACCCGGGACTCGTGACTTTCACCGAGTCGTATCTCTCGCGGGGTGCGGCCACCGACGCGCAGCGTGCCGCACGCGCGAACACGATTCTGCACGAGATGGCGCACATGTGGTTCGGCGACCTCGTGACCATGAAGTGGTGGGACGACCTGTGGCTCAAGGAGTCCTTCGCGGACTACATGGGCTCGCACGCATCAGCGGTGGCGACGCGCTTCCATGACGCGTGGGTCAAGTTCGCCGCCAACCGCAAGGCATGGGCGTACCAGCAGGACCAGCTGCCGACCACCCACCCGATCGTCGCCGACATCACCGACCTCGAGGCCGCGAAGCTCAACTTCGACGGCATCACCTATGCCAAGGGCGCCGCGGTGCTGAAGCAGCTCGTGGCCTTCGTCGGCGATGAGGCGTTCTTCGAAGGTGCCCACAGATACTTCGCGGCCAACGCGTTCGGCAACACGACTCTCGACGACTTCCTCGTGCAGCTGAGCGCGGTCTCCGGCCGCGACATGACCGAGTGGTCGCAGGCATGGCTGCAGACGACGGGGGTGTCCACGCTGCGGCTCGAACGAGAGGCCGACGGCAGCGCCACGCTCGTGCAGAGCGATCCTCGGCCGCATCGCCTGCGCGTCGGGCTCTATCACCGCATCGACGGGCGCGTGGTGCGTCGCGACCAGCTCGCCCTGGACATCCACGACGAGCGGACGCCCATCGAGGTCCCCTCCGCCGATCTCGTGCTTCTCAACGACGACGACCTCACCTACGCCAAGGTGCGGCTCGACGAGGCATCATTGACGACGGTGCAGGAATCACTGTCCTCCATCGACGATCCCCTCGCGAGGGCCGTCGTGTGGTCGTCGCTGTGGAACGCCACGCGCGACGGCGAGCTGACAGTGGCGCGATACACCTCGATCGTGCGCGCACATGCCCCACACGAGTCGAACATCGGTCTTCTCGTCGGCATTCTCTCGAATGCCCTCTTCGCGATCCGGCACTACGCGAGCGACGGCGAGCGACAGGGCGAGCAGCGGGCCTGGGTGGAGACCGCGTGGGCTGCGCTGCAGGCATCGGATGCCGGAAGCGATGCCCAGCTCTCGTGGGCGCGGGCCCTCGCGGCGGCGTCGGCGTTCGACGACGTGCACGCCGCCGAGGTCCGCGCCCTCCTGCACGGTGATGTCCCGGAGGGTCTCACCATCGACCCTGATCTGCGGTGGCAGCTGCTCACGGCTCTCGTCACGACAGGGCACGCGGGGACCGATGACGTCGCAGCCCAGCTCGAGTCCGACGACACCGGCAGCGGTCGGACGGCCGCTCGCAGGGCACTCGCGTCGCAACCTGATTCCGCGGTGCGGGCTGCAGTGTGGGACGCGGCGTGGAACGACGGCTCGCTGAGCAACGACCATCTCGATGCCGAGATCGCGGGCTTCCGCGCAGGTGGACGCCGTGATCTCATCGCGGGGTTCGATGCCGAGTACTTCGAGAGGATCGGCGACGCGTGGGGCACGCGGAGCATCGAGCTGGCTCAGCGCCTGGTCGTGGGGCTGTTCCCCGCCTCGCCGACGCTCGATCTCGTGGATGCGTGGCTTGCCGGCAACAGCTCGGCGCCCGCCGCGCTGCGCCGGATCGTCATCGAGCAGCGTGATCACCTGGCCCGAGCGCTGCGCGTTCGGGCTGCGCAGGGCTAGTCGGCGTCGAGCTCGTCGGCGGTGCTCGCCCCCACGGTGAAGTACTCGGGTCGGTCGTCGCTCTGGGTCACGAGAATCAGGGCGATGTACGCCGCCCACGCTCGCGCGCGGACCCAGGTGGCATCGTCATACCGAGATCCGGTCGCTCTGCGGAACGCCTCGCGACCTGAGGCGTCGAAGAGCATCCACGACGAGGCGAGATCGTAGGCGGGGTCACCGACCGTGACGTCGCCGAAGTCGATGAGCGCAGCGAGCGTGCCATCCTCCACCAGCATGTTGCCCGGGTGGAGATCGCCGTGGATCCAGACCTGCTCCGCGCCGACCGGTGCGGCGAGACCTGCGACCCAGGCGTCACGCAGCGCCGTGCGGTGCCTGAACGCGTCGAGCCGCGGTCGCATCGCGTCGTCTCGAGTGGCCAGGGCGCGTCCGCGCACCGGGTTGCGCGGAGCATCCGCGGGGCCGGGGGCGTGCAGCGCCCTCAGGGCATCGGCGAGTCGTGGTGCCCACGCCGCGTTGTCCGATCGGGAGGAGGCGAGCGCCGTCGTTCCGGAGATCCAGGGGACGACCGACCAGGGCCGCGGAAACAGCTCGCTCGGTTCGCCGGAGATCAGCGGCACCGGGGTGCGGATGCCGATGGCCGCCAGCGCCGGTCCGATCGCGGGGAGCGCACGCTGCTCGTTCGCGATGAGCGGCACGGCGAGGTCGCGACGAGGCAGTCGCACGAGGAGCTCCGACCCGAGCCTCCACATCGAGTTGTCCCAGCCGTCGGCGAACAGCCTCAGCGGCAGACCGGCGAGATCAGGGCTCGTCCGCCGGAGAAGGTCTCGTACGCCGCTCTCATCGAGCGAGTATTCGGCGGAGGGGGAGTCCGCCACGGTCAGATGTCGAGCGAGTCGCCCGGCTCGAGGACCGAGAACTCTCCGCCACCCTGCTCGGTCGCCCACTGCAGCCGCTGCCGGTGCATCGTCTTGCCTGCGACCGACAGGGTCATGTCGTGAGTGCCGAACGCCCGACGCGGGCGCACGGCGAGAACGTAGTCCATCGCCTCGCCGATCTTCAGCCATGGCGCTCCGAGTGGAGCGGCGAGCGTGCCGACCTCGACACCCTCCGGAACCGCGTAGGAGTCGCCGGGGTAGTAGAAGACCTCATTGACCAGCACGCCGACATTCTCGACAGTGGGGAGTGAGGAGTGGATCACCTCGTGCGTGCCGCCGAAGAAACGGAGCGTGAACGCTCCCACCTCCACGGTGTCGCCCGGAGCGACCTCCGAGATGTCATAGCCCTCGGCCGCACGTGCGACGCCGGCAGGGGCGTAGATCGGAGTGCCGGGGGCGGCGCGGAGGATCCGATCCAGGTGCTCGGGCGTCCAGTGGTCGGGGTGCTCGTGGGTGATCACGACGGCGACGAGACCCGAGAGGTCGTTCAGGGGAGCGGTGAACGAACCCGGGTCGATGAGGAGGGTGTCATCGCCCTGCTGAATGCGAAGAGCGGCATGTTCGAATTTCGTGATGCGCATGAGGTGAGTCAACTCCTTCACGGCGTCTCTGGCAAACCGCCGATCCAGCGCGCCACGCCCGGGAATCGACGAGGGCTCGGCTCGATTTGGCGGCGCGAGAATCGTCATGGCATACTTGTTGAGTTGTCGCGGCACGGAAACGTTCCGCCAGACGGCCCCATCGTATAGCGGCCTAGTACGCTGCCCTCTCACGGCGGTAACGCGGGTTCGAATCCCGCTGGGGTCACAACAATACATTTTGGCGTGAGCCAAAATCGAGAAAACCCCCGGTTTACCCGGGGGTTTTCTTCGTTTCTGGGTCGGTCTGACCGCGAAAATTATCCGTCTGCGTGTAGCGACTCGCTGCGATTGATTCTGCCTCCGCCCTAGACTGTGAGGGCCATGTCACCCGTGAAGCGCCGTTCTGACGGCACCGGAGGGGAGTGGAGCGAGCAGAAAACCCTTCGCCGCCGCGACCCTGAAACTGGGAAATGGGTGAAGACAGACGAAACGCGTACCATCTGGAAGGTATCGCGCCGTACCCCATGGGCGCACCGTGAAGACACCGGCGTAGAACGCGATGGCGTGAAGCTGCTCGTCGCCGACGGCAGCACGCCACGCATCGCCCACGCCAACTTGGAGAAGCGCATCGCGCGGTTCAAAGAGGTGAGGAACCCCGCTGGACCGTTGAGGGAACAGCGGGCCACGGAGACCCTGAGCGAGTACTTCTGAGACACCTGGACCAAATCGAAGCGGTACTTCGACTACCGTCCAAACACGGCTCGCGGACACATGACGCGGATGCGCCTGCACGCTCTGCCTGCTCTCGGAGACAAGCGCCAAGTGGACCTCAGCCGAGATGACGTCCGGCGACTGTTCGGGAAGGTCATGCCCGAGAAGACCATCGAGAAGGGGAAGTCCAAGGGGCAGAAATACGGCCCAGAACAGACGGAGATATCTGGAAGACGCTTCACATCGTCCTTCAGGACGCTGTCTACGACGGCAAGATACCCCGCAACCCGATGGACGACATCCGCGATACCAACAAGCCAAAGCGCGGAGCTGCCGCCACGCTTCTCATACCGGATGGCATCGTCATCGACCTGACGAGAACGCTGCGTCGGCCGGAGTAGGAGGTTGAACTGGTTCGGTTCAACCTCGCCCTCCAGGCAGGCATCCGGGGAGGTGAAGCACTAGGCACTACCTGGGACCGCATCTCTGGAGTGGCCGAGGGCGATAGCCGCCAGCCGCGCCTAGTCGTCTCACAACAACTTGCCCGATTGGACATCAAGCACGGGCCTGGCTGCAAGCCAGGCCCGTGACGGCCAATGGGCGTCGGCATGCAGGCCCGCTACCGCCCGCGTCACGACGCACCGTCGACACCGCGTATCGAAATCGTCAAGTGCACGAAGTCGAAAAGAGAACGCAGTCTGCCACTCACCCGCCGCATGCGGGAACTTCTCCGCACCCAGTTCGAACGGCAGCTCGAATGGAAGCGGAAGTATCCAGGGGAGTGGGCGCAGCAAGAGGCGCTGTGAGATGACCTCTCGCAGCTTGTCTTCACGACTGAGAAGGGGAAGCCGTTCCGTCCGCAGAGTGATGGGAAGCGGTGGCACGAGCTGCTGATTGCGGCCGGTCATGCGGATGTTGATGGCTCGGCACAAAAGACCCGCCACCTCGCCGTTAGCGCACTCGCTCTGCAAGGCGTGAGCCTTGAACTCATCGGGGAGATTGTCGGCCACTCGAACGCTGAAATCACGCGCATCTACCGGCACATCCAACAGTCCGACATCGAGCACCACCTTGAAGCGCTCGATGACCACTACGGGGCCGTCGAAGCCGCAAGGGAAGAATGGATGAACGAGCAGCTCTGGGGTCCACGAGCCGGAAAACGAAGCGCGCTGTACCCGTCTCGTTCTGACAAGTCGGGCGGGACGCTATGTTGACCCGTATGGTGCGTTTGGGCGAGAACATGGGGCGAAGCATGGCGAGGATGAATCTGGCTGAAAGTGGTCGCTGGAGCGGCGAGTGGTGGGTCTCTGGCGAGGACGAGCGCCACCAAGGCACGTTGACGTACAGTCCGACTGACGGGCCGGTGCTCGCGCTGGTGCAAGGCTGGGAGTATCGCACGTACGCCGAGATTCTTCCCGGTCTCACCGCTAGGCAGACAACAACCCGAGACTGGCCGATCGTATACGGCCTCGCCGGGGGAGTTCGCTTCACTCTCCGTGACGTTTTACTAGTGTCTGGCGAGCTACCCTCGGGCGACAAGCTCGGGGAGATGACTTACCGTGCCGATGTCGCTCTTGTCGGAGAGTATGTGTCCGAGGACGCAGCGCGTCACGTTTCGCGCGCGCGCTTTGAGGTCGAGAACTTGACGCAGTTCGCCTCGTTCAGCGGCATCGCTTCCAATTGGCTGTTGGACGACAACGACCGTCCGACCGGCGGCGGTAGCGTGAGCCTCGACCTGGTTCCACTTGCTGAGTTCCAGACGCGCGAGGGTGTTGCCAGAATCCACCGTTGGTATGACCTACCGTCGGCGAAAGCCACTAGACGCAGCTTCACTGGCCAACTTGCGGAGACGGTGTACCTCGACATCACTCCCGACTCTCCCGTCGCCCTCGGGTACGTTTTCGCATTGGCAACGAAGCTTTGCCAGCTCGTATCCTTGGCGTCGTTGGACGCCTGCGGGGTCATCTCGATTCAAGCCGAGGTTTCTCTCGTGGACACCGAGCTGCCCGAGGGGCACCCAAACGAGAGCAGTCCCGCAATCGTGGATACACTCTTCCGCCCGGTCACGATTCCCAGGCCGGATGCTCTCGCCGTGCCGGTACACGACTATGCCTTCACCGCAGCACGGGTCGCGCCGGAGGTCTTCCTTCCCGCATGGTTCGATTTGATAGCGGAGCAGGAACCTGCCATTGGACTGCTGACCGATGTGCTCGCGGGTTCGACGAGCCGTATCGCCGACCGTGTGCTTGCTGCTGTATCCGCAGCGGAATCCTTCCATCGCGGGACCAACCCTGAACCACCTCTCTCGGACGAGGAGCACGAGAGACTGCTGGCCATCGTTGAAGCCGCTGTTCCTGATGAGCACAAAGACTCCGTGGCGGCCAAGCTCTCCGACAATCGACACACGTTGCGCCAGCGTCTTCGAGCACTGTTCCGTGGACTGCCGGAAGAGCTTCGGAAGGCCTTGCGCGTCAAAGAGTCGGTTTGGCTTGAGGAGGCAACGAGCGCGCGAAACAAGGTGGCTCACTCAGGCACAGCGGGAACCGCCGAAATCGAAGCCCTCGACGCCGTCGCTGAAGTTACCGCCGTCATCGTTCTGCTGCACGTCCTGCGCGCCGTTGGCCTGTCCGACTCCGACTGCCTCACACTGTTCATCGAAAACAGGAGGTTCCGTAGGGCAGCCCAGTCTGCGCGCAAACACCTCGTTTAGGCGGGCGCTGGCTCGAACCAGGGTCGGTAGTCATGACGACATGATGACGGAACCGACGCGCCCTGCCCTGGACGTCAAAGACCCTGAGCGGATAGTGAAAGAACCCCGTATCTGGCCCTACGCCGCCATCACCTGCGCTTCGGCCGTTGCGAGTTTCGGCTTCTTTGTGGCTGCGGTAGTAGCCAGCGTGGCCACCAATCAGGCCGACGCAGTCTCTTACGTTGGATTTGGGTTTGCGGTAGTCGGATTTGCCATCGCGTATGCGAGCGTCTACTCCCAGGCCAAGGCCGCGCAGGAGGAACGTATCGTGCAGAGAAGACAAGACCTCAGAGTCGAGCGTTTACTGAAACAGATTCTCGCCGCACTGTCGAAACAGAACCGTGCAGAGATTGCCGCAGCAGTGGCGTCACAAGTCGTCGTACCGACCGCGAACGATATCGCCGTGGAAGTCGCAGCTCGGGGTCCGCAGCCAAGGACGCGGGTTCGCAAGCTGTTCTTCCGGTGAGCGTTAAACGACGCTGACGCCTTCGAACAGTCGGCGAAGTTCGTCGTACGACAGCACGAGCGGTTCGTCTGGGCCGAGAGCCGAGATCTTCGCCCCGGGTAGCAATGGTGCGTACAACCCTCTAGCGATACGTCGCAAAGCAGGACGATGCTCGACAAGCAACGCTTCGACGCGCTGGAATGCTCTCTTCTCCACCGGTCGCGATTCCTCCATCGGCATCCCGCTCGGACGGCCAATGCCGAGCAACCACTGGTCCAAGTCGCCCTTCAGGCCGCTCGCCAGGTTGTCTCCGAGCAGCATCAACTCTGAACGCGAGCCAGCCGCGAAGTAGGAAAGCGCATCTTCCTCCCGCCCAGGCACCCAGGTATCCGGAAGTCCCTGCATCTGGACGCCACCGGCAACCACGATTCCTGCATCCGCAAGATTGGCGCGCGCGACGTGCTCACGTGGAATCTGCACTTCGACGAACTCAAATCCCAGGACCAAGGCCGCTGTGGCATGACCCGCCTCGTGTGCTGCGACATGTGCGAGCCACGCGTGCTTTCCACAGCTATCCGATTTGAGGAACATGCGGCTCAACTTACCGTCTGAGGTCACGGCTACGTTGCCCTCACGGCCGCTCAAACTCTCATCCTCTGACCTCCGGAGACGCCCTGGAGGTCGTATCACTGTCATCTGATGTCGGAGAGGGGGTGGAACGCACGTTCAGGCGCTCTAGGACGCGCTGGGTGTGCGGCTCGTCCACGTCATCCGACTCTCCGACGACATCGACGCCTGGGTGGACGACGGAGGCAAGATGTGCTCGCTCAGCGCGCGCCAGGATACTGTCGTGCACGACTCCTTCGCTCCGGCGCTCAGGCGCTCCGGATGTGCGCGGACTGCTCGCCAACGCAGTGCACGGAGCACGTTGAGGCTCTGACGACAAGACGACCTGTTTACTTCGTCCATGCGGCCCCGGCCGCTGCGCCTCAACACCCCGAGCGACGCGACCCGACGGTCGGGCGGTCTGACGATATCTTCGGGTCATGGGAACCCCTGGCCCGGTAGCGAAGCGTCACCACTACGTCCCGCAGTTTCACCTGCGTGGCTTCGCCGACGGCGAGACCATCACCACTGTCGAGCTACCCGGTGACCGCTCCTACAACCAGCCGGTGCGGAAAGCAGCCGCTGAGAACCACCTTTACTCGCTCCCTGGTCACCCCGACGGCGCGGATGTGTTCGAGAAGGCGCTCTCGCAGCTCGAAGGTGAAGTCGCGGGTATCTTCGCAGACATCGCCTCGGGCAGGTGGCCGCTCGATGAGGAATCGCGCGGCAGCCTCGCGTACTACGTTGCTCTCCAGATGGCTCGTGGCCCCGAACAGCGGCGGAACTCGGAGAATCTCGCGAGGCAGGCCACCCGCATGGAAATCGGGTACGGGGGCCGCGCTGGGGTGAAGGGGTGGGCCAAGAAGAATCTCCGCCTCGAAGTGGACGACGCGACGGCCGCGAGGCTGTGGGATGAGGCGATGCGTCCCGAAGGCCCGCCCATCAAGATTTCAACAGCCGCGCACATCGAGCAGACGCTCGAAATCGCAGAGTCGGTGTTCAAGTACATGAGCGGTCGTCCCTGGTCTCTGGTCCGCTTCGACAAGCGGTCGCTCATCCTCTCGGATGTACCTGTTGGACTGGTTCGTCAGCCGGACGAGGAGGACTCGTGGATGGGCATCGGTGTGATGACAGCATGGGGAATCACGTTTCCGCTGACGCGCAAACTTGGGCTGCTCATGAACGACCCCGACCTCGTTATCGACAAAGGAATTCCGGTGGAGAAGGTGAGGGCCGGGGCGTTCGACTTCGTGCAGGTTGGCACAACCGCGATGGAGCGCATTTTCAACGAGCACACGGCCTCCAGCGCCAGTCTGAGGCTGTTTCACCACCCGGAGGATGCGCGCTTCGTGCCGAGCGGGCTGCCGGACCCCTCGCCGGTCACAATGTCGCTCCAGGGAACACCGAAGGAGTACTCGGGCGAGCCGTACACCCTGCCCCACATCCCGAAGGCGACTCGGTCCTTGCCCGACCGGGATGAGTGACGCCAGCGCCACCCACTCACTCGCGTGACCTGCGGGGATTGCCGCTGAAGTTCCTTCGACTCGGAATCGGCGTGCCTAGTGGCTCGTCGAGTGACAATCTGACCGCAAGGAATGCCATGACGAGCTTCGACAGTCTGCTTGACCAGTACCGTTCGCTCTCCGACTCGGAGCGCACGAAGGGAAGCTACTTCGAACAGCTCGTCAAGCAGTTCCTGCTCACCGACGGCGTTCATGCTCCTCAGCACCGGAACGTGTGGCTGTGGAATGACTGGCCTGACCGCAACGGACAAGCCGACCTTGGAATCGACCTCGTCGCGGAGCGTGAAGACGGCGGCACGACGGCCATCCAGTGCAAGTTCTACTCGCGCGGCCACAAAATCCAGAAGTCGGAAATCGACTCGTTCATGGCCAACTCAGGCAAGAAGGAGTTCACGCATCGCCTCGTCGTCGACACGACGGGCGTGGACTGGTCGCCGAACGCCGAGGCGTCACGCTCGGCATGGTGGGGGAGCATCTCGCGCTCACCGAGACCGCCGTGCTCCGGGTGCCCGCAGGATTCCCGGCAGAATGGGTTGAGCGCTTCGGACACCGAGCTGCCGTAGCCAGCCGCCTACGTGAACACCTCCGAATGGTCGAAAGCGTGACCGGTGTACCGCTACTCGGGTCTCCAGGGGCGCTGAGGATGGAGGCCCGTCATGACTGAGTTGCTGTTCGGCGGGGTGAGCGGCATCGCTGCCGTGAGTCTGGGGTTCAACGCCCTTTCGCTCGGCCAATGGATGAAGGGCTGGCCAGATGCGCGGCGTGAGTTCAATTCAGCGGTTGCTGGCCTCGGTGTCCGAGGATTTCGCCGACCGGGTGCTTCGCGAGCATTCGGGCTGGCGGTTCGGCATCGTCCCCATGGGCCGGATGAAGCTGGCGCTCCATCTCTACGCAATGAGCGAGTGAGACGCGGAGAAGGGCGCAAATGCGCCGCAACCCCCTGTCAGAACTCGATACGCTGACGACGTGCGAGATACCCGTTTGGACCCATTGCCGTCCGAGTTGCGTCGCCGTCGAGAGCAGGCGTCCGCCGAGCTGGAGTCCGGCATCCGTTGGGCGGACGGTTGCCCGACGAGCGTCGGTGTCGAAGTGATGGTTGCGCTGGAGGCGCTGACCAACGTACCGACACGTGTGCTTCGAAGCGCCGACCAGCGGCTCGGAGAACACCGAGTCCAGTCATGGGTCAGCGCAGACCGGCTGCGGGGTGAAGGCGACGACGAGAATCGTCTAGATGCTCTCGCAGCAGTCGTCAACGCGTTCGTCTGGCTTGCCGAGCACGATGAGGAGTTGGAGGACTCCGGGTACAGCAACCGTCCTGACCTCGACCCTGAATACCATGTCGAGACGTTCATCGACGTGGTCAACGACCGTCTGCTCCATGCTCGCGTGGACTGGGTTTTCGAGGACGGTCGATTCCAAGAGCGCGGCAACTACGTCATGCACTCGGAGGTGCTTCGCCCTGCAACGATTTTGCTGGCTGATGACCCGGACTTTGCCCTCTCTTCTGCCGCGTTCCAGAGCGCACTCACGCGCCTGTCAAGAGGCGAAACTGACGTGGCTCTTACCGAGGCTGCCACCTCACTCCAAGAGTTCTTCCGCGCACTCGATGTGGAGGGGAACTCGGTGTCTGACCAGCTTGACAACGCGCAGCGGACGAAGGTCATCAGTGGTGCGGACCGCAGCCTCATGAAGCCACTCATCGCTTGGGTGAACGCGGACCGTTCGGACCGTGGGAATGTTCACCGCCACCGAGCAGGTGACGTGTCGAAAGCTGACGCCTGGCTGATGATGCATGTCGTCGGCGCGCTGATGGTTCGACTGTCCAATCGTGAACCGCGAGACATCGTTGCAGCGCGCGAGCAACGTGAGGTGCAGGCGGCGGCTGAACGCGAGGCGCAGAACCAGCGCGACCGCGAAGCAGCGGATGATGTTCCCGAAGCGGACCCTTGGAATCAAGCCGGTAGCGATACACCGTTCTGAGTCGTCGTGTAGCGACTCGTATAGCGACTAGGCGTATTTGAAACTTGGGGAGTCTTCTTCAGTGCTGAGAATAGGCGGAGAAAGCGGATATTGTGTGACCTCCCGCTGGGGTCACCGCAAGCTAAAGCCCTCGGTTCTCCGAGGGCTTTCGTCGTTCCCGAGTGGTTCCTCGGTCCAGCTGGCCGCGCTCAGCGGCAAGCCGGACCGAGGTCAGTTCTCGTTCGAGGCTGAGCTCGTGGCGGCTGCGCGACGGGAGCGGCGCGACCGACGGACGATCCACACGATCAGCACCACCACGCCGCCCAGAGCGAGCCACGGCAGGATGAACCCGACGGCGATGACCAGGGCGTTCATCGAGGACACGAGGCCGTTCCAGCCGGCGAGGAGCCCGTCGGAGAACCCGGCAGGGTCGGCGGTGGTCGCGGCGGCGGTGCGAGTCAGCTGAACCGTGAGACTCGACATCGCGACCTGGTCCTCGAGCGATGCGAGCTGCTGCTCGTACGCCTCGAGCTGTCCCTGGCGTTCCGTGAGCGCGACCTCCGCTTCGATGAGCTCCGCGACGGTGCCCGTCTGCGACATCAGCTCGCTGAGTCGCTCGACGGACGCCCGGGTTGCGTCGATGCGAGCGCGCAGGTCGATCGCGGTCGAGGTCACATCCTGCTTCGAGATCGACGACGAGACCACATCTCCCGATTCGGCCAATTCATCGATGACCGCGGGGAGATCCGCCGAAGGCACTCGGATGCTGATCCAGCCGTAGCCCGAGTCCGCCGGCGCAGGCGCGGGGGCGGAGGTGTCGTCGACGGCCATTTTCCTGCCGACCTCGGTGCTCTCGACATACCCGCCGCGCGACTCGGCCAGTGCGCCGATCGTGTCGGCGGCGTCCGCGATGTCCTTCACCTCCACTGTCGCGTTGGCGGTCGCGATGATCTCGCGATCAGTGACTGCGACATCTCCGACCGCCGGTGCAGACTCGGCCGAGTCCGTCGCGGCCCCAGGTGCGCCCTGGTCGGCGGAGCCGGAGCGTGACTCCTCCGTGACGACCATGTCTCCGCCCTCGGCCGAGCTCGTCGCCGACCCGCCCACCGCAGTGAGGATCGGAGGAGTGACGAGGACGCCGACGACGAACGCCGCCGCGATCCCGGCACCGGTCATCCACCGACGCCGGCGGTGTCGAGCCCGTGCTGCGGCTGGCGCCTGTCGTGGCCGCTCGGCGGCGATGTCGTCGAACACGGCTTTCTCGATGCGCGCCACTGCGGCATCGGTGAGCTCGGGCAGTCGCTCGGTGCTGGTCTTGTCGTTCATGCGTCGCTCGCTTCCTTCACGGCACCGCGAAGTCGGGTGCGGACTCGTGAGAGACGGTTCCGGACGATGGCATGGCTCACGCCGAGCTCCTCGGCCGCGGCCTGGTAGGCATAGCCTTCGGCGGCGCAGAGTCGGAAGATCGCGCGGTCGAGGTCGCTCAGCGTGCCGACCTCGGCGGCGATCCGCTCCGCGAGGTCTGCGGTGATCACCTGCTCCTCGACGCTGATCGTCGAAGGCAGGGTCTCGTCCACCGCTTCCGTCGTGTGGGCCTGGTCGCGCCTGCGCTGACGAAGGCGATTCGCGGCCTGGAAGCGGCAGATCGTCGCGAGCCACGGGAGGATCGATTCTCCCTGAAGCTCGAACCCCGGAAGCTTGCGCCAAGCCGTGACGAAGGTCTCCTGGGTCACATCCTCGGCATCGGCGGGGGAGCCGAGCATGCCATGCGCGATCCAGTAGACCGGGCGGACATACGAGCGGTACAGCTCGCGGAAGGCGCTCTCGTCACCTGCCGCGGCCTGTGCCGCCCATTTCTGATCACTCGTCTGCACTGGCATCCCGATTCCGTTCGGTGTCTCTCACCTGGGAGGTGTCGGAAGATGCCCCATCGTCTCAGATCAGTGTGCGGGCTGCGCGCGCACCTTCGCGAGCGTCCGCTGCCGGAGGACGCCGAGGGAGGACGTTCGCGGCGGTGTCCGGGTGCGAGTTCGAGGTCACCTCGACCATGCCACCACGGCCCTTCCGCTCCGCTAGCATTGGTGACGCGAGAGGGAGTATCCCGCAAGCGCATCCACCGTCATCACGAGCACCGACATCGCTGCTCCGGTCGTGCGACGCACTCTGTGCGTGGGAGAGACTTTCGGCGTTCTTCCTACCCTCCCGAAAGGCTGTACGCCCTTGGAAATCCCCGTCTGGTTCGAGATCACCTCGATGATCGTCCTCTCGATCATCCTGATCGGCGACCTGCTTCTGATCCGCCTTCGCCCCCACATCCCCTCGACGAAGGAGTCGACCCTGTGGGTCGTGTTCTACGTCGCCCTCGCGCTTCTCTTCGCTGTGCTCCTCGGCAACGTGGCCGGTTGGCGCAACGCGGGCGACTTCATCACCGGTTGGGCGCTCGAATACAGCCTGTCCATCGACAATCTCTTCGTCTTCGTGCTGATCATGGCGCAGTTCGCCGTCCCGCGACGCCTGCAGCAGCAGGTGCTGATGGTCGGCATCATCATCGCGCTCGTCCTGCGTGGGGCGTTCATCCTCGTGGGAGTGGCGGTCGTCGAGCACTTCTCGCCGATCTTCTACGTCTTCGGCGCGTTCCTCATCTACACCGCGATCAAGCAGGCGATGCCTGAGGGCGAGCACGAAGACGACGTGAAGAAGGAGAACTTCATCGTGCGCCTGCTCCGGCGCCGGATCGACATCAGCGAGACCTACGACGGCTCCAAGCTCCGCACCACGGTCGACGGCAAGCGCATGTGGACGCCGATGGTCATCGTGTTCATCACGATCGGTGTCACCGACCTGATCTTCGCGATCGACTCGATTCCCGCGATCTTCGAGATCACCACCAACGGGTTCCTCGTCTTCGCCGCGAACATCTTCGCGCTCATGGGCCTGCGTCAGCTCTACTTCCTGCTCGGCGATCTGCTCGATCGCCTGCGCTACCTGCATTACGGCATCGCCGTGATCCTCGGTTTCATCGGCATCAAGCTCATCCTGCACGCGCTGCATGAGAACGAGCTGCCCTTCATCAACGGCGGCGAGCACGTCGAATGGGTGCCAGACATCGACAACATGGTGTCGCTGGGCGTCATCGTCGTGTCGATGACCGTCGCGACGGTCGCCAGCCTCATCGCGTCGTCGCGCGAGAAGTCGGCGGCGAAGAAGGCAGCGATCGTCGAGTGAGCGCAGCCCGCTCACTCGGCTGACCAGAGGAGCTCCGCTTCGAGGGTGAGATCGATGACCTGGCCCAGCAGGGCGCCGAGCGAGTTGGACTGCAGCAGGGCGAACTGGTCGTACTCGCCCAGCGGTGCGATCGCGGCGAGCTGCCAGGCTGCGGCGAGCGGATCGTCTGACAGTTCGGTGTCGGCATCCCACGGCGAGTCCACGCGTGCGAGGACTCGCCGCACGATCGCCTCTGCTTCGGTCCGCAGAGGGGTCAGCGCGTCGTGCCACGTCAGCTCAGGCAGCTGCGTGACCTCGGCGCGAGGAAAGGGCGCGTCGTCGAGCCACTGATCGACGGTGAAGCGGGCCGTGCCGACCGCGAGGGTGTGCAGCACCTGGGCGTCCGCCGCGACGCTCACCAGCCGGGCCATCGTGCCGACCCTGCTGCGTCGGTCGCCCCCGCCGACCTCGTGACCGCGCTCGATGAGCACGACGCCGAACTGCGGGTCGTCGTCGTCGAGCAGGTGTCCGATCATCGTGAGGTACCTCGGCTCGAAGACGCGAAGCGGAAGCGGGGTGTAGGGAAACAGCACCGAGCCGAGCGGGAACATCGGTAGTTGAGCCATGACCCCAGTCAACACCGCGCGACGTACAGTGAACAGATGCGCAGACCTCAGCCGATCGTCCCCTCGCCCGGTCAGGAATCCGTATGGGACTATCCGCGGCCGCCGAGGGTCGAGCCGGTACCCGAGCGCGTCACCATCCGCCTCGGCGGCGTTCTGATCGCCGATACGCGAGATGCCGTGCGGGTGCTCGAGACGAGTCACCCTCCTGTGTACTATCTGCCGATCGCCGACTTCATCGAGGGCGCGCTCTCGGATGCCCCGGGTTCATCGTTCTGCGAGTTCAAGGGTGCCGCGCGCTATCTCGATGTGCGTGGCGGCGGCCTGACGGCCTCGGGCGCGGCATGGAACTACCCGCATCCTTCGCCCGGTTTCGAGGTGCTGCGCGACCGGGTGGCCGTGTATGCGGGGCCGATGGACGCGTGCACAGTCGGCGACGAGGTCGTCGTTCCGCAGCCGGGAGGATTCTACGGCGGCTGGGTCACGTCGTCGGTCGTCGGGCCCTTCAAGGGCGTACCGGGTTCCATGGGCTGGTAGGGCCCGTCCCCGCCGTTCCTGTCAGAACGCGCGGAGGTTGGCCTGCAGGCCGCCATCGACGTGGTCGCGGCGGAGGATCCCACGGCGACGCAGCACCGGCACGAGCTCGTCGAGTGTGCGGTGCAGCGTGACGGGGTGGAAGTCGCCCCACAGCAGCACGCCGTCGTTGCCCCACTCTCCGAGTTCCTCGATCAGATCGGCGAACTCGTCGGCCGTCCCGACGAAGCCCGAACGATCGGCGATGCGGCCGGCGCGGGCGAGGGCGGTGAGGTGGGCGCGCAGCGGAGCATCCTCGCGACGGTCGCCGATCAGGCGCTGGATGCTTCCGCGCGAGACGTGCTCCCCGAAGATCGACACATCGAGCGGCCGCTCGAGGTCGAGTGCGGTGAGGTCGGTCTCGAGATCGCTCGACTGCTTGCGCGCGATCTGCACGAGAGCCGCATCATCGGGGTGCGCGGACGCAGCGACGATCCGGTCGGCCTCTTCGACGGATGCCGTGATCACGGGCTGGATCGCGAACAGGATCTTGATGTCGTCGGCTGAGCGCCCGGCGGCGATCGCCGCGTCGTGGATCTTCGCGCGGTAGGCGCGCACGGATGCTTGGTCCAGCGGAGCGAGGGCGAGTTGGACATCGGAGTTGGCGCCGGCGAACCCGAGGCCGCGACCCGACCCGCCGGGGGAGACGATCGCCGGCTCGCCGTCGGTGAACGGCACGGCGTTCAGAGGGCCGTCGAACGCGTAATGCTCTCCGCGATGCCGGACGGTGCTCAGCTTCGATCCGTCCGCGAAGACATCCGTCTCGCGGTCGCCGACCAGCGCTCCGTCGCCCCAGCTGCGCCAGAGCGAGCGGATGCCTGAGAGCCATTCCTCGGCCCGGTCGTAGGCGGCATCGTGTCCGAGCTGCGCCACGGCCGAGAAGTGACGCGCGCTGCCGGTGTCGGTCACCACGTTGAGCCCGAGACGGTGACCGCTGAGATGCTGAAGGGTGGAGAACTGCCGCGCCGCCGTATAGGGAAGGTACGCCGCGGGATTGACG
This sequence comes from Microbacterium sp. MEJ108Y, assembly GCF_000834175.1. Taxonomy (NCBI): domain Bacteria; kingdom Bacillati; phylum Actinomycetota; class Actinomycetes; order Micrococcales; family Microbacteriaceae; genus Microbacterium; species Microbacterium sp. MEJ108Y. The sequence continues at coordinate 47,703 of NZ_JXQX01000038.1, read as the reverse complement.
GTGGGCACGACTCCGAGGTGCCGTGTCGCCTGGAACAGGTAGGGAGCGAGGAGCAGCGGGTCGTGCTTGGGCCCGCCGAAGGCATGGCGTACGCGGAGGTCGATCGTGTCCGGCGAGCCGAGAGACGGCGCGTCCTCGATGATCACGAGGTCGAAGCCTGCCTGCTCGAGCGTCCGCGCCGCCTCCTGATAGATCTCGGGACGCGTCCAGTCGTAGTCCCAGTCCAGAGACGGGTATCCCCACCCCTGCGGACCGAAACCGCGGGCGAGGAACCAGCCGAAGTGCTGGGGCCTGGTCATGCGACGGCCTCTCGCGCCGGCTCGAGCACCCGAGCGAGGTCGGCGATCAGATCGGAGACGTCTTCTATGCCGACCGACAGCCGAAGGGTTCCCGGCTGCACACCGAGGATGTCGCGCTCTTCGGGTGTCCTGTGCGAGTGGCTGGTGGTCGCGGGGTGCAGCACCAGCGAGCGCACGTCGCCGATGTGGGTCATGTGCGTGAAGACTTCCACGCTCTCGACGAAGTCGCGTGCGGCGTCGAGCCCTCCGCGGAGGGTGAACGTGAAGATCGAGCCGTACCCGCCGTGGAGATACCGCTGCGCGAGAGCATGGTCGGGGTGAGTCTCGAGGCCCACGTGATCGACGCTCTCGACCGCATCCTGAGCGGCCAGCCAACGGGCCACCTCGAGCGCGTTCCGGGACTGGCGCTCGACCCGGAGGCCGAGGGTCTCGGCGCCCTGTCCGATCAGGAACGCGTTGAGAGGAGACGGCGAGGCGCCGAAGCGGGGAGCCACCGACTCGCGGGCGTAGGCGATCCGAGCGTTGCCGCCGTGGCGGGCGAAGACGCTCGGGAAGCCCCCGCGGCCGGGGAGCACCAGGTGCGGTGCGTTGTGCCCGGCCTTATCCGCGTCGAAACGACCGTCATCGAGGATCACACCGCCGAGCACGGACCCGTGACCCGCGAGGAACTTCGATGCGGAGTGCACGACCATGGCGGCACCGTGCTCGATCGGACGCAGCAGGAAGGGCGTCGCGAGCGTGTTGTCGACGATGAGCGGGATGGCGAACTCATCCGCGACCGCGCTCACAGCGGCGATGTCGAGGATGTCGTTCCGGGCGTTCGCGATCGACTCCGCGAACAGCGCGCGCGTGGTCGGGCGGATCGCAGCCTGCCACGCAGCAGGGTCGGCGATCTCGTCGATGAACGTCGTCTCGATGCCGAGCCGTGCGAGGTTGTCGAGCAGGAGCCCTCGGGTGCCCTCGTAGATGTGCGTCGATGCCACGATGTGGTCTCCGGCTCCGGCCACGGTCAGCAAAGCGGTGACGACCGCGGCCTGTCCGCTCGCGACGAGCACCGCGTCCGCGGCGGATTCGAGGGCTGCGAGCTGTCGCTCGACGGCGCTCACCGTCGGGTTGCCCGTGCGGGTGTAGCCGAAGCCGGCGCCGGTGCCGAAGTGGTCTGCGGCGTGATCGAAGTCATCGAACTCGAAGCCCGCAGTCAGATAGATCGGCGTCGCCCTCGACGACGCGGCGCCCTGATTCCGGGCGGCGTGGACCGCTCTGGTGGCGAAGCCGGTCGTGTCGTCGGTCATGCGGATGCCTCTCGAATGTGCGGGTGACAGTAGCGTGTCACGCGGCGACTCCGGTCGCTGAAGCGGTGGTAATCTGACGTCATGCGGATCGTGCTCCTTCTTAGCGGCCGCGACGAGACCTCGTTCTGAGCCCCTCCTCGTCGCGGAGTCCATCGTGGGCCGAACCGCCAGCTTCAGGAGAGACGCAATGAACATCCCCGCAGCAGACACTGCTCCCGCACGTCCGAGGACCCTCGCTGAGAAGGTCTGGGACGACCACCTCGTCGTCAAGGGCGAGAACGGCGAGCCCGACCTCATCTACATCGATCTGCACCTGGTGCACGAGGTCACGAGCCCTCAGGCGTTCGACGGACTGCGATCGGAGGGCCGTCCGCTGCGTCGCCTCGACCTGACGATCGCCACCGAAGACCACAACACGCCCACGTGGGACATCGACAAGCCCATCGCCGACCTCACGAGCCGCACTCAGATCGAGACGCTGCGCCGCAACGCCGCCGAGTTCGGCGTCCGTCTGCACTCTCTGGGCGATGCCGAACAGGGCATCGTGCACGTCGTCGGCCCGCAGCTCGGGCTCACCATGCCGGGGATCACCGTGGTCTGCGGAGACTCGCACACGTCGACTCACGGGGCCTTCGGCGCCATGGCCTTCGGCATCGGCACCAGCGAGGTCGAGCACGTGATGGCGACCCAGACGCTTCCGCTCAAGCCCTTCAAGACGATGGCCATCACCGTCGAGGGCACTCTGCGCCCCGGAGTCACCGCGAAGGACATCATCCTCGCAGTGATCGCGAAGATCACGACCGGTGGCGGGCAGGGCTATGTCCTGGAGTTCCGCGGCAGCGCGATCCGCTCGCTGTCCATGGAGGGCCGGATGACCATCTGCAACATGTCGATCGAGGCCGGTGCCCGTGCGGGTATGGTCGCCCCCGACGAGACGACGTTCGACTACCTGAAGGGGCGTCCGCACGCTCCCCAGGGCCAGGACTGGGACGACGCCGTCGCCTACTGGCGCACCCTGCCGACCGACGAGGGTGCGACCTTCGATGCCGAGGTCTTCATCGACGCCGACGATCTCGAGCCCTTCGTGACATGGGGAACCAACCCCGGTCAGGGCAGCTCGCTGTCGGCGTCGGTTCCCGACCCGGCTCAGATCGCCGACGCCAACGAGCGCGCCGCCGCAGAGCGCGCCCTCGAGTACATGGATCTGACCCCTGGTACGCCGCTCAAGGAGGTGCCGGTCGATGCGGTCTTCATGGGCTCGTGCACGAACAGCCGCATCGAGGACCTCCGCGCGTTCGCGTCGATCATCGAAGGCAAGAAGAAGGCTGACGGCGTGCGTGTCATGGTCGTACCCGGTTCGGCCCGCGTCCGGCTGGAGGCCGAGGCGGAAGGCCTCGACAAGATCATCAAGGACTTCGGAGCCGAATGGCGGTTCGCCGGCTGCTCGATGTGCCTCGGTATGAACCCCGATCAGCTCGCTCCGGGCGAGCGCTGTGCGTCGACGTCGAATCGCAACTTCGAGGGTCGGCAGGGCAAGGGTGGTCGCACACACCTGGTGTCGCCGCTGGTCGCCGCGGCGACCGCGATCCGCGGCACGCTGTCGAGTCCCAGCGACCTGAACGAGATGGCGGAGGTCTGACCATGGAGAAGTTCGTCACCCACACCGGTATCGCCGCTCCGCTGAAGCGCTCGAACGTCGACACCGACCAGATCATCCCCGCCGTCTTCCTCAAGCGGGTCACCAAGACCGGCTTCGAGGACGCGCTGTTCCACGGCTGGCGCCAGGACCCCGAGTTCGTGCTCAACCAGCCCGCCTTCCAGGGGGCGTCGGTGCTCGTCGCCGGACCGGACTTCGGCACCGGATCGAGCCGAGAGCACGCCGTCTGGGCGCTGCGCGACTTCGGGTTCGCGGTCGTCCTGAGCCCGCGCTTCGCCGACATCTTCCGGGGCAACTCAGGCAAGCAGGGGCTCGTCGCGGCGACCATCTCGGAAGAGGATCTCGAGCGGATCTGGGCCGAGATCGACCGGAATCCCGGGGCTTCCATCACGGTGGACATCGAGGCGCGGGTCGCGTCGATCGGTGAGATCCAGGCTGACCTCGGGATCGACGATTACACTAGATGGCGGCTCCTTGAAGGGCTCGATGACATCGGGCTCACGCTGCGCAACGAAGACAAGATCGCGCAGTTCGAGGCCCGTCGCGAGTCGTGGCGGCCCCGGACCCTTCCCGTTCAGTGAACGGCGGGGCGGGGGAGCCGAGGGCGACCCCGCCCCGATTTCCGTTGAATGAAGTGAGGCTCCGAATGACGACACCTGTGCGCGACGCTCTTCCGGACGGAGTCCCCCCACTCACCGGTGACGTCCTCGCCATTCGTGGAGGCCGCCCGCTGCGCGGCCGCGTCGACGTCAAGGGAGCGAAGAACCTCGCGACCAAGGCGATGGTCGCCTCGCTGCTCGGTGAGACCGTCAGCGTGCTGCGCGACGTCCCGGCCATCAGCGATGTCGCGGTGGTGCGCTCGCTGCTCGAGGTGCACGGTGTCCGGGTCTCCGACGGCGATGAGCCGGGTGCACTCGTCTTCGACCCGAGCGATGTCGAGTCGGCCCACTTCGAGGAGATCGACGCCCACGCCGGTGCCTCCCGCATTCCGATCCTGTTCTGCGGACCGCTCCTGCACCGTCTCGGTCAGGCATTCATCCCGGACCTCGGCGGATGCCGCATCGGCGACCGGCCGATCGACTTCCACCTCGACGCACTGCGCAAGTTCGGCGCCATCGTCGAGAAGCTGCCGAGCGGCATCCGTCTCTCCAGGGGCGGAGCCCGCCTGCACGGCGCCAACATCCACCTGCCGTACCCGAGCGTGGGTGCCACCGAGCAGGTGCTGCTGACCGCGGTCAGGGCCGAGGGGACGACCGAGCTGCGCAACGCCGCCATCGAGCCCGAGATCATGGATCTGATCGCCGTGCTGCAGAAGATGGGCGCGATCATCTCGTACGAGCCGAACCGCGTCATCCTCATCGAGGGCGTCGAGACACTGCGCGGCTACGACCACCGGTCGATCTTCGACCGCAACGAGGCGGCCTCGTGGGCATCCGCGGCGCTGGCCACCGACGGCGAGATCTTCGTCGGCGGAGCCAAGCAGCAGGAGATGCTCACCTTCCTCAACATCTTCCGCAAGGCGGGCGGCTGGTTCGACATCCAGGAGGACGGCATCCTCTTCCGCCGCGAAGGCGAGCTCAAGCCCGTCGTCGTCGAGACCGACGTGCACCCCGGCTTCATGACCGACTGGCAGCAGCCGCTCGTCGTGGCGCTGACGCAGGCGAACGGCCGCTCGGTCGTGCACGAGACGGTCTACGAGAACCGTCTCGGCTTCACCGATGCACTCGTCAAGATGGGCGCCGACATCGTCGTGCACCCGCGAGGGCTGCAGGACGGGCCGCGGCGCGTGCCGCGTCGTGACCTCGAGCAGGCGGCCGTCATCACCGGGCCGACTCCGCTGCACGCCGCAGACATCGTCGTGCCCGACCTGCGCGGCGGGTACAGCCACGTGATCGCGGCGCTGACGGCCGAAGGCGAGTCGAAGGTGTCGGGAGTCGACATCCTCAGCCGCGGCTACGAGAAGTTCCTCGCCAAGCTCGATGCCGTGGGCGCCGACTTCGACGTCATCCGGTGAGCCCGATGGGTTCCCGATCGCGCGAGACGACGCGGCCCAGCGTGTTCTGGCCGCTCGCGGCGATCGCCGTGCCGTTGATCTCGCTGCTCGCGAAGATCCGCATCACCGGTGCCGAGAAGCTTCCTCGTGAGGGTGCCTATGTGCTGGCTCCCAACCACTACTCGGAGTTCGATCCCCTCATCGTGGCACTCGCGGTGTGGCGGATCGGACGCGCGCCCCGATTCATGGCGAAGGAGAGCCTGTTCAAGGTCCCTGTGCTCGGATGGATTCTGCGCCGCACCGGAATGATCCCGGTGGCTCGTTCGTCGTCGGCATCCGCTGCGAAGCAGACGCTGAAGCAGTCGGCCGAGCTGGTGGAACACGGACGCGGAGTGATCGTGTACCCCGAGGGGACTCTGACGCGTGACCCCGACATGTGGCCGATGCGCGGCAAGTCGGGCGCTGTGCGGCTGGCACTGACCGACGGCATCCCGCTGATCCCGATGGCCCAGTGGGGCACCCAGAACATCATGGGTCGTTACCAGAAGGGTCTGAGCCTGTGGCCACTGCGCAAGCGCGTGGACGTCATCATCGGCGACCCGGTCGACGTGTCCGACCTGCGCGGTCGCGCCGGCGAGTCTGCGGCGCTGAACGAGGCCACCGACCGGCTGATGAACGCGATCACCGCGTTGCTCGAAGAGCTGCGCGGTGAGAAGGCGCCGGCCGAGCGCTGGAACCCCGCCTCGCACGGACAGAAGGAGACGGGTCGCCTTGACTCCTAAGCGCAGCACGCCCGCGGGCCCCAGAGTCGCCGTGATCGGTGCAGGCAGCTGGGGCACCACATTCGGGAAGATCCTCGCGGACGGCGGTGCGCAGGTCACGATGTGGGCCCGCCGAGCCGAACTCGCGCACGAGATCGACGAGGCCAAGCGCAACTCGCGCTACCTGCCCGGCATCAACCTGCCGCGCACGATGGCGGCGACGCATGAGCTGGCGATCGCATTGCGTGATGCCGACCAGGTCTACCTCTCGGTGCCGAGCCAGTCGCTGCGCGAGAACCTCAAGGCGCTGCGACCGCTCCTGTCCGACAACGACGCGAAGATCGTCAGCCTCATGAAGGGTGTCGAACGCACCTCAGGGCTGCGGATGAGTCAGGTCATCGAGCAGGAGCTGCGGTGTGATCCCGATCGCATCGCTGTCGCCTCGGGGCCGAACCTCGCGCTCGAGATCGCCCGTGAGCAGCCGACGGCTGCCGTGATCTCCTCACGCAGTCAGGAGACGGCCGAAGAGGTCGCACGCGCCGCGCGCAACTCGTACTTCCGGACGTTCGTGAACACCGACGTGATCGGCACGGAGTTCGGGGGAGTGCTGAAGAACCTCATCGCGGTGGCGATCGGCATCGTCGACGGCGTCGGATACGGCGAGAACACCAAGGCGTCGATCATCACGCGCGGACTCGTCGAGATGACCGACTTCGCGGTAGCGAACGGCGCCCACCCCGAAACGCTCCAAGGACTCGCGGGACTGGGAGACCTCATCGCGACGTGCCAGTCTCCACTGAGCCGCAACAACACGGCCGGGCGCCTGCTCGGCCAGGGATACAGCTTCCAGGACGTCGTCAAGCAGATGCAGCAGACAGCCGAGGGCCTCGCGTCCGTCGCGCCGGTGCTTCAGCTCGCCCGCGAGTCCGAAGTGCACATGCCCATCGTCGAGCAGGTGAAGATGGTGCTCGACGGCAAGATGAACCCGCGTGACATCGCACCCCACCTGACGACGGACGACGACACCCCGCAGGGTGAGAGGACCAACCATGGACAAGCAGACGGTGGTGGTGCTCTTCGGCGGGCGCTCCAGCGAGCATTCGATCAGTTCCGCAACGGCGGGCGGAGTCCTGGGCGCGATTGACCGCGACCGCTATGCGGTGATCCCGGTCGGAATCACCCGCGAGGGAGCCTTCGTCCTCGAGGACGACGACCCGTCGAAGTTCCCGCTGGATGCCGCACATCTGCCCGAGGTCGCCGACAACGGCACCAGGGTGCTGTGGCCCGAGCCCGGCGGCGACCGGACGCTCCGTGTCGTGCGTCAGGACGGGACTGTCGAGGGCTTCGGCGAGATCGACATCGTGCTCCCGATCCTGCACGGCACTCACGGCGAGGACGGGACGATCCAGGGCTACTTCGACACTCTCGAAGTGCCTTATGCGGGTGGTGGAGTTCTCGATTCTGCGCTCTGCATGGACAAGCACTTCATGAAGATCGCGCTGCGCGCGGCGGGCCTCTCGGTGGCACCGGGGATCACGGTCCGCTCGCGGGAGTGGGGCCGGGATGCCGCGTCGGTTCGCGCCTCCGCCGTCGATCTCGGGATGCCGCTGTTCGTCAAGCCGGCGCGCGCGGGTTCCAGCGTGGGCGTCTCGAAGGTCGAAAGGCCCGACGAGCTCGACGCCGCGCTGGCCATCGCCTTCGCGGAGGACGACAAGGTCCTCATCGAGAGCGGAGTGGTCGGTCGCGAGATCGAGGTCGCGGTTCTCGAGAGCGCCGACGGCGTACGCGCATCGCTGCCCGGCGAGATCGTGCTGACGTCCCGCGGGTTCTACGACTTCGAGGGCAAGTACCTCGGTGGCGACGGCGTCGACGTGGTGTGCCCCGCGCAGCTCGAGGATTCTGAGATCGCGGCCATCCAGGACGCCGCCATCCGAGCGTTCGAGGCTGTCGACGGCCGTGGCCTCGCCCGTGTCGACATGTTCCTCACTGCCGAGGGAGAGCTCGTCGTCAATGAGCTCAACACGATGCCCGGATTCACGCCGATCTCGATGTTCCCCAAGTGCTGGGTGGCATCCGGACTCAGCTACGGCGACCTGATCTCAGAGCTGATCGAAGCGGGCCTGCGCCGCTGATCGGGCGGCGTCCGCTCAGCCTTCGGCCGATCCCTCGTCAGGGGATTCCTCGGTGGGCACCCGGTCGGTGCACCGAGCCGTCGCCGGTTCGAGGCCGGACTGGATGCTCGTCGAGAGACTCTCGACCACCGTGCGGAAGTCGATCTCCTCGCCCCGGCGGATGATCACCTCGACGGCCGGGTCACGACCGTAGGTCACCAGACGCTGTCGTTCTTCCTCCTGGTCGAGCACGAGCCAGTCGACGCTGCCGATCGTGGTGCAGACTTCGGTCGAGGGCGCCGGCGGTTCGACGCCGCAGCGCAACACGACCGTCGGGTCGCCCCAGGCGCCGGTGGCCTGGGCATCGGTCCAGACGCGGTCCAGATCGCCGACGGCATCCGGAAGCAGCACGGAGACCTCCGCGCACGCCGGATTGTTCGCATCGTCGGCCGGCTCCAGATGGATCGTGGTCGAGCATCCGGAGAGCGCTGCGACGAGGACCAGCGACCCCGCGATGACGGCGAGACGACGAGAGCGGGGCATGCATCCAGGCTACCTTTGACTGCATGCCCTCCCGACCTCGCGACGATGATCCGACCCTCGGCGATCTTTCGGAGGGGGAGATCCTGCGGGCCATCCTGGCGAGGACCGCGCGGGCCAGTCACACGATCATCGGACCCGGCGACGATGCGGCGGTGATCGCGGCTCCGTCTGGGTCCGTGGTCGCCACGACGGACACCCTCGTGCACGGTCCTGACTTCCGACTCGCGTGGTCGTCGGGCTATGACCTCGGGTGGAAGGCTGCCGCAGTCAACCTCGCCGACGTGGCCGCCATGGGTGCGCGCCCGACCGCGCTGCTCGTCGCGCTGGCTGTTCCGCGCGATCTGAGGCTCTCTTTCGTCGAACGCCTCGCCGACGGATTCCGTGAGGCGTGCGCGGCCCTGGCGCCGGGCTGCGCCGTGGTCGGTGGCGATCTCACCGTCTCGGATGTCCTCACCGTTGCGGTCACCGCTCTCGGCGATCTCGAGGGCCGGGCGCCGGTGACGCGATCGGGTGCGCGGGTCGGTGATGTGGTCGCGGTGGCCGGAGAGCTCGGACACGCCGCCCACGGACTCTCCGTCCTCTTCGGCAGGTTCCGTGATGGTGACACACCGGTCGCCGTCGATCCATCCGCGCTCGGACGGGGTGAGAGCGCGGCGCTGGCCGCCCAGCTCCGTCCGTCGCCCCCGATCGGCCTCGGACCCTTCGCCGCCACAGCCGGAGCGACCGCGATGATGGACGTCTCGGATGGTCTCGCCCTCGATGCGCGACGGATGGCGGCGGCCTCGGCCGTCACGATCGCCCTCGACAGCGCGACGCTCGGAGACTCTCCGCGGCGTGCCCTCGCCGGTGGCGAGGATCATGCGCTGCTCGCCACCTTCCCTCCGGGGACGCTGCCGTCGGGGTTCCGCGTCATCGGGACTGTGGCCCCGCGGGGCGAGCACGATCTGCTGGTCGACGACGCACCCGCAGACGTGAGCGGCTGGGACCCCTATCGCGACTGGGATTCGGCCTCGGGCTGAGGCGTCTCTGAGGCGAGAGCCGGCTCGGCCCACCAGAGAGCGGTGTCGCCGTATGCCTTCTCACGGATCAGCTCCAGGCCGGCGGCCTGCAGATCAGGAGGCGTGGAGCGGCGCGCACGCTCGATGATCACGAGGGCGTCAGGGGCGAGACACGGTGCGAGCGCGATGAGATCCGCGGTCATCGCGTCGTCCTCGAGGTCGTAGGGCGGGTCCGAGAAGACGAGGTCGTACGGACCGGAGGCTCGCAGCAGGAACGACCGGACCGTGCTCTGGTGCACCGTCGCGCCGTTCGCGCCGGCCTTCGCGACGGTGGCGACGTTGCGACGCACGACGGCCGCAGCCTCTCGGCCGTGCTCGACGAGGTCGGCGCTTGCCGCGCCGCGGCTGAGCGTCTCCAATCCCAGCGCACCCGATCCGGCGTAGAGATCCAGCACTCGGGCTCCGGCGATCGCGTCGGCCGATTCCAGCGCTCCGAAGAGCGACTCCCGTACGCGGTCGCTGGTGGGTCGCGTCCCCGCGTGGGGAACGTCGAGCCGCGCGCCGCGTGCCTTTCCGGCGATGATCCTCGTCACCCGTTCACGATACGACAGCCGGGGCGCACGTCGTGTCCGTGCGGCCTCCTAGACTCGGATCATGTCGCTCACGCTGGATTCGTCGCTCGAGGAGGCGCTGGGCTCCACGCCGGCGAAGTCTCTCGATCGGGCGTTCGGCATGAAGACGGTCGGCGATCTCGTGTCGCACTATCCCCGGCGGTATGCCGACCCCGGCGAGCTCACCCCCATCCGTGAGCTTCCGCTCGGTGAGACCGTGACGATCGTCGCCGAGGTGCTGTCGTCGAGTGCCAGGGCGATGCGCAATCGACGGGGCGCGATGGTCGACGTCGTGATCGGCGACGGCATCGGCAAGATGTCCCTGACGTTCTTCGCGAAGAATCTCGGGGCTGCCAAGTGGCGCTCCGAGGATCTCGCGGTCGGTCGGCGAGGCGTCTTCTCGGGCAAGGTCGGCGAGTTCAACGGGATGACGCAGTTCGCGCACCCTGAGTACGAGCTCTTCGACGACGAGGATGCGGCCAGGCGGCGTGCGGACGCCCGCGCAGCCGTGCTGATCCCCATCTATCCCGCGACGTCGACGCTGCAGACCTGGCAGATCGCGAAATTCATCACTCGCGTGCTCGACGGCCTCGGTGACGTGCCCGAGCCTCTGTCGGCGGACGTCCGTCAGCGGGAGGAGCTGCTGACCGCGAGAGAGGCACTCGAGCAGATCCATCGACCGAAGACCCGCAACGACATCGATCCTGCAGTACGCACGCTGCGGATGCATGAGGCGCTCACGCTGCAGACCGCACTCCTGCAGCAGCGCGACGCGGTGCGATCGCTCTCGGCCACGGCGCGTGCGGCGAAGTCCGGAGGTCTGCTCGAGCGGTTCGACGCCTCGTTGCCCTACGATCTCACGCCCGATCAGCAGACCGTCGGCGAGCAGGTCGCGAAGGATCTCGTCGGCTCGTGGCCGATGAACCGGCTCGTGCAGGGAGAGGTCGGCTCGGGCAAGACGCTCGTCGCCCTGCGTGCGATGCTCCAGGTCGCCGAGTCCGGCGGCCAAGCCGCGCTGATCGCGCCGACCGAGGTCCTGGCGGGCCAGCACCTGCGGTCGATATCGAAGATGCTCGGGCCGGAGCTGGCTCCGCTCGTGATGCCCACACTCCTCACCGGGCAGATGCCGGCTGCGGCGCGGCGCAAGGCCGCCCTGCGCGTCGCCTCCGGGCAGGCCCTGATCGTCGTCGGCACCCACGCACTGCTCGGCGAGAAGACGACCTTCGCAGATCTCGGGCTCGTCGTGGTCGACGAGCAGCACCGGTTCGGCGTCGAGCAGCGCGAGGCTCTCCGCGCCAAGGGCTCCAGCCCGCACGCCCTCGTCCTCACCGCCACGCCCATCCCTCGCACCGTGGCCATGACGGTCTTCGGAGATCTCGACACCTCGGTGATCCGCACGATGCCGAAGGGACGGGCGGGAATCGAGTCGTTCGTCGCCCCACTCGCCGAGCATCCCGGGTGGTTCAATCGCGTCTGGGAGCGCGCCGCCGAGGAGATCGCCCAGGGGCGCCAGGTCTTCGCAGTGTGCGCCGCGATCGACACCACCAAGAAGACGGCCGAGGCGGGTGAGCCCGCGCTTCTGCAACCCGAGGGCGCATCCGGTCCGCGCTGGGGAGTGGTGCAGCTCGACGAGGCGCTGGCGACGCACCCGAAGCTCGGCGGTCTGCGCCGAGCGGTTCTCCACGGACGCATGCCGTCCGACGAGAAGGATGCGGTGATGCAGGCGTTCGCGCGGGGCGAGATCGACCTGCTTCTGGCCACGACCGTCATCGAGGTCGGGGTCGACGTGCCCAACGCCTCGACCATGATCGTCCTCGATGCCGATCGCTTCGGCGTCTCCCAGCTGCATCAGCTGAGGGGCCGGGTGGGTCGAGGCGGCGTTCCGGGGCTGTGTCTGCTCGTGACAGAGGCGGAAGCCGGCTCGGTGGCGCGCGAGCGAGTCGACGCGGTCGCAGCGACCCTCGACGGTTTCGCCCTCGCCGAGGTCGATCTCGAGCTGCGCGGTGAAGGAGACGTGCTCGGCGCAGCACAGGCGGGCGTGCGGTCGTCGTTGAAGCTGCTGCGCGTGGTCAAGGACTCCGGTCTGATCGTCAGAGCTCGCGAGCTCGCCGAGGCGATCCTCGCAGCCGACCCCGGTCTCGACGCGAACCCGGGGCTCAGATCCGCCATCGAGCGACGAGTGAGCGACGACGATCGCGCGGCCCTGGCGAAGAACTGACCCGAGCACGGCGTGCCCTAGGCTGGTGGCATGAGCAGCCGGATCGCCGTCGTCCCGGGTTCCTTCGACCCGCCGACCCTGGGCCACCTCGACGTCATCCGTCGGGCCGCCAAGCTGTACGACGAGCTGCATGTGCTCGTCGTGCACAACCCCGGCAAGGAGGCGATGCTGCCCATCGCGGCGCGGCTGTCGCTCATCGAGCAGTCCATCGCCGATGAGGGCATGGACGGCAACGTGATCGTCGGATCGTGGAGCATGGGCCTTCTGGTCGACTACGCGCGCGATGTGGGTGCCGGCGTGTTGGTCAAGGGGATCCGCTCCCAGATCGACGTCGCCTATGAATCGCCGATGGCGATCGTCAACAGGCACCTCGCAGACATCGAGACGGTCTTCCTGCTGCCCGACCCGGCGCATGCTCTCGTGTCCAGCTCCCTCGTGCGACAGGTGGCGGGGCTCGGCGGCGATGTATCGCCTTTCGTCCCTCCTGCGGTCGCCGCATTCCTCGACACCGGGTCTCGCGGCATCTGACGTCGCGCTCCTGAGAGCCGCGCTCAGCCCGAAGCCAGCCTCCCACCGCATGTAGCCGGTACCATTGCTGGGTGCGTTCCCGAATGAGTGGTCCTTTCGTCCTCCCCGTCCGCGACATCGTCCGCAAGCCGGGAGAGATGCGCGAACACGAGTTCTCCGTGACCCTGAAGGATGCCTGGGGCGAGGGGATCGTGTCGTATGAGGCAGGCTCCGAGCTCGACCTGGATGTCCGTCTCGAGTCGGTCCATGAGGGCATTCTGGTGTCGGGAATCGTCGACGCGGAGTACTCCGGCGTGTGCGGTCGCTGCCTCATCGACATCGTTCGGCCCGTCGAAGTCGAGTTCCAGGAGCTTTTCGCGTATCCTGGTGAGGAAGAAACTGACTTCGAGGTTCAAGACGACCACGTGGATCTTGAAACTCTAGTCAGGGATGCGGCCGTATTGGCGCTTCCATTTCAGCCGGTGTGTCAGCCGGATTGCCCCGGGCTCGACCCGGAGACGGGCGAGAGGCTGACAGCGAGCACCGACAAGGAGCAGGCGGCTCCCATCGATCCTCGGTGGAGCGTGCTCCAGAACATCACAGACCAAGACGGCACGGAAGAATCTCGTGCCGCCGAGAAAGAAGAGAGCTAGTCATGGCTGGTAACCCCCCGAAGCGCAAGGTATCCCGTTCGAACACCCGCTCGCGCCGCGCGCAGTGGAAGGCGGCGCCCATCGCTCTCGTCAAGACCGTCGAGAACGGCAAGACCGTCTACAGCCGCCCCCACCAGGCGAAGGTCGTCACCGACTCGCAGGGCACCGAGCTGTTCCTCGAGTACAAGGGCCGCAAGGTCGCCGACGTCTGAGTCGCGACTTCACTTCCGTGACTGAGGTCCCTGGGGGGACGAGACCACTCCCAGAGAAGCTCCGCGTCGATATAGACGCGGAGCTTCTGGAGTTGGCGCTCACCCATCGCTCATATGCGTATGAGCATGGTGGCATCCCTCACAACGAACGTCTCGAGTTCCTCGGCGACTCCATTCTCGGCCAAGCCGTCACCGTGATGCTCTTCACGACCCATCCAGGGCTCGATGAGGGCGAACTCGCCAAGCGGCGCGCCAGTGTCGTCTCGACGGTCGCCCTCGCGGAGGTGGCGAGAGGCATCGATCTGGGCAGCCACCTGCGGCTCGGTCGAGGCGAGGAGCAGACGGGCGGACGCGACAAGGATTCGATCCTCGCCGACACGATGGAAGCCGTCATCGGTGCGACCTACCTGTCGGCGGGTCCTGAGGCGGCCACTGAGCTCGTGCTCCGTCTGACCGCGCCGCTCCTCGCCGACCCCGAGCGCTATGGCGCCGCCATGGATCCGAAGACCAGTCTTCAGGAGCTGGCGGCGCGGGTCGGTGCCACCCCACCGCAGTATTCGGTGGAGGCGAGTGGTCCCGATCACGATCGTCGCTTCCTGGCGACCGTGAGCGTCGGCGATGTGGCGATGACGGGCAAGGGCAGCAGTAAGAAGACTGCAGAGATGGCGGCCGCGCTCAGTGCGTGGCGCTTCCTCAACGAGCGTGCCTGAGCTCCCCGAGGTCGAGGTGGTGCGAGCCGGTCTCGCTCCTGCCGCGGTCGGTTCGGTCATCACGGGGGTGAGCGTGTTCGATGAGCGCGCCCTGACACGTCATGCCGCGGGGGCATCGGACTTCGTGTCGCGCCTGGAAGGGCGCGTGTTCACCGCCGCCGAGCGTCGAGGCAAGTTCCTCTGGCTTCCGCTCGACGCGGAGGGTTCCGCTTTGATCGCGCACCTCGGGATGAGCGGGCAGATGCTGCTCCGCGCGCCGGATGCCGAAGCGGAACGCCACGAGCGCATTCGCATCGGCATCGAGCACCCGCAGCACGGAGAGCTCGCCATCGTGTTCGCCGATCAGAGGACCTTCGGGTCGCTGGCGGTCGACAGCCTCGTGCCGGACGGGCCGACGATGATCCCCACCCAGGTCGTGCACATCGCGCGCGATCCCCTCGACCCTCTCTTCGACGACGGCATCCTGGTGCGCACGCTCCGAAAGCGGGGCAGCGCGGTCAAGCGCGTGCTGCTCGATCAGCAGGTGATCAGCGGGGTGGGCAACATCTACGCCGACGAGGCGCTCTGGGCGGCGCGCATCCACCCCGAGACTCTCGCGAGCGCGCTGTCGACACCCGCGATCGGTCGGCTCCTCGCTGAGATCCGCGTGGTGCTCGCGAAGGCGCTGGCCGAGGGAGGCACGAGCTTCGATTCCCAGTACGTCAACGTGAACGGCCAGGCCGGCTACTTCGCGCACTCCCTCAACGCCTACGGTCGCGGCGGTCAGCCATGCCCCCGGTGCGGAACGCTGATCCGCCGACAGGCTTTCATGAACCGGTCGAGTCACTTCTGCCCGCGCTGCCAGCGCCGACGCTGAGGCTCATGCCGTCTCGAACGACCGGGCGAGCAGAGGCCGGGTCGCCCGCGTACTCGCCCACACGATGCCGATTCCCACCGCGAGCACGATGCCGATCGTCAGCAGCGACTCGGGAGCGGTGATCAGGGCGATCCCGAGCAGGGGGAACACGAGCACGGCCGCGCAGGTCGCCGATCCGATCGCGGTGACGAGCAGCGGGGACATGATCGCGCGGCGACGTGCGCTGTCGACGGTGTCGAGGGGCATCCCGAGGTGGTGGAGGCTTCGGTGCAGATCGCGCTGATCGAGCACGGAAGCGGCCTGATTCACCCCCACGGATGCCGCGACCATCACGAAGGAGGCGACCAGCGTGATGACGAGACCGGTGCGCATGTCCACGGCGAGTGCTGCATCGGCATCCGTCGCCTCTCCGCTGTTCATCACGTTCATCAGTGCGACGCCGGTCCCGGCGAAGACGGCCATGAAGCTCGCCATCGCGATCCCGCTCACCTGACGCCATGCGGCCTTGGGCGAGTCCAGCACCAGACGGGCGGCGAGCAGCCGGTCGGCCCGCTCGGCCCGGCGGAGCTGACGTGATGCGCTGACCTTGAGTACCCACGGCCCGATCACGTTGAGCACGGCGAGCGCCACCGCGAAAAGCGCTGCGAGAACGGTGATCGTCACTGCGAGCCCCGCGACGGACGGGAAGACCTTGACGAGGACGAAGACCAGAGCGAGCACCGAGATGCCGATGATCGCCCGGAACCAGTGCACGGTCGAGACCGTCGTCCGCATGCGCACCCCGAGCGGTGAGACGATCACGCGTCGGAGACCGAGCACGGCGCTGCCGGCCGCCACGAGAAGGACCCCGCCCACGACCGCCAGGATGCTGAGGGGAGACAGCATCACGGCGTCGGTGCCGAGAGCAGTTCCACGGAACGGGATGAGCCCGACCAGGGGAGCGGTCGCGAGATGGACGACCGCTCCGGCGACGGCACCTGCGGCCGCCACGAGCACGGATTCGATCACGGTGGCCACGCTGACACCCATCGGAGTCACGCCCAGAAGTCGCAGTGTCGAGAGTCGCTCGTCGCGACGGCGGGCTGAGAGGCGAGCAGCCGCCCCTCCGAGATTCGTCAGCGGTACGACGAGGAGGACGAGAGCGATCGCTGCCAGTGCCTGGTAGACCGGAGCGTAGTCGTCGGTCCAGGTCCAGAACGACTGTGCTCCGCCCACGACTGTCAGCACCAGAGCCGTGACGACTCCGAACGCGACCACAGGAAGCGCCAGGACGGCGTTCTCACCCTTCGCGGGTCGGAGAAGGAGGGTCAGGACGCGGGCGTTCATGCCGTCACCGCCGGCGAGACGATCTGTCCGTCGCGAACCGCCACGACTCGCGAGCATCGAGCGGCGACGTCGGCGTCGTGGGTGACGACGAGGAGCGTCCGCCCCTGCCCGGTCGTCGACCAGAGCAGTGCGTTCATCACGTCCTGCGAGGTGTGCGAGTCGAGCGCTCCGGTCGGCTCGTCGGCGAAGACGAGATCCGCGCCGGTGGCCTGGGCCCGTGCGATGGCGACGCGCTGCGCCTGCCCGCCGGAGAGCTCGCCGATGCGGCGGTCCTCCATCCCGGCGAGCCCCAGCGCGGCGAGCCAGGACGCCGCGTGGGCCGTGGCATCCGCTCTCTTCACGCCGTTGATCATCGATGCGAGCGCCACGTTCTCGACGGCGGTGAGCTCAGGGATGAGGAGTCCCTGCTGGAAGACGAACCCGAAACGCTCCCTGCGCAGCCGGGAGCGAGCACCTTCCCCGAGCCCCGCGACCTCCACAGGCTCCCCGGTCGAGGGCTGGAAGGTCACGGTGCCGGAGTCCGGCGTGACGATACCGGCGAGCGCATGGAGGAGAGTGGTCTTGCCCGATCCGGAGGCGCCCATGATCGCCACCGACTCGCCGCGGTGGATCGTGAGATCCACCCCGGCGAGTGCGCGGGTCGTGCCGTAGGACTTAGTCAGGGAGCGTGCGTCGAGGACGGAGTCGTTCATGCCTCCAGCCTCGCGATTCGGCCAGGGGCGCTGCGTCGGCCGGGCGGATGATCCGCTCGCGTCCGCGTACACCGATCGGATGATCTCGTTCAGATCCGTTTTTGCCACGCGCCGGCGTAAGAGACCGGCACGAACCCGATCGACTCGTTGATGCTCAGCATCGGGCGGTTCTCCTCGGCGTTGAACGTGGAGACTGCGGGGGAGAACGTCATGAGCTCTCGCCAGTGCAGGAGGTTCGCGCACTTGACGACGGTGCCCAGCCGGTGCCCGCGGTGCTCGCGAGACACCAGCGTGCCCAGCTGGTGGGTGATCCCTGAGCGGTCCGCTCCGACGAGCAGCTCGTTGTATGCCACGATGTCCCCGCTCGGCACGTGCTGCACCGCGACGATCGACAGTGCCTGACCGGCTCCGGTGAGCCGTCGCTCTCGGCGGACGACACGCTCCGCGTCCCACTCCTCAGCGACGAAGTCCATCTCGCCGCTCGGGGCGTCGGTCGACAGGCGAGCGAGGATCGACGCATAGCCGTCGCGGAACTCCGGCGGTGTCGGAGCCATCCACTGGAGCACTCGATAGTCGTCGCCCGCGGCCGCCTGCGCAGATCGCAGAGCGACCTGAAGCGGAGCGGGGTCCGAACGCAGATCGAGCTCGCTGTTGCGCTCGACCTGCTCGAGATCGTATCCGCGGGCCTCCAAGGCGTCCGACAGCGGGATCGCCGGGATGCGACCCCACCCCGTCCTCGGCGAGATCATCCGCTCGGACTCGATCGGTCGGTGCAGCGTCCACATCTGCACCAGAGACCGACCATGGGCACGAGCCTCCGACTCGGCGAGCGTCAGGAGGGCATCCTCGACGCCGATTCCCCAGTGCTTCTCGGGCACGAGGAGGTCCGCCTCCGCCGCCTTCGCATCCGCCTCCTGGGCATAGGCGATCGTGATCATCCCCACGATCTCGTCGCCGTTCCTGGCCACGAATCCGGTCTGCAGGGTGTCGGTGGAGTCCTGCCACGACGCGAGCAACTGGGCGGCGTCGGGTGCGATGTCGGGCAGACCCACCATCTCATCGCAGATCTGCCGGTTGAGCTGACCGTAGGCGCGGAAGTCCGCGCCGTCGGGGGCGTCCAGCGCGACAGGGACGATGAGCGGCTCGATGGTCAGTGTGGTGGTCGTCATGACAGTTCCTTCTTCCAGGCTCCTTCATAGGCGATGGCGGTGAACCCCATCGCCTCATTGATGGAGAGCATGGGCCGGTTCTCCTCGGCGTTGTACGTGATCACGTCGCGGGATTCGGGCGCGAGGCCCGTCCACGACAGGAGAGCGTCGCACTTCACGAGCTGTCCCAATCGGTGGCCGCGATGCTCTTTGAGCACCAGAGTGTCGTGCTGATGGGTGGTCGCGCCGAGATCGGGTCCGATGCGGAGCTCGGTGAACGCACTCAGCTCGCCGGTCCCGACGTGCTGGGCGACGGTGACCTGGATGATCTGGCCCATCTCCGCCACGCGTTTCTCGGACTCGATCAGGCGTTCTGCATCCCAGACCTCCTCGTCCGCCTCGAGATCGGCAGACGGTGCATCGGTCGACATGCGCGATTTGAGCCACGCGTAGCCATCGACGTGCTCGGGGGGCGTCGGCAGCATCCACCTGATCACGCGATAGTCCTGAGACGACGCGCGTGCCTCGTCGCGCAGCTGCTCGGCGTGACGAACCGTCTCGGGATCGATCTTGAGTCGACTCACCCGGCAGACCTGCTCGAGGCTGAACCCATGGCGGACGAGGAATCGCGCGACATGATCGTCGGGAACGCTGCCGAAGCCGGTCCGGGCCTGGAGTCTCGGACCCTCGCTCGCCGGTTGTTCCGTCCAGTTCTGGATGACCGTGCGGTCGTGGAGCCTGGCGAAGGCTTCGACGTGCGGGAGGATCGCTGTTCCGATTCCCCGACCCCAGACCCGAGGGTGGAGCTCGATCGAGGCGATGGCCACACGCGAGCCTTCTTCGTGCGGGATGTCGATGACCGTGCGTCCGACCATCTCTCCTTCGACGCGCACCGTCCACACCGCGGTCGTGCGCTCCTTGCGGGAGCGCAGGATCGGGAGCAGCGCCTCCGGCGTGAGGTCCTGTTCGGTGCGGCCGGTGAGCTCGCGGTAGACGGCGTTGCGCACACGGGCGAGCTCGCGGAACTCGACGGCGTCGGCCGCATCCGCCCGTGCAGGCAGCACGAGCGGATGCAGCGACGCATCTGCGGTGAGCGGAATGCTCATGGTGATCTCCAGGTCAGCGCAGCTGACGCTGCAGGTCGTACGTGAGCAGGGCATATGTCTCGCCCTCGCTGCGGGTCCGCCGATCGAGATGCAGCGCGTCCGCCTCGAGGGCGGTGACGCGGTGCGTCGGGCGAGGGCGCTGAGCCCGCTGGAGAAGCCAGAGGCCGATCCTGAGCGAGAGACGATCTGCCAGCGCCAGGCGCCGCAGTTCATCAGGTGCGGGAATGTGAAGGACCTGCTGGTCCTCGGTATCCGGAGGGTGGGGGATGCTGCGATACAGCGTGGTGTTCACGGTGATTCCTTCGAGATGGGTGGTGGTGTTCGGTGAGGAGAGCGCTGTCGCGGCGCGCCGAGAAGACGGCCGGCGGAGCGCGGCGAGAGTCGAGAGCCCAGCGCGCCGGAAGGCGATCGCCGGGGTCGGCGGTGATCCGTGATCCGAGAAGGATCAGAGGGTGGGGCGCGGAGACACGCGAACGAGAAGCCCCGTCACCGATCGGAGAACGGTGGGTGAGTGGGGGGCAGAGTTCTCGGGCTGCGGTTCTACGAGAGAGCGCCGAGACGGACGCCGGTGGTTACCGAGTGCGCAAGGCGCGGCGCGAATGGCGCGGCGAGGCCAGTGGCCTGAGCGTTGAGCTGAGTGATCATCGGTAACCTCCTTTTCGTGTGGCGATCCGGAGGTTACCCTAGCGAAACCCGGGCGTGTCCGTCAAGCATCCCCGGCGTGGCCCGGCGTGTCGCGGCCGATTCCCGTTCGCTCCGCTCCCGCGCGGGATGCCGGTTCTGAGCCGTCATTCCGGTAGCGTATGGGCGTGAATCACCCGGAGAGCGCGGTAGCCGCATGCATCTGAAGAGCCTGACCCTCAAGGGGTTCAAGTCCTTCGCGCAGCCGACCAGTTTCGTGTTCGAACCGGGCGTCACCTGCATCGTGGGTCCCAACGGATCGGGCAAGTCGAACGTCGTCGATGCCCTCGCCTGGGTGATGGGTGAGCAGGGAGCGAAGACTCTGCGCGGCGGCAAGATGGAGGACGTCATCTTCGCCGGCACGTCCACGAGAGGGCCGCTCGGTCGGGCCGAGGTGCAGCTCACGATCGACAACAGCGACGGCGCCCTGCCGATCGAGTTCGCCGAGGTCACCATCAGTCGCACGCTGTTCCGCAACGGCGCCAGCGAGTACGCCATCAACGGCGAGAACTGCCGTCTGCTCGATCTTCAGGAACTGCTCAGCGATTCCGGTCTCGGACGCGAGATGCACGTCATCGTGGGGCAGGGGCGCCTGGACACGGTGCTCCAGGCGTCTCCGGAGGATCGGCGCGGCTTCATCGAGGAAGCGGCCGGCATCCTCAAGCATCGGCGTCGCAAGGAGAAGACCCTTCGCAAGCTCGATGCGATGGAGACCAACCTGACGCGTCTCAGCGATCTCGCCGGCGAGATCCGGCGCCAGCTGAAACCCCTGGGCAGGCAGGCGGAGATCGCGCGCGAGGCGCAGACGATCGCTGCGGTCGTGCGTGATGCCAAGGCTCGGATCTTCGCGGATGACGTGGTGGCGCTGCGCACGGCGCTGGCCGATCACACGCGCACCGAGCATGAGCGGCACACCGAACGGCTCGTGCTGTCGGATCAGGCAGAGGCGGTGCGGGCGAGCATCGCACGCCTTGAGCAGGATCAGAACTCGGCGGCGGTCGATCAGGCGAGAGGCGTGGCCTTCGGTCTCGAGCAGGTGCAGGAGCGGATGCGCGGGCTGTACACCCTCGCCAATCAGCGACTCGCGCTCCTCGGCTCGGAAGAAGACGATGCTGCCGTGACGGCCATCACTGTCACGCAGACCACGATCGACGAGGCGAAGGCGGAGATCACCGAGATCTCCGCCGGCCTCGGCGACGCTCAGGACGCGGCGAGCGTGGCGAGCCGCGAGGTGGTGAATGCGCGGGCGGAGCTCGACACTCTCGACGTGGACATCGCCGAGCAGAGCGCGCTCGTGTCGGAGTACGACATGCGGCTCAGCTCGTTGCGAGGCACGGCGGATGCGGCCGCGTCGGCCCTCGCTGCGGTGCGCGGTGCGGTCCTGCGCCAGGAGAACGCGCTCGAGGCGGCGAACGCGCGTCGCCGAGACGCCGCCGAAGCCCTCGAGGCGATCGACGACGCGGAGGCGCCGGAGGGCACGGCGGCAGAGCACTCCGCCGCATATGAGAGCGCGCAGCGTGCCGCGACGGCGGCCGAGGCCGAGCGAGAGACGCTCCGCGAGCGCCTGCACGCGGTCGAGCGCGAGGTCGACGCTCTCACGGCCAAGGCTGCGGCACTCGGAAGCGCGCTCGCGATCTCAGGAGGCGCCGCCGAGATCGTGAAGGCGGGAGCCACGGGTGTTCGTGGCCTCGTGGGTGACTCGGTGCAGGTCAAAAACGGGTTCGAGGCCGCGATCGCAGCCGTGCTGGGTTCGCTGGCCGAGGGCGTCCTCGTCGAGAGGGCCTCCGACGCCTTCGAGCTGGCACAGGACGCGTCCGACCAGCGCAGGGGAGTGGTGGATTTCGTCGTCGCCGATGCTGCGCGTCCGTCGATCGAGCTGCCCGCTCTCGAGGGCGTGACGCCCGCGATCGATACGGTCACGGCTCCGGACGGGGTCCTCGGAATCCTGTCGCACGTCGTCATCGCCGCGAGCCTGGACGCGGCGCGCAATGCACGACTCGCGCTCGACCTCGCGGGCGATACGACCACGACGATCGTCACGACGGCGGGCGATGTCGTCACCGCGCAGACGCTGCGCACCGGATCCGGCGGCGAACGCTCCCGTCTCGAGCTCGCCGCCGAACGGGACGCGGCGAACGAGCGCCTGGCAGAGGTGCAGGTCATCGTCGATTCACTGCGCGAGGCTCGCGCAGACGCGAACGAGGCCGTGGAGACATCACGTCGCCAGGCGAAGGACGCGCTCCGGGCGCTGCGCGAGCACGACGCCGCGCTGGCGACCCACGCGGAACAGGTGAACCGCGTCACTGTCACCCACGAGTCGGCTGTCGCCGAGTGCGAGCGGCTCGAATCAGGACTCGCGCAGGCACAGAGCGCGGTGCAGGATGCGGAGGCGAAGGCCGACGCGGCCAAGGCCGAGTTGGATGCGGCCATCGCCGCCCCCCGGCCGGTGCTGGACGCCTCGGCGCGTGACGGTCTGCTCGAGGCGCTCGAGACGGCGCGCGAAGGTGAGGTCCGAGCGCGTCTGGAGATCGAGACGCTTCGTGAGCGTGTTCGTGCTGCCCAGGCTCGCGTCGCCGGACTCGAACGGCAACGCGAGCAGGAGCGGGACGCCGCAGCCGAGGCTGCGCGCCGGGCGGTCATCCGACGCGCACAGCGCGAAGCGGCATCCGGAGTGGCTCAGGAGCTGCCCCGCATCCTGGACTCGATCGATCGGTCGGTCACCGAGGCGCGCGTCGCATTGGCCGAGGCCGAGGCCGCGCGATCGGCGCAGAACCAGGAGCTCACTGCTCTTCGAGCGCAGGAGACCTCCTTGCGCGAGCGGCTCGCCGGGCTCACCGAGAGCGTGCACGGCCTCGAACTGCAGATCCACGAGAAGAAGCTGCACCTCAACAGTCTGCTCGAGCGCGTGGCATCGGAGCTCGCGCTCGACGAAGATATTCTCGTAGCGGAATATGGCCCCGATCAGCTTGTTCCCCGTGATCCGGGAGCCGACCAGGCTGAGGACGACCTGATCGACGACGCGGCGATCCCGTTCGATCGGCGGATCCAGCAGCGACGGCTCGCCGAGGCCGAACGCAAGCTCGCTCAGCTCGGACGGGTCAACCCGCTCGCGCTCGAGGAGTTCGCGGCGCTCGAGCAGCGCCACGCGTTCCTCACCGAGCAGCTCGCCGACCTGACGCAGACGCGACAGGACCTGCGCACGATCATCGCGGACCTCGATGAGCGCATGCAGACGATCTTCGCGAGCGCGTTCGAAGACACGAGGATCGCGTTCGGGGAGGTCTTCCCTCTGCTGTTCCCCGGCGGAACCGGAAGCATCTCGCTCACGGATCCCGAGAACATGCTCACGACCGGCATCGAGGTCTCGGTACGGCCGGTCGGGAAGAAGATCGAGAGGCTGTCACTGCTCTCGGGCGGTGAACGTTCCCTCGCGGCAGTCGCTCTGCTGGTCGCGATCTTCAAAGCCCGCCCGAGCCCGTTCTACATCCTCGACGAGGTCGAGGCCGCGCTCGACGACGCCAACCTCGGCCGCCTGCTCACCGTGTTCGAGCAGCTTCGCGAGAGCTCGCAGCTGCTCGTCATCACCCATCAGAAGCGCACGATGGAGATCGCAGATGCGCTCTACGGGGTGTCGATGCGTCAGGACGGGGTGTCGGCGGTCGTCGGACAGCGCGTGGGCGACCGCGCGGCGGCCGGCTGACAGCGCTACCCGTAGGCTGGAGTCATGGCGGAGAAGTCGTGGTCCCTCACTCGTGCGCTGCGCGGGATGTTCGTCAAGCCCACTATCGACGAGACGACATGGGAGGACCTCGAGACGGCCCTCCTCACTGCCGACTTCGGCCCCGACATCAGCGAGCGGGTCGTGGAAGAGCTTCGTGAGAAGGTCGAGCGCTACCGCACGACCGATCCGCAGGATCTCCAGCGGATGCTCCGCGAGACGCTCGAGGAGCACTTCGCGAAGTTCGACACGACCCTGAAGCTCACCGAGCGGCCGGCGGTCGTTCTGGTCGTCGGCGTCAACGGCGTCGGGAAGACCACCACGATCGGCAAGTTCACCAAGTTCCTTCGCGGGTTCCAGCGCAGCGTGGTCGTCGGAGCAGCCGATACGTTCCGTGCGGCCGCCGTCGATCAGCTGGCCACCTGGGCACAGCGCGGCGGAGCGGCGATCGTCCGCCCCCAGCAAGAGGGTCAGGATCCGGCATCCGTGGCCTACCAGACCATCGAGTTCGCCCAGCGCGAGGGCATCGAGATCGCGATCATCGACACGGCCGGCCGACTGCACACCAAGGGAGGGCTCATGGACGAGCTCTCGAAGATCCGCAGGGTGATCGAGAAGCAGGCTCCCATCAGCGAGGTCCTGCTCGTCCTCGATGCCACCACGGGTCAGAACGGTGTGATGCAGGCCGAGGCGTTCCTCGAGCATGCAGGGGTCACCGGACTCGTCCTGACCAAGCTCGACGGCTCGGCGAAGGGCGGCTTCGTCCTCGCCGTGCAGGAGCGCACCGGCATCCCCGTCAAGCTCCTCGGCCAGGGCGAGGGCATCGATGATCTGACCGGTTTCACCCCCCATGTCTTCGTCAAGTCGCTCGTCGGCTGATCACGGGACTACCGCCGCGAGCACGAGGCTGGTTTCATAGCGTTATGGCGATCGAACACGACTACTTCGGACTCCTGTCCTCAGGGCCCGACGGCTCGATCTTCTGGTCTGAGACGGTGGAGCTCGGTGACCAGAGCGTCACCGTCGATCTCACCGCTCCTGACCAGGACGATGTCTCCGCCGACGCGCTCGACATCGCCGCTTCGCTCATCGCGGGGATCGAGAACGTCGACGATGTGTCCCGGCGGGGCATGCTCGCGGAGGTCGATGACCGCACCAGCGAGGTCACCGAGTACATCCTGCAGCAGCAGGAGGCCTACGGAGACGAACTCGAAGAGGTGCTGGTCGACGTCAGCGGTGACGCCGCCGTCGACATCATCCGCTCGCTGCGACTCATGAGCATGACGATCCTCGCCGACGAACACGGCGGGTCGGAGCCGTTCGCGGTGCTGGAGTACGCGCTCGACGCGACCACCACCGACGACGTCCTGCTGGTGAACCTGGGTTCCGACGGCAGCGTGCAGTCGGTGATGAGCGCCGACTGACGCTCACCACCTCGGTATCGCTCAGACCGCCTGAGCGAAGCCGAGATCCGCGCTCTCGGCGATGTGCGCCAGGTGCGGTGGGATCTCGCGCCCCTTCGAGACCATCGACTGCGCCCACAGCCGGCCGGCGCGGTACGACGAGCGCACAAGAGGCCCGGCGAGCACGCCGAGGAAGCCGATCCGCTCCGCCTCCTCCTTGAACTCGACGAACTCCGCAGGCTTGACCCACCGGGCCACGGGCAGGTGTCGCGGAGAGGGGCGCAGATACTGCGTGATGGTGATGATGTCGCAGCCGGCGTCGTGCAGGTCGTTCAGCGCCTGGACGACCTCTTCAGGTTCCTCGCCCATCCCCAGGATCAGGTTGGACTTGGTGATGAGGCCTGCGTCCCGCGCCTGGGTGATCACATCGAGCGAACGCTCATACCGGAACGCCGGGCGGATGCGCTTGAAGATCCGCGGCACGGTCTCGACGTTGTGCGCGAAGACCTCGGGACGGGCGTCGAAGATCTGCCCGAGGAAGGCAGGGTCGGCGTTGTGCTCGTTGGCGAGCAGCTCGACGCCGGTGTTCGGGTTGAGCTCGTGGATCTTCCGCACCGTCTCGGCGTTGAGCCAGGCTCCGGTGTCGGGCAGATCGTCTCGTGCGACGCTGGTGACCGTCGCATAGCGGAGGTTCATCCGCACGACGCTCTCGGCGACACGGCGTGGCTCGTCGGTGTCATAGGCATCGGGCTTGCCCGTGTCGATCTGGCAGAAGTCGCACCGTCGGGTGCACTGCGATCCGCCGATGAGGAAGGTCGCCTCCCGGTCTTCCCAGCACTCGAAGATGTTGGGGCAGCCGGCCTCCTGGCAGACGGTGTGAAGGTCTTCGCTCTTGACGAGCGAGTGGAGCGCCGTGTACTCGGGCCCCATCTTCGCCTTCGTCTTGATCCACTCCGGTTTGCGTTCGATGGGAGTCTCGGCGTTGCGGATCTCGAGGCGGAGGAGCTTGCGTCCCTCTGGTGCGGCGGTCATGCGTGTGCTCCTGCGTGTGCGGCTGTCGAGTATTCGGCGAGGAAGGCGGCGGACACCGAGTCGACGATGTCGGCGGGGGAGACGTCCGCTCCGACGACCTCGCTCACGGTGGTGACACCGGCGTCGGTGATCCCGCACGGGATGATGCCCCTGAACCCTGCGAGGCTGTTGTCGCAGTTGATGGCGAAGCCGTGCATCGTCACTCCCTGCTGCACGCGCACCCCGATCGCCGCGACCTTGTCCTCAGAGAGGGGGCGGCGAACCCACACCCCGCTGCGCCCCTCGACCTGGTATCCGTCGACGCCGAGTGGCTGGAGCACGTCGATCAGGATGCGCTCGAGGCGACGCACATGCGCGACGACGTCCATCGGCTCGGGCAGCCGGACGATCGGGTAGCCCACCAGCTGCCCTGGTCCGTGCCAGGTGATCTTGCCGCCGCGGTCGACGTCGATCACCGGTGTGCCGTCCGTCGGGCGTTCCTGCGGCTCGGTCCGCTTGCCGGCGGTGTACACCGCCTCGTGCTCGAGCAGGATGAGCGTGTCCGGGCGAGTGCCGTCGACGACGTCGGCGTGGATGCTGCGTTGCAGGTCCCACCCGGCGGGGTAGGGGACGAAGCTCGGAGCGAGTCCGGGGGTGAGGATGTCGAGCATGGGCGTCCCTCTCGATCAATTGATGGATTGCGTCTAAGAATACTCCTCCGTGACGGTCGCGGCGCGCAGGAGCGACGCGCGGTAGCGTGTCTGCATGAGCAGCACGAGCCGAGCAGGGCGCCCGAAGGCCTCTTCGCGCGAGACCCTCGCGGAGGCCGCCTGTGAGCTCTTCCTCGAGCGGGGCTACGACGCCACCTCTGTCGCCGACATCACCCAGCGTGCCGGAGTGAGCCGGTCGAGCTTCTTCAACTACTTCTCCTCGAAGAGCGATGTGCTCTGGTCCGGCCTCGACGACCGCATCGGCCGTGCGGTCGACGACCTGGTCGTCGTGCCCGAAGACCGCGACGGCACGCATGTGCGGCGCATTCTCTCGGAGCTCGTCGAGGACTTCGCACCGGACAGCCTGGCTCTCGCGATGACGAACTCGTCGGCCATGGGGCTCGACGACGAACTCGAGCAGGATGCCGCGCTTCGCCAGGCTCGCCTCGCGGCGGCGCTGGCCGATCTCGCTCGCCGGTCGGGGGTCACCGCTCTCACCGCGGACATCGCCGCGGCCACCTGGGCCGCCGCCGTGGTCGCCGCCGTGCGAGCGTGGGCGGAGAGCGGTGCAGGACGAGGTTCCGTGGGGGACCGATTCGCCGACGCTGTGCGGGCGATCGGCCGATTGCCGTGGGGCGGCACGGAAACCTGATCTCCCCGCGGACGAAACCGCGCGAGCCGGACAGGTCAGGAATGAGAGACCCCTTTCCCGACCGAGGAGACATGATGGCCACCGACCCGCTCGACGAGATGCTCGACTGTTCCGCACCGACGACGGCGAGACCGGAACCCGGAGACATCCGGGCCATGATCCTCGCGGCGCGCGAGGAGACGCGGCCACCTCGTCGCGGACGTCGGAGAGCCGTGCTGACCACGGCGCTGGCGCTCTTCCTCGTCGGCGGCGCCGGTGTGGCCGCGGCGTCATCGGATTGGCTCTGGAGCCCGGGCCTCGAGGATGCGGATCGGACCTACAGCTACACCTCGCCGACCTGGGGACAGTGCGAACTGCGATTCAGCGCGCTCGACACGCACGACATGTTCACGAACGACGAGGTCAACCGCATCGTCGACGACTGGTTCGCGAGCACGGATGTCGAAGCGGCGGCCGCGCCTCTCGTTCCGGGGATCCTCCACGAGCTGGAGGAGAGTCGTGCCGGCGACCCTGCGGTCGATCCCGACCCTCGGCAAGCCGATCTCGATGCCTGGACGGCGCACACACAGGCCGTCGACGAGCTCGTGCACGCGGAGCTCGCTGCGAACGGCTTCGCCAGCGAGGCGCTAGGGGGCACCGAGTCGCACAGTCAGGTGCACTGCGACGGCGAGGACTGGGGGGACGGGGAATGAGCCGCGACGCAGCCCTGACCCGGGTGCTGGAGGAGAGCGCGACCGACCTGCTCGCCTACCTCTCGCGTCGGGTGGGCCCCGACGACGCCGCGGACCTCCTCGGGGAGACCATGGTGATCGCGTGGCGTCGGTCATCCGACCTTCCCGATGAACCGGAACGCGCGCGGATGTGGGTCTTCGGCATCGCACGAGGCACGCTCGCCAACCACGACAGGGGGCAGCGGAGACGGTGGGCGCTCGCGGATCGGCTTCGGCTGCAGCGGCAGGAGCATCACAGCTCACCTGCCGCTGACGAGGGGCTGGAGGTGCGTGACGCGATCGCACGGCTCGATCCCGACCTTGCGGAGATCGTGCGGCTCGTGCACTGGGATCGACTGTCTCTCGTGCATGCGGCGGAGCTTCTCGGCATCCCTTCGTCGACCGCACGCGGCCGTTACGCGCGCGCGAGAGAACTGCTCCGGGCCGAGCTCGCGGTCGGCGCGGCTCCGAACGCGGAGAACGGTGCCGGATTCGCGTAAACTCGGTGTCACCATGGCTACCTTTGGCACGCTCTCCGATCGGCTCACCGAGACCTTCCGCAACCTTCGCACGAAGGGAAAGCTCACCGCGGCCGACGTCGACGGCACTGTGCGCGAGATCCGTCGCGCGCTGCTCGACGCCGACGTCGCACTGGCGGTCGTCAAGGAGTTCACCGCGAAGGTGCGCGAGCGCGCCCTCGGCGATGAGGTCAGCAAGGCGCTGAACCCCGCGCAGCAGGTCGTGCAGATCGTCAACGAGGAGCTGGTGCAGATCCTCGGCGGTGAGCAGCGTCGTCTGCAGTTCGCCAAGACCGCGCCGACCGTCATCATGCTCGCCGGCCTCCAGGGCTCGGGCAAGACCACCTTCGCCGGCAAGCTCGCTAAGCAGCTCGAGAGCGAGGGACACACGCCCCTTCTCGTCGCGGCCGACCTGCAGCGTCCGAATGCGGTGAACCAGCTCCAGGTCGTCGCGCAGCAGGCCGGCGCGACCGTCTACGCGCCCGAGCCGGGCAACGGAGTCGGTGACCCCGTCAAGGTGTCGCGCGACGGTGTGGAGCACGCGCGCCGCCACCAGCACGACGTGGTCATCATCGACACGGCCGGTCGCCTCGGCGTCGACGCCGACCTGATGAAGCAGGCATCCGACATCCGCAAGGCGACGGACCCGGATGAGGTCCTGTTCGTCATCGACGCCATGATCGGCCAGGACGCCGTCAACACGGCGAAGGCCTTCCAAGAGGGAGTCGACTTCACCGGTGTCGTCCTGACGAAGCTCGACGGTGACGCTCGCGGTGGTGCGGCGCTCTCCGTCGCCTCCGTCACCGGCCGCCCCATCATCTTCGCGTCCACCGGCGAGCGACTCGAAGACCTCGAGCCGTTCCACCCCGATCGCATGGCCAGTCGCATCCTCGACCTCGGCGACATCCTCACCCTCATCGAGCAGGCCCAGCAGGCCTTCGATGAGGAAGAGGCCGTCAAGATGGCCGAGAAGCTCGCGACCGAGCAGTTCACCCTCGAAGACTTCCTCGACCAGCTTCAGCAGATGAAGAAGATGGGCTCGATGAAGAAGATGCTGGGGATGCTCCCCGGCATGGGGCAGATGAAGCAGCAGCTCGAGGACTTCGACGAGCGCGAGATCGATCGCACCGAGGCGATCATCCGGTCCATGACACCGGGCGAACGACGCAACCCGAAGGTGCTCAACGGTTCGCGTCGTCTGCGCATCGCGCGCGGTTCGGGAATGACCGTCACGGACGTCAACCAGCTCGTCCAGCGCTTCGATCAGGCGGCCAAGATGATGAAGACCGTCGCACGCGGCGGCACTCCGAACATCCCGGGAATGGGTTCCATGCCCGGAATGGGCAAGCCTGGTGCGTCGTCGAAGCGCGGCAAGAAGGGCAAGTCCTCGGGCGGTTCCCGCTCGGGCAACCCCGCCAAGCGCGCAGCCGAGAACGCGGGAATCACCTCCGCGGCCGCCCCGACCGGCTCCGGTTTCGGTCTCGGCGGCACCAAGGCGCCGAGTGAAGCCGACCTCGCGGAGATCCAGAAGCTGTTCGGCAAGAGCTGACCGGACTCATCGGCGTGCCGCCGCGAGCGGCCCCCGCGTCGATGGAGCGACCTCTCTGCGAGGCTTCCGCAGCGCAGCGAGCTGCCCGGTGACGAGCGCGCTCAGAACGAGGGAGAGTCCGAGCGCCTGGACCGGGGTGAACGTCTCGCCGGCGAGCAGCGTTCCCAGTGTCGTCGCGACGACGGGGGAGAGCAGGGCGAGCAGGCCGGGGGCGATGACGGGCAGCTCCTGGATGCCGCGGAACCACAGCGTGTACGCGATGAGACCGCCGACCGCGCCGAGCCAGAGGTAGCCGAGTATCGCGCCGCCGTCGATGGAGGGAGGGAACCCCTCGAAGACGAGTGTCAATGGCAGCAGGAACAACCCGCCAGCCGTCAGCTGCCAGCCCGCGTACGCGACCGGCCCGACACCGGCGGGGCGCCCCCAGCGCTTGGTGAGGATCATCCCGAGAGCCGTAGCGGTGACGCCGCCGACCGCTGCGATGATGCCGACGGTGTCGAGCTCCGCGGCCGGGCCCAGCACCACGAGAGCGACACCGCCGGCACCGACTGCGGCGGCGGCTGCCGTCAGAGGGCGGATCCTGTCGCGGAGCATGAGCGCCCCCAGACAGAGGATGATCAGCGGCTGCACGCCGGCGACTGCTGCTGCGACGCCGCCGGGCAGACGCTCTGCGGCCAGGAACAGCAGCGGGAAGAACGCTCCGATGTTGAGGATGCCGAGAGCCAGCGACTTCAGCCACCAGCCTCGAGGCGGCAGCGCGCGGCCCAGACCGAGAGCCACGAGACCCGCGGGGAGCGATCGGAGGAGACCTGCCAGCAGCGGATGACCGGCGGGCAGCATCTCGGTCGTCACGAGGTAGGTCGTGCCCCAGGAAATGGGGGCCAGGGACGTGAGGAGCAGCAGAGTCAGCCGGTTCATGTCTCTCAGCCTGATCCCGATGGACACATGAGTCCAACGCATGCTTGTCACGGGATCCATGAATGAGGATCATGGATACGTGGATCTGCAGCAGCTCAAGTATGTCGTCGAGGTCGCGTCCTCGTCGAGTTTCACGCGCGCGGCCGAGCGCTGTTTCGTGACGCAGTCGGCCCTCAGCCACCAGATCGCGGCGCTGGAGCGCGAACTCGGCCAGCGCCTGTTCGTGCGTTCGAGTCGCAGCGTCAGGACGACGGAGGCGGGGGAAGCATTCCTCGTTCATGCGAGGGCCGCGCTGGCTGCAGCGGATCAGGCGCGTGAGGCCGCAGCAGCGGCCGCGGGTCGGGTTGTCGGCACGCTTCGTCTCGGTGTGATCCCGACGGTCACCGCGGTCTCCGTGCCTGACGCGATCTCGCGGTTCAGGGCGGAGCACCCGGAGGCGCGGGTGCAGCTCAGCATGGGCAACAGTGATGCCTTGGCAGCCGCGGTGCGCCGAGGAGAGCTCGATGTCGCGATGCTGGGCCTGCACGAGGACGTCCGCCCCAGTGGCGTCGCCGCGCGAGAGCTCGCCCGCGAGCGCCTGGTGGCCGTCGTGCCGTCGACCCACCGACTCGCACGGCGCGAACGCCTCGCGTTGGAAGACCTTGCCGAAGAGGTTTTCGCGGACTTCCCCGCGGGCACGTCAGGGCGCGCGCAGAGTGATGCCGCCTTCGGTGTCGCCGGTGTGCTTCGCGACGTGTCGTTCGAAGCGGACTCGGCCGAGCTGATTCTCGGACTCGTGTCGGCTGGGCTCGCGATCACGCTGTTGGCGCCGGGCGTCGCCGCCGCGGCTGCGCCCCATGCGGTCGCCGTGGAGATCGTCGGAGGACCGGTGCGCGTCGAGTACGTCGCCTGGGACGCACGGTCGCCGAGGGCGGTCGCCACTGCGTTCCTCCGGGTCATCGGGCCGATGACGCCTCGCGTCGAAGACGAAGCGGACCCGGAGGAATCCTCCGGGCCCGCCTCCTCAGAGTCCTGAGGTCAGATCACGTCCTCGTCGACCCAGTCCATCGACTTGGTGACGGCCTTGCGCCACAGGCGCAGCTGGCGGTCACGCTCGCCGTCCTCCATCGACGGTTCCCAACGACGATCCTCCTGCCAGTTGGCGGAGAGGTCGTCGAGACCGTTCCAGAAGCCGACGGCCAGACCGGCGGCGTACGCGGCACCCAGCGCGGTGGTCTCCGCGACGACCGGGCGCACGACGGGCACACCGAGCACATCGGCCTGGAACTGCATGAGCGCATCGTTCGCGACCATGCCCCCATCGACCTTGAGTTCGGTGAGGTCGACGCCGGCATCCGCGTTGACCGCGTCGAGAACGTCGCGGGTCTGGAATGCGACGGCCTCGAGCGCTGCGCGAGCGATGTGGTTCTTGTTCGCGTAGCGGGTGAGGCCGACGATCGCACCGCGGGCGTCCGAACGCCAGTAGGGTGCGAACAGGCCGGAGAACGCGGGGACGATGTATACGCCACCGTTGTCGTCCACCTGCTTCGCGAGTTCTTCGACCTCGGGAGCGGAGCTGATGATCCCGAGCTGGTCGCGGAGCCACTGGATCAGCGATCCGGTGACAGCGATCGAGCCCTCGAGCGCGTAGTGGGTCGGTCCGTCCCCGAGCTTGTAGCCGACGGTGGTCAGCAGCCCGTTCTTCGAGTGGACGATCTCCTCGCCCGTGTTGAAGATGAGGAAGCATCCGGTGCCGTAGGTGTTCTTGCTCTCGCCCTGGTTGAACGCGGCCTGACCGAACGTCGCGGCCTGCTGGTCACCCAGGATGCCGGCGATCGGCGTCTCCCGGAGCAGAGACGAGTCCTCGGCGGCGCCGTACACCTCGGAGGAGGAGCGGATCTCCGGCATCATCGAGCGCGGCACTCCGAACGCCTCGAGGATGTCGTCGCGCCACTCGAGCGTCTCGAGATCCATGAACATCGTGCGTGAGGCGTTGGTGACATCGGTGACGTGCACACCGCCGTCGACGCCGCCCGTGAGGTTCCACAGCACCCAGCTATCGGTCGTGCCGAAGACGAGGTCGCCCGCCTCGGCCTTCTCCCGTGCGCCCTCGACGTTCTCGAGGATCCAGGCGATCTTGGTGCCCGAGAAGTAGGTGGCGAGGGGGAGGCCCACGACGGGCTTGAACCGCTCGACGCCGCCGTCGGCCGCGAGGCGGTCGACGATCTCCTGCGTGCGGGTGTCCTGCCAGACGATCGCGTTGTAGACGGCCTTTCCGGTCGTCTTGTCCCAGACCACTGCGGTCTCACGCTGGTTGGTGATTCCCACGGCGGCGATGTCGTGACGTGTCAGGTCGCCGCGGCTCAGCGCGAGGCCGATGACCTCCTGCACGTTGCGCCAGATCTCCGCAGGGTCGTGCTCGACCCAGCCGGCCTTGGGGAGGATCTGCTCGTGCTCCTTCTGTCCGGTCGCGACGATGCTGCCCTTCTTGTCGAAGATGATCGCGCGGCTGGAGGTGGTGCCCTGATCGATGGCGATGATGTAGTCGGCCATTGTGTTCTCCTTTGAAGTCAGGTTCGGGTTCAGGCGAGGTTGAGCAGAACGGGCGCTGCGACGGCGGCGAGGACACCACCGAGCAGCGGACCGACCACCGGGACCCACGAGTACGACCAGTCGCTCGATCCCTTGCCCTTGATCGGCAGGATGGCGTGGGCGATACGGGGTCCGAGGTCGCGAGCAGGGTTGATCGCGTAGCCGGTGGGTCCACCGAGCGATGCACCGATAGCGACCACGACGAGCGCGACGGGCAGGGCGCTGAGCGGTCCGAGGCCTCCGGGGACGCCGATCTCGATGTCGCCGTAGTCGGCGAATGCGAAGATCGCGAACACCAGGACGAAGGTGCCGATGACCTCGGTGACGAGGTTCCAGCCGTAGGAGCGGATCGCCGGGCCGGTCGAGAAGACGCCGAGCTTGTTGGCGGGGTCGGGCTCCTCGTCGAAGTGCTGCTTGTAAGCCAGCCAGGTGAGGATCGCACCGACGATCGCACCCAGCAGCTCGGCGCCGGTCGCCACCGCGAACTGCGAGAAGTCGATCTTGCCGGCGACGAGAAGGCCGATGCCGACCGCCGGGTTGAGGATGGCGCCGGAGTACGCCGAGACGAGGACACCCACGAAGACCGCGAGACCCCATCCCCAGTTGACCATCAGGAAGCCGCCGCCGAAGCCCTTGTTCTTGGCAAGAGCGACGTTGGCGACGACACCACATCCGAGGAGGATCAGCATTGCGGTGCCGACGAACTCCGAGAGGAAGTAGAGACCGAGATTCACTTCAGTCATGTCTTCATTGACCTTTCTTGAGTGCCAGAGCCCCATAGCTCTGGCACTTGTTGGGAGTTACGCCGCGTGGAGGGCGGCGTTCGGATGTCTCGTCAGCCGCGTGCGCGGGACGAGATCTGGAGTCCATGTCGTTCGTTGAGCATCGTGCGCGTCTGGTCGAGCTCTGCATCCTGGCGTGCACGATCCCAGTGGAGCAGAGGAGCCAGGGCTGCGGCAAGCTCTTCGAGCACATCCGCGTCGGCGTGACCGGTGAATGCGATGCTGGTGCGTCGCATGACGACATCCTGCAGACGCGCCACCATCTCGTTCTCCACCATCCAGGCGAGTTCCCGGGTGGAGAGGTCGTCGCCGGCGAGGGGAGCGTCATCACCCTGCTCGATGAACTCCCAGACCTGAGCCGCACGTGTTCCGTAACGGGCGAGAAGGCGCTCGGCGCGGTCGCCGGCACCCGGGAGGTTCTCCTGGATCCAGATTCGACGAGCTTTCTCGGTGCGCGGGAAGTCGCGGCCTCCGCCGATGGCCCGGCCGGCGGTCGACACCGTGCGAGTGCGGCCGATCAGATCGAGCACCACGTCGGACAGCGACTCGCCGAGCGCGCGGAACGTCGTCCACTTTCCGCCGACGAGGCTCACCAGAGGAGCCGCGCCCTTGTCGTCGACCTCGATGCGGTAGTCGCGGGACACGAATCCAGGGGCCGTGTCCTCGTGGCGAGGAAGCGGGCGGATGCCGGAGAAGTTGAAGACGATCTGCTCGCGCGTCACGTCGATCGTCGGGAACACGTGGTGGATCAGGTCGAAGAAGTAGTCGATCTCCTCCTCCGTGCACACGGCTGCCTCGCGCGGATCGGCGTCGATGTCCGTCGTCCCGACGAGCACGCGCCCCTTGAGGGGGTAGATCAGCACGATGCGGCCGTCAGAGTGCTCGAAGAAGATCTCGCGGCCACGCGTCGCCTCGAGAAGCTCGGGGTGATCCAGAACGATGTGAGACCCCTTGGTCCCGCCCATGAAGCGCGTGTCGTTGCCGAGCGCGTCGTTGGTGAGGTCTGTCCACGGCCCTGATGCGTTCACGACGACATCTGCGGCGACCGAGAACTCCGTGCCGCTCTCACGATCGCGGAGGACGATCTTCTTGCCGTCGCGGGCGATCGCCTCGACGTAGTTCAGGGCGACGGCGCCCGGATGAGCTGCGCGCCCGTCCTGCAGCACGTCGAGCGCCAGACGCTCGGGATCGTGCATGGAGGCGTCGTAGTAGGTGGCCGTGTACTTGATGTTCGGGTCGAGCGAGGGGAGTTCGGCGAGCGAGCGCTTGCGACCGAGGAAGCGGTGACGAGGGACCATGCCCCCATCGCGCGAGAACGTGTCGTAGATCGTGAGCCCGACCTTGATGAGGAACGCTCCCCGCTCCTGGGGCTTGCCGCTCTTGTGCGTGAGAAAGCGCAGGGGGGCGGACAGGATGCCCGAGAAGGTCGAATAGATCGGGATCGTGGTCTCGAGCGGCTTCACATAGTGCGGCGCGATCTTGAGCAGGCCGTTTCGCTCCTCGACGGATTCACGGACGAGTCGGAACTCGCCGTTCTCGAGGTAGCGGATGCCGCCGTGGATCATGTGACTCGATGCCGCGGAGGCTCCGGAAGCGAAGTCTCCTCGTTCGACCAGCAGGACGTCGACGCCCTGAAGTGCGAGGTCTCGGAACGTCGAGATCCCGTTGATCCCGGCTCCGATGACAAGGACGCTCGTGCGTCCGGACTCACGGACGGCGCGGACTTCGGCGCGTTCCGGTGATGAGTGTGTCGACTCGATCATCTTCGACCCTTCTCTGTGCGTGCCCCCAGCTTCGACCCATGTGGCCAGCGCGCGCAAGCCCGCTGCACATATGTGCAAAGATCGAGGCGAGGAGGCCCTCATGACCCAGCCTGACGCGGGATCCCGCGACTCAAAGCTGATCGCCGCGCTCACCGCAGCGCAGCTCTACTACATGCAGGACAAGACGATGGAGGTGATCGCGCAGGAGCTGAAGACCTCGCGATCATCCGTGTCCCGTCTGCTCAGCTTCGCTCGCGAGAGCGGGCTCGTCGACATCCGGATCAACTCTCCTCTGGAGCGATTGGGGATGCTCGAGCAGCGCATCAGAGACAGATACCGCCTCGTCGCGCATGTCGTACCCATCCCCGAGATCGTCAGCGAGGTGGAGCGGCTCGAGCGTGTGGCCCTGACAGCGGGGCGGCTGCTCTCGCAGTTCGTCGACTCCAACATGATCGTGGGCGTCGCGTGGGGATCGACGATCAGCGCTGTGAGCCGCGGTCTCACGCAGAAGGAGACGCACAACACGACGTTCGTGCAGTTGAACGGCGCGGGCAACACGCAGACGAGCGGCGTCGAGTACTCGAGCGACATCCTGCAGCGCTTCGGCAGCGCGTTCGGCGCGCAAGTGCAGCAGTTCCCCGTGCCGGCGTTCTTCGACGATCCGTCGACGCGCGAGGCGATGTGGCGCGAGCGCAGCACCCGGAGAGTGCTCGATCTGCAGTCGAAGATGGACATCGCCGTGTTCAGTCTCGGCTCTCCCGCCGCGGAGGTGCCCAGCCGTGTGTACGTCGGAGGATATCTCGGACGCGACGACTACCGGAGCCTCCGCGAAGACCACGCGATCGGCGACGTGGCGACGGTCTTCTTCCGCGCAGACGGCTCGTGGAGGGACATCCGTGTGAACGCCCGCGCCACCGGTCCGGGCCTCGACAGACTGCGAAGGGTGCCCAGGCGCGTGTGCGTGGTCTCGGGAGTTCCGAAGCTCGCGAGCCTCCGCGCAGCGATCGCCGCCGAGCTCATCACGGATGTGGTCCTCGACGAGGGGCTCGCGCGCCGACTCGTGGAGGACTGACCTCTACGACTCGTCGGTCGACGATTCGGGGCCGGAACGGAACTCCCGGATCAGGTGCTGCACGACCGCACCGAGGTCGCCCCCCGTCGCGTTCGCGATCGTCAACTGCCGTTCGTAGCTCGCGCCGTTCGTGAGTATCGTCTCGATGCTGCCGAACTCTCGCCCGCAGCCGAGTTCGACTGCGACCGGCGCGAGCTCGTCGAGGACCTCGGACAGATGCTCCCGCACCGGCCGCTGGGTGCCCGCCGAATCCACGATCACCCTGGCGTCGAGGCCGTAGCGTGCCGCGCGCCATTTGTTCTCGCGGTGGTACCAGGCGGGCATCTGTGCGAGAGTGCGACCCTCGTCGAGCTGCCGGGAGAGATGCTCCACCAGGACCTGGACGAGGGCGGCCACCGCTGCCAGCTCCGGCAGGGTCGAGAGGCCGTCGCAGGCCCGCACCTCGATCGTCCCCCACCGCGGGGCGGGGCGGATATCCCAGCGCACCTCGGTCGCATCGGCCATCACACCGGTGCGCACCATGTCGTCGAGATAGGCCTCATAGTCGGACCAGTCGTCGAGCGGCCAGGGGAGTCCGGCCGTGGGCAGCTGCTGGAAGACCAGGGCACGGTTGGACGCGTACCCGGTGCGCTCACCGGCCCAGAACGGACTCGACGCGGCAAGCGCCTGCAGATGCGGGAGGTATGCCGCGAGGGCGTTGATGATGGGGATGACCTTGCGCTGATCCTCGACGCCGATGTGGACGTGGATCCCCCAGATCATCATGTTGCGGCCCCACCATTGGGTCCGCTCGATCAAGGTGTGATAGCGGGTCTTGTCGGTCACTTCCTGCTGGTACCACTGTGCGAACGGGTGGCTGCCTGCGGAGAGCAGTTCGATGCCGGCGGGATCCGTGGCCGAGCGCACGGCAGAGATCGCGTTGGCGATGTCGTCGACGGCGTGCGCGACTGAATCGCCGATGCCGCTGGTGACCTCGATGGTGTTGGTGAGCAGTTCACCCGTCACCGTATGGCGTTCGTCGGCGCTCTCGTGCTCGAGTGCCGACAGCAGCTCAGGGGCGCGGCCGACGAGATCACCGCTCACCGGGTCGGCGAGCATGATCTCCCATTCGAGGCCTACTGTGGACCGGGCCGATGACGCGAAATCGAGCTTCACGAGCACAGTCTGACATGCGGTGCAGACGACACGGCAACCGCCGTGTCGTCCCGTTTCGCTCCTTGGCCGCGGATCTGGCAGAATAGAAGGTCGGACGACGTGCTCGACCCTCTATCCAGCACTCGTCCTCCCTATTTGAGCTTCCGCCGGGTGTGCACCCCACTCTCCAGGCGATCGGTTCGTTACCTTCCACACAATTCAGGAGAATCGTGGCTGTCAAGATTCGTCTCAAGCGCCTGGGCAAGATCCGTGCGCCGTACTACCGCATCGTCGTCGCCGACTCGAAGACCAAGCGCGATGGTCGCGTGATCGAGGAGATCGGCAAGTACCACCCCACCGAGGAGCCCTCGTTCATCGAGATCGACTCCGACCGTGCGCAGTACTGGCTGTCCGTCGGTGCTCAGCCGACCGAGCAGGTCGCAGCGCTGCTCAAGATCACGGGCGACTGGGGCAAGTTCAAGGGCGACAAGGACGCGAAGTCCACCCTCAAGGTCAAGGAGCCCAAGGTTCCGTTCGAGATCGACGCGTCCAAGAAGTCCGTCGTGAAGCCCAAGGTCGAGAAGAAGGCCGAGGCTCCGGCCAAGGCCGACGCGGAGGCCGCTGAGGCTCCCGCCGCCGACGCCGAGTAATTCGTCGTGCTCGCCGCCGCGCTCGAACACATCGTCAAGGGGATCGTCGATCACCCCGAGGATGTCCGCATCAACGCTTCCACCTCGCCGAGAGGCGATCTCCTCGAGGTGCGCGTGCACCCCGACGACCGTGGACGCGTGATCGGGCGCGGCGGCCGCACCGCGAAAGCACTGCGCACGCTCATCTCCGCTCTTGCAGACGGGCGTCGTGTGCGTGTCGATGTCGCGGATGACTGACGTGGTGTCGACAGACCGCAACCAGGGCAAGAATCAGCTGCGGGTCGGGCGCCTCGTCAAGGCCCACGGTCTCAAGGGCGCTCTGAAGCTGGAGCTCTACACCGACAATCCCGAGCGTCGTTTCACTCCAGGGGCCGAGTTCACGTTGCAGGTGCCTGAAGCATCCCCGTGGCACGGCAAGACGGTCGTCGTTCGCGAGTACCGGGTGATGAACGGCAACCCCGTCGTGTTCTTCAAGGACGTCGACGATCGTGAGGGTGCAGAG
Source organism: Microbacterium sp. MEJ108Y (assembly GCF_000834175.1). NCBI lineage: Bacteria > Bacillati > Actinomycetota > Actinomycetes > Micrococcales > Microbacteriaceae > Microbacterium > Microbacterium sp. MEJ108Y. The sequence goes on along the minus strand of NZ_JXQX01000038.1, from coordinate 7,666 downwards.
ACCCTCGTCCGAGCGATCCTCTGGATCGATCAGGACAACGACGAGGTCGAGGACAACGCGTGGTTCGACCACCAGCTCACTGGGCTCGATGTCGTCCGTGATGGTGTCGTGGTGGGCAGAGTCGCTCGGGTCGAGCACTTCCCGGCGCAGGACCTGCTCATCGTCAGGTCAGGCGACCAGGACATCATGGTGCCTTTCGTCGAGGCGATCGTTCCGACGGTCGACGTGAGAGCAGGACGCGTCATCGTGACGCCGCCCGCTGGACTCTTCGAAGAGCTTCCCGACGCTTCCGAGGCGACGGAGGCGGGGGAGTCCTCGGACTCCGACGCCACCGAGTGACCACGGGTACGGTCTGCCCGTGCGCATCGACGTCCTCTCCATCTTCCCGTCGTACTTCGACGGCCTGACGCTCTCCCTGCTCGGGAAGGCGCAGAGCGCCGGCATCCTCGACCTGCGCGTCTGGGACCTTCGGGACTGGACCTCCGACCGCCACCGCACTGTGGACGACACCCCGTACGGGGGTGGAGCGGGGATGGTCATGAAGCCGGAGCCCTGGGGGCTCGCGCTCGATGAGCTGGCGTCGTCGGCTCCTTCCGATGAGGGCCGTCGGCCGACCATCATCTTCCCCTCTCCCGCGGGCGAGGTCTTCACCCAGGCCACGGCTCGTGACCTCAGCACCCGCGATCACCTCATCTTCGGATGCGGCCGGTACGAGGGCATCGACGAGCGGGTGTTCGAGTATGCGGCCTCGCTCGGCGAGGTGCGACTCGTCAGTCTCGGCGACTACGTCCTCAACGGAGGAGAAGTCGCGACCATGGCGATGATCGAGGCGATCGGACGTCTGATCCCCGGTGTCGTGGGCAATCCGGAGAGCCTCGTCGAGGAATCGCACGAAGACGGACTCCTGGAGTACCCGTCTTACACGAAGCCCTCGGTGTGGCGGGACCGGGCCGTACCCGAGGTGCTGTTGAGCGGCAACCATGCCGTGATTGCCTCCTGGCGTCGCGATCAGCAGATCGAGCGGACGCGTCGCCGTCGGCCGGATCTGCTCCCGGACGACGAGAACTAGAGCATCCGCTCGGTTCCGCGGTCGATCTCGAACACCACGTCCTGCGGGTGCCTCAGCGACAACGCGGAATGGGCGTCCAAGCCTCGGAGGTGTGCTCGCAGCAGCCGGCCGAGCATCTCGTGACTGACGAGCAGGGGAACGCCCGTCGAAGCCCATCCGCAGGATGACAGCGCTCGGCGCGCCCGTCCTCTCGCCTGGGCATAGCTCTCGCCCCCGGGAAACGCCCAGCCGTATCGGTTCGCCGCGCGGTCTTCGCGCGCCCTGGGGAATCGCTGATCGATCTCGTCCCAGGTCAGGCCGGCCATCTCGCCGTGGTCGAGGTCGGCGAGCTCCGGCACTTCGATGAGGTCTGCGCCGATCCGATCAGCGATGATCGCTGCCGTGTGTCGTGCGCGGCCCAGCGGGCTGAAGCACACGGTCGTGATGCCGCGATCGGCGACCCGCTCCGCAACGCTCTGCGCCTGTCGGATGCCGTCCTCGGTCAGGGGCGAGTCGAGCTGCCCCTGCAGCCGATGCTCGAGATTCCATCGGGTCTGCCCGTGCCGAGCCAGGAACAGATGCTCTGGCACGTGGCGATCCTCCGGAATCATGCACTCAGGATGGCACAGTCGCACTGTCGCAGGACGGGTGAGATCGCGGGCGCCTGATAGCGTCGCAGCATGGTCGACGACGTGCTGGCGAAATCGTTCACCCTCACCGGTGCAGACTATGACCGCTACCGTCCAGGCTTCCCTCCTGCTGCAGCCGACGTGGTGATGCCTCACAGCGTGCGCACGGCGCTCGATCTGGGTGCAGGCACCGGGAAGTTCACAGAACTGCTCGGGGGACGAACGGAGCGTGTCGTCGCAGTCGAGCCGTCGGAGCCGATGCTCGAGATCCTGCGCTCGAAGCTGCCAGGGGTCGAGGCGCATCTCGGCAGCGCCGAGCGGATACCGATGGAGTCCGAGGTCGCTGATGTCGTGACGGTGGCGCAGGCCTTCCATTGGTTCGACGAGGAGGCCGCGTGTGCGGAGATCGCGCGAGTGCTCACACCGGGGGGAACCCTCGGACTCATCTGGAACCGTTTCGATCCGACGTGCGCGTGGGATCGCGCGGCGCACCGGATCGCGCACCCCGCGGTGGGGGATGCAGACGTCACCACGAGCACCTCGACACACGAGCTTCCCGGCTTCGACTTCGTGCGCCACGAGCAGATCCACTCGACGGAGCGGATTCGACGCGACGCGTACCTCGGTCGCTGGTCGACCGTGAGCACCTTCCTCGTCGCCGATGAGGCAGCGCGCGCGGAGATGTTCGCCGCCATCGAAGCGGTGCTGGATTCAGATCCCGAGACACGCGACCACGACGAGTACGACCTGCCCATCGTCACGGATGTGTTCGTCTACCGCCGCGCGTGAGGAACACGAGCGGAGCATCGGGAGTCAGCGGACGCCGAGGAACGACCTGTCGGTGAGGATGATGGGGCCATCCGCCGTCACTGCGACGGTGTGCTCCGAATGGGCGCCCCGGGATCCGTCGACGCTCCGAAGGGTCCAGCCGTCGGGATCGGTGACGAGCTCGTCTGTCGTCTCGAGCAGCCACGGTTCGAGAGCGAACACCAGGCCCTCGCGCAGCGGGAATCCGCGCCCGGCCCGGCCGTCGTTGGGAACGTGCGGGTCGCCGTGCATGATGCGCCCCACGCCGTGTCCGCCGAAGTCGGTGTTGATCGAGTACCCCTCGCCGTGCGACACCGCCGCGATGGCCGCCGAGATGTCGCCGATACGGTTGCCGACGACCGCTGCGCCGATCGCCGCATCGAGCGCGCGCTCCGTCGTGTCGATGATGCGCAGGTCTTCCTCTCGCGGGGTGCCCACGACGAACGAGAGGGCCGAGTCCGCCACCCAGCCGTCCACGGACACCGCGAAGTCCAGCGACACCAGGTCGCCGTCGCGAAGCGTGTAGTCATGAGGGAGCCCATGGAGCACCGCGTCGTTGATCGACGTGCAGATCACCTTGCCGAACGGGCTGGCACCGAAGGACGGGTGGTAGTCGATGTAGCACGACTCCGCTCCGGCCTTGCGGATCATGTCGTGCGCTCGACGGTCGATCGACAGCAGATTCGTGCCGACCTTCGTCTCGTCGCGCAGGGTTGCCAGGGTCTCAGCCACGAAGCGACCGGCGGCGCGCATCTCGTCGATCTCGGCAGGGGTGCGCAGTTCGATCATCGGGTGTCCTCTCGTCCACTCCATTCTCCCCGATCTCCCGGACGCGTGCGTCCGCGCAGAGACCGCGCGCTCACAGCGAACACCGTGACGATGTGGAGCCTCGCGTCGTACGATTTGAGGCATGTGGTTGCGTCAGGCGTTCTTCCGGTGGCTGATTCCGGCCGCGTTCCTGCTGCCGCTCTGGCTGCTCGTGGGGTGGGGCGTCTTCCAGGGCGGATGGGCGATCCTGTGGGTGCTGTTCATCGCGGTGCCCTCGGTCTTCGTCGGTCAGCTGCTCCTCACGCTCCTGACCCGATCGCGTCCGTCGGTGCGCGTCGAGCGGGCGGTCTCCTGGTGGGACGTCGGCGGCTTCACGATCTGGCATGGGCTGACCATCGCGGTCGGGTGCTTCATCGACGGCGCCTTCGGCTGGCTGCTCGCGGCAGCGGCGGTGGTCGGCATCGGCCTGTTCTGGCTGCAGCTCTGGCAGCTGTGGAACGAGGCGAAGGGGAGCGGAGCACGGATCCGCGAGACCATCGCGTGGTCATCCGTGCCGGGTGTCGATGAGCCGGTGCCAGAGACCCGCGCACACGAAGTCATCGTGGTCCGCGAGAAGGACACACGGGACTGAGGACGCGGCGCACGGCGTTTTGGCCGTGTGCGGCATCCATGGCAGAATGAATTTTTGTGCCGTGACCGGTTCTGCCTCAGGGGAGCCCACGGACGCTTCGGCTCCGTTCAGCACACCTCTTCTTGTTCCTACTTACATCATGCAACCGACCTGAGGCGAGTGCAGAGAGAGACGATCATGCAGATCCTCGACGCCGTCGACGCAGCATCGCTGCGTTCAGACGTTCCCGTCTTCAACCCCGGTGACACGGTCAACGTGCACGTAAACATCACCGAGGGCACCCGCTCGCGTATCCAGGTCTTCAAGGGAGTCGTCATCGGCCGCCAGGGCGATGGAGTGCGCGAGACCTTCACCGTTCGCAAGATCAGCTTCCAGGTGGGCGTCGAGCGTACGTTCCCGGTGCACTCCCCGGTGATCGACCACATCGAGGTCGTCACCCGCGGTGACGTGCGTCGCGCGAAGCTCTACTACCTCCGCCAGCTGCGGGGCAAGAAGGCGAAGATCAAGGAGAAGCGCGACAACTGACGCGCAGGTTCTCCACAGCACCCCGGGACACGATGTCCCGGGGTGCTGTGTTATCCCCGGGGTGTGCGACCCTTGATGATGCCGTCTCCGTGCGGTGCGAGACTGTGAAGGAACCCTCATGACGACTGACTCCGCCGCCGCGTCCACTCCACCGACGAAGCGGCGTCGCGGGTTCCTCGTCTTCCTGCGAGACGTCCTCGTGATCGTCGTGATCGCGGCGCTCGTCTCCTTCGTCGTGAAGACTTTCGTCGTCCGCTCCTTCTACATTCCGTCGGCCTCGATGGAACGCACCCTGATGGTGAAAGATCGCATCCTCGTCGATGAGTTGACACCCCGGTGGAACGACTACGAACGCGGCGATGTCGTCGTCTTCAAGGATCCCGGCGGGTGGCTCGACGGGCAGCCGCAGACTCCGGCTCAGCCTCCGCTCATCGAAGCGTTCGACTGGATGCTCAACGTCATCGGGATCTCTGCCACGGACTCTCAGGATCACCTCGTCAAACGGGTGATCGGATTGCCGGGCGACCACGTCGTCTGCTGCAACGCGCTCGGGCAGATCACGGTCAACGGTGCGCCCATCGACGAGCTCGGCTACCTGAATCTCCCGGACGGCGACACCGCTGCGTCCAACGAACCCTTCGACGTGGTCGTGCCGGAGGGGTCCCTCTGGCTGCTCGGAGACAACCGGGATCGTTCGCGGGACTCGCGGGCGCATCAGGATCTCCCCAGCGGCGGATTCGTGCCGATCGAGAACGTCGTCGGCAAGGCGTTCTTCACGACATGGCCCTTCGACCGCATGGGAACGATCGACGGCCACCACGACAGCTTCAACGGCGTCCCGGATCCGGAATGAGCGTCGTCGCTCCGAAGCTCACTCTCGAGCGCAGGCTGCTGAGTGAGTGCGATCTCATCATCTCCCTCGACGAGGTCGGACGCGGCGCGCTTGCCGGGCCGGTGGCGGTCGGAGCTGCCGTGATGGATGCGGCCGGTGCGCGCCGTCGCGTGCCCGAAGGACTCCGGGATTCGAAGCTCGTCACCGAGAGGCGTCGACCTGACGTCGCTGCGAGGGCCGCGGCATGGGTGCAGGCATCGGGAGTCGGCTGGGCGAGTGCGGCCGAGGTCGACTCGGTGGGCATCATGCGGGCGCTCGGGCTCGCGGCATCGCGCGCCGTGCAGAGCGTGGTCGATTCGGGAGTGGTCCTCGACGGAGCGCTCGTGCTGCTCGACGGCAATCACGACTACGTCTCGCCCGTGCATCCGGTTCCGCTGCGCGTGCGGCCCGTGGTCAAAGGAGACCGTGACTGCGCGTCGGTCTCAGCGGCATCGGTGATCGCGAAGGTGGCGAGAGACACCTACATGGCCGAGCTCCACGAGAGCCACCCCGCGTATCAGTGGGACAGGAACAAGGGATATGCGAGCCTCGAGCATCGCGATGCGATCAGGAGCCTCGGGCTCTCCCCGCATCACCGATCATCCTGGGTCATCACAGATGTCCCGACTCTGTTCTGAGCCTGCGTGCGGCATCGCAGTGTCGCCGACTCTAGGATGGAGGGATCATGGATGAGGAAGCCTTCGACGACTACGACCGCGAGCTCGAGCTCGCGCTGTTCCGCGAGTATCGCGACGTCGTCGCACAGTTCCAGTATGTGGTCGAGACCGAACGGCGGTTCTACCTCGCCAATGAGGTGAATGTCGTACGCCGTGATACCGAGCACGACTTCTACTTCGAGATCTCGATGAGTGACGTCTGGGTGTGGGACATCTACCGTGCCGACCGCTTCGTGAAGGCCGTGCGGGTGCTGACGTTCAAAGACGTCAACGTCGAAGAGCTGCAGCGCCGCGAGTTCGAACTGCCGCAAGAGCTGTCGCTCGACGGGGAGTGACCTCTTCTGCACGGCTCAGGTTTCTGACGGGCTGTCCCGAGGGACTGGGGCTGCGGCTCATTCGGAGCGCTGATCGGCGCGGGCGCTCGACAGGCTGTCACCATGGCAGCGAAAGACGAGCTCGGTAGACACGGTGAAGAGCAGGCGGTCCGATACCTGACGGGTATCGGATATGAGGTGCTCGACCGCAACTGGCGATGTGCGCAGGGCGAGATCGACATCGTCGCCTGTCGCGGCCGCCATCTGGCAGTCGTAGAGGTCAAGACAAGACGCACCATCGCTCACGGGCACCCGTTCGAAGCGGTGGACGCCCGCAAGGTACGCCGGTTATGGCAACTGGCCCATGCGTGGGCCGCCGATCATCCCGACCAGGCCGGCGGCCTCATGATCCGGATCGAGGCGATCGGGATCATCGGCGCTGACCCCGCGCACAGCACCCTCGAACACCTCGTGGACGTGTCGTGAAGACGGCTCGCACCTGGGCGGTCGCGCTCACCGGGGTCGATGGACACATGGTCGAAGTCGAAGCGGACATCTCGAATCAGACGCCCGATTTCAAGATCATCGGGCTGCCCGACAAATCACTCGGCGAAGCTGTTCAGCGGGTCCACAACGCGTGCAAGAACACCGCGCTCGATCTTCCGCGTCGTCGACTGACGGTGAACCTCTCGCCCGCGAGCCTCCCCAAGCAGGGAGCGGGCTTCGACCTCAGCATCGCCGTCGCTGCGCTGGCAGCCGGGGGAGCGCTGTCGAGCCGGTCCATCGCCCGCGTGGTGCATCTCGGTGAGCTCGGGCTCGATGGTCGGCTCCGGCCCGTTCCCGGAGTGCTGCCGTCGGTGTTCGCTGCTGCACGCGCGGGTTTCGACACCGTGATCGTCCCCTGGGGCAACGAGGCCGAGGCGAGGCTCGTGCCGGGAATCGAGGTGCGCCCTGCGGCGAGCCTCTCGCAGGTGGCGGTGTGGCATGGTGCAGAGGTCGACGTGCTCGAGGCGGATCCGGTCGCGGCCGCAGCGATTGCGCGCGAGAGTCCCGAAGAGTTGGACCTCGCCGACGTCGTGGGGCAGGAGAACGCTGTGCGTGCGCTGATCGTCGCCGCGGCGGGAGGACACCACATGATGCTCAGCGGCCCGCCGGGGGCAGGGAAGACCATGCTCGCACGACGGCTGCCTGGCATCCTTCCGAGTCTCACCGAGGACGAAGCGCTCGAGGTGGCGTCGATCCGCTCGCTCACGGGCGAGTCGGTGCAGGCTCTCGACGTGGTGCCGCCGCTGGAGTCGCCGCATCACAGTGCATCGGTCGCGGCGCTCGTCGGAGGTGGAACGAGGTCTGTGCGCCCCGGGGCGATCTCTCGGGCGCACAGGGGTGTGCTCTTCAT